>NZ_LBIA02000001.1:3851349-4495198 GCF_001006325.2 Afipia massiliensis | reverse complement strand
GGAGCCGCGCTGCGTTCGTTGCAAGTGCATCGTGAAAGTCATGCGGCGGTCTTTCCGGGCGCGATGCCGAGATAGGCTTCCTGCACGATGGGCGAGGCGATCACCTCGGCGGGCTTGCCGTCGGCCACCAGTTGCCCGTTGTGCAGAACGATGATGCGATCTGCGAGCGAGCGCACCACGTCCATCTTGTGTTCGACCAGCAGGATGATCTTGCTCTGGTCCTGCTTCAGCCGCCCAATGAGATCGAGCACCACGGGCACTTCGTCGACGCTCATGCCGGCAGTCGGCTCGTCGAACATGAAGACCTTCGGCTCCAGCGCCATCATCAATGCGACCTCCAGCTTGCGCTGGTCGCCATGTGAGAGCGCGGCTGCTGCGACCGCGCGGCGATTGCCGAGCGCGATACTGTCGAGAATGGCATCGGCGCGTTCGATCAGATCGCGGCGCTTCATCCAAGGGCGCAGCATCTCATAGTGCACGCCGGAGGCAGCCTGCACGGCGAGTCGTACGTTTTCCTCGACGCTCAGGTTCGGGAAAAGATTGGTGAGCTGAAAGGCGCGGCCGAGGCCCTTGCGGGTGCGCAACGGCGCGGTAAGGCCGGTGATGTTCTCGCCCGCGAGCAGGACATCGCCGGCTGAGGGCCGAAGCTGTCCGGAGATCAGGTTGAAATAGGTGGTCTTGCCGGCGCCGTTGGGGCCGACAATGGCCGTCAGTTCACCGGGACGGAACGTGCAACTCACCTTGTTGACGGCGACGTGGCCGCCAAAACGGATGGTCAGATCGCGGGTTTCTAGGGTGAGGGTCATGTCTGACGACTTCTATCTTGTCATTGCGAGGAGCGACAGCGACGAAGCAATCCAGTCCGAGAAGGTTCTGGATTGCTTCGCTTCGCTCGCAATGACGATGTGCTTCTTACCGCTTGTTCTTGATCGGGATCTGCATGTCCTCGATCTTCAACTCGCGCACCAGCTCGTTGTCGGCCCAGGCGAGGTTCGGGTCGACCTTGACGCGGAAGTGATACATGCTCTGCAGCGCCTGATGGTCCTCCTTGCGGAACATCATCTTGCCCTTCGGCGTATCGAACTCCATGCCTTCCATCGCCGCGATCAGCTTCTCGGTGTCGGTCGACTTGGCCTTCTGCACCGCCGTCACCGCTGCCATCGCTGCGGCAAAGCCGCCCGCCGTGAAGAAGTCCGGCGGCGCGTTGAAGCGCTTCTGGTGCTCGGTCACGAGCCACTCGTTGATCGGGTTCTTCGGGATGCCGTAGTAGTAATAGGTGGCGCCTTCCATGCCGGGTAGCCGCTTGTAGGCGGCGAGCGCGGGCAGGATGTTGCCGCCGGTGGAGAGCTCGATGCTGTAGCGCTTCGGGTCCATGTCCTGGATCTTGGTCAGCGGGTCGCCGCCGCCGGCCCAGATCACCCAGATGATCTTGCGGCCCGGCTTGTCCTTCAGTGCGTCGAACAGGCGCTGGCCTGCGGCGGTGAAGTCGGTGGTTGCGGGCGGAACGTATTCTTCCGCCGCCAGCGTTGCGCCGGTCTTGGAGAGCGCCGCCTTGAATGCGGCGACGCCGTCCCGGCCGAAGGCATTGTCCTGACCGAGGGTGGCGATGGTCACGCCCTGCTTGCCGATGGCGACCGCGTTGGAGATCGCGTCCTGCGACGAGTTGCGGCCGGTGCGGAAGATGTAGCGATTCCACTTTTCGCCAGTGATGGCGTCGGCAACCGCCGGCTCGACGATCAGCACTTTCTTGTTCTCTTCGGCGACCGGCAGCATGGCCAGCGCTGCGCCCGAAGCTGTCGTGCCGATAGCGAGATCGACCTTGTCGTCCTGATAGGCTTCAGCCAGTGCCGCCTTGGCGAGGTCAGGCTTGCCCTGATCGTCCTTGGTAATGAGGACAATCTTGCGGCCATCGATCATCATGGTGTTCTTGGTGGCGTATTCCAGACCCATGCGCAGGCCGTTTTCGGTCTGCTTGGCATAGGCCTCCAGCGGCCCGGTCTTGCCGTAAATCAGCGCGATCTTGAGATCCTGCGCGGATGCCGGCGTCGCCAGCAGCGCGGCTGCGGTGGCTGTGAAAATTGCAATCTTACGCATTGATGTCCTCCCCATTTCCTTGAGGGGACGATACATGCCCGCGCTGGAATTACCAATTTTTTTGCGGACGCCCACGGCCAGGACCATGAATTGTCAGCAGGCCCTGGTTGTCACAGTTGTGACACTGCTCAGTAATGCGGCGGCGGCTCGTTCGTGGTGCCCGCGCCCGATTTCATCTCGGCGTCTTCGAGCCGTTCGCGCAGACTAAGCATCTCACGGCTCAGGGCATCGATCTGCTTCCACTGCGCGGTGATGGTGTTGTTCAGGGCTTCGATAGTCTCGTCCAGATACGCGATCCGGATTTCCAGCGCGTCGATCCGTACTGCGGGTGAGGGGGTCTCAGTCATCGGCCTGCTCGCTCATTTCGATCTCGGTTGCGTCGGTATGATCCGCGCCGTCACCGCGCACCTGACGTTCGCTCAGTCCGTGGCCGAGCGCGATGCGCTGGTCGAACACGAAGCATTCGCCGCGCCACAGGCTTTGCTCCTGCGGGACGTCTTCGAGATATTTCAGGATGCCGCCTTTGAGATGGTAAACCTCCTCAAACCCCTGCGACAGCAGGTAGGAACTGGCCTTTTCGCAGCGGATCCCGCCAGTGCAGAACATCGCAATTTTCTTGTGCTTGCCTGGGTCGAGCGCCCGCCCCGCGAAATCGGGAAACTCACCGAAACGGGAAATCTTTGGATCGAGCGCGCCATCGAACGTGCCCATCTCGACTTCGAAAGCGTTGCGGGTATCGAGCAGCAGCACATCGTCCTGTTTAATGAGCGCGTTCCAGTCCGCCGCATCCACATAGATGCCGACCTTGGCGTTCGGATCGGTCTCCGGATCGCCCAGCCGAACAATCTCCTTTTTCAGCCGGACCTTCATCCGGTTGAACGGCATGTCGGAGGCGGCCGAGAATTTCAGTTCCAGGTTGTTCAGGCGGCCATTGAACAAGGCGCCGTTTTGCAGCTGGTTCATCAGGGCATCGATGGAGACTTCGCGGCCGGCCACGGTCCCGTTGATGCCCTCGGCGGCGAGCAGGATGATGCCCCGCACGTCCAGCGCCACGCACATATTGCGCAGCGGCTCACGCAGGGCCTCGAAATCGGGGAGTGCGACAAACTGATAAAAGGCGGCGACTTTGTACGACATGGCGGGGGTTATATCAGCACCAGGCGGCGCGGAAACAGCCGGTATTCGGCCCCAGCAGGGCTGGCGGCAGGGGGCCTGTTTGCCGCATTTTGGGGCAAATTTGGCCCCATCGGCGGTGTTGCGTTCCGGTCTAGCATACTGATCCATGGCGGGATGTGTCGCGAAGGCTACCTAATCCAGCTTTATTTGGTGGGCATGCCTCACTGAGGCGGACTTACGAACCACCAAACTGGAGAATCTGCTAGATAAAACGTCGGCTTACCTTCGAATCGGAACTGTCCAGTTGCATCAGATTTCAAAAGAGCCCGCCCACAGCGATTCCGGAAAGCAACACTTCAGCATTGCGTTCGGTCTGGAACGGATCGGGCTGATCGCGCTGCGCGCGCCGCGCACGGCTGCGGCGATCCTGCTGGCGCTCTGTGTCGTCGCGGTGTTCGGCATTCAGCGCATCAAGATCGACGATTCGCTGAGTCAGCTGTTCCGCTCTGATACGCCCGAATACAAGCAGTACGAAGAGGTGACCAAGCGCTTCCCGTCCAGCGAATACGACGTGCTGGTGGTGGTGGAAGGCAAGTCGCTGCTCGAGCGCGCCTCGCTCGAGAAACTCCGCGATCTGGTCACCGACCTGCAACTGATCGACGGTACGCGCGGCATTATCTCTCTCTTTTCTGCGCGGCAGCCGCCCGAAGGCGGCAAGCTGCCCGCTGCGCTGTTCCCGGAAACGCTGCCGGAAGGCGCCGCCTACGATGCGTTTATCCAGACGGTCAAAGCCAACGAGGTCATCCGCGGCAAGCTGCTGTCGGACGACGGCACGCTGGCGCTGATCGTACTGGCGTTGGACCCCACGATCGTCGGCAACAAGGGGCTCAACACCACCATCGGCGAAGTCCGCAAGACGATGGTGGACGATCTGGAGGGAACAGGTCTCAGCAGCCAGTTGTCCGGCGTGCCGGTGATGCAGCTCGAAATCCGCAACGCGGTCGAGCGTGACGGCCTGACCTACAACATCGCGGGCATTCTGGCTGGCTGCATCATAGCGATCATTTTCTTCCGCCGCGTCTCGTTCATGATTGTCGCGGCGTTTCCGCCGCTGCTGGCGATCCTGCTCTCGATCGGCACGCTGGGCTGGCTCGGATTCAGCCTCAATATGTTCCTTAACGTGATGACGCCGCTCATCATGGTCATCAGCTTCGCGGACTCGATGCAGCTCACCTTCGCCGCGCGTGATCGTCTGATTGCGGGCGAGGACAAATACACGGCCTTCCGCAACGCCGTGCTGGTGGTCGGTCCAGCTTGCGTGCTGACCCACGGCACCGCTGCGCTCTCGTTCCTCGCGTTGCAGTTCTCCGACTCCGACCTGATCCGCACCTTCGGCGAAGCGGGCCTGATGGCGACGATCATCGCGCTGATCGCGGTGCTGTCGCTGGTACCGGTGTTCGGTGTGCTGCTGGTCCGCAAGGAAAACCTGCTTGCCACCAAGATCAAGGGCGCGGACAGGGGTGTCGAAGCCTTGCGCGCGTTCTGCGCGTTTATCGCCAAGCGAATGGTCGGCCGTCCCGGTCTTTTCAGTCTGATCGCGCTGCTCGTGGTGCTCGGTCTCGGCATTATCTATGCGAGCCTCGAGCCGCGCTACCGGCTGGCTGACCAGGTGCCGGACAAGCAGCAGGCGGTCGAAGCTTCCAGCCGTCTCGACGCCAAGCTCACCGGCGCCAATCCGATCGACGTGCTGATCGAATTCCCGAAGGGTAAAGCGCTCTACGACAAGGAAACGCTCGACACTATCGCCGCCGTTCACACCATCATTGAGAAGCAGGCGGGCGTCGGCAACGTGTGGTCGATCGAGACGCTGCGGCGCTGGCTCGCTGAAAAGGCCGGCCGCTCGGACGTGGCGATCCTGAAGGAATATGTCGACCTGCTGCCGAAGTATCTGTCGCGGCGCTTCATCTCGGAGAATGAGGACGCAGTTGTGGTGTCGGGACGGGTGCCCGATCTCGATTCAAGCCAGATCCTGCCGACGGTGGAGAAACTCGACGCCGCGATGGGAACGGTCCGAAGCGCACATCCTGGTTACAATATCGCCGTGACCGGCCTGTCGGCGATTGCGGCGCGCAACAGCGCCAGCATGATCGGCAAGCTCAATGCCGGCCTCACCATCGAGTTCCTCCTGGTCGCTGTTTTCATCGGACTGGCGTTCCGTTCGGTGGTGGTGATGTTTGCGAGCATCCTTCCCGGCATCTTCCCGGTGGTGCTGTCAGGAACCGTTTTGTGGTTTCTGGGGGAGGGACTGCAATTCGCCAGCGTGGTCGCGCTGACCGTATCGTTTGGCCTTGGATTGAGCGCGACGATTCATTTCCTCAACCGGCTGCGGCTCGAAGAAAAGCCCGGTGTCGATGAAGCGCAGGCTGTCGAGCGCGCCACGGTTCTGGTCGGTCCTGCGCTGATCCTGACCACGGTGGTGCTGGCGTGCGGTCTGGTGGTGACAGTGTTCTCGGATCTGCCGTCGCTGCGCCTGTTCGGCTGGCTCAGCGCCTTCTCGATGATCGCGGCGCTGATCGCCGATCTCTTCATCCTGCGGCCGACGGCGATGTGGCTGATGAGCACATCGCATCGCCTCAAGGCGGCACTGCGCAGCAAATAGGCGGGTCTCTCCCGGACAGCAAAAAGCCCGCTGAATTCTCTTCGGCGGGCTTTTTGCTGATGGATTGCAAGGCTTAGTTGGTGCGTGCCAGGCTGATCGTGACGCCGCGCAACTCGCCCTTGGAGCTGATATTGACCGATTGCTTGTTGCCGCGGGTCGTGACGTTGAAGCTCGCTGCGTAACCGTTGGTCTGGACCAGGGCGCTCACCTGGCCATTCGCGATGCTGCCCTCGACGGTGCCGTTGACGCCGCGGCTGGCTTCACTCCAGGAACCGGTGATGTTGCCACCCCTGGCTGCGATGTCGCTGGTCAGTTCGAATCTATAGCTGTCGCTCGCGCAGCGCAGAACCTGATGCAGGTTGTTGCCGCTGCCATCGACGGTGTAGGTGCCACGGCATCGGATGCGCTCCGTTCCGCCCTCCGCAATGGTGATCGTGCCGTTGCCAGCCCAGTTGCCTGCAAAATTGGCAAACGGGGCGGAATCGGCCTGCGCGAATGCCGGGACCATTAGGACTGCTGCGGCCAGGGCTGCACTGCGGAAACGGCGAAAATCAAAACTCGAAGCGGGAAAAGACATTTCTAAACACCATCGTTTGCGGTCGCGATATTTATTGGTGAGTCCTAGCACGCTTTGGTTCACCCGAAAATGTGGCGCAGTGCACCAAAATGACAAAATCGCCGCGGAGGCGTTTCTGTCTGTTGTGTGACGGAGAGGGCATCCGGCCGCTTCGGGATGTTTTACGGTCATTTCGCGCGCTGCAGCGCAAAGATCGGATGTTTGAATATTTCCTCCTCGGATCGGTGGACAATCTCGTTTTTCGGACATCTAATCCTCCCCAAGGCCGGCGAACAAAAGCACGGTCATTTGGGAGGACGACGAATGAAATTAACGCGACGCGATTTTTCTGTCGGCGTCGCCGCAACTCTTGCGGCGCCAGCATTCATCAAGAGCGCCGGAGCCCAAGGCGCCACCATCAAGATCGGCATGGTTCTTCCGGTGACCGGATCGGCCGCCGAGCAGGGCAAGTTCGCGCTCAACGGCGCAAAACTGGCGCTGGATGCCGTCAACAAGGCAGGCGGTATTCTCGGAAAGCAGGTCGAACTCATCACTGAGGATGACCAGACCACGAATCCGGGCGTTGTCCTCGCATTCTCCAAGCTCGCCGCGCAGCAGGATATCGTCGCTTTCCTCGGCTCGATCCGCTCGACGCAGGTCCATGCGATGGCGCCGGATGTTTTGAAGCTCGGCAAACCGATGGCGATCGGAGGGACCGATCCGAACCTGACGCACATGGGCAACAAGTGGCTGTTTCGCTTTCGCCCCAATGACAGCTATTCCGGCAGGGTGATCGCCGACTACGGCACCAACACGCTCAGCAAGAAGAAATGGGCGGTGCTGCATTCCACCGACGCGTTCGGCACGGCAGGCGGCAAGGCGCTCGCCGAGGGATTGAGCAAACTTGGCGTGACGCCGGTGCTCGTCCAAGGCTATGCGAACCAAAGCCAGGATTTCACCCCGGTGGTGCTGGCGATCAAGCAATCGGGCGCAGACGTTCTGGGCTCCTATTTCACTTTCGAGAACGATCTCGGCATCTTCGCCCGTCAGTTGCGCCAGCTTGGCGTCAACATTCCGTGGGTCGGCTCGCCATCCATCGTCGGCGTGTCCTCGACGCGTCTCGCGGGTGCGTCGCTGTACGGGACTTACGGCGTTGCCGATTATGCCGAGGATTCGAGCCCGGCAGCCAAGGCGTATGGCAAGGCCTATCGTGATGCCTACAAGCTCGCGCCGGACAACCAGAGCGCCTGGACCTACGACGCGGTCAATGTGCTGGCGAAGGCGATGAACACCGCGAAGTCGACGGAACCCGAGAAGGTCCGCACGGCGATCCTCGCGATCAAGAAGCATGACGGTGCGGAGGGCGAATACAACTTCGACGCCAATGGCGACGGTCTTCACGGCTACAACATCGTGAAGAACGAAAAGGGCAACATCGTCTTCGAGAAGCATATCGAAGCGGCCAGGTGATCGTCGCGGCGGCTTCCTTCAAGGGAGCCGCCGTCATTGCGAGCGAAGCGAAGCAATCCAGAATCAACAAGCAAGACTGGATTGCTTCGTCGCAATCGCTCCTCGCAATGACGCAGCAATCAACGGTGTTCTGTTTCTCTTGAGCGGGCCTTTCATGGATCAGGTTCTTCAGTTGCTCTTCACGGGCATCGGCATCGGCTCGGTTTACGCGCTTGTGGCGCTGGGCTTTGTGCTGATTTTCCGAGCGACCAACGTTGTGAATTTCGCCCAAGGCGAGTTTTCGATGGTGGCGGCATTCCTGATGGTGGTGTTTGCAGTCGATCTGCAATGGCCGTACTGGCTGTCGTTCCTGATCTCGCTGGGCGGGATGGCGCTGTTCGGCGTGATCTTCAATCTCGGGGTCTATTATCCGCTGCGCCATCGCACCTTCCTGCCAGTCATCATCGCCACCATCGGGGCGTCGATCTTTCTGGCCAACTCGGTGCTGGCGATCTACGGCCCCGCGCCGCAGGTTCTGGAGGGCTGGTTCGAGACGCCGGGCATCCAGTTGGGGCCGGTCTATCTCGACAGCCAGTATCTGCTGATCATTGCAGTCACCATCGCGCTGGTGATCCTGAACTACTGGTTCTTCGAGCACACGATGCTCGGCAAGAAACTGCAGGCGACCTCGCAGGACAAGGAGATGGCGTCGCTGCTTGGCATCTCGGTGTCCAGCATGATCATGATCACGTTCATATACTCCGCGGTGCTCGGAGGGCTGGCGGGCATTTTGGTGGCGCCCATTCTCTTCGTCTCGATCCAGATGGGAGCGACCATCGCACTGAAGGCGTTCGCCGCCACCATTATCGGCGGTTTCGGTGACGTCACCGGCGCGATCATCGGCGGCATCGCGCTCGGCATCATCGAGACCTTCGGTGCAGCCTACGTGTCGGTGCCCTACAAGGATGCGTTCGCGTTCCTCGTGTTGATCCTGTTTCTGGTCTTCCGTCCGCAAGGCATCTTCGGCGAACGCGTGGCGGAAAAAGCATGAGCGTGCCCAGCGAAAACATGCCCGTCATCGCCACCATGCGTCCTGCGCCACTGGTGCTGCGCCACTTGCCGTATTTCATCGCGGCCGCGGTCGCCGTGTTCGCGGCTGCCACGATGAGCTTCGACGGCTACGTCCTCAATATTCTGATGCAGGCCACGACCTTCGCCATCGCAGTGTTCGGGCTGTCGGTGGTGCTGGGCCTGTGCGGCCAGATCAATCTCGCTCAGGCCGCGTTCTTCGGCCTCGGTGCCTATGTCGTCGGTCTCGGCACCGCCGACTACCAGATCAACTTCTGGATCTGTCTCATCGGCGGATCGTTGCTGGCGCTAGCTGCCGGTGCGCTGCTGGGCATGAGCACGCTCAAGCTCGGCGGTCATTACCTGGCCATGGTGACGATCTCGTTCCAGCAGATTGTGACGCTGGTCATGATCAATGCGATCTGGCTCACGCGCGGACCCGACGGCATCTCGAAAATCGGCCGGCCTGCATTGTTCCAGTCGCAACAGTCCTTCCTGGCTTTCTGCGTCGCGGCGCTGGCGCTGATTGGATACATCGTCTGGCATCTGCCGGACACACGGATCGGCCGTGCGATGCGTGCGGTGCGCGATAATGAACTCGCCGCGGGCGTGGCGGGCATCGACATCTTTCGCACCAAGGTGGCGGCGTTCGCACTCTCCGCATTGCTCGGTGGCATCGGCGGCGGGCTCTACGCCGGCGGCTTCTCCTACGTCAGTCCGGATCAGTTCTCGTTTGCCGAGTCGATCGTATTCCTGACCATGGCGCTGCTCGGCGGCGTGGCGTCGCCGATCGGGGCCGCGATCGGTACCGGCTTGCTGATCCTTATTCCGGAATGGCTGCGTTTTCTCAAAACCATACCGGGGCTGTACCTCGCTATTTATGGCCTGTTCGTGATCCTGATCGTGCGCTTCATGCCGGACGGCATCTGGGGCTTCGTTCAGGAACTGATCACCAAATGGCAAGCGAAAGCGCCACCTCATGTCGCAAGTCCTGCGTTGCTGCTCAAACCGGCACAGACCGGCGGGGACATGGTTCTCGAAGTGACCGGGCTGTCGAAACATTTCGGTGGCCTGAAAGCGGTCGACAAGGTCGATCTGTCGGTTCGCCGGGGCAGCGTGCATGCGCTGATCGGCCCCAACGGGTCTGGAAAGACCACCACGCTCAACATGCTCTCGGGCCTCTACAAGACCACGTCAGGAAAGATCGTGCTCGACGGCACCGACGTGACCGACATGCCGGCGCATCAGCGTACGGCGGCGGGGCTCGGTCGCACCTTCCAGAACATCCGGCTGTTCCGTTCGATGACCGCGCTCGAAAACGTGGTGATCGGTGCGGAGCGTCCGGGCAATACACTGATTGGCGAGGGAGGGCAGGACGCGCTGACGCAGCGCGCGATGTCGGCCCTGACTTTCGTCGGTCTTGGCGGACGTGCCAACGAACTGGTGTCCAGTTTCTCCTACGGCCATCAGCGTCTGATCGAGATTGCCCGTGCGCTCGCCGGCAATCCGACGCTGTTGCTGCTGGACGAGCCGGCAGCCGGATTGAACTCCAGCGAGAAGGTCGAGTTGCATGATCTGCTCAAGCGCATCGCGGCGCAGGGGCTCACCATTCTGATCATCGATCACGACATGACGCTGGTGCGCGAGGCGGCGCAGCACATCACGGTGCTCAACTTCGGCCGCCGTATCGCGGATGGAGAATCGTTGGCGGTGCTGCAGCATCCTGACGTCATTTCCGCATACCTCGGGACGGAGTGAGTCATGGCGCTGCTCGAGATCAATGACCTGATCGTTCTCTACGGCGAAATCGAAGCGCTGCGTGGCATCTCGCTGAAGGTGGACACAGGACAGGTGGTGACGCTGCTCGGCTCCAACGGCGCCGGAAAATCCACCACGCTGCGCGCTATCTCCGGCCTCGCGAAGCCTGCGGCGGGCGAAATCCTGTTCGATGGCAAGTCCATCGTGGGTTTGGGGCCGGAAGCCATTGTGCGGCTCGGTATTTCACACGTGCCGGAAGGGCGGCGGGTGTTTCCCGGCCTCACGGTGAAGGAGAACATCATGCTCGGCGCGTCGAATCGCCGGGTCGCGAAAGCCCAATTGTCGCGCGAGGCGGACGCGATGTTCGATCTGTTCCCGGACATTCGCGCGTTCTCGGATAAGCTCGGCTGGACGCTCTCCGGCGGGCAATTGCAGATGGTCGCGGTGGCGCGCGGGCTGATGGCGAAGCCGCGCCTGCTGCTGCTTGACGAGCCGTCGCTCGGCCTTGCACCGGTGATCGTGCAGGCGGTATTTCGCATCATTGCCGAAATCCGCCGCGACACGACTGTTTTACTTGTGGAGCAAAATGCGCGAATGGGATTGTCCGTCGCCGACTATGGCTACGTGCTGGAGACTGGCCGCCTCGCCCTCGGCGGCAAGCCTGACGAACTGTGGGGTAATGAAGCAATCAGAGCCGCTTACCTAGGCGGCCATACCAAGGCAGCTGTCTAGTGATCCGGCTCTGACATTCGTATGACGTCTTTCGCAGGCACTTTTACGAATGTCAGAGCCAAAGGATCACTAGAATTATAAAGTTGCTAGTGCCCTTTTGTATCCGACGTTTGCTCGGAGGGTGCTGCGAAGTGAAGCAAACGTCGGATACAGGGCACTAGGTCTCATGGTTACAATCAACTCCCAGAAACTCATCGGCTTTGTCGCTGATATCTTTTCGCGAGCCGGCTCATCGAAGGCTGAGGCCGAGCGTATCGCCACCTATCTGACTACGGCGAATCTCACCGGGCACGACAGCCACGGCGTCATCCGCGTCCCGCAATATGTGAAGTGGGCGAAAGAGGGGGCCATCATCCCCGATCAAACCATCAAGATGGTTGTCGATACGCCGTCGCTGGCGGTGATCGACGGCGGGTTCGGCTATGGCCAGACCGTGACGCCGCAGGCAGTCAAGGTCGGCATCGACAAGTGCAAAGCCAACGGTCTTTCGGCAATGACTTTGAAGAATTCGGGCCATCTCGGGCGCGTTGGCGACTGGGCGGAAATGGCCGCGGCCGAAGGGCTGGTTTCGATCTATTTCGTCAACGCGGCGGGCTCGGTGCTGGTCGCGCCCTACGGCGGCGTCGCGCGCAAGCTCTCCACCGCGCCGTACTGCGTCGGCATTCCACGTCCCGGGCAGGGGCCGGTGGTGCTGGACTTCGCGACCTCGATCGTCGCCGAAGGCAAGGTGATGGTGGCGAGCCGCGGCGGCAAGAAACTGCCGAAAGGCGCGCTGGTCGATGAAGACGGTAGCATGAGCGAAGACCCGCACGTTCTTTACGGGCCTTATGAAGCCGACGGTCCGCGCGTGCATGCGCAGGGCAAGGGTGCGATCCGCGCCTTCGGTGATCACAAGGGTTCGGGCCTCGCCTTGATGTGCGAACTGCTCGGCGGCGCGCTGACCGGCAACGGCGCGACCAAGACCGACCGGCGTTTTTCCAACGGCATGCTCGCGATCTACATCGATCCGAAGGTCGTCGATCCCGCGCATTTCTTCGACGGCGAGGTCGCGCGCTACATCGCCTATTTCAAGGACAGCAAGCTGGCGCAAGGTCACGACGCGGTCCTGATTCCGGGCGAACCGGAAGCCGCGACGCGTGCCGACCGCACCAAAAACGGCGTGCCGCTCACCGAAGAAACCTGGAATTCCATCACGGCGACAGCCCGTTCGGTCGGGATCGACGACGCAGCGGTTGCCAAGGCAACCGGATAGGTTGAGAATCAGGTTTAGCCGGAGGGCTGCTCATGCATGACCCGCGCCCAAACCAAGCAACAATAATCAAAACAGAAACGGGAAACCAACGAATGGCAAACAAGGTCAAGGACATCTGGGCTGCGGGCAAGGTGGTGGTCAACGGCTGGCTCGCGATCCCCTCCGGCTTCTCCGCCGAGGTGATGGCGCAATGCGGCTTCGACAGCGTCACTGTCGATATGCAGCACGGCGTGCAGGAGTATCAGTCGATGATCCAGTGCTTCCAGGCGATGCAGGCGCATCCGGTGACGCCGATGGTCCGCGTGCCATGGAACGAGCCCGGCATTATCGGCAAGGTGCTCGACGGTGGCGCGTATGGTGTGATCTGTCCGATGATCAACACCAAGGAAGAGGCCGAACGCTTCGTCGCTGCTGCGAAATACCCGCCGCGCGGCACCCGCAGCAACGGTCCGATCCGCGCCATGATGTACGGTTCGGCCGGGACTTATCAGCAGACCGCCAACGACGAGACGCTCTGCATTCCGATGATCGAGACCAAGACCGCGGTGGAGAATCTGGAATCGATCCTCGATGTGAAGGGCGTCGCCGGCGTCTACATCGGCCCGTCCGACCTTGGCTTCTCATACGGCCTCCATCCGACACTCGATCGCACCGAGCCGGAGATCATCAAGATCTATGAGCGGATCGTGAAGGAATGCGACAAGCGCGGAATCTTCCCCGGCATCCATTGCAGCGGTGCGGCGGGCGCGGCGCTCGCCATCGAACGCGGCTTCAAGCTGGTGACGATCCTGAACGACAGCGGCTTGCTCGCGATGTCCGCCAAGAACCACATTGCGGAAACGCGGAAGAATTCCGGCGGCAAGGCGTGAGCTGAAGTCGGCGTGCCCGCGCCGTCATTGCGAGGAGCGTAGCGACGAAGCAATCCAGTTTTTGCTTATGGCTCTGGATTGCTTCGCTTCGCTCGCAATGACGAGATGAGACTTACGCACGACGAACTGCAAGCCAGAGCCAAACAAGGACAATAGCCATGGCCCCGACACCTGTGATCCGTCTGCATGCCGATGACAGCGTGGTAATCGCGCGAGCGGCGCTGCTGCCCGGCGCGGAGGTCGCACCGGGCGTCGCCGCCATCGAGCGCATTCCGGCGGGTCACAAGGTGGCGGTGAAACCGATTGCGGTAGGAGAACCCGTCAAGCGCTACGGCCAGATTATCGGCTTTGCCACCGTACCGATCGCGCCGGGCCAGCATGTCCATGTGCAGAACATCGGAATGGGCGAGTTCTCGAAGGACTACGCCTACGGCGTGGATGTGAAGCCGACGCCGAATTTCGATTTGCCCGCGACGTTTCAGGGCATCCGCCGTCCGGATGGCCGGGTCGCGACGCGCAACTACATCGGCATTCTCACCTCGGTGAATTGCAGTGCGCATGTCGCGGGTCTTGTCGCCGACGTGTTCAAGAAAAATCCGTTCACCGGCCACGATCCGCTGGCGAAATTTCCCAACGTCGATGGCGTGGTCGCGCTGACCCACAAGACCGGCTGCGGAATGACTCAGCTTGAACCGCTGACCGTGTTGCGCCGGACGCTCGGTGGTTATGCGCGCCATGTAAATTTCTCGCATGTGATCATCCTGGGTCTCGGTTGCGAGATGAACCAGATCGGTGGGTTCCTCGAGGAGCAGCGGCTTGCGGGACGTCTGCGCTCGCTGGACATTCAGGATGTGGGTGGTTCGCGGAAGACAGTCGAGAAGGCGGTGGCCTTCGTTCACGAGGTGCTAGCTGAATCCAACAACATCAAGCGCGAGCCGTGTCCGGCGAGCGAGTTGATGGTCGCGCTTCAATGCGGTGGCTCGGATGGTTACTCCGGTGTGTCGGCCAATCCGGCGCTCGGTGCGGCCAGTGATCTGCTGGTGCGGCATGGCGGCTCGGTGATCCTGTCCGAGACTCCCGAGACTTATGGCGCGGAGCATCTGCTGACGCGCCGTGCGGTCAGCCCTGAGGTGGGCGAGAAGCTCGTCGCTCTGATGCGCTGGTGGGAGGATTATACCCAGCGCAACGGCGCGGAGATGGATTCCAATCCGAGCCCCGGCAACAAGGCCGGCGGCCTCACTACCATTCTTGAGAAGTCCCTTGGCGCGATGGCCAAAGCCGGCAGCACCAATCTTGTCGACGTGGTGGGATATGCCGAGCCTGTCACGAAGAAGGGCTTCACCTTCATGGATACGCCGGGCTTCGATCCGGTGGCTGCGACCGGGCAGGTGGCGGGCGGCGCGAACCTCGTCTGTTTCACGACTGGACGCGGCAGCGTATTCGGCTGCAAGCCGTCGCCATCGATCAAGCTCGCGACCAACACGCCGATGTTCCGCCGCATGGAAGACGATATGGACATCAATTGCGGGACCATTCTGGACGGCGATGAAACGGTTCAGCAATGCGGCCAGCGCATTTTCGACCTGATTTTGCGGGTGGCTTCCGGGGAGCAGACCAAAAGCGAAGCGTTCGATTTCGGCGCTGCGGAGTTCGCGCCGTGGGTGCTTGGCGCGACGATGTAGGAACAGCCTCCCGCGGGGTGCCGATTCCCGGTGAGCAACTGGATTTTGCAGCCGTCATTGCGAGGAGCGCTTGCGACGAAGCAATCCAGTCTTCGTTTTCTGGCTCATGGATTGCTTCGCTTCGCTCGCAATGACGGTGAGGCAGTCGTCCCGGCCTGCGCCGGGACTACTGAAGTAAAGTGGCTTTTGCCACGCTGTTGAAATGCTTCTAATGTGCCGCCGCAAATCAATGCGACGGGAAACAAGATGACCAAGGGTCTCAAGAAGGGGCTGACCAGCTACGGCGATCCGGGATTTTCGCTGTTCCTGCGCAAGGCCTTCATCAAGGCGATGGGCTATTCCGATGACGCGCTGGAGCGCCCCATTGTCGGCATCACCAATACCTACAGCGACTATAACCCGTGTCACGGCAACGTCCCGCAGCTGATCGAGGCTGTGAAACGCGGCGTCATGCTGGCCGGCGCGATGCCGATGGTGTTTCCGACCATTTCCATCGCCGAGAGTTTCTCATTCCCGACCTCGATGTACCTGCGCAACCTGATGGCGATGGATACCGAAGAGATGATCCGCGCCCAGCCGATGGATGCGGTGGTCGTGATCGGCGGCTGCGACAAGACCTTGCCTGCGCAGATCATGGCTGCCGTGAGCGCCGATCTGCCGACCGTGGTCATTCCGGTCGGGCCGATGGTGGTCGGCCATCACAAGGGCGAGGTGCTGGGTGCCTGCACCGATTGCCGCCGCATGTGGGGGAAATTTCGCGCGGGTGAAATCGACGAGGTCGAGATCGAAGCGGTCAACGGCCGTCTCGCGCCGTCAGTGGGCACCTGCATGGTGATGGGTACCGCGAGCACCATGGCGTGCATCACCGAAACGCTCGGACTGTCGCTGCCCATGAGCGCGACGATCCCCGCGCCGCATTCCGAGCGCGTGCGCTCGGCCGAGTTGAGCGGCAAGCGCGCGGCAGAGATGGCCGTGACCGGCGGGCCACGTCCCAGCGAATTGCTGACGCCTGCTGCGTTCAGGAATGCCCAGGTGGTGCTGCAGGCCATTGGCGGATCGACCAACGGGCTGATTCATCTGACAGCTATCGCTAATCGCACCGAACATCGCATCGACCTCGCGGCGTTCGATCAATTGGGCAGGGACGTGCCGGTGCTGATCGATCTCAAGCCCTCTGGCTCACATTACATGGAGCATTTTCATCACGCGGGCGGTGTACCGAAGCTGATGAAGCAACTCGGCGATCTGATTGATCTCGATCAGAAGACCGTGGCCGGAGGCACGCTGCGCGATGTCGTCGCCAGCGCCGAAGAAGTGCCGGGACAGGACGCGATCCGCCCGCGGGACAATCCGATCACGCCCGAGGGCGCGATGGCCGTCCTGCACGGCAATCTCGCACCGCGCGGCGCGATCATCAAGCATTCTGCGGCGAGCCCCAAGCTGTTGCAGCACACCGGACGCGCGGTGGTGTTCGAGTCCGTCGAGGACATGACACTGCGCGTCGACGATCCCGCTCTCGATGTCACGGCTGACGATGTGCTGGTGCTGCGCAATGCCGGGCCGAAGGGCGCGCCGGGCATGCCGGAGGCCGGTTACCTTCCGATCCCGCAGAAGATCCTGCGCACGGGCGTCAAGGATATGGTGCGGATTTCCGACGCGCGCATGAGCGGTACGGCCTTCGGCACCATCGTGCTGCACATCACGCCGGAATCCGCCGTCGGCGGGCCGCTGGCGCTGGTGCAGACCGGCGACATGATCCGGCTCGATGTCCAAAAACGACGCATTGATCTTCTCGTTGATGAGGTCGAACTGACGCTGCGCCAGCGCGCATTGCCGAAACCATCGACGCCGGAATGGGCCGCGCGAGGCTACGCACATTTGTTTCATGAAACCATTACACAGGCCGACGAGGGCTGCGATTTCGATTTCATGCGGCGAGACGGGAAGGAATGATGATGACGTTTGAGACATTGAACTATCAGGTGACTGATCGCGTTGCGACGATCACGCTAAACAGGCCTGAACGGCTCAATGCGATTTCAAGAGGAATGCCAAGTGAGATTCGCAACGCCGTCGAACTCGCCAACAACGACGACCTCGTTCACGTTATTCTGTTGCAAGGTGCGGGCAAGGCGTTTTGCGCGGGTTACGATCTCAAGAATCATGCCGAAGCGCCGCGCGGTCAAACCGGCACCCAGGAGATGCCCTGGGATCCCTTCATCGATTTCCAATTGATGGATCGCAACACGCAAAATTTCCAAAGTCTGTGGCGCAGCTACAAGCCGACAATCTGCAAGATCCACGGCTATGCGGTGGCAGGCGGCAGCGATATAGCACTTTCCTGCGATCTCATCGTAATGGCCGAAGACGCCAAGATCGGATACCCGCCGGCCCGCGTGTGGGGTTGTCCGACCACGATGATGTGGGTGTTTCGGATTGGAGCCGAGCGGGCCAAGCGAATGCTGTTTACCGGCGACCTGATAGATGGCATTGAGGCCGAGCGGATTGGTCTCGTCACGAAAGCTGTGCCTGCCGATGAGCTCGATGCGGAAACGGCCAAGCTGTGCGACCGGATCAAGGGCGTTCCGAAGAACCAGCTCTGGATGCAGAAGACTGCGATTAATTCAGCGTTCGAGAACATGGGTATGCGGACAACGCAGACGCTTGCAACGGTGTTCGATGGCATCACGCGTCATTCGCCGGAAGGGCTCTGGTTCAAGGATCGCGCCGAGGAAGTCGGTTTTCACGAGGCCGTGAAGGAGCGCGATTCTGGTGCGCCGATCAAGGGCAGTAAACCGCCACGAAACAATTGAGCTTTGCTCGATCGTCAAAGACATCTGGTGCGTCGCCTCCCACCCGAAGTATCGAGCACGCGCCGGTCGTATGGAAACACTCCTCTGGTGCTATCCACGCCACGAGTGCTGCAAGTTCTCCACTTCAGGCCTCGCAGTCTCTTTCGACAGGTGCGCTGACCCATTGGGAACCGCGCAGGGCCCGTTCGGGTGATTGTCGGATCGGATCGTTAGGCGTAGTTTTCGCGCCTGCCGCCCGTGGAGCGGCAAGAAGATCGCTCGCCTTAATGTCTCGATGGTGAGGCGCTGAGCATGCGCGGTGAAATTCGTCACATCCATTCGGATCACGAGAAAGACCATTCGCACGACGGGACGTCGCGACGTCTCGCGGCCATCATCGCGGGTGACATCTCGGGCTATAGCCGCCTGATGCAGATCGACGAGGACGGGACGTATGCGCGGGTCAAGCGCATCGAGCGCGATCTCATCGAGCCGACCATTGCGGAACATCACGGCAGACTGATCAAGACAACGGGTGATGGTTTCATCGCGATCTTCGATAGCCCGGTGGAGGCCGTCCGGTGCGGCATCGTGATTCAGCAAAGCATGGTCGGACGAAATGCGTCGCTGCCGCGGGAACACTGGATCGTGTATCGTATCGGGGTCAACCTCGGCGACGTCATCATCGAAGATGAGGATGTGTACGGCGACGGCGTGAATGTGGCTGCGCGTCTCGAAGGCATTGCCACTCCGGGGCAGATTTTCATTTCGGGCGGGATCTACGAACAGGTCAAACATAAGCTCGTTTGCGGCTATCAGTCACTTGGCGATCGTCAGGTCAAGAACATCACCGATCCTGTGCGCGTCTATCGGGTCTTGCCCGATCCTTCCGCGATGACCGAGAGCCGCATGCGGCCGGTGATCATGCTGCTGGCCGCTGCGACCATCGTTCTTCTGGCTATCGCAGGTGGCGTGCTTTGGTACATGTTGATCCGATCGGACAGCCTGGTCAGCCGCCAGCCTGTTACGGTTCCGTCTCCGGCGGATGTGGCGAAGACAGTGCCACCGACAACGCCTGTGGTTCCTCAAGCAACGCCGCAAACGTCTGTCACGACAGCCGCGCCAGCGACAAAGCAACCTCCGCTTCAGCCGGTCAGGGAGCCGGACATGGTTTCGGTCCCCGGCGGCAATTTCGCGATGGGCAGCAACGACGACATTACGGAGAAGCCTGTTCATCAGGTGGCGATCAAGCCGTTTGCTATCGGCAAACATCCTGTCGCCGTGCGGGAGTGGAACGAGTGTGCGGAAGCAAAGGCCTGCGGATTTACGGCAGCCGGGAAAGAGGACGCTCCCGTCACGGACGTGAGCTGGAACGATGCCAAGCAGTTCGCAGCATGGCTCGCAAAAGTGACGGGGAAAAACTATCGGCTTCCGAGTGAAGCGGAATGGGAATACGCCGCGCGTGGCGGCACCCAGACGAAGTACTGGTGGGGGGATCAATTCCGGTCCGGAATGGTCAACTGCAAGAATTGTCTCGATGGCGCCGCGGCCGAACAACCGATGAAGATCGGCAGCCTCAAGGCCAATCCGTTTGGACTTCACGAGATGGGCGGTAGCGTCCATCAATGGGTCGAGGATTGCTGGCACAAGAATTATCAGGGCGCGCCGTCGGACGGCTCTCCCTGGGTGACCGACGGCGATTGCTCCGCCCGCGTGATCCGGTCAGGCTCATGGCGAAACGATCTGAACGCGGCTCGGCCGGCGAGCCGGGATCGATACGATGTCGCGGTGCGCTATCCGACCCACGGCTTCCGCGTTGCTCTCTCCCGCTAGTGTCTTGTATCCGACGTTTGCTTCATTCTGCAGCGCGTTCTGAGCTAGGAGGCGTCATGGAAATCATCAGGGCCATCACGCTGTCGGCGGCGCTGTCATTGCTATCGTTCGCTGCTCATGCCCAGGGAACGCCGGCAGCCAAGGATGCGTATCTGTATTTTGTCTGGCCACAGGATGGCATGGCGATCAAGGGTGCGTTCTGGTGCCGGTTCGGTCTGCGCAATATGGGAGTGACCCACGCCGGCGACAATTTCGCCAATGCTGGTCACCATCATCTGCTGATCGATGTGAAGGAGCCGCTCGATCCGAAGGAGCCGATCCCGCAGGACAAGTCCCATCTTCATTTCGGCGCAGGACAGACAGAGGCGCGCATCGAACTGCCGCCCGGAAAACACACGCTTCAATTGGTGCTGGGCGACGCCAAGCACTATCCCTTCGATCCGCCGGTCGTGTCGAAGAAAATCACGGTGACGATCAAATAGTGGGATAGCCGGGCGATCGTCTCGGACGAGGATGAGTTCTCAGCCACGGGTCGTCCCCGCGAAAGCGGGGACCCATACTCCCTGAGCCCTCGATTTAGTCGAGATGTTGGAGAAGCCATCTCGTCATCACACTCCGTTCGATGGTTATGGGTCCCCGCTTTCGCGGGGACGACATCGTGATTTGTTCGCTCGCAAATATCGACTTGAGATTTTCACCTCTCCCCGCAGGCGGGGCGGGGGAGAAACTCAATACGTCGCGCGGCCGCCGGAAATATCGAACACTGCGCCGGTGGTGTAGAGGCATTCCTCCGAGGCCATCCATGTCACCAGCGAGGCTAGTTCCTCGACTTTCAGGAAACGACCGCGGGGAATTTTCGACAGCATGAAGTCGATGTGCTGCTGCGTCATCTGGTCGAAGATCGCGGTCTTCGCCGCGGCCGGCGTTACGGCATTGACCGCAATGTCGGTCCCGGCCAGTTCCTTGCCGAGCGATTTGGTCAGCGCGATCACGCCGGCCTTCGAGGCCGAATAGTGCGACGCGTTGGGATTGCCTTCCTTGCCCGCGATGGAGGCGATGTTCACGATCCGCCCGTAGTTCTGCTTCATCATGGCCGGGACGACGGCCTTGCAGCAGATGAACGGGCCGTCGAGGTTGATCTTCATCACCTGACGCCATTCGTCATAGGACAGATCGGCGACCGTCTTGTTGACGCCGGCGATGCCCGCGTTGTTGACCAGAATGTCGATGCGACCGAACGCCTTCAGCGTCGCGTCGCGCGCCGCCTCGACTGCGGCGGGATCAGTCACGTCAACCTTGTGCACGGTTACAGCAGCGCCGATTTCCTTCGCGGTTTTCTCGGCGAGTGTCTGATCAAAATCCCAGATTGCAACTTTCGCGCCTGAAGCGGCGAAGCGTTCAGTGATGGCGCGGCCAAAACCCTGCGCGCCGCCGGTGACGACGGCGAACCGTCCGCTCAGATCAATCTTGTTCAAGGCGTTTCTCCCGGAATTTTTGTTTTATTGTCAGAGCGTCCAACCGCCGTCGATGACGTGCGCGACACCAGTGGTGAAAGCGCTTTCATCGCTGGCGAGATAAAGCGCGAGTGAGGCGATTTCGTCCGCAGTGCCGAGTCTGCCCATGGGTTGGCGGCTGACGAACATTTCACGGCCGCCGGTACCCAGAGCGGCTGCGCGGCCCAGCATCGACGGCGTTTCAATTGTGCCGGGGCAGATCGAATTACAGCGAATGCCCTTGGTGATGTAATCGACTGCCACGGCGCGGGTGAGTGCCGCAACGGCGGCTTTCGTCGCGCTGTAGACATAACGGTTGGGGGCGGCTTTAAACACGCCAGCGGCCGAGGCGATGTTCACGATCGATCCGCCGCCGCCCTCCAGCATCGAAGGCAGGAACGCGCGGATCGTACGGTGCATCGACTTCACGTTCAGGTCGAAGGAAAAGTCCCAGTCGGCATCCGGGCAATCCAGCACGGTACCGTTGTGCACGAATCCCGCAGCATTGAGCAGAATATTGACCTTGCCGACCGTCCTCGCCATGCTTTCGACTGCCGCGGTGTCGCGCACGTCGAGTTTGTACGTTTCGGCGACCCCTTCTTTTTTCAACGCGGCGAGGCCGACCTCATCGATGTCGGTCGCAATAACCGTCGCGCCTTCGCGGGTAAAGGCGAGGGCACAGGCGCGGCCGATGCCCGCAGCGCCAGCGGTCACGAACGCGCGCTTGCCTTTCAGTCGGTCAGACATGAATTCTCCCGATGTTTTTACGAGCGGCCCGCATCAAATTGATTGTCATGGCCGGGCTTGACCCGGCCAACCATCATTTCCGAAGAGGATGGATGCGCGGGTCAAGCCCGCGCATGACAGACATTGTTTGAGGCAAGCTTCCCGAAATCATGATGGTCATGCGTCAGTGATTATCCCGCGCGACGCCGATGGTGCCTGCAATATTGTGATACCTCGTTGCGAGCTCCAGGCAGGCACCGGTGGCGTGCTGGCCGACGGTGTCGCGATAGAGCTCCTGCCACGGTGTCTGGTTCTTCGGGTAGGGGAAGCCGCCGTTGGCCTTGAGATCCGCATGGCGTTTCTTCAGTTCCTCGGCGGAGATCAGGATGTTGGCTTCGCCCTTGTTGAGATCGATGCGCACGCGGTCGCCGGTCTTCAGGATCGCAAGTCCGCCGTTGGCGGCGGCTTCCGGCGAGGCGTTCAGGATCGATGGCGAACCCGATGTGCCGGATTGGCGCCCGTCGCCGATGCAGGGCAGAGACGTGATGCCTTTTTTTATGAGAGCCGCAGGCGGCTGCATGTTCACGACTTCCGCACCGCCGGGATAACCGATCGGCCCGACGCCGCGCACGAACAGCATGCAGTGCTCGTCAATGTTCAAGGATTCATCGTCGATGCGGTGATGATAATCCTCCGGACCCTCGAACACGATGGCCCTGCCTTCAAACGCCTCAGGATCTTTCGGATTCGAAAGATAGCGGTCGCGAAATTCCTTCGAGATCACGCTGGTTTTCATGATCGCCGAATCGAATAGATTTCCGCGCAGAACGATGAAGCCGGCATCCTTCACCAGCGGCTTGTCGTAAGTGCGGATCACATCGCTGTCCGGCGGGGTTGCGTCCCTGCAATTCTCGCCCATGGTCTTGCCGTTGACGGTCAGCGCATCCTCGTGAATGCGTTTGTGCTTCATCAGCTCGCGCACCACCGACGGCACGCCCCCGGCGCGGTGATATTCCTCGCCGAGATAGAATCCGGCCGGCTGCATATTCACGAGCAGCGGCACGTCGTGTCCGAACTTCTGCCAATCCTCGATGGTCAGATCGACGCCGATGTGGCGGGCCAGCGCGTTGATATGGATCGGCGCGTTGGTGGAGCCGCCGATCGCGGAATTGACGACGATGCAGTTCTCGAACGCTTTCCGTGTCAGGAAGTCGGAGGGCTTGAGGTCTTCCCACACCATCTCGACGGCGCGCTTGCCGGTTTCATAGGCAATCTGGCCACGCTCGCGGTAAGGCGCAGGGATCGCTGCGCAACCGGGTAACGAAAAGCCAAGCGCTTCCGCCAGCGAGTTCATGGTCGAGGCGGTGCCCATGGTGTTGCAGTGACCGACGGACGGTGCGGATGAAGCGACGATGTCCATGAACTCGTCGTAATCGATCTTGCCCGCCGCCATTTCCTCGCGCGACTTCCAGACCACAGTGCCCGAGCCGGTTCGTTCGCCGTTGAACCAGCCGTTGAGCATCGGTCCACCCGAGAGAACAATGGCAGGAATGTTGACGGTTGCTGCCGCCATCATGCAGGCTGGGGTGGTCTTGTCGCATCCGGTGGTCAGGATCACGCCGTCGAGGGGATAGCCGAACAGGATTTCGACCAGGCCGAGATAGGCCAGGTTGCGGTCAAGCGCGGCGGTCGGGCGCTTGCCGGTTTCCTGAATGGGATGGGTCGGAAATTCCATCGCAATGCCGCCGGCCTCGCGGATACCTTCACGGACCCGCTGCGCCAGCTCGATATGATGCCGGTTGCAGGGGGAGAGGTCATTGCCGGTCTGGGCTATGCCGATGATGGGTTTTCCGGATTGCAGCTCGCGCCGGGTGAGGCCGTAGTTCAGGTACCGCTCGAGATAGAGCGCGGTCATCCCGGGGTTGTCCGGATTATCGAACCAGAGTTGGGAACGCAGTTTTCGCTTTGCGCCATTTTTTGTTGCGGCTTGGTCGTCGTTTTTTTTCACAAGATTTCTCCCGCACTGCACACTTTGTGCGTCCGCGTACGTAATGTTTGCATGTCGAAGCGGCATCTGCAACGCTGTCCGCTCAAACATCCGATCTTTGGGACAAAACCGGAAATCTCTGCTAATACGTCTGTCTAATAGCAAGAACGGGCAAACCGCAGAGAATAGGTTCGACGCGCTTCCGAACATCGAAACAAAAAACAGAGCAGCGACGGCTTCCGCCGGACGACGCCGAGACGACAGGGAGGAGAGGCTATATGGCGTCCGTGCATATTCACGACGTGCGTAAATCGTTTGGCGGATTTGAAGTTCTGCACGGCGTGACGGTTCCGATCGAGGACGGGGAATTCGTCGTTCTGGTTGGCCCTTCCGGTTGCGGCAAATCGACCTTGCTGCGGATGCTGGCCGGTCTGGAAAAAATTTCGTCGGGAACGATTTCGATCGGCGATCGCGTGGTTAACGATGTCCAACCGAAAGAGCGGGACATCGCCATGGTGTTCCAGAATTATGCGCTCTACCCGCATATGACCGTGGCCAAGAACATGGGATTCTCGCTGAAGCTGCGCGACGCGCCACAGGACGAGATCGACAAGCTCGTTCACCGCGCCGCCGGCATTCTCGCGTTGACGCCGCTGCTGGATCGTTATCCGAGACAGTTGTCCGGCGGCCAGCGTCAGCGCGTTGCCATGGGCCGGGCCATCGTGCGCGACCCCCAGGTGTTTTTGTTCGACGAGCCGCTGTCGAATCTCGATGCCAAGCTGCGTGTCGCCATGCGCACCGAGATCAAGGAGCTGCATCAGCGGCTCAAGACCACGACCGTCTACGTCACCCATGATCAGATCGAGGCGATGACCATGGCGGACAAGATCGTCGTCATGCACGACGGCATCGTCGAGCAGATGGGCTCGCCACTCGAACTTTACGATCATCCGGACAACAGGTTCGTTGCCGGGTTCATCGGTTCGCCGGCGATGAACTTCCTCGAAGGCAAACTGGTCGGCAGTAATGCGCCGTACGTGGAGACGGCGAATGGCAGCAAGCTGCCGCTGGCGGCTTCACGCACCGGTCTGGACGGCAAGCCCGTGATCTACGGCATCCGCCCGGAACATCTGGAGTTCGCTGACGACGGCATCGAGGCCGACGTTATCGTGGTCGAGCCGACAGGATCGGAAACCCAGATCGTTGCCCGCATCGGTCAGCAAGACCTGATCGCAGTCATTCGCGACCGTCGTCCGGTGAAGCCAGGCGACAAGGTTCGGCTGCGGCCGAATCCCGCCGCTGCCCATGTCTTCGACAAAGAGACCGGAAAGCGTCTCATTAACTAGCGTTGCGCGTTACATCGAAATCATAGCCAACAGCCGGCCGAAACAATCAAGAGCCGGTACAACAGGGAGAGTCAGATTATGAGTGATTTCACACCAAATCGGCGTTCGCTTTTGAAGGGCGGCGCCTCTGTGCTCGCCGGTGCGGCGACAGTATCGGTCGACCAGTTGATGGGCTTTGCCACGGCCTGGGCGCAGACCTCGCAATGGAAGCCTGAAGCCGGCGCCAAGATCAACCTGCTGCGCTGGAAGCGTTTCGTGGAAGCCGAAGACGTTGCCTTCATGAACATCATGCAGGCCTTTACCAAGGCCACTGGCGTCGAAGTCAACGTCACGAACGAATCCTATGACGATCTTCAGCCGAAGGCATCTGTCGCTGCGAATACCGGGCAGGGACTCGACATGGTGTGGGGTCTGTATTCGCTGCCGCATCTGTTGCCGACAAAGTGTGTCGATGTTTCGGACGTCGCGGATTATCTCGGCAAGAAGTACGGCGGCTGGGCGGAGTCGGCCAATGCTTATGGCAAGAACAAGGATGGCAAGTGGATCGGCATTCCGGTCGCCTGCACCGGCGCGCTGATGAACTATCGCATCAGTTCGTGTGAGAAAGCAGGCTTCAAGGAATTCCCGAAGGACACGGCGGGTTTCCTCGAACTCTGCAAGGCGCTCAACAAGAACGGCACGCCGGCCGGCATGGCGCTCGGCCATGCGTCGGGTGACGGCAATACCTGGCTGCACTGGGCACTGTGGACCCATGGCGGCTATCTCGTCGACAAGAACGACAAGGTCATCATCAACTCGCCGGAAACCGCCAAGGCGCTGGAATACGTCAAGGCGCTGTATGCCGAGTTCATTCCCGGCACGGCGTCATGGAATGACTCGTCGAACAACAAGGCGTTCGTTGCCGGTCAGTTGCACGTCACCTGTAACGGAATTTCCGTTTACGTTACGGCGAAGCGCGAAGCCAAGGCGGTCGCCGACGACATGAACCACGCCTACATGCCGATCGGCCCGGCCGGCAAGCCGACCGAACTGCATCTGCCCTTCACCATGCTGACCTTCAACTTCACGAAGTATCCGCAGGCGTGCAAGGCGCTGACCGCATTCATGATGGAAGCCGATCAGTACAATCCTTGGCTCACGTCTGCGTCGGGCTATCTGTCGTCGTTTTTGAATGCGTCCGACAGCAACCCGGTCTGGACCTCCGATCCGAAGAACACCGTGTATCGCGATGTCGCCAAGCGCACGCTCACGCCAGGCGGCCTCGGCACCCTCGGCGAAAATGCCGCGGCGGCGATTGCCGATTTCGTCGTCGTCGATATGTTCGCCAACTACTGCACCGGTCGTGAAGATCTCAAGGGCTCGATTGCCTTTGCAGAACGTCAGGCCAAGCGGCTGTATCGCTAACGTCCAACATCGCCGGCGCGGGACATCTCGCGCCGGCGATTTTTCGATCAACCATCTGCGCGTGATCTTTCCGCAATGCCGGTTTCCATTTTGCGGACGACGCGACAAAGGTTCGAACCATGACCGCGATCCCTGCAAGCGCGCCCGCAGCGAAGCCTTACGTCAGCACGCAGTCGGCCTGGCAGCGCCTGATTACGAATCATAACTGGATCGCACTCTGGTTTATGCTGCCTGCGGCGGGGTTTCTGATCCTGTTTCTGGCTTATCCGCTCGGCCTCGGTGTCTGGATGAGCTTTACGGACGTGCGCATCGGGCGCCCCGGCGTCTTCATCGGCCTGGAGAACTACGAGTGGCTTTGGGAAGACGGGGTCTTCTGGCTATCGGTGTTCAACACGCTCGTTTACACGATCATCGCCAGCGCCATCAAATTCGCGCTCGGGCTTTACCTCGCGCTGCTGCTCAATCGCAGCATGCCGTTCAAGGCGCTGATCCGCGCTGCGGTCCTCATCCCGTTCATTGTGCCGACTGTGTTGTCAGCCATCGCATTCTGGTGGATCTACGATTCGCAGTTCTCGATCATCTCCTGGTCGCTGACCAAGATGGGATTGATCAACCAGAACATCAATTTTCTGGGTGACTCCACCTGGGCGCGCGTAAGTGTCATCATCGCCAACATCTGGCGCGGCGTGCCTTTCGTCGCCATTACGTTGCTGGCGGGTCTGCAGACGGTGTCGCCGTCGCTCTATGAGGCTGCAACGCTCGACGGCGCGACGAACTGGCAGCGCTTCCGCTTCATCACCTATCCGCTGCTGACGCCGATCATCGCAGTGGTCATGACCTTCTCGGTGCTGTTCACGTTCACCGATTTCCAGCTGATCTGGGCGCTGACGCGCGGCGGCCCGGTCAATGCTACCCATCTGATGGCGACGTTGAGCTACCAGCGCGGTATTCTCAGCGGCCGGCTGGGTGAGGGAGCGGCGATTGCAACCGCCATGATCCCGTTCCTGCTCGCGGCCATCACCATCTCTTGGTTCGGCATGCAGCGGCGCAAATGGCAGCAGGGGTCTGACAATGACTGATCATGCAGCGCGGCTGAAGTTTCTGGTTTTGCGCGAACGGGGCAAGCCCCGCGCGCGCATGGCGCAAATGGCAGCAGGGGTCCGACAATGACTGATCACGCAGCACATCCGCCAGTAGCAACGCAGTCGGCGGCCGACAACAGCGAGGGCATGAGCTATCTCGAGACGCTGCCCAGCAAGATCGTGACGCTCTACATTCCGCTGTTCATCATGATCGTGATCCTGCTGTTTCCATTCTACTGGATGGCGTTGACATCGATCAAACCCGACGAGCAGTTGATCGACATGGAGACTTACAACCCGTTCTGGGTTGTGAAGCCCACGCTGAAGCACATTCAGAAATTGCTGTTCGAGACGCAATATCCACGCTGGTTGTGGAACACGATGTATGTCGCGGGCGCAGCAACGTTCATCTCGATCGTCGCCAGCGTGCTGGCGGCCTATGCCATCGTCCGGCTTCGGTTCAAGGGAGCCAATGTCGTCAGCGCCTCGATCTTTCTGGCCTATCTCATTCCGCCGTCGATCCTGTTCATTCCGCTGGCGTCGGTGATCCATTCCTACGGGCTGTTCGATTCACCGCTGGCGCTGATCCTGGTTTATCCGACGCTGCTGATCCCGTTCTCGACCTGGCTGTTGATGGGGTACTTCAAGACCATTCCTTATGAGCTGGAGGAGTGCGCGCTGATCGACGGTGCCAGTCGCTGGCAGATCCTGACCAAGATCGTATTGCCGCTAGCCGTGCCGGGGCTAATTTCAGCGTTCATCTTCTCGTTCACGCTGTGCTGGAACGAGTTTATCTACGCGCTGACGTTCCTGTCCTCGACCCAGAACAAGACGGTCCCCGTCGCCATCGTCAACGAGTTCGTCGACGGCGACATTTACAAATGGGGATCGCTGATGGCGGGCGCACTGGTCGGCTCGCTGCCACTGGTCATCCTCTACGCCTTCTTCGTCGAGCACTACGTGTCCGCGATGACCGGTGCGGTCAAGGAATAACGTCAAGGAAAGAACACAAAGTTCGTCATTGCGAGGAGCGCAGCGACGAAGCAATCCAGGTTTGTTTCGTGAGACTGGATTGCTTCGCTTCGCTCGCAATGACGAGATTGATCTGAAGAGGAGTTTACGTTGCATATTCTTGTTCTCGGCGCGGCCGGCATGGTCGGGCGCAAACTTGTCGAACGGCTGACGCGCGACGGCAGACTCGGCAAGTCCGATGTCACGCGCATGACGCTGCAGGATGTCGTAGCCCCCACGAAGCCGAACACGTCCATTCCAGTCGAGGTTGTGACCTGTGACGTCGCCGAACAGGCGGCGGTGGCAAAGCTGGTGGCGGCAAAGCCGGACGTGATCTTCCATCTTGCCGCAATCGTGTCAGGCGAGGCGGAGGCGGATTTTGACAAGGGGTACCGGATCAATCTCGACGGTACCCGCTATCTGATCGATGCCATCCGGGCCATCGGAGGCGGCTACAAGCCGCGTGTGGTGTTCACCTCGTCGATCGCGGTGTTCGGCGCGCCGTTTCCTGAAAAGATCGGTGACGAGTTCTTCACGACGCCGCTGACGAGCTACGGCACGCAAAAGGCGATCGGCGAGCTTCTGGTTTCAGACTATTCCCGCAAAGGCTTGCTCGACGGCGTCAGCATTCGTTTGCCGACTATATGCGTGCGGCCCGGGTTGCCGAACAAGGCTGCTTCGGGTTTCTTCTCCAACATCATCCGCGAGCCTCTTGCCGGCAAGGAAGCGATACTGCCGGTATCTGAAGATGTTCGCCATTGGCATGCGTCGCCGCGCTCGGCTGTGGGATTCCTGCTGCATGCCGCGACCATGGACACCGGCGCCATCGGCCCGCGCCGGGCGCTGAGCATGCCCGGCCTCTCGGCGACAGTCGGCGAGCAGATCGCCGCGCTGACGCGGGTGGCAGGTCCAAGCGTGACGGCACGGATCAGACATCAGCCCGATCCGACCATCGTCGGCATTGTCGCCGGATGGCCGCGGGACTTCGTCACCGATCGCGCGCTCAAGCTCGGCTTCACAACCGCGGAGAAGACGTTCGATGACATCATTCGGATTCATATCGAAGATGAACTCGGCGGCATATTCGTAAGCTGACAACCCCCGGTAAGACAATGACGACAGTCGCCTGCATTGGCGAATGCATGATCGAGCTGTCGCAGGGCGCTGGTGATCAGCTCACGCGCAGCTATGGCGGTGACACGCTGAACACTGCGGTCTATCTCGCGCGCCTTGGGGTGAAAGCGGACTATATCACCGCGCTCGGCAATGATCCGTTCAGTGACGAAATGGTTGAGGCCTGGAGGGGCGAGGGCGTCGGCACGGCGCACGTGGCGCGTGTGAGCGGCAAGCTGCCGGGTCTCTATGCGATCCGGACCAGCGAGGCTGGTGAGCGGTCGTTCTATTACTGGCGCGAAAACGCCGCCGCGCGCATGCTGCTCGACCTGCCGGAAACCGATGCGATGCTCGCAGCATTGGCGGGCTACGACATGATTTACCTCTCAGGCGTCACACTGTCGCTCTACAGCGCCGACGGCCGCCAGCGGTTGATCGATGCGCTGCGAAGGGCGCGCAAGGGTTCAACCCGCGTGGCGTTTGACACCAACTTTCGTTCGCAGGGCTGGCCGGTGCTGGACACCGCACGTCAGGTCTATCGCGACGTGCTTGCCGTCGCCGACATCGTGCTGGCGTCTGTCGATGACCTCACTCCGTTATTCGGAGCACGCATGCACGGCGAACTGATCGACCGCATGGCCGCCCGCGAAGTCGTGCTGAAACTTGCCCCCCCTGGCAGCGTTGTCAGGTTTGATGGCGTGGAGCATCGTGTGAAAGCGGAACCGGTCAGCAGGGTGGTGGACACGACAGCGGCGGGCGACAGTTTTTCGGCGGCCTATCTCGCCGCTCGGCTGAGCGGGGCAACGCCGGTCGAGGCGGCGAAGGCAGGGCATCGTCTGGCCGGTGTGGTGGTCGGCCATCGCGGCGCGATCATACCACGCACGGACATGCCGTCGGGCAGGATACTCAATGTGACTGGGACGGAGCGATCATCATGACCGGCCTATCCGCGTCCGAGAGGCAGGCGGCTCTGGAGCAAATCCTGATCCCGGCGCGGATCGTCCCGGTGCTGACTATCGACCGCGCCGAGGATGGCGTGCCGCTCGCCCGAGCGCTGGTCGCTGGAGGTGTGAAAGTCCTTGAAGTCACGTTCCGCACCGAGGCTGCGGCCGCCGCCGCCAAGGCGATCATTGCCGAGGTTCCCGAAGCCGTTGTCGGGATCGGCACTGTGCTCAACGCGGACGACCTCCGCCGTGCGCAGGAACTCGGTGCGCGGTTCGCGGTCAGTCCTGGCGCCACTCCGGAACTGCTCGACGCGGCGGCAGGCAGCGCGCTGCCTTTGCTGCCCGGCGTTGCGACCGCATCCGAAATCATGCAAACGCATGCGAAGGGATTCAAGCTGCTGAAGTTTTTTCCCGCGGAGCAGGCCGGCGGCATTCCGCTGTTACGGGCTTTGGCGGGGCCATTTCCGAAAATGCGCTTCTGTCCGACCGGTGGCATTGATGGATCGAACGTGGCGACCTGGCTGGCAGAGCCGAACGTGATTGCGGCGGGCGGATCGTGGCTGTGTCCGGGGTCGGACATCAAGGCCGCGAACTGGGAAGTCATCACCGGCCGCTGCATCGACGCGATGAAGCATCTGCGGCGACGCTAGTCCATTCCCGGTCAACGCCGAAAATTGAGTCCGGCGAGGTGGTTACGGCTGTAGCCGCAACCTGGCTTGAAAGCCGAAGCTGAAATTCAGATTAAGTTGCGCATGAAGATGAGGAGCGCCGCTTAATGACTCTGTTTCGCTCCTAAAATCCCATCGCTGCGCCGTCGCTGCGCGGGTCGGTAGCGCCCTCGAACATTCCGTCGGGGTGACGCACCACAGCGCCGGCGTGGCCCATGGTGGAGGTGAAATCCGGCAGGATCTCAATGTCGTGGCCGACGTCACGCATAGCTTGCACAACGTCCGGATCGAAGCGGTTCTCCAGCTTCAGCGTCACCGTGGCGTCGCCCCACGTCTTGCCGAGCAGCCAGCGCGGTGCGGTGACCGCCGCCTGTAATCCCTGGCCATACATGGCGTAACGGCTGAACACGGCGGATTGGCTTTGCGGTTGGCCTTCGCCGCCCATGTTGCCATAGACCATGCGGCGGCCATCGTTGAACAGCGCCATCGCCGGATTGAGAGTATGGAACGGCTTGCGGCCGGGGCGCAGTGCGCGGGGGCCATCGCCGTCGAGCAGGAAGCTTGATCCGCGATTTTGCCAGACGATTCCGGAGTTCTCCAGCACGCAGCCTGAACCGAATTCGAAGTAGATGCTCTGGATGAAGGAGACCGCGATGCCGTTGTTGTCGATGGCGCCGAGCCAGACCGTGTCGCCGGGATTGGCCGGCACCGGCCAAGGCAGCGCGCGCTTGCGGTTGACGTTGGCCGCCAGGCCGTCCAGCGCCTTGGAGGTCAGATAGTGCTCGGCTTCTTCAATCATATGAGCCGGATCACCGACGATGCGATCACGCACCAGGAACGCTTGCTTGGTGGCCTCGACGATGCCGTGAAGATAGTCGAAGGTCTCTGCCTCCTTCACCCCAAGCCGTTCGAAGATCGCCAGGATCATCAGCGAGGCGAGGCCCTGCGTCGGCGGTGGGAAATTGTATAGTGTCGCGTCCTTGACGGCGACGGAGAGCGCCTGGCGGCGCTGCGCTGTCTGCATGGCGAGGTCGGCGAGAGTCACCGGCGATCCGCAGCGTGCCAAGTCTGCGGCGATTTCCTTGGCGAGTGCGCCCGTATAGAAATCCATCGGTCCATGCTGGCCGAGACGCTTCAGCGTCGCGCCCAGCGCCGGCAGCTTCATCAACTGGCCTTCCTTCGGCAACTTGCCGCCGAGCAGAAACGTATCGACGAAGCCCGGCGAGTCTTTCAGTTCGGCGAATTTCGTCTCGGTCAATTCCTGCTGTGTCGCCGTGACAGCGAAACCGTTTTCAGCCGACCACACCGCATCTTCCACCAGACGCGACAGCGGCAGCTTGCCGCCCATTTCTTTGTTGATCGCGATCACCTCGGCCCAGCCGGACAATGTGCCGGCGACGGTATTCGCGGCGAGGGGCCCGCGCGGCGGAATCGCGGAGAGGCCTTTGGCGCGGTAGAATTCAGGCGTGGCGGACATAGCGGCGGCACCGCAGCCGTCCACCGCAATCGGCGGCTTGCCGTCGGCGGAAATCAGCCAGAAGCCATCTCCACCGATCGAGTTCATATGCGGATAGACCACCGGCAGGCTGGCGGCCATGGCCAGCGTCGCCTCGATGGCGTTGCCGCCTTCGCGCAGCACGCGCAATCCGGCCTCAGAGGCGAGATGATGGGGCGAGGTCACCATGCCGCGGCGGGAGCGGGGTGTATTCAGCATCGGTCGTATCCATGTTCTAGCGTTGATGCGCCAACAATGGACGCGATGTCCCTATGTAAGTGAAAACTTCACTTTTGGCAAAACGCAAAATGCCCGGTTTTCACCGGGGATTTGTAGTGTTTCGGCGTCGGGACGCTATTCCGCCGAGATTGCGACAGACCTGCCGCAATAAACTGGTGCGCCCGTTACACCTTTACCATGCGCTTGCCGCGGTTTTCTCCGGCGAGTAGTCCGATCAGCGCCTGGGGGGTGTTCTCCAGCCCGTTGATGATGTCTTCCTGCACCTTGAGCTTGCCTGCTTTCACCCACGACTGCAGATCGGCCATCGCCTTTTGGCGCTGGTCGTAATAGTCCATCACGATGAACCCCTGCATGATGAGGCGCTTCACCACGATCAGTCCGGGGACGCCGCGCGGACCTGTCGCCGATGGTGCGCCATCATACTGTGAGACTGCGCCACAGCACGCGATGCGGCCGCCATTGTTCATCTGAGGCAGACACGCTTCGAGAATGTCGCCGCCGACGTTATCGAAATAGACATCGATGCCGTTTGGTGCGGCGGCCTTCAGGGCCTTGAACACCGGCTCCGACTTGTAATCGACCGCGGCATCGAAGCCGAGTTCGGAGACCAGCCAGTTGCACTTGTCCTTGCCGCCCGCGATGCCGACCACGCGGCAGCCCTTGATCTTGGCGATCTGCCCGACGATGGAGCCGACCGAACCCGCCGCCGCCGAGACCACGACCGTATCACCGGATTTCGGCTTTCCGACTTCAAGCAATCCGAAATAAGCCGTGAGGCCGGCGATGCCGTACACGCTGAGCAGATGCGTCATTGGCTCCATATGGGGCACCTTGACGAGAGTCTTCGCTTTCACAGCAGCGTATTCTTGCCATCCGGTATCGCCGAACACGAGGTCGCCGGGTGCGAAGCCGGGCGCATTCGACGACACCACCTCGGCAACCCCGCCGCCGGCCATGACCGTGTTGGCTTCGACCGCTGCGCGATAGGTCGCGCCGTGCATCCAGGCGCGGTTCGCGGCGTCGAGCGAGATGTAGCGCACGCGTACCAGCACCTCGCCGTCCTTCGGCTCGGGGATGGCGGCTTCGGCCATCTTGAAATTCTGCGGCAGCAGCTTGCCGGTGGGTTTCTCGACCAGCAGGATCTGGCGATTGGTTTGTGTCATGGGCATTCCTCCGCAGGGCTTGTGTCTTTTTGTGCGGAGGACGATAGCAGCCTCAACCGGGATTGGAACCCGTGGAACCAAGCCTTTGAATCGCGGTTGTTATTGGAATGGCCTGCGGCTTGCTTATTTGAGTAAGGTTGCGCTGAGTGCGGGGCTGCCTCCTCGGTAGCGCCCTAATCTCACCGGAATTGTGGCTCGTTCTTAGCGCAACTGCACATCTTGAGAGCAGGGGGCCTGATGAGAGACGTCGTAAGTCCTTCCATTCGTCGCATCCTTTGCGTTTTTCCCCGATATTCCCCTTCGTTTGGCACCTTTGAATACGCTTACCCCCTGACCGACGGCGTTCAGGCGTTCATGCCCCCTCAGGGGCTGCTGCTGATCGCCGCTTCCCTGCCCAAGGGCTGGGAGGTGCGCTTTCTCGACGAGAACATGAAAGTTGCGACGGACGAGGATTTCGACTGGGCCGACGCTGTTTTCGTCAGCGGAATGCATATCCAGCGTCCGCAAATCAACGACATCTGCCGCCGCGCCCATGAGCATGATCTTGCCGTGGCGCTCGGCGGCCCGTCCGTCAGTGCGTGTCCGGAGAATTACCCGGATTTCGACTATCTTCATGTGGGCGAACTTGGCGACGCTACCGAAGAACTGTTTCGGCGCTTGGCGCGCGATACGTCGCGGCCGGACAAGCAGGTCGTTCTCACGACGCAGGAACGCCGCGAGATGTCGGAATTTCCGATTCCGGCGTATGAGCTGATTCCGCTCGAGCGCTATTTTCTCGGTAGCATCCAGTTTTCCAGCGGGTGTCCCTATCAGTGTGAGTTCTGCGACATCCCCGGACTTTATGGGCGCAATCCGCGCCTGAAGACGCCTGAACAGGTTACCGCAGAGCTCGACAAGCTGCTCGAATGCGGTCTCACCGGCTCGGTATACTTCGTCGATGACAATTTCATCGGCAACCGCAAGGCGGCGCTGGACCTGCTTCCGCATCTTGTCGAATGGCAGAAGCGCAACGGCTTCGCGCTTCAGTTCGCGTGCGAGGCCACGCTAAACATCGCGAAGCGTCCCGAAATCCTGGCGCTGATGCGCGATGCCTACTTCGCCACGGTGTTCTGCGGCATCGAAACGCCGGATCCTGCTGCGCTGAAGGCGATGTCGAAGCAGCACAACATGGTGGTGCCGATCCTTGAGGGTGTGCAGACGCTTAACAGCTATGGCCTGGAAGTGGTGTCCGGCATTATCCTCGGGCTGGATACCGACTCGCTCGAGGCGGGCGAGGGCATTCTCGAATTCGTCGACCAGTCGGAGATTCCGTTGCTGACGATCAATCTGTTGCAGGCGTTGCCGAAGACGCCGCTGTGGGATCGTCTCAAGCGCGAAGGTCGCCTGATTGAGGACAGCGACCGCGATTCCAACGTCGATTTCCTGCTTCCCTACGATCACGTCGTCTCCACATGGCGCGAGTGCATGGGCCGGGCCTATACCCCCGAAAAGCTGTTCGCGCGTTTCGAGTATCAGGTGATCCATACCTATCCGAACCGGATCAAGTTGCCCAATAGCAAGGAACGGTTGTCGTTCCGCAATATCAAGCGCGGCTTGACCATGTTGGCCAACATCGTCTGGCAGGTCGGCGTCAAGAGCGATTACCGGCGCGAGTTCTGGAAATTCTCGCTGCCGCTTCTCAAACGCGGCGACATCGAGCGTGTCATCACTGTTGGTCTGGTCGCCCACCATCTGATATTGTTCGCGCGGGACGCATCGGGCGGGCAGCAGAATGCATCGTATTATTCGACGAGATTGCGGGACATGCCTGTCGCCGCTGAATGACGCGACACGATGATGGTCGCGCCGAACGCGTTATCGCCTGAATTCCTATGAAGCAGCCGCTGATTTACGACGTCGTCGTCCTCGGCGGAGGAGCGGCGGGTTTGATGTGCGCCAGTGTTGCCGGCGGGCGTGGCCAGCGCGTGGCTGTGATCGAGCAGGCGAAGCGTCCAGCCGAGAAGATCCGTATTTCCGGCGGTGGGCGCTGCAACTTCACCAACCTGCACGCCACGCCTGCAAATTTCCTGTCCCGCAATCCGCACTTCTGCAAGTCGGCGCTGAGCGGATATACGCAGCACGATTTCATCGCGTTGGTCGAGAAACATCGCATTGCCTATCATGAGAAGACACGCGGGCAGCTGTTCTGCAACGACTCGTCGCAGCAGATCATCGACATGCTGCTCGATGAGTGCGGAGCCGCCGGCGTAACGCTGTACTCGGGCACGAAGATTTCGTCGGTGGCGAATGGCGAGGGCGGTTTCGTCGTCATCACCGATCGTGGAGAGATGCGCGGGCGCTCGCTGGTCATCGCCACCGGCGGCCCTTCCATTCCCAAGATGGGATCGAGCGGATTCGGCTACAAGATCGCCGAACAATTCGGTCTCAAGATCGTGCCACCGCGCGCGGGGTTGGTGCCGCTGACATTCGATGAAGCGCTGCTGGCGCGATCAAAAGACCTCGCCGGAGTTTCCGTCGAGGCGGTGGTGAGATGCGACGGGACCCAGTTCGACGAGGCGATGCTGTTTACCCATCGCGGGCTGAGCGGACCGGCGATCCTGCAAATTTCGTCCTATTGGCGCGACGGCGACGACATTCAGATCGACATGGCGCCGGGCATCGATGCATTCGCGGCGCTGAAGGACATGCGTCGCGATCATCCGCGCCAGGAATTGGCGACCGGGCTTGCGCGGCTGCTGCCGGGGCGACTTGCGCAGATGATCGCAGAGGCGGGCGGCGGAGGTTCGCGTATGGCGGATATATCCGATCGGCAATTGCAGGTGGTCGCGACGCTCGTGAACAAGTGGCAGGTGACCCCGCGCGGGACTGAAGGTTACCGGACGGCGGAAGTCACGCTCGGCGGCGTCGATACAGGCGAACTGTCGTCGAAAACATTTGAAACCAAATCCGTTCCAGGATTGTTCTTCGTCGGCGAGGTGATCGATGTCACGGGTCACCTCGGCGGCTTCAATTTTCAGTGGGCGTGGTCGTCGGGTTTTGCAGCCGGCCAAAACGTCTGACCGGTTCCCTGAATCGGCCTGAATGCGCCGGACCCGCCCCATCGGGTATCCGGCAGTCTCGAAACATCACCATAAAACACTGAAATAACAGAGATATTTCCATCTAACAGAGGATTGTGCTAGGAGGCGCGAACCTGCTAATCGACTGCGGCGGAGGCCTGTGCCATCGCCGTTCAACCCTGCTCGTGAGCCTGAATTGTCTGCTCAAATCTCATTGGTCATTGCTGTGCTCGCTCTCGCGATCTGGGTCTATCTGATCGCGGCCCGGGGTGATTTCTGGCGAACGCAGAAATTCGATGACCTCGCGCCAGCACCCGGCTTTATGAATTGGCCATCGATTGCTGTCGTCGTGCCGGCGCGGGACGAGGCTGCGGGCGTCGGTGCCTGCGTGACGTCGGTTTTGAGCCAGCCTTATCCCGGTGAGTTGTCGATGATCCTGGTTGACGACCAAAGCCAGGATGCCACCTCGCAGATTGCGAGCGATGCCGCCGCCGCGATTGGTGCTTCGGATCGTCTCACGGTGTTGCAGGGGCGTCCGCTCCCATCCGGCTGGACCGGCAAGCTGTGGGCGCTGAAGCAGGGCCTCACGAAGGTCGAGGGCCGTTCATCGCCGCCAGATTACGTCCTGCTGACAGACGCGGACATCGTTTACTCCGGTGATGTGCTGATGCGGCTCGTCGCGCGTGCACAGAATGACAAGTTCGCGATGACGTCCGTGATGGCGAAGCTTCGTTGTGAGAGCTTTGCGGAAAAATACCTGATCCCCGCGTTCATCTTCTTCTTCGGAATGCTTTACCCGTTCGGCTGGGTTCGCGACCCCTCGCGCTCGACCGCTGCTGCGGCTGGCGGCTGCATTCTTGCCCGCTGGGATGCGCTGAAAAATGCCGGCGGCATTGATGCGATCCGCGGATCGCTGATCGACGACTGCGCCCTCGGCGCGCGGCTGAAGACGCAGGGGGCGGTGTGGCTCGGTTTTTCGCAGGACGTGAAAAGCGTTCGTGCATCGGATACCATCGCCAATGTCGGGCATATGATTTCGCGGTCGGCCTACGCGCAACTGCGATACTCGGTGGCAATCCTGATCGGAACCATTCTTGGCATGTGCCTCGTATATCTGGCGCCCGTGCTGATCGCACTGTTCGGCCACGGTTTTGCTGCGGTATTTGCTGTGGCGGCATGGGCGCTGATGGCGCTCGCGTTCCAGCCCACCCTGCGATATTATGGGCAGTCCGCGCTTTGGGGGCTCGCGCTCCCCGCAATCGCAATCGCTTACATGGTGTTCACGGTCAATTCCGCAGTCCAGCACTTTCAGGGACGTGGCGGAATGTGGAAAGGCCGCGCCCAGGCACAGGTATCCAGTTCGTAATGACAACAGCAGGCGAATTGCGTTCAGGCAAAGGCCATAAGGACGAGAACTTTCCGGTCGCGTCGTGGATCATTCATCCGCGCCATCGCGCGCTGATTCTTGCGTTCTACAACTTCGTGCGCACCGGTGACGACGTTGCCGATCATGCGTCGCTTGCGCCTCAGGACAAGCTCGACAAGCTTGATTTGCTGGAGGCTGAATTGCTCGGCAAGGGCGACAGCCAGCCTGAAGCCGTGGCGTTGCGGGCTGCATTTGCCGAGCGCGCAATGTCGCCGAAGCATGCGCAGGATTTGCTGAACGCCTTTCGTCTCGATGTCACCAAGCTGCGTTACGAGAACTGGGACGAACTGATCCATTACTGCTCGCTCTCGGCGATGCCGGTTGGCCGCTTCATGCTGGATGTCCACGGCGAGGACCGTTCGACCTGGGCGGCGTCCGATGCGATCTGCGCGGCTTTGCAGATCAACAACCACCTGCAGGATTGCGGGAAGGACTATCTCGACCTCGACCGCGTCTATATCCCGCGCGACGCGCTTGCCGCCGCCGGTGCGACAGTGGAGATGCTCGGCGAGGGGCACGCGCCGCCGGCCTTGCTGAAATGCCTGCAAGATCTGGCGCGCCGGACTGAAGCGCTTCTGAACAAGGGGCGTTCGCTTCCCGCTCAGGTGAAGGATACGCGCCTCGGGCTGGAGATTGCCGTGATCGATGCCTTCGCCGACAGGATCGTCAATCTGCTGAAGGTCCGCGATCCGTTGAGCGAGCGCGTTCACCTCTCCAAGCAGCAGATGCTGGGCGTTGCGCTGTCCGCCATGGCGCGCGCCCTGTACCAGCGTGCGACCGGGCAGACGCCGGTCGTTCGTCATGTTTCCGGCGCGTGATGCATCATGACCGCTGCTGACGCCACATCGCAAGTTACGCCCGAAGGTTCCGCCTCCGGCAGTTCGTTCTATGCAGCGATGCGTATTCTGCCGCGCGAGCAGCGCGAGGCGATGTTCCAGATCTACAGCTTCTGCCGTCAGGTCGATGACATCGCCGATTCCGACGGGCCACGCCCCGATCGGCTGAAAGCGCTGGATCAGTGGCGGCGCGATATCGATGCGCTTTATGCCGGACATCCGCCGCAGCATCTGCACGACTATGTGTCGTCGGTGAAGCGGTTTGGTCTGCGCCGCGATGATTTTATCGCCATTATCGACGGCATGGAGATGGACGTGCCCGCCGACATCCGTGCGCCGGATGCGCGGACGCTTGACCTTTACTGCGACCGGGTTGCGAGTGCGGTCGGACGACTGTCGGTGCGGGTGTTCGGTCTTGGAGAAGACGACGGAATCCTGCTGGCGCACCACCTCGGCCGTGCCCTTCAACTGACCAATATTCTGCGCGACATTGATGAGGACGCCGGTCTCGGTCGGCTTTACCTGCCGCGCGAAGACCTCAACGCCGCCGGTGTCATGTCGAACGATCCGTTGGTGGTCGCATCCGATCCGCGGCTGCCGCGCGTGTGCGAGGGTATTTTAAAGCAGGCGCGGGATCACTTCGCCAAGTCGAACGACATCATGGCGCGCAATTCACGCCGCGTGGTTCGCGCGCCGAAAATCATGTCGGAATATTACCACGCGATTCTCGAAAAGCTGGTTGAGCGTGGTTTCGCGTTGCCGCGCAAGCCGGTCAAGCTCAGCAAGGCAGCAAAGATTTTCATTCTCATTCGGTACGCATTTATCTGATGGCAAAAGCTCATATCATTGGCGCCGGGGTCTCCGGCCTGGCCGCGGCCGTTCGGCTCGCGAATGAAGGATTTCAGGTTCACGTCCATGAAGCGACGCAGCAGGCCGGTGGCCGTTGCCGCTCGTACTACGACGCCGCGACCGATCTCGTCATCGACAACGGCAATCATCTCTTGCTGTCGGGCAATCTCCATGCGCGGTCTTATGCGCTGGCGATCGGGAGCGAGGCCGGTCTTGTGGGACCGGAGCGCGCGCAGTTCAGTTTTGTTGATCTGAAAACCGACAAGCGCTGGATGCTTGATCTTGGCAATGGCCGCTTGCCGACATGGGTATTCGACAAGTCGCGCCGTGTCCCGGACACGAGCGTGAGCGACTACCTCGCATTGGCGCCGGTGATTTGGGCGGGGGCCGATGCGCTGGTCGGCAAAACCGTGAAGTGCGATGGCAAGCTGTATGAACGTCTGGTGCAGCCGCTGCTGCTTGCGGCGCTGAACGTCGATCCACCGGAAGGCTCCGCGGGACTCGCAGGCGCTATTGTGCGCGAGACGCTGCTTGCGGGCGGAAAGTCGTGTCGTCCGCTGATTGCGCGCGAGGGGCTCAGCGCCGTTCTGGTCGATCCAGCGCTCAAACTGCTGCGCGAGAAGGGCGCCTCGCTCAACTTCGGCCATGAATTGCGTCAGGTGCTGATGGCAGGCGAGACCATCTCGGCGCTGGAGTTCGGCGACGACACGGTCACCGTTGGACCGAGCGATGTTGTCGTGCTCGCAGTGCCGCCGCGTGCTGCGTCATCCATTCTGCTCGGGTTGAAGGCGCCGACAAAATTCCGCGCGATCGTCAATGCGCATTTCCGCTACGACCCGCCGGACAACATGCCGCCGATGATGGGCGTGGTCGGTGGATTGATCGAATGGCTGTTTGCGTTCCCGCAGCGGCTGTCGATCACCATTAGCAATGCCGATCGGCTGGTGAATGTGCCGCGTGAACAATTGGCGCGCGATATCTGGCGCGACATCTGCAAGGCCGCAGGCCTCGGCGATGAGGTGGCGAACGGGCCGCTGCCGCCGTGGCAGATCGTGCGTGAACGCCGCGCCACATTTGAGGCAACTCCGGAACAAAATGCCATGCGTCCAGGGACTGCCACCGATTGGAAAAACCTGTTCCTCGCGGGCGACTGGACTGATACGGGACTGCCAGCGACCATTGAGGGGGCTATCCGCTCAGGTGATCAGGCTGCCGATATGGCCCTGAAAATGCAATAAATTCAGCATTTTACGGAGTTCCATGACTCTTCTTGAAGACCATAAGGCCGCTGCTGCGCCCACCGCGCCGGCCCTTGAAAGCAGTATCGCGGCTGCCAGCAGCGCGATTCTGGATACGCGCAAGCCTGACGGACACTGGGTGTTCGAACTGGAGGCCGACGCGACGATTCCGGCTGAGTACGTTTTGCTGCGGCACTATTTGGCCGAGCCTGTCGATGCCGTGCTGGAAGCCAAGATCGGCAATTACCTGCGCCGCATCCAGAACGAGAACGGCGGCTGGTCGCTGTTCTATGGCCACGAGTTCGACATGAGCGCTAGCGTGAAGGCTTACTTCGCGCTCAAGATGATCGGCGATTCCGTGGACGCGCCACATATGAAAAAAGCGCGCGAGGAGATGCTCCGCCGCGGTGGCGCGATCAAGAGCAACGTCTTCACCCGTATCATGCTGGCACTGTTCGGCGTCGTCACCTGGCGTGCGGCACCGATGATGCCGGTGGAGATCATGCTGCTGCCGCGCTGGTTTCCAATCCATCTGACCAAGATTTCGTATTGGGCGCGGACCGTGATCGTGCCACTGCTGGTGCTGATGAACAAGAAGCCGCGCGCGCGCAACCCGCTCGGTGTCGGCATCGATGAACTTTTCCTGGAAGACCCGAAGTCCATCGGCATGACGGCGAAAGCACCGCATCAGAGTCATCTCTGGTTCACGGGCTTCAGCATCCTCGATGCCGTGCTGCGCGTGGTTGACCCATTCTTTCCGAAGAAGAGCCGCCAGCGCGCGATCGACAAGGCGGTGGCTTTCGTCACCGAACGCTTGAACGGCGTTGACGGTCTCGGTGCAATCTTCCCGGCGATGGCCAACACCGTGATGATGCACGACCTTCTTGGTTATCCGAAGGATCATCCTCACTACGTGCTGGCGCGGCAGTCGATCGAAAACCTGCTCGTGATCAAGGACGATGAGGCCTACTGCCAGCCGTGCGTGTCGCCGATCTGGGACACGGCGCTGGCCGCACACGCCATGATCGAAGTCGGCGGCGAAAAGGCTGAAGCGTTGGCCAAGGCCGCGCTGGACTGGCTGAAGCCGAAGCAGGTGCTCGACGTTGAGGGCGACTGGATCGAGAAGCGGCCGGGCGTGCGTCCCGGCGGTTGGGCGTTCCAATACAACAATGCGCATTATCCGGATCTCGATGACACCGCTGTCGTCGTCATGGCGATGGACCGCGCACGCGGCACGCTGCAAGCCGGCACCAAATACGATGAGGCGATCGCGCGCGGCCGCGAATGGCTGCTGGGCCTGCAAAGCAAGGATGGCGGCTGGGCCGCGTTCGATGCCGACAATCTCGAATACTATCTGAACAACATTCCGTTCTCGGATCATGGCGCGCTGCTTGATCCGCCGACCGAGGACGTCACCGCGCGTTGTGTCTCGATGCTGGCGCAGCTTGGCGAAACGGCCAAGACCAGTGAGGCGCTGGCCCGCGGCATCGAGTATCTTCGCCGCACGCAGTTGCCTGACGGCTCGTGGTTCGGGCGCTGGGGCGTCAACTACATCTACGGAACGTGGTCTGTGCTCTGCGCGCTGAACGCTGCCGGCGTCGATCACAGCGATTCGGTGATGGCGAAGGGCGCCGACTGGCTGATCTCGATTCAGAACAGCGACGGGGGTTGGGGCGAGGACGGCAACAGCTACCGGCTCGATTACAAGGGTTATGTGAAGTCGGAAACCAGTGCCTCGCAGACGGCCTGGGCGACGCTGGCTCTGATGGCTGCGGGGAAGGTGGATCATCCCGCGACTCAGCGTGGCATTGCCTATTTGATTCAAAATCAGACCAAGGATGGTCTCTGGACCGAGCCGCAGTACACCGGGGGCGGGTTCCCACGTGTGTTCTATTTGCGATACCACGGGTATTCTAAGTTCTTCCCGCTGTGGGCGCTGGCGCGGTATCGGAATCTGCGTAATACTAACAGCCGCTTCGTGGGGATCGGAATGTGATTATAGGCGCGGGCGGGGACGCCGCACACGACGGGCTGCCAGTCCTGATTGTTACTGGCTTGAAACAGGAGGCCCGCATCGCTGCCGGGCCTGGTCTCACCGTCATCTGCAGTTCCAGCAATCCAGTTCAACTCCGCGAGATGATGACGTCGTTTGATCCGGCGAGCATTCGCGGCATCGTGAGTTTTGGCGTCGCAGGCGGGCTCAATCCTGAACTGAAATCCGGTGACGTCATCATTGCCTCTGAGATCATCGCCGGCAAGCAGCGTTGGTCTACCGCCGCGGCGCTGACTGAAAATCTCGTCGCGCTGCCGGCGAAGCGCCGACGCACATCAGTGGTCCCTGGAATTCTCGCCGGTGTCGAGGAAGTGGTGACCGGTCAGATCGCCAAGGCCGCGCTGCGCGCCACCAGCGGCGCCGATGCCGTCGACATGGAAAGCCACATCGCCGCGCGCTACGCGGAGGCCAACGGCCTGCCGTTCGCGGCGGTGCGCGTCATCAGCGATCCGGCGCATCGCGCACTGCCTGAATTGACGATGAGTGCGATCAAGCCGAACGGTAACGTCGATATGTGGAAGGTGATGCGCGGAATCGCGCGTAACCCGAAAACGATCCCGCACCTGATTTCGACGGGACGCGACTTTAGCCGCGCGCTGCGTTCGTTGCGCGGCTGCCGAGAAGCTCTGGGCTGACGCCACGTTCACGACCATCCCTAAAGAAAAAAGGCGCGAGCAATGCTCGCGCCTTTTTTAAGTGGATGTGGTTGGAAATCAGGCTGCGGTCGAAGCGCTCTGGGCCGACTTGGCGTCTGCTGTTGCGGCAGCGAGTTTCGCGGCCTTGGCTTCCGCCGCCTTTGCTTCATCGGCACGAATTTCCGACAGGCGCTTCTGCACTTCCGACGAAAAAACGTACTGCGCCGGACGTTGCTTCGACATGTCGATTTCAGGCGCCATGGGACCTTCGGTCTTGATGCCGAACAGCGAGACCTTCAGGGCCTTGAATGGATTGCTGACAGCAGCGTTGGCAGCCGTCGGCTCGTAGCCGCAGTGCGCCATGCAGTCGGCGCACTTCTCATACTTACCGGTGCCGTAGGTATCCCAGTCAGTGGTTTCCATCAGCTCCTTGAAGGTCTTGGTATAGCCTTCGCCGAGCAGATAACAGGGCTTCTGCCATCCGAAGATGTTGCGCGCAGGCATGCCCCACGGCTCGCACTCGAAGTTCTGGTTGCCGGCCAGGAAGTCGAGGAACAGGCCAGAGTGCATGAAATTCCACTTCTTGCCCTTGCCAAGCGCGAACACGTCGCGGAACAGCTTCTTGGTCTTGGTGCGGTTCAGGAAGTGCTCCTGATCCGGTGCACGCTCATAGGCATAGCCCGGCGACATCGAGACGCCGACGCCGAGCTCGGTGGTGAAGTCGAGGAACTTCGCGATGTCCTCGGCGGCATGGCCGTCGAAGATTGTCGCATTGACGTTCACGGTGAAGCCACGAGCCTTGGCAGCCTTGATCGCGGACACGGCCCGGTCGAACACGCCCTTCTGTGACACGGCCTTGTCGTGATGATCCTTCAGGCCGTCGAGATGCACCGAGAAGAACAGGTAAGGCGAGGGCTCGAACAGATCGAGCTTCTTCTCGAGCAGCAGTGCGTTGGTGCAGAGCGAGACGAACTTCTTGCGCTCGACCAGGCCGCGCACGATTTCGCCGATCTCCTTGTGGATCAGCGGTTCGCCGCCCGGGATCGCGACCATCGGCGCGCCGCATTCGTCGGCCGCGTCCCAGCATTCCTGCGCCGACATGCGGCGGTTCAGGATCGCATCGGGATAATCGATCTTGCCGCAGCCCACGCAGGCGAGGTTGCAGCGGAACAACGGCTCCAGCATCAGCACCAGAGGATAGCGCTTGCGGCCAAGCAGCTTCTGCTTGACGAGATAGGAGCCGATCTTGATCTCTTTGAAAAAAGGTATCGCCATGAATGTTTATCTTTCTTGCATCACGGGAGAGGGGCGCGGCTGGCGTTGGGTCAGCTCGGCCGGCAGTCGGAATTCGATATTCTCCTCCCGGCCCGGCAGTACGGACACTGTCACCGGTCCGATTCTCCGCAGGGCGTCAATCACATCGTCCACCAGCACCTCCGGCGCCGAGGCGCCCGCGGTGATGCCGACGGTCTTCGCGTCTTTCAACCATTCAGGATTGAGCTGGCTGCCATCGGCGATGAGATAACTCGGGACGCCAACTTCGGTCCCGATTTCGCGGAGGCGGTTGGAGTTGGAACTGTTGGTTGCGCCGACCACCAGAATGACGTCGACGAGCTTGCTGAGGTCTCGCACCGAAGACTGGCGGTTTTGTGTCGCGTAGCAGATGTCGCGGGTATCCGGGCCTTCGAGGTCACTGAAGCGGTCCTCGAGGGCCGCGATGATATCGCGGGTGTCGTCGACGCTGAGCGTGGTCTGGGTGATATAGGCCATCGGTTCGTCGTTCGGCAGATCGAGTTCCGCAACGTCCTCGACGCTCTGAACGAGGATCACGGGGCCGGGAACCTGGCCCATGGTGCCCACGACTTCCGGGTGACCTTCATGGCCGATCAGGACCAGCTTGCGTCCCTTGGAGACGTAGCGCTTGCCTTGATTGTGAACTTTCGTGACCAGAGGGCAGGTGGCGTTGAGAACCGGAAGACCGCGCGATGCGGCTTCTTCCTCGACGCTCTTGGCGACGCCATGGGCGCTGAACACCGTGATCGCGTTGGCCGGGACCTCGTGCAGATCTTCGACGAACACCGCGCCCTTGGCCTTGAGGCTTTCGACCACGTATTTGTTGTGCACTATCTCGTGGCGGACATAGACCGGCGGGCCGTACTTCTCGAGCGCGCGTTCGACGATCTCGATCGCGCGCACAACGCCGGCACAAAACCCGCGTGGCTGAGCCAGCAAGATCTTAATCTCGGCTTTTTGGGGCACGTGATTAAGCAAGCTGCACCGCGCTGATCTCGCCTTCGCGGCCAAGCGCCTCGAAGACGCGCGTCACGATGCCCTTGGCGTCGAGACCGGCCTTTGCGTACATCGCAGCAGGGCTGTCCTGATCGATAAACGTATCGGGAAGAACCATCGAGCGAACCCTCAGTCCTTTGTCCAGTGCGCCGTTCTCTGCGAGCGTATGCAGGACCTGCGCTCCAAAGCCGCCGATCGAGCCTTCCTCGATGGTGACGAGCACGTCGTGGTCCCGCGCCAGGCGCAGGATCATGTCCGTGTCGATCGGTTTGGCAAATCTGGCATCGGCGACGGTCGCCGTTAAGCCATGGGTTTTTAGAATGTCTGCAGCTTTCAGGCATTCCTGGAGGCGGGTTCCGAGCGATACCAGCGCCACCGAGGTGCCTTCGCGGACGATGCGGCCCTTGCCGATCTCCAGCGGAACGCCGACCGACGGCAGATCAACACCGACACCATCGCCACGCGGGAAGCGGATGGCGGAGGGGCGGTCGTCGATCGCGGCAGCGGTGGCGACCATGTGCACCAGCTCGGCCTCATCGGCTGCTGCCATCAGCACCATGCCCGGCAGGCAGCCGAGATAGGCCAGGTCGAACGAGCCCGCATGAGTCGGTCCATCAGCGCCCACTAGACCGGCACGGTCGATGATGAAGCGGACAGGAAGACCCTGAATGGCGACGTCGTGCACCACCTGGTCGTAGGCACGCTGCAGGAAGGTCGAGTAGATGGCGACGAACGGCTTCATGCCTTCGGACGCAAGGCCGGCGGCGAACGTGACGCCGTGCTGCTCTGCGATACCGACGTCGAATGTGCGGTCGGGGAAGGCCTTGCTGAAGATATCGACGCCGGTGCCGGATGGCATCGCAGCGGTAATGGCGACGATCTTGTCGTCCTTCTCGGCTTCCTTGACGAGGCTGGTGCCAAACACCTTGGTGTAGGCGGGGGCGTTGGCCTGCGCCTTCGCCTGCTTGCCGGTCGCCACGTCAAATTTGACGACGCCATGATATTTATCGGAGGCGGTCTCGGCGTGGGAGTAACCCTTGCCCTTTTCGGTCACGACGTGGATCAGCGTTGGGCCGACCTTCGAATCCCGAACGTTCTTCAGCACCGGCAGAAGATGATCGAGGTTATGGCCGTCGATCGGGCCGACATAGTAGAAGCCGAGTTCCTCGAACAGCGTGCCACCCGACAGCATGCCGCGGGCGTATTCCTCGGCGCGCTGCGCGCCCTTCTCGACGAACTTCGGAAGGCGCTTGGCAACCTGCTTGCCGATCTCGCGCAGCGAACGATAGGTGTTGCTGGACGTCAGGCGCGACAGATAGGACGACATCGCACCCACCGGCGGTGCAATCGACATCTCGTTGTCGTTCAGAATCACAATCAGGCGCGAATCCATGGCGCCGGCGTTGTTCATCGCCTCATAGGCCATGCCGGCGGACATCGCGCCGTCACCGATCACTGCGACGATATTTCGCTCCTCGCCGGCAAGATCGCGGGCGACGGCCATGCCGAGGCCTGCTGAAATGGAGGTCGACGAGTGAGCGGCGCCGAAACAGTCGTACTCGCTCTCTGCGCGCTTGGTGAAGCCGGACAGGCCGCCACCCTGACGCAGGGTGCGAATCCGGTCGCGCCGCTCGGTCAGGATCTTGTGCGGGTACGCCTGATGGCCGACGTCCCATATGACGCGGTCGGATGGCGTATTAAAAACATGATGTATTGCAACCGTCAGTTCAACGACACCGAGACCGGAGCCCAGATGACCGCCTGTAACCGCAACCGCGCTAATTGTCTCCGCGCGGAGTTCCGCTGCAACTTGAGGCAGTTCGCTTTCCTTCAACTTGCGAAGATCGGCGGGCGACTTGATTGCGTCGAGCAATGGGGTCGATGAGGTCATACCAAGGCTTCCAATGCGACTGTGGAACAAGACGGGAACATTTTGCAGTGTAGCATTATTGCAGCTATTCAGCAGTAGTTCTGAGGAACCGCTGGCTAAATGCCACTATTGTGTGACTTAAGGGCATCGTTTGAGGCATCAGTAAGTTAACCCGCTGCCTCCCCGGCAGTTGCCTTTACCCCAAGCTGGTCGCCAGAAATAGAAAGAAAACCTGTGCTGACAAGGACTATTGTATCGCTTGTTCGTTTTTGCACGCGCCATGCATGGCTGGTCCTCCTGGCCGGCGTAGCTTTGGCAGCGGTGGCAGGCGTCTATTCCCACCGGAACTTTGCCATCAATACCGACGTCGCGACGCTGATTTCTCCTAATCTGGACTGGCGAAAGCGCGAAATTGACTTCGAGAAGGCGTTTCCGGGCCGAAATGACAGCATTTTGGCCGTTGTGGAGGCTCCGACGCCGGAACTCTCCCGGCAAGCCGCCGCCGCTCTTGAGAAGAAGTTGCTCCCACAGACCGACAGGTTCATTTGGATCAGGCGTCCGGGCGGCGGGCCGTTCTTCGATAATAACGGACTTTTGTTCTTGCCGACCCCCGAGGTGGCCAAGCAGGTCGGTCAATTGGCTTCGGCAGCCCCAATTTTCGATATTCTGGTGGACGATCCCAGCCTGCGCGGCCTGACAGGCGTGCTGGAATTCGGCCTGGCTGGGTCCCAGCGGGGCCAGTATTCGCGAGATTCCATGGCGGGGCCGCTGAACCTGGTCGCCGCGACGGTTGAGAAGGTGGCTGCAAATCAGCCTGCGGCCTTCTCCTGGAAGGAACTGTCCAGCAACGAGGCCCTGACGGAGGCTGACAAGCGCACGCTCCTGATGATGCGGCCGGTCCTCGACTTCAAGGCGCTGGAACCGGGCGGTGCCGCTACCGAAGCAATCCGCAAGGCGGCGCAGGATGCGAATCTCGCCGGCGAATACAACGCCAGGGTCCGCCTTACCGGACCCGTCCCGATCGCGAATGACGAATTCGCGACGGTGCAGGAGGGGGCACTCGTCACCCATACCGGCACGGTTCTGATCGTGCTGTTCATCCTGTGGCTAGCACTTAAGTCATCCAAGATTATCGGGGCGGTTTTCATCACGCTCGTGATCGGACTGTCGATCACCACCGCCGTCGGACTGATGCTGGTGGGGGCGTTCAATCTGATTTCGATTGCGTTCTTTGTGCTGTTCGTCGGTCTCGGAGTCGATTTCGGCATTCAATACAGCGTCCGGTATCGCGCTGAACGCCACGAAAAGGACGAGCTTAGTCCGGCACTTGAGAAAGCCGCCGAGTATTCCGCGATTCCGCTCACACTTGCGGCGGTGGCCACGGCTGCGGGTTTCCTCTCGTTTTTGCCGACCGACTACAAGGGCGTGTCCGAACTCGGGAAGATCGCCGGTGCGGGCATGCTTATCGCATTCGTCGCCGCGATCACGGTGTTGCCGGCGTTGCTCAAGATTTTCAATCCTCCGGGCGAAGCCGAACCGTTGGGCTTCAAGTTCCTGGCTCCGGTCGATAGTTTCCTGGAGCGGCATCGCGTCGGCGTTGTTGCAGCGACGCTTGGCGTGGCCGTTCTCGGCCTGCCATTGCTGTATTTCCTGCAGTTCGACTTCAATCCGATGAACCTGCGCAGCGCGAAGGTTGAATCGGTTGCGACCTATCTCGATCTGCGCCGCGATCCCAACACCGGCACCAATGCCGTCGAAGTCCTGGCCCCGTCTGTGGCGGCGGCCAAGGAAATTCAGGCTCGCCTCGCGAAAATTCCAGAGGTGTCGCGAACGGTCTCGCTCGACAGTTTCATTCCCGACGATCAGCCCGCAAAGCTCGCGATTATCCGCAAGGCGGCGGCGTCGCTCAATCCGATCCTGAATGAGACATCGCGCGGCACTGCGCCGTCAGACGAGGAAAATGTCGCCGCGCTGAAGGGCTCTGTGGACAGCCTGCGCAAGACCGCCGGCGACGACAAGGGGCCGGGCGCTGTGGCAGCACGCCGCCTCGCGGACGCGCTCGCGAAACTCGCGCAGGCCGACAAGGCCACGCGCGATAAAGCCGAGGCGACGTTTATTTCTCCCTTGAACGTTGCGCTCGATCAGGTGCGCGGGCTGCTCAAGGCGCAGCCGGTTAGCGCGAAAACCTTGCCGCCTGACATTCTGGCCGACTGGACGTCTTCCGACGGACGAACCCGCGTCGAGGCGCAGCCGAAGGGTGATCCGAACGACAACGACACGCTTCGCAGTTTCGCGGCCGCGGTCCTGAAGGTCGAGCCGACCGCCATCGGCGGCCCGATTTCGATTCTGAAGTCGGGCGACACCATCGTGTCGGCCTTCATTCAGGCGGGTGGCTGGGCGCTGCTGTCGATTGCAATCCTGCTCTGGATCGTTCTGAAGCGGATTGGTGACGTGCTGCTCACGCTGGTGCCGCTTGTGCTGGCAGGTGTTGTGACGCTCGAGATCTGCGTCCTCATCGGGCTGCCGATGAACTTCGCCAACATCATCGCGTTGCCGCTGCTGCTTGGCATCGGCGTCGCGTTCAAGATCTACTATGTGACGGCGTGGCGGGCAGGGCAGACCGACCTGCTGCAATCGAGCCTGACGCGCGCGATCTTCTTCAGTGCGCTGACGACCGCGACGGCATTCGGCAGCCTTTGGCTATCGAGCCACCCAGGTACGTCGAGCATGGGCAAGTTGCTGGCGCTGTCGCTGGTCACGACGCTCGCAGCCGCGGTGCTGTTTCAGCCTGCGCTGATGGGACGCCCCCGCGACACTAACGAGGAGCGTTAGCGATCTCCGGGAGCATACAGACCTCGGAGGTCACAGCATCGGGCGATCCCGCCTTGGCTCCGGCCTTTGGCGGAGCAGCCGTCTTGGGGCTGCCGATGGGCGTCGGAAATGGCGCTGCGGTGCTCTTGGGCGCAGGTGCAGTGGTCTTCTGGCCGCCGGGCGCGGGAGCGCCCTCAACGACACGGGTCCAGGTCTGGCCGCCACAGAGGATCATGGCCACGCAGCCCTCGATGCGCAGTGAGTTGGCCGCTTTGACCTGAATCGAGGAATCGTAGGTTTTGCCGCTCGTCGCGTCATAAACCTTGCCTTCCCACTTGTCCTTCTCGTCCTCGACTTTCTTCATGTTCAGAAGGATGGGCATGCCAAGCAGGGGACGCGTCCGCTTGGCCTTGTCGGGATTGTTCTTGTCGAGACCACCAGGGATGGATTCGGATGCGACGACGCCCCAAAGCCGCGAATTGCAATCGACGATTCGGATTGTCGCCTTGCCGTCTTCATCGCGCCATTCACCGAGCGGTTCTGCCGCGGAGGCAGCACCAGCAGCGGCGAGCAGGAACATTCCACTAAGGGCTATTTTTCGCATGAATCCTCGCGTGCATTGCAACCAATTTAAACACAAAAGCCGTTCGTTGTTCCAGAGATTGACAAATCGACGCATACACTAATTTCAGTTGACTACACGCCCGGCAAACGAAGTATGTATGACATCATGCAGCCAAATCTAGACATTTCAGAGATGTTCGCGGATCGCCAATTCCAGCGCAACGCTCTGCACACGCGGTACCTCAACGAGCAGCTTGTTCGGGTCCTTAAGACCATCGGTTATGACGTCGGCTTCCAGCGGGCCCAAGGGCAGTATCTGTTTGACCGTGATGGCGATCGCTATCTCGATCTCCTGAGCGGCTTTGGCGTCTTCGCACTCGGCCGCAATCATCCGACGGTCAAGAACGCTCTCAAGAGCGTACTCGACAGTGATCTGCCCAATCTCGTCCAGCTCGATCTGTCCACGCTTGCCGGCATTCTGGCGGAGCGCCTGATCGCGCATGTGCCCTATCTCGACAAGGTATTTTTTGCGAATTCAGGGACGGAATGTGTCGAAGCTGCGATCAAATTCGCGCGCGGCGCCACTGGCCGGACCGGCATCGTCTATTGCGACCACGGCTATCACGGGCTGTCCTACGGTTCGTTGTCTCTGACCGGCGACAAGAACTTCCGTGACGGTTTCGGGCCGCTGTTGCCAGACTGCTTCTCGATTCCGTTCAACGACCTTCCGGCGCTCGAAAAGGCGCTGGCCTCTCGGCAGGTTGCAGCCTTCATCGTCGAGCCGATTCAGGGCAAGGGCGTCAACATACCCGACGACGGGTTTCTCGCGGATGCGGCTGCGCTGTGCAAGCGCTATGGCACGTTGTTCGTGGCGGACGAAATCCAGACCGGAATGGGCCGCACAGGGCGTTTCCTTGCCGTCGAGCACTGGAATGTCGAACCGGACATGGTGCTGCTGTCGAAGTCTCTCTCCGGCGGTCACGTCCCGGTCGGCGCCGTGCTGACGCGCAAGGCGATCTTCGACAAGATTTTCGACCGAATGGACCGCGCCGTCGTGCACGGATCGACGTTCTCCAAGAACGATCTCGCCATGGCTGCCGGCATTGCGACGCTGGAAGCGCTCAAGCAGGAAAAGGTGATCGAGAACGCGGCGGCGCGTGGCGCCGAGCTTCTTGCGACACTGTCAGCAATGGTTCCGCGCTACGAGTTGCTCAAGAATGTTCGCGGCAAGGGGCTCATGATCGGCGTCGAGTTCGGACCGCCGAAGTCGCTGGCGCTCAAGGCGTCCTGGACGATGCTGGAAGCGGCGAGCAAGGGTCTGTTCTGCCAGCTGATCACCATTCCGCTGTTCAAGGATCACAAGATCCTCAGCCAGGTGTCGGGCCATGCCAGCCACACGATCAAGCTGCTGCCGTCGCTCACGATCACGCAGGAAGACTGCAACTGGATTACCAGTTCGTTCGACACCGTGATCGAAAGCAGCCATCGTGTGCCCGGTGCGATCTGGTCGCTGGGCAAGACTCTGGTCGATAACGCAGCAAGAAAATCAGCCTGACGACGTCAGGCTGATTGGTTTGGCTCATTCAGGTATGTAAGGAAATGCGTGGAAGCGCGGCCGTTTACTGGCCGTGGCTGCGCAGAACCGCATCACATTTCTTGCTGATCTTCGGGCGGTTGGCCTGCAGGCAGCCCAGGATCACGAAGTCACCATCGTTCATGACGGCGCGGCAATAGCGCGAGACGTCCGGAGCACAGGCCTTCTGTTCTTCAGGTGTGCCGCTGCGCTGTGGGGCCTGCGCAAACGCGCCAACAGTTGCCGAGACAAGCAGGGTAGTCGCGAGAAGTGCTTTGAACATCGTTATCCCTTATCAGGTCTAGCGTTCGACGAACCATAGGTCGAACACATCAGAATGCCAGATACAAGCCATTCACGCCGAAAGGGTGGCCTATTTCGGCAGGTGTGGCGTGGATGCACGATCTCCTTCGCGCCAGCAGCATGATGGACCGCGAATTACCGCCACATTTCTGTTGGCGGCTTTCGACAATCGCGATGTGCGCCAGCTTTTCGAATCCGATCTAGCGAGTCGAAAGTTTCCTCGGTGTAATCGGGTTCCGCCGAACAAGAAGCAGAGCAAGGATCACTGTCGGAACCAGAATGGCGAGGCCCAGTGCCATGATTTGCAATTGCGAGATCGGCATAATGCCGCCGCCCGGCGTGGCGATCGTGAACCCTCCGATGATCAGCAGCACGCGAATTGGCCATTCCATAAAACCGGCGCGCCTGAGATCGCCGACATACGCCTGGTAGCCTTGGATGCCGCCACAGATGAAGACAATTCCGAAACAGGAAATTGCGGTGAGGCCGAGCGCCTCAAGGTATGGGTTTTCACCTTGGAGCAGCAGCGCGGGATTCAGCACGAAGAAGAATGGGATGAAGTAGATGATGCTGCCCACCCACATGCTTTCCCATCCGGTTTTCATGGCCGGTGCTCCAGCAATGCCGGCAGCGGCAAACGATGCAATGGCAACTGGTGGCGTGATCGACGAGAGCATGCCCCAATAGAAGATGAACATATGCACAGCCATCTTGTTGAGGCCGAGTTTTTCCAGCGCTGGCGCGACCAGAATTGCCAGAAAGATGTAGCAGGACGTCGTCGTCAGCCCGAGACCGAGGATGAGACTCGTGATCGCGCACATGACCAGCAGGAGGAGGGCGTTGCCGCCCGCGATGCTGAGAAGGTCGTTGGCTAGGCTTGAGATCACGCCGGTCAGGGAGAACGCGCCGATCAGCAGGCCGCAGCCGGCCAGGATCGCGATAAGTTCGACGAAAGTCTTTCCGTTCAATTCGAGAAAATGAAGCCACCGGCCGCCACCCCAGTTCTTTCCGGGAAAGAACTCGTTCAGAACGGCCAGAATGCACATCCCCCAGAGGAATGGATTGCCGATGTCAAACCAGAGCATGGCACCGGTCAACGCGGCCGATAGCATCAGAACCGCCGTGTTGGCGCGTTTCCACGCCGCTGGTCCCGACCACTGATGCAGGATGACCAGCAACGCGGTTGCATAGAACGGAGCGTGGCTTTCGCGTTTGAAGTAAAGAAGCATCACCACGAGGACGACGATGACAAAGAGGTAGTACCACCCCTCCTTGAATGCGTCCCAAAAGCGCGGCAACTCCCTGCGCGGCAGTCCCTCGAGTTGATGGCGGGCTGCATAGCTGTCGACCTGCGCGAACAAGCCAAAATAGTACAGCACTGACGGAATGGTCGCCGCCAGGGCGACGTCCGAGTAACCCGTATTCAGAAACTGGGCCATGACGAACGCGGTAGCTCCGAGAACCGGAGGCGCAAGGACAGCGCCGGTGGAGGCGCATGCTTCGACCGCGGCGGAATAGGACGGCGTGAATCCTGTTTTCTTCATCGCCGGGATCGTCATCGTGCCCGCAGTGAGGACGTTCGACACGATGCTCCCGCCGACCGTGCCGAGAAGGCCGCTCGCGAAGACGCAGACCTTGGCGGCGCCGCCGCGGAATGTTCCACAGAGCGCGAATGCGATGTTGATGAAGAATTTGCCGGCGCCGGTCATCATCAGCGCCGTGCCGAACACAAGGAAGCCGATCACCGTATCCGCAAATGCCTGGATCGGAATGCCGAGCAGGCTTTCGCCCGAGAGCATGTGATAGGCGGTTGTCTGCTCAAGCGTGGACTGTGTGCCCCGGAACGGCCCCAGCCACTTTGCGTCAGCGAACAGCGGATAGAGCGTAAAAGGAAATACGCTCAGCAACAGGCTCCATCCGCCGGTGCGGCGCAACGCTTCCATGAGAACGAACCACATCACCAGACCGGCGGCGATCACGTTCCGTGGGGCTCCCTCAAACTCCCAGCCGAGCGCCGCGGCCTTACGGATGTTCATCATCAGCCAGATCGCGGCGGCGCACGTCAGTACGAACAGGACTGCGTCATACCAGGGGATGCGGTCGAGCGGCGCCTTGCTGGAGCTTGGAAAAATCAGGAACGTGAACGGCAGCATCAGCGCAATAAGCAGGTAAAAATATTCGGTGTTGAGCTGCGTGAAATCCATGAAGAAACGCAGCGAGAATTGCTGGTTGATACACAGAAAGATCGTCGCGGCTGTTGCCACCAGCAACGCCCAGCGCCACCCCCCGCGCAGGGTTCTTACGCGGGTGACTTCGGATTCCTGCAGGTCGGCAACGACGGCGTGCGGATTCTCGATCTGGATTGTCTCTGGCGGACTCGCTCCGGCAGCCGCAGTAGATGCGGAAGCCGGAAGGCCGGTGTTGTTGGACGAAGCTGTCATGGTCGATCCCGGATTTAGATAGTAGCGCCGTCCGTCATGCAGAGATCGAGATCGCTAGTCTTCAAACCCATTCGGCAGATTGGCTTTGGCGAGCGCTGCCTTGCGTGCTGCCATCCAGCCGGAGAGGAATGCTGCCGGTTCTCCTGGTGCGCTTGCGGTATTGTAGGCTTTCCATGCGTCAGCCAGAACACCTTGCCGCTTGATCAGGTCGTTGTTGTACTTCTCGTCTGCGTCGGTCCAGTTACCGGCTTCCTTCAACGCCTTGGCAGCGCCGGGATGGAACGGAATGACCCACTGCTTGCTCTGACGCTTGGCTTCAAGGCCGACTGAACCGGGCGCGGAGTCCTTGTACGAATCGTAGCCGTCAATCATTGCCTTGGTGATCGAGTAAACCTGATCCACCGGCTGCGTCGCATAAGTCGTCGCGATCGGATAGGGATAGGTGGCCAGTTGCAATGGTTTCGAGGCTTCGATACCGGCGCCGCAGGTTGTGGTGTGTGGATTGAAGAACGCGCCGACTTTCTTGACTCGCTCCCAGGCCGCCTTGTCTTCGGGCGGGAGTTGTGGCCAGACCAGACCGCGCGGCGAGTTCTCAACTTCCTTCGCCGGACCGGTCACCGTGGAGGCGAATGCGCCGTCGGCATCATTGTTGACGAGGCCTTTCCACATCGCACCGTAGCTCGCGAATTCGACAATCTTGACGTCCTTCTGCGTGAGGCCGCCATAAGCGATGATCGCGAGCGCGTTCTGGTTAAGCGCAGGCGAACCGACCACGAAGCCGAGCCGTTTGCCGCGGAAATCCTTCCACTCCTTGACACCGGCGTCCTTCGTCACGCCGACCGACAGACCGTTACAGTCGACCGTCGAGAGAGTCATCTGCAGCGCTTGCGGGCCCCATTCCTTGACGCCGAATTCGAACACGCCTTCCTGCGCGAAATAAACGCCGGTGCCCATCCAGGCCAGCACGGCGCGGCCAGCGCGCAGCGGCGCGAGACGCGCCACGTCGTTGCCCGCCGGAAGCACGCGAATGTCCGAGCCGTATTTGTCCTTCATCATTTTGCCAACGCCGACGGCGATGTTGAAGCCCGACGTTCCGGTGTCGTAAGCGGTGAAAGCCATGGTCGGCGCCAGTTTGATCTCCTGTGCCAGCACCGGCGAAATCGCCGTGCTTGCAACAACCATGGCTGCAACCGTCGTGATATATCGCGTCATGAAGTATCCCTCCCATTTGCTTTCGCTGTGCGAAATGCGTTTTTGATTTTGCCGGATCATGTCATCGTGCAGGCGCCAGTGCAACGCCCGCAAGCCTACTAAGGTGTACTAGACAGTTTGTCGCGGAGACTTCGCGCATCACGCTTCGAGCGTGGCGATTGCCTGTCCCTCTGCCACGACATCATCGATGCTGACGAGAATCGATTTGATTTTTCCTGCGGCAGGTGAGGGGATGGGAATTTCCATCTTCATGGCTTCGACGAAGATGACGTCGTCACCGCTTCCGATATCGCCGCCGGCGCTGGCCGCAATCGCGCAGACGCGCCCGGCAACCTCGGTGACGATCTTGATCTCTGCCATTGATTTCCCCCTATCCGCTTTGAGCAGGGCATGCACGCGCGGCTTGTTGTTGTGACGAAAGATTGCCCGAGGTAGCGTGTTCCGCAAGAGGAAACTTTATTCCGCAGAGTAGAACAAAAACGCGTTCGCAACGCGTACGGCAAGGAGCGAAGATGAACTGGAAGCCTGAACTCGATGAACTCGCGCGGCGCGAAGCGTTTGCGAAAGAGATGGGCGGCGCCGACAAAGTCAAGCGACAGCACGATCAGGGACGGCTGACCGTTCGCGAGCGTATCGACAAACTGGTGGATCCGAAGAGCTTTCACGAGATGGGAGCGATTTCCGGCATAGCCGAGTATGACGACAAGAATGAGTTGACGACACTCACGCCGGCCAACTGCGTGTTCGGCCGCGGCAAGATTGACAAGCGCCCCGTCGTCGTCGTCGGTGACGACTTCACCGTGCGCGGCGGTTCGGCGGACGCGTCGATCTCCGCAAAGCCGACAATGGCCGAGCAGATGGCGCACGATTTCCGGATGCCGATCATTCGCGTGATCGAAGGATCCGGCGGCGGCGGTTCGGTCAAGACCATCGAAACGAAAGGCGCCGCGAATCTGCCGGGCGGCGTTGGTGGCACAACCTGGTATTGGTACACCACCACGAACATGGCGCGTGTACCTGTCGTGGGTCTCGGCCTTGGATCGGTTGCAGGTCTTGGCGCGGCGCGCCTCGCAGCCAGCCATTATTCAGTCATGACCAAATCATCCGCGATGTTCGTCGCGGGTCCGCCGGTCGTCGCGCGTCTCGGACAGTCGCTCGACAAGCAGGAGCTTGGCGGCTGGCAGATTCAGACCAAGGCGGGTGGTGTTGATCACGCAGTCGATACCGAGGAAGAAGCGTTCGAGTGTGCGCGGAAGTTCCTGTCTTACCTGCCGTCATCTGTATTTGACCTGCCGCCGACCACTCCTTGCAGCGATGATCCGGAGCGCAGCGACGAAGCGCTGCTCAATATCGTCCCGCGCAGCCGCAAGCAGATCTACAAGATGCGGCCCATTATCGAGTCGGTGGTCGATAAGGGATCGTTCTTCGAGATGGGCCAGAATTTCGGGCGCTCGGTGATCGCCGGGTTCGCGCGCTTTGACGGCCGCGCTGTGCTGCTGCTGGCGAGCGATCCTTATATTTATGGAGGATCGTGGACAGCGGAAGCCTGCCAGAAGGTGGTGCGCTTCGTCGATTTGGCGGAAACCTTCCATCTTCCCGTCGTCTATCTGATGGATTGTCCGGGTTTTATGATCGGGCTTGAAGCCGAAAAGGCCGCGACGATCCGGCATGGCGTGCGGGCGATGACCGCCGTCAATCAGACCACGGTGCCATGGTGCACGATCATCGTTCGCAACTCCTTCGGTGTTGCGGGGGTTGTGCATCAGCCGGCAGGCCGGTTCTCGCTGCGCTATGCGTGGCCCTCGGCCTATTGGGGCTCGCTGCCGCTCGAAGGCGGCATCGAGGCCGCTTATCGTGCCGATATCGAGGCCGCTGACGATCCCAAGGCGAAGCTGGCCGAGATCGAGGACCGGCTCAACAAGCTGCGGTCGCCATTCCGTTCGGCGGAGAAGTTCTGGGTCGAAGAGATCATAGACCCGCGTAAGACGCGTTCGTTGATTTGCGAATTCGCACGGCTGGCGGAGCCACTGCGTACCCCGGGCGTGGCGAAGATGGCGATCAGGCCGTGATGATCTATCAAGGACCGCAAATATAAAGTTCGTCATGGCCGGGCTTGTCCCGGCCATCCATGTCTTTCCTTACGGCGTCGCGAGCAAGACGTGGATCACCGGGACAAGCCCGGTGATGACGACTGAGTAAGTTGAGGCTCCGCGCCTAATTTCGTCGGTCGCTTGCTACCGTCCATCCGCAACAATCATCGCCGCGCCTTTTTCCGCGATCATCGCGGTCGGCGTGTTGGTGTTGCCCGACGTGATGGTCGGCATCACCGACGCGTCGACGACACGCAGCCCCTTAAGGCCGTGAAAGCGCAGGCGCTCATCGACCACAGCGAGAGGATCGCTGGACGTGCCCATCTTCGCGGTTCCGACCGGATGAAAGATCGTGGTGCCGATGTCGCCGGCGGCTTTCGCCAAAGACGCATCGTCATCGCCGACGGACGGGCCGGGGAGATACTCCTGCGGATGATAGGCCGCGAGCGCGTGCTGCTTCATCAGCCGCCGCGTCACGCGGATGGCATCGGCGGCGACCTGCCGGTCTTCGGGTGTCGATAGATAGTTCGGCGCGATCGCAGGCGCTTGATCGGGGGCGTTCGACTTGATGCGCACGCTGCCGCGCGATGTCGGCCGTAGATTACAGGCAGCGATGGTGATCGCCGGGAAGCGGTGCAACGGCTCACCGAACTTGTCGAGCGACAACGGCTGAACGTGAAACTGGATGTTGGCGCGCTCCTGACGCGCATCGGAGCGCGTGAAGATACCGAGCTGCGACGGCGCCATGGTCAGCGGTCCACGCCGCCGCAGGAGATAATCGACGCCCATCCAGCCACGCCGGAACAAATTGTAGTAGGTCTCGTTCAGAGTGCGCACGCCCTCGACCTTGTAGATCGCGCGTTGCTGCAAATGATCCTGCAGGTTGCGGCCTACGCCTTGCCGGTCGAGCACGGTGTCGATGCCGAGTGGCGACAGCCATTCCTGCGGGCCAATGCCGGAGCGATGCAGCACCTGCGTCGATCCGATCGAACCCGAGCACAGGATCACTTCGCCTTGTGTCCGTGCCTCGATGGTTTCACCACCCTGGCTGAAGCGCACGCCCACGGCGCGGCCGTTCTCGACGATCACCCTGTCGACCAGCACATTGGTTTCGAGTCGAAGATTAGGCCGCGACAATGCGGGCTTGAGAAAACCGCGCGCCGAGGACCAGCGCCGTCCGCGTTTCTGGTTGACGTGGAAGTATCCGATGCCTTCGTTGTCGCCGGTATTGAAGTCCGGCGTCTTGCGGATGCCCATTTCGTGCGCGGCGTCTCCGACGGCATCCAGCACTTTCCATGACAGGCGCGGCGCTTCGATCCGCCAGCCGCCCCCGGTGCCGTGGTGCTCGCTCTCGCCAAGAAAATGATCTTCAAGTTTCTTGAATGCGGGCAGCACATCATCCCAGCCCCAGCCGGTCAATCCAAGCTGCCGCCAATGGTCGTAATCCGCGGCCTGTCCGCGCATGGAGATCATGGCGTTGATCGCAGACGATCCGCCGATCACCTTACCGCGCGGATAGGCCAGCGCGCGGCCGTTGAGCCCGGCCTCCGGTTCGGTCTTGAACATCCAGTCGGAGCGGGGATTGCCGATGGCGAACAAATAACCGACCGGAATGTGAAACCAGATCCAGTTGTCCTTGCCGCCGGCTTCCAGAATCAGCACGCGCTTGCGCGGGTCGGCCGAGAGGCGATTGGCAACGATGCAACCGGCGGTACCGGCACCGACGACGATGTAGTCGAAATCCCCCTCGAGACGTTTCACCATTCCCTGTCCTGCATTTCTCTATTCAAATTGGAGACTTTTCTTCTTATGGCCCCGGCCGGGGTTCGCTGTACAGTGTGGTTCCGCGCAATTCCCGTTTGCGCGGATGTTGGGTCCCTTGCGGGCTCATGCTAGCTTTTGTCGTCTTGATCCTGTGAGGTTACCGCCGTGCCTATCCTCAACCGCATCGCCGATCTGCAACCCGAAATCATGGGCTGGCGCCGCGAGCTGCACGCGCATCCGGAGTTGATGTACGATGTGCACCGCACTGCGGCATTCGTTGCCGACCGCCTGCGGGAGTTCGGTTGCGATGAAGTTGCGACGGGTCTCGGACGCACCGGTGTGGTTGGCGTCATCAGGGGGCGAAAGCCCGTCAATGGCGGCGACCTGAAAGCCATTGGTCTGCGCGCCGATATGGACGCGCTGCCGATCGAGGAAGAAACCGGCGTCGCCTATAGCTCGACCGTGCCCGGCAAGATGCACGCCTGCGGCCACGACGGTCATACCGCGATGCTGCTGGGGGCGGCACGCTATCTCGCCGAGACACGGAATTTCGCGGGTGATGCCGTGATGATCTTCCAGCCTGCCGAGGAGGGCGGTGCGGGGGCCGAAGCCATGATCAAGGACGGCCTGATGGATCGCTTCAAGATCGAACAGGTCTACGGGATGCACAACTCACCGGGCATGCCGATCGGCACGTTTGCGACGCGTGTCGGACCTGCGATGGCGGCGACCGATCACATCAACATTCATATCGAAGGTCTGGGCGGACATGCCGCGCGTCCGCACAAGAGCATCGACTCGGTGCTGGTCGGCGCGCAATTGATTACCGCTTTGCAGTCGATCGTCTCGCGCAGCGTCGATCCGCTCGACGCGGCGGTGATTTCGATCTGCGAGTTCCATGCCGGGAACGCCCGCAACGTGATCCCACAAACGGCAGAACTGTTTGGCACTGCACGGACGCTGACGCCCGAGGTGCGGGACCTGATCGAGCAGCGGGTGCGTGAGGTCGTAAACGGTGTTGCGCAGCTTTCGGGTGCGAAGATCACGCTCGATTACGAGCGCAGCTATCCGGTGCTGGTCAATCATCCTGCCGAAACTGGCATCGCCGCACGGGTCGCGGCGGATATTGCAGGTGAGGGCAATGTCAGCTCCGAGATTCCGCCCGTAATGGGCGCGGAAGATTTCGCCTACATGTTGGAAGCACGGCCCGGCGCCTTCATTTTTATCGGCAATGGCGACAGCGCCGGGCTTCATCACCCGGCCTATAACTTCAATGATGACGCCATCATTTATGGCTCGTCCTACTGGATCAAGCTGGTCGAGACCCAGCTCGCAGGCTGACCCGGGCGAGCGGAGGCCGGAACTGCTTCGCGCCGTTTACGTCGTAGGAACGAAGCGCAACACCTCGCGTTGAGAGGCCGGAAGCATCCCGTCACCATCAACCCGAGTGAGGACGCCATGTCCGCAGCAAAAGACAAAGACCTCAACGACCTGTTCCTTGATACCCTCAAGGACATGTATTTCGCAGAAAAGCACATCCTCAAGGCGCTGCCGAAAATGGCCAAGGCCGCGCATTCCAGTCAACTGCGCGCTGCGTTCGAGAAGCATGAAGGCGAGACAGAAGACCATGTGGAGCGGTTGGAGAAAATTTTCGATCTAATGGACAAGCCGGCCCGAGGAAAAACCTGCGAGGCCATCCAAGGCATTTTGGATGAAGGCAAGGAAATCATGGACGAGTACAAGGGCACCGAAGCTCTGGACGCTGGCTTGCTGGCGGCGGCGCAGGCGGTCGAGCATTACGAAATCGCGCGCTATGGAACCCTGAAGGCATGGGCGACCAAGCTCGGCATGGCCGAAGCGGCGAGGCTGCTGGATGAAACCCTTAAGCAGGAACACAAGACGGACGAGGCGCTGACCAGTCTGGCCCTTGCCGCAGTGAATTCCGAAGCGATGGCGGCCTGACAGCCGTTTCGGCAAGCGATCATGCCTCTGGCGTCCCGTCAGGGACGCCGGAGGGTGCCGCATGAGCGGTGAAAGCGGCGAGCTGTCCGTTAGTCTGTTGTTTTAAAATAGAAAACTTAATCTGCGGGAGTCCATTGACTCCTTGGCCTCTCTTAGCTTTATATTAGAACATATCATGAACAAATAAGGTCGTCACTCGTTCAACCAACTGCGGGTGACGGACCCAGAAACCCAGGAGCGGCGCATGACCGGCGCGCGCATAAACACGCTTGCGTCCCTGCGAGGGACCATCGGCCGCCTGGAAGGCGACGCCGGTGGGCTTTCGCGCGTGGCGCTGGGCCACGCCGAAGCGGACGCCCTGTTGCAGGGCGGGCTGGTGCGCGGCGCGCTGCATGAGGTGTTCGCCGAGAGCGGCCGCCACGGCGCAGCAGCGACGGGGTTCATCGCGGGTCTTGCCCATCGCCTCGCAGGGCGGAGGCCGCTGGTGTGGGTCCGGCAGGATTTTGCGGAACGGGAATCCGGCGCGCTGTCGATGAGCGGCCTGAATGAACTCGGTCTCGATCCACGCCTGCTGGTGACGGTGCGGGCGACAGATGCCGAGACCGCGCTGCGCGCCGCAGCCGATGCGCTCGCCTGCGATGCACTGGGTGCGGTGGTGCTGGATGTCTGGGGCGAGGTGCGCCAGCTCGATCTGGTGGCGAGCCGCAGGCTGACGCTTGCCGCGCGCGCCTCGAATGTCGCGTGTCTGGTACTGCGCACGGCGGCGGTGCCATCCGCCAGCACAGCGGAGACGCGCTGGGCGGTGCGGTCAGCACCATCACTGTCCGCGATGGAAGCATGGGGCGCGCCACTGCTCGACACGCAGCTTGTTCGCAACCGTCACGGCCAGACCGGACGATGGATCATGGAGTGGAAATGTGATGAGGGCCTCTTCCGTGAACCGGCGACGTATTCTCAGCCTTTGGCTGCCGCGCCTGCCGACCGACCGATTGAAGCGCCAGCTTTCGGGGCAAGACGCCGCGCCGGATGACACGTGTCCCTGCGTCGTTGTCGCGAAGCTGAACAACGCGCTGCAGATTTCGGCGCTGAACGATGCCGCTGCGGACATTGGTCTCGAGAAAGGTCTGCCGCTGGCCAATGCGCGCGCGGTCTGTCCCGAGGTGCAGGTGTTCGACGCCGACGAGGCGGCGGACAGGAGCCTGCTGGAAGCTGTCGCCGACTGGTGCGACCGCTTCACGCCGCTGGTGGCGCTCGATCCGCCTTATGGTCTGTTTCTCGACATCAGCGGCTGCGCGCATCTGTTCGGCGGCGAGGCCGCGATGCTGCGAACGGTCTGCGCGTTGCTGGCGCGGCAGGGTTTCATCATCAACGCGGCGATTGCGAGTACGCCGGTTTGCGCGCGGGTCATGACGCAGGCCACGCGAAGTTGCATCGTCCCCGATGGCGAGGAAGCGCGCGCCGTCGCGCCGCTGCCGGTGTTCGCGCTCGGCGCCGATGATGGGATCACGCGCGGGCTGCGCCGTGCCGGCTTGAAGACCATTGGCGATGTCGCGTCGCGTGCGCCGCATGAAATTTCCGCGCGGTTCGGGGCTGCGTTCACCAGCCTGTTGCAGCAGGCGCTGGGGCAGGGCGATGCGCCGATTTCGCCGCGTAAGCCGCCACCGGATTTTATGGTGGAGAAGCGTTTCGCCGAACCGGTCGCGACCGACAACGTGATCGCGGCGATCTTGTCGGGTCTTGCGCAGATGCTGGTCGCCGCGATGGACAAGCAGGGCAAGGGCGCGCGCCGTCTGGAGGCGAGTTTTTTCCGCACCGACGGCGCGGTGCGCACCATCGCGGTGGAGACGGGACAGCCCGTCACCAAGGTCAATGTGGTCGACCGTCTGTTTCGCGAACGGCTGGAGGCGCTGGCCGATCCGCTCGACCCCGGTTTCGGCTTCGATCTTATTCGTCTGTCAGCCGGCCGCGTCGAGATCGTGGTCCAGGAGCAGCGTGACTTCGACACGCGTGCGCAGGACAACGATGAAGTCGCCGCATTGGTCGATCGTCTTGCCGCGCGCATCGGCGGCAAGCGTGTCGTGGTGCATCTGCCACTGGACACGCACATTCCGGAACGCGCTGTCATCGCGGCACCCGCGCAGCAAAATCTTGCTGTGGCTTCCGTTGCGGAATGGCCTGTTCGTGCCGAGGCCGAGCCGCCGCTGCGCCCGCTGCGTCTGTTCGAGCGACCCGAGGAAATCGAAGTCATGGCGGCCGCCGTTCCTGACGGACATCCGCCGCGATTCAAGTGGCGTCGTGCGACCCATGCGGTGGTACGGGCGGAAGGCCCGGAACGGATCGCCATGGAATGGTGGAGGCACAAGGGAGAAGCCCTAACGCGGGATTATTTCCGCGTCGAGGATGCGGAAGGCATGCGCTTCTGGATCTATCGCGACGGTCTCTACACCGAACCTGTGTCTGAGAAAGATGAGCCCGTTCCTCCCAAATGGTTTGTGCACGGGTTGTTCGCATGAAAGCCACCGACTACGCGGAAATCGGCATTACGACCAACTTCTCGTTCCTGCGCGGCGGATCGCAGCCGCAGGAATATGTGAAGCGGGCCAGCGAGCTTCTCTTGCCGGTCATTGGCATTGCTGACCGCAACACCTTGGCCGGTGTCGTCCGCGCCTACAAGGAACTCGAAAATCCCGAGGTCACATGCAAGCCGAAACTGCTGATCGGATCGCGTCTAGTGTTCGAGGATGGGACGCCGGACATCCTGGTCTATCCCCGTGACCGCGCCGCCTATGGCCGGCTATGCCAGTTGCTGACCCGCGGCAAGCTCGCGGCCGGGAAGGGCGAGTGTCACCTCACATTCGATGACCTGCTGGACTTTGCCGAAGGGCAATTGCTGATTCTGACGCTGCCGCATCGCTTTGATGTCCCGGCGGCACTAAAGATTCTCGATCGATTGAAACGCAGTCGCGCCGATGGTGTCTGGTTTGCGGCAAGTCTGCTGTATCGCGGCGACGACAGGCGGCGTCTGGCGAAGCTTCAGCGCATCGCTTCAACGGCCCGCGTTCCGCTGCTCGCGACCAACGAGGTGCTTTATCATGACCGGGCGCGCCGTCCCCTGCAGGACGTCCTGACCTGTATCCGGGAAAAGACGACGATCATGAGTGTCGGAAAACGGCTCGAAGCCAATGCCGAACGGCATCTGAAACCCGGCTATGAGATGGCGCGTTTGTTTCGCGATTATCCGGATGCGGTTGCTGAAACCATGCGCTTTGCAGAGCGCATCACCTTTACGCTCGGCGAACTCAAGTATCAGTATCCGGATGAACCTGTTCCGCCGGGCAAGACGGCGCAGCGGCATCTTGCGGATCTCACCGAGGCGGGCATCCGGCATTATTTTCCGGGCGGGATCGACCAAAAGCTGCGCGCGACAATCGGCAAGGAACTCAAGCTGATCGAGAAGCTTGGATACGCACATTACTTTCTGACAGTTCACGACATCGTTTGCTACGCGCGCTCGCAAAACATTTTGTGTCAGGGTCGAGGTTCGGCAGCGAATTCCGCCGTCTGTTATATGCTTGGCATCACTTCGGTGAATCCGGCCGAGACTGACGTGCTGTTCGAGCGCTTTATCTCCGAGGAACGGCTGGAGCCACCGGATATCGATGTCGATTTCGAGCACTCGCGGCGCGAAGAGGTGATGCAATATGTTTACAGGCGCTACGGCCGTCATCGTGCGGCGATTGTCGCCACCGTCATTCACTATCGCCCGCGCAGCGCGATCCGCGATGTCGGCAAGGCGCTTGGCCTAACGGAAGACGTCACGGCGGCGCTGGCTGATACGGTGTGGGGAAGCTGGGGCACAGATGTCAGCGATATGCAGATCAGGCAGGCAGGCTTCGATCCCGGCAATCCGATGATCCGCCGTGCTGTCGAGCTCGCCACTGAATTGATCGAATTCCCGCGGCATCTGTCTCAGCATGTCGGCGGCTATGTGCTGACGCAGGATCGGCTCGATACCTATGTGCCCATCGGCAACGCGGCCATGGACGACCGCACCTTCATTGAATGGGACAAGGACGACATCGATACGTTGAAGATGATGAAGGTCGACGTGCTGGCGCTTGGCATGCTGACCTGTATCCGGAAGTGCTTCGACCTGATCGCGGATCACAAGGGCAAGCGGTTCGAACTCGCGGACATCAAGTCGGAAAACGATGACAGCGATAAAGTGTTCGACATGCTGTGCAGGGGCGAATCTCTCGGCGTCTTCCAGGTTGAGAGTCGCGCGCAGATGAACATGCTGCCGCGTCTGAAGCCGCGCACCTTCTATGATCTTGTCATCGAGGTCGCCATCGTGCGGCCCGGCCCGATCCAGGGCAACATGGTGCATCCCTATCTGAAGCGCAGAAAGATGAGGCCGGAGGAGATCGAATATCCTTACCCAAAAGGCGGGAACAAGGACGAACTGAAGCAGGTGTTGCACAAGACTCTCGGCGTGCCGCTGTTTCAGGAACAGGCAATGCGCATTGCGATGGAGGCCGCGGAGTTCACACCCGAGGAAGCCAATGGCTTGCGACGCGCGATGGCGACATTTCGTAATGTCGGCACGATGCCGAAATTCGAAAGGCGGATGGTCGATCGCATGATCGCCCGTGGCTACGATCCTGAATTTGCGGTGAGTTGCTTCGACCAGATCAAGGGCTTCGGCAGCTACGGATTCCCGGAAAGCCACGCAGCCGCATTTGCGCAGCTTGTCTATGTGTCGTCATGGCTCAAGCATTATCACCCCGATGCCTTTTGCTGCGGGCTGCTCAACTCGCAGCCGATGGGCTTCTATGCGCCGGCGCAGATCGTCGGCGATGCGCGCAAAAATGGCGTCGAGGTGCGCGAGATCGATGTGTCGTTCAGCTTTGGACAAAGCACCCTGGAAGAGGGGTCTGGAGATTATTGCGCCGTCCGGCTCGGCTTTCGTCAGATCGACGGTTTCGAAGTGTTCGATGTCGATGACAGGCTTCCCGAGAAGTTTGGAAAATCCGAGAAAAAGCCGCGCAAGGATTACTGGGATCAGCGGATCGTTGCCGCCCGTGCGCAAAAGCCGTTCGCCTCGCTGGAAGATTTTGCGCGCGAGACGCGGCTGCCGAAACGTGCGCTGACCCTGCTGGCCGATGCCGATGCGTTCTGCTCTCTGGGTCTCGACCGGCGTGAAGCCCTGTGGACGGTGCAGCGTCTGCCGGACGATGTGCCGCTACCGCTTTTCACCGCAGCCGCGGCGCGCGAGCAGCCCGACGAAGCCGCACAGCCATTACCTGCCATGCCGCTACCTGAGCAGGTTGTGGCGGATTATCAGACCATCAGGCTGTCGTTGAAGGGGCACCCGATGGAATTCCTCCGGCCGATGTTTTCGCAGGAAGGTATGGTGGCATGTGAGGCGATTGGACATGCCCGCGACAAGCAACGCGTCCGTTGCGCTGGCGTCGTGCTGGTGCGACAGCGGCCGGGCAGTGCCAAGGGCGTCGTCTTCATGACGCTGGAGGATGAGACCGGAATCGCCAATATCGTGGTGTGGCCCAAGGTGATGGAAAAATTCCGCAAGGAAGTGATGGGCGCGCGGCTGATCGAGGTGCAGGGGACCATTCAGAGCAGTCCGGAGAAGGTGGTCCATCTGGTGGCCGAGCGTTTGTTCGATCGGTCTCATGATCTGATGAACCTCGCCAACGACGCGCTCGGCCGAAAACACCCGATCCCGCCCGGCGCGGATGTGATCGAACCGCTGGAGGATGATCGCCGTGCGCATCCTGACAACCCAGCACAGAAGGTGCGCCATCCGCGCAATGTACGCATTCTGCCGCGCTCGCGGGATTTCCATTAAACATTCTTGATGTAACGCACTGTCCGCGCGATGCTTCCGTTTATTGAGCAGAGCTCTTCAGGATTTGGTGCTCTGCGAAGCGTTCGTCACGCCGCCGTGATGTCAGCGACCCCGGCATTTTGGGAGCGTCATGCGATGCCGCTCGGGTCGAGCACAGCGGAGTGGCCGTCACGGTGGTGACCGTCAACACCATCATGCTGGTGTTGGCAAACCGCACATAGAATTTCGACGAATGTGCACTGATTTGTTGTCGCGGTGAGCCGTAATTTCTTGACCGATCAACGTCCTGTGGTGAAATTAGCGGCAGCCCATCAAGAGCAATCTGCCGCGCCCTCCCGCGTGGTCTTCCGGCGGCACGTCCGGCGCAGTGGATCGACAGACATCCGATGCCAAGAATTTTTTCCGACCCTGAAGCAATCGCGGACGACATCATTCGCGAGGTCGGGACCAGGCTGGTGGTTGGTCTGCCGCTGGGACTCGGCAAGGCCAACCACATCGTCAATGCTCTCTATCAGCGCGCGGCAAGCGACCGCTCGATCCATCTGACCATTTTTACTGCTCTGACGTTGGAGAAGCCGACGCCATCGGCTGATCTCGAGCGACGATTCATAGAGCCGGTGATCGATCGGTTGTTTGGTGGGTATCCCGATCTGGATTACGCCAGGGCGCTGCATGCCAAAGCACTGCCGCCGAACATCGAAGTCATCGAGTTCTTCTTCCTGGCGGGAAAATGGCTTGGCAATGCCTATCCACAGCAGCACTACATCTCAGCCAACTATACCCATGCGTCGTCGTATCTTTTGACACGTGGCGTGAATGTGATCGCTCAGCTTGTGGCCAAGCGCGTGGTCGACGGCCAGACGCGCTACAGCCTGAGCAGCAACACTGACACGACTCTCGACCTCATGAAGGCGCGCTCGGAAGGCCGCATTGCGTTCAAGATCGTGGCGCAGGTGAATTCCGAATTGCCGTTCATGCCGGGGCAGGGCGATCTGGCTTCCGACGAATTTCATGCGGTGCTCGACAGTCCGGAGACGGACTTTCCGCTGTTTGCTCCGCCGTCGGAGCCGGTCTCCGATACGAAATACGCAATCGGGCTTCATTCTGCGGGACTGATACGGGACGGTGGCACCCTGCAAATCGGCATCGGGCAGGTTGGCGATGCGCTGGCACAAGGCCTGATCGTTCGTCATCGTGACAACAAAGCCTATCGCGAAGTCATGTCGCGGCTCGCACCCGAGCAGCCGCTGCGCGAGGCGGGGCCGTTCACGGCAGGTCTTTACGGCGTCAGCGAAATGTTCGTCGAAGCGTTCCTCGCGCTAATCGACGCCGGAGTGTTGAAGCGTGAGGTCGATGGGGCGTTGCTGCACGCGGCGTTCTTCCTGGGGCCGAAATCCTTCTACCGCGCCCTGCGCGAGATGAAGCCCGGGCAGATCGAACGCATCCAGATGGTCCCGGTGTCTTTCACCAACCAGCTCTATGGTGGCGAAGACGCCAAGCGACATTCGCGCGTTGACGCGCGATTTGTCAACAATGCGATGATGGCGACCTTGATGGGCGCTGCGATCTCGGACGGTCTCGATACGGGTCAGGTGGTGAGCGGCGTCGGTGGCCAATACAATTTCGTGGCGCAGGCATTTGCGCTTGAAGGCGCACGCTCGATGTTGACCCTGGAGTCGACGCGTGGCTCCGGCAAGACAGCGGCCTCGAATATCCGCTGGTCCTATGGTCACACCACGATTCCGCGTCACTTGCGCGATGTCATCATCACCGAGTATGGCGTTGCCGATCTCTGGGGGAAATCGGATGCGGATGTCATCGCAGCAATGCTGTGCGTCGCGGATTCGCGCTTTCAACCCGAACTGATGCGGCAGGCCAAGGACGCAGGCAAGCTGCCGAAGGCCTATGAAATTCCCGTAGCCCATCGCGAGAATTTTCCGGATCGCATAACTGCGGCCTTGAAGCCATCGCGCGACGCGGGATTACTTCCGGCATTTCCGTTCGGCAGCGATTTCACCGATGTTGAGCAGCGGCTGATCCCAGCCTTGCAGATACTCAAAGAAGCGACCGCCAGCAAACTCAGTCTGCTTGAGCTTGCCTGGCAGGGCTTTCGTGCCGGTCCGCCGGACGCGGAAACAGCGGCCGGTCTCGCTCGGTTACAGCTTGACCGGCCTCAATCGTTCTCGGATCGGCTCTATAGGGCACTGGTCAGTGCCGCTCTCGCCCGGAGCCGAAATAACTAGCGGTTTCTGAAATTCGGCTTCCGCTTGTCGATGAAGGCGGCCATGCCTTCGGCGCGATCCTCAAGTGCGAATGTCGCGTGGAACAGATCGCCTTCGACGTTCATGCCCTCCGCGAGGGATGTTTCCAGCGCGCGATTGACTGCGCTCTTCGCCATCGCCGCGACCGGCCGCGACATCGCAGCAATCTTGTCGGCGATTGCAAGCACCTCTTCCATCAGCTTGTCGGCCGGGAAGATGCGGCTGACCAGCCCGGAGCGTTCGGCTTCCGCCGCATCCATCATGCGTCCGGTCAGGCACAGGTCCATCGCCTTGGATTTGCCGACGGCGCGGGTGAGGCGCTGCGTACCGCCCAGCCCCGGAATGGTGCCGAGGGTGATTTCCGGCTGCCCGAACTTGGCAGTGTCTGAAGCGATGATGATGTCGCACATCATGGCGAGTTCACAGCCGCCGCCGAGCGCATAGCCGCTGACTGCGGCGATAGTCGGCTTCTTGCAGGTCGTGACGCGGTCACCACCGATGTCCATGAAGTCCTGGCTGAACATGTCGATGAATTTCTTCGGCTGCATTTCCTTGATGTCGGCGCCGGCGGCGAATGCCTTTTCGTCTCCGGTGACAACGATACAGCCGATGGCATCGTCTTCTTCGAGGTCGTCGATGGCCGTCGCGATTTCGCTGAAGACATCGAAGGAGAGAGCATTGAGCATTTTAGGTCGGTTGATTTTCACGATGCCGACCGCGCCCTTGCTCTCAACGATGATGTGTTCGAATGCCGTCATGTTTTGCCCCTTGAAGAATGTCTGAAAATCAGCGCGTGGCGCGCCGTTAGCCGCAATGTGCCTTCCGGGGCCTGTCTCTGCAAGACCGGCGATGTCAGAACTGATCGTCACCTAAGCAACAAAAACGCCGGTTCGCGGGGTGCGAACCGGCGTTTGCGTCTGATGCAGATGGTGTTTGCGTCAGGCGATCATCAGGCGGGCCGCCGATGCCAGCGTCAGCAGGCTTCCGAAGGCGATGAAAATCTTCCCGATCAACGAGGTTTTGCTCCAGGGATCGCTGTCGTCGGTCTTCAGCACCGGCTTTTCTGCAGTCGAAACCGGCCGCAGGATCTTGCTGCTTGGGGCCGATGGTGACGGTGGGGCCGCAACTGGCGGAGTTGGAGCGATGAGATCTTGCGCCACCGCAGCGTCTGCCGTCGCTGCGCGGTCGGCATCGGTCAACTGGTCAGCGGAAGCGAGTTGCATGCCGTCCACAACAGCAACATCGGTACTATCGAGAGCGGCAATATTCCGTGCCTGGTCAACGGCCAGCGCCTGAGCACGGGCATTGGCCACCGACACCGGCAGCTCGCTCTTGCTCGCATCGGCCACGACCTTGTTCCCTGCGGCCCCCGACTTGTCGGCAGACTTTTCCGCGAGAACTTTAGCTTTCGATGATGCCTTGGACGTTGCTCTTTTAGCTTGCCGCGCCTGGGCCGTTCGGGATTTCTTCGCAGCGTGAGCGCGCTGCTTCTTGAATTTCGACAGAACGATCGGGCGATCGGCGGTAGCTACGCTGCTTTTCGCGGCCTTCGCTGCTGTTGATTTGGCAGCCATTGCGGGCTCGCCCGAAAAGCTCATCCAGATTCCGGCAGCAGCAACCAAGGCCGCTAAACCTGCACTCCTTATCCGCATGGCAATCTCCCCTTTTGCCAGAGTCTCCAGCACAGGGAACAGACCGGTGCGGAATGGCCACAGGACGGCAGAAAAAGGGAATCTTGTGATCTTTTGCCCTAAAAACGACCCAGAGCAGATGCTTCGGGATCGGGTCGCCGGGTTCCCCAACGGCCTTGCTCACGATTGCGTGATTGCAGTTTCTGTCCGTAACACTTTAGGAACAGGAGCGAATTTCCTTGATAGGAGCGCGCGTGCGCGGACGTGAAGACGAATGGACCGATCTGATGCGATCGGCCAATGCCGGAGACAACGCCGCATATCATCGCCTCCTCAAGGCCGTGACGCCGGTCCTGCGAGCAGGGGCGCGTCGTGGCTTGGCACGGGCCGGTCAGCCCGTCGACCAATCCGAGGACATCGTGCAGGACATCTTATTCGCTGTGCATCTGAAGCGGCATACCTGGGATCCGAACGCCCCGTTCGCGCCATGGCTGTTCGCAATTGCACGCAACAAGCTGATCGACGCCCTGCGCCGTCGCGGTCGGCGGATATTCGTCAACATCGACGACTTTTCGGAGACGTTGGCGGGTGCGCCAGTTGAGGAGAGCGTTCCGGCCAGTGAGGTCACAACCCATCTCAACGGACTGCCGAAGCGGCAGCGGGACGTGCTGCAATCGATCGCCGTCGACAGCGCCTCGATCAAGGAGACGGCTGCAAAGCTTTCGATGACCGAGGGCGCAGTGCGCGTGGCATTGCATCGGGGGCTGACGGGCCTCGCAAGCAAACTGCGGAAAGAGTGACCATGGATACCAACGATCTCATCCGCACGCTCGCCGCCGACAACGACGTCCATGAACGCCCTGTCGGCAATCTGCTGCTGGTTGCACTGGTGCTCGCGGTTCCGGTCTCGACCGCGCTGTTCCTTGCCGGGCTTGGTGTGCGGTCTGACGTTATGACCGCCATGCGCAATCCATTCTTCGATCTGAAATTCGTGATCACCATGGCACTGGCCGCGGCCGCCATCGCCATCAGCCTGCATCTGTCGCGGCCTGAAGCCTCGCTTGGACGCTGGGCGTGGCTGCTGGCCATTCCGGTCGGATTGCTCGGCATCGGCTTGATGAGTGAGATGATGATGCCGCATCGCGCGCCGATGTCGACACGGATGATGGGCTCTAATTCGAGGGTCTGTCTTGTAGCCATACCGCTGCTGTCATTGCCGTTGCTGGTGGCCGCGTTGTTCGCCTTGCGCCGCGGCGCGTCATCGCGACCGGCCGTGGCCGGCGCGTTCGCCGGACTGCTGTCGGCGGGACTGGCTGCGACGCTATACGCGGCGCACTGCACCGACGATTCGCCGATGTTCGTAGCGACCTGGTACACGATTGCCATTGGGTTCGTCGCGGCGATTGGCGCGCTCGCAGGATCGCGTGTCTTGAGATTCTAGATTCGCGGTGGCTCAGCGATCGATATCAAGCCGGCTCGGTCTGCGCGGTGTCCTGTCGCATGCGGTAGAAGCGCAGCACTTGCTGGGCAGTGGACGGGCGCAGCATATCGTAGCTCGATTTGTGATCGTCGATAGTCTCGATCTCGGTTTCCGATGTGTCGCCCCCCAATTCAAGAACGAGCTTGAGAGACATCCAGGACAGCCCGGCGACCTTGGCGAGAACCATCAATCCTTCTGAGCGCGACTCGATCATCATGTTTTCGACGGTCGTGACCGGAACGTTCGCACATATCGCGAGCGCGGCACAGGTTTCCTCGAACCGTCCGGCGGCGGCAAATTCGGCAATCTGCCTTTCGTCGAGGCGTCCGTCGTCAGAGAGAGATTTTACAAGCCGATAGGCATGGGCCGCTTTCTCGCCGCCTGCTCCGGGATCGACATTAAGGGCTGCCTGCTTAACGGCCGCCGAGATGTCGTCCGCCGCGCGCGGGTTGGCGGCCTGGAGCCGCTCCCGCACGGAGTCCGAGGCTCTTGCTATCAACTTGAGATAATGCGGCCTCGGAATTCCCCGCCTTGTCCCGAGGCATGTCGCAAGTTCATCATTGCCCTCTGCGCGGGAAACAAGCTCTGTGAAACCCTTGTCCGAAAATTCCGCGCCTGGATTGTTGACTGCGCTCTCGACGACTTCGTTATTGCCGCGTTCGACCAGAACGTCGGTCACCGCGTTGCTCAGAACTTTGCGCTTTGAGATCGCAAGCAGATGGCCTTGGCTTTTGCTGCGCGCGTTTGCGATCAGCATGTCGTCATTCAGTCTTTCCGAATGCGACAGCACCGGCGCAGCAATTTCGATTTCGTCATCGAAAGCCAGCGTATAGATCAGACGTGGCGGAGCTTTAGATACGGGCGCGAGGCGCTTTGCGAGCAGTGATTTGGCGGAGGTCTCGATTTCTTCGATCAGGCAATGAAAGACGTCATCGAAAACCTCAATCTGTTCGTCGGAATAGTCCGCCACACCGTACAGAAAGAGATCGGTGACCCGGCGTAACGTTTCCACGCGGCGCGCGACGGTACCGTGCGCGAGAGCATTTTGCAGTTCATCGAGAAGATTTGCAGGCCGCGCTGTTGGTCTCGAACTCATGACTTTCTGTCCTGGAAACGCCGAAGCAAGGAATGCCAGCCAGGTTCTTGGCTGACGAAAATGTAAACTAGCCCGCGACAACTCGATTCCGCCCCATGTCCTTGGCCTGGTAGAGAAGCCGGTCGGCACGGGCGAGAATGGTGTCCGCGGTATCGTCCGCGCGAAGCGTAGCGAGGCCTGCCGACATCGTGACGCTCATGTCCTGTGAAATCGCGCTCCAGTCGAGGGCCGCTACGATCCCGCGCAGCCGGTCGACGGTGCGCAGTGCGGCGCCGTCCGATGTCTCCGGAAGAATGAGCAGGAATTCCTCGCCACCGTAACGGCCGAATTTGTCGATGCTGCGAATGTTTGCGAATACGGTGATGGCAAAAGCCCGCAACGCTTCATCGCCCGCGGGGTGACCAAAGCGGTCATTGATCCGCTTGAACCAATCGAGGTCGATCAGGGCGACGGCGCAAGGTACATTGCTGCGCCGGGCGCGGATGATTTCCTCGTCGAGGGTCTGCATGATGGAGCGGCGGTTGAGCGATCCGGTTAACTCGTCGAGTTCGGCGAGTTCCTCGATGCGCTGATAGGCTTTCTTCAGTTCGATGCCGCGCCTGTAGAGAGATTCGTGCAACGAACTGCTGAACAGTCCGACGATCATGCCGCGCGCAAGCACGAGAATGAAAACCAGCATGGTCGCGAAGCGCTCCAGCGGCGTGCCGGTAGGCATGCCGATGGGTTTGTCGGTCAGGAGAAACAAGGCCGTCAGGCCGACAGCAGCCGTCGTCCACCCGATGATGGTCTGACGGGGGGTGGATCGCAGGGCGCCAAACGTGAAGACCAGGAAAATCGAGCAGAGGAACAGGCAGCCGACTTCCGGCGCGAAGTACAAGAACACCAGCATGATCATCAGGCTGATGCTGGTTTGCTGCGAGATGAAGTAGTGATCCCGGAACCGGTCGTTCACCTTGGCTTCGGATATCGCGATATACACCGCGACCGACAGCAGCCCGCAAGCCGCGTAGGCCGGTGCAATCACGAAACTGGTGGCGCCAGCGTAGGCGTAGATCAGCAGGATCCCGGCGTCGATCATGTAGCTGACGCCGGTCATATCGAGCATTTGCCGCCGCTGCTTTGCGCGGCGTGCGAGAATCTCTGGTGACAATTCGATCTCGACGGCCGAATGCTTTCGGTCGAGACCGCCTATCAGGGATACGGGGGCCGATGACGTTGCGCCGCGCATGAACTCGCCGTGAAGGAATGCAATGCGGGACTGTAGGCGGGAAAGCCTTTAGGTTTGGTATCATTGGGATGGCGGTGGAAACTTTGAACAGGCCGGCCGTCTCGGGATCGGTCGCCGTTCGCCAGGAATGGTTGAGTTTAGGTAAAAATATACCTCTTTCCGTCACAAGGGCCGGGCGACTTGCCCTTGTTCATGATTCAGGGGCATTTTGCGCATCGCCAATCCGGACAATTTCGGGAAATCGCGAAGATTTTCACCGATTTGATCGAACCTCTTCCCAGTCGCATGCGACCAACCTTGCGAGACGGCCATTGAGTGCAACCCACGCGACATCGGACGAGGTTCTGATCGGTCGCATCGCCCAAGGTGACCGGCTCGCCATGCAGGTGCTTTACGGAAGGCACCATGTACGGGTGTTTCGCTTCTCGCTGCGGCTCGTTCGAAACGAGTCCATCGCGGAAGATCTCATCAGTGAGGTTTTCCTCGATGTGTGGCGTCAGGCCGGCAAGTTTGAGGGCCGGTCCGCCGTTTCTACGTGGCTGCTGGCGATCACCCGGTTCAAGGCCCTGTCCGCCCTCCGCAAGAGGAAGGACGCGGAACTGGACGACGAGACGGCTGCCGCGATCGAGGACACGTCCGACAATCCGGAGGTCACGGCCGCGAAGAAGGACACGAGTAACGCATTGCGGAATTGCCTGACCGCACTTTCGCCAGAACATCGGGAGATCGTCGATCTCGTCTACTACCACGAGAAATCCGTGGAAGAAGTGGCCGAAATCGTGGGCATCCCGGAGAATACGGTGAAGACGCGCCTGTTCTACGCGCGAAAGAAATTGGCCGAGTTGCTCAAGGCAGCCGGCATAGAGCGAGGTTGGCCATGACTGCCACGAGCAAGCAAACCGATCGCGAGCCCACCGAGATTGAGGCTCTGTTGCCGTTCCATGCTGCGGGCACGCTCAACCTGCGTGACGCCCGCCGTGTCGATGAGGCGCTCGCCAGCGATCCCGATCTTGCGCGGCAATATGCGGCGATTCAGGATGAATACGCTGAAACGATCCTGCTGAACGAGAGCCTTGGCGCGCCGTCGTCGCGAGCCATGCAGAAACTGTTCGCCGCCATCGATGCCGAGCCGGCGCGCAAGGGCGCGGCTTTCAATCCTGTGATGCGTATCGCCGGGTTCTTCTCCAGCCTGTCGCCGCGCACGCTGGCTTATGCAGGTGTCGCCGGTGCGGTGCTGGTCCTGCTGCAGGCAGGGGTGATCGGAACCGTGCTGGTCAAGGATCGCGCGGGCGGTAATTTCCAGACGGCCGCATTTCCGGCGCAGTCGACAGCCGGAACGTTTGGTCTGATCCGCTTTGCGCCCGACGCCAAGGCCGACGACATTGCGCAGTTGCTTAACAACTACAACGCGTCCATCGTTTCTGGTCCGAAGGCCGGCATGTTCCGCGTTCAGTTCGGTGACAAGGCCCTGTCAAAGCAGGACGCGGCGCAGCTTATGACGCGCCTCCAGGCTGAAAAGATTATCAGCCTCGTCGTGAGCGCCGACTAGTTCTTGGTCCGGGCATCCGTTCGGATGCCGAGCTAGGTTGTATCCCGGGCTTGGCCGCCGTCCACGGCGTCAAGCTTCGGGAGGAGAGGGGACCTCACCCGCGCGCCCGCGCCGGCGCACGCATAAATTTGCGAGGACGTCAGATGACTGAGACAGGCAAAGGGAAGGGGGATTTCATCCGAAAGGCCCGCCTTATGCGGTCCGCGCGATCGATCGCTGTCGCAGCAGTGATCCTCAGCCTGGCAACCCCGCAGGCATTCGCACAGTACAGCGGCATGAGCATGCGGACAGGTCCCAGCATGAACGTGGGGCCGCGCATCAACATCAATCCGACGATACGGCCCAACATTGGATACGACGGATATGACCGTATCCGTCCGAAACCGCGTCCATATATCGTGCGTGAATACGACGGTCCGCCGGCGGACTATTACGATGACCCGCCGCCTAACTATCGCAAGAAGCAGCAGCCAAATAAAAACGCTGGGAAGAAATCCGCGCCTGTCGCGGCTGATAATACTTACGTCGCGAAGGAAGTATTGATCGAGATCGCTGGTACCCCGACGGATGCGCAGGCCGATGAACTCGCACGGCGTCACCGTCTGACGCGGGTTCAATCGCAAAATTTCCCCCTGACAAACAGCACGTTTTTCCGCTGGCGGATAACCGACTCACGCTCGGTCGATACGGTGGTGCGTGAACTGGTTGCCGGCGGAAACGTCAAGGCGGCGCAGCGCAACAACATCTTCAAGCTGCAACAGGACGCGACCCCCGCGGGTGCAAAATCCCAGGGCGACCCTGTGCAATATGCGCTCGCCAAGATGCGGCTGCCCGAAGCGCATGCGCTCTCGGTTGGTGCGGATGTGACAATCGCGGTGATCGATTCCGGGATCGACGTCACTCATCCTGAATTGGCCGGGGTCATCACCGGAACATTCGACGCATTGAACAATGGCGAAGGGCCGCATCCTCACGGCACCAGCATCGCGGGCGTTATCGCCTCCCATGCACGCTTGATGGGAACGGCCCCGTCGTCGCACCTGCTGGCGATCCGCGCGTTCGGGTCCCAGAAGAGCGGTGCGGAAAGCACATCTTTCCTGATTCTGAAAAGTCTCGACTACGCGCTGGCGAAGAATGCGCGGATCATCAACATGAGCTTCGCGGGACCGCACGATCCGGCGATGGAGCGTGGGCTTGCCGCTGCCGCCGCAAAGGGCATCGTACTGGTGGCTGCCGCCGGCAATGCAGGCGTGAAGTCGCCGCCGCTCTATCCTGCGGCCGATCGCAACGTGATCGCCGTGACGGCCACCGACCAGTCGGATCGGCTGTTCGTGCAGTCGAATCGCGGCAGCTATGTCGCGATCTCGGCACCTGGCGTGGACATTCTGTCGCCGGCGCCTGACGGCAAGTACCAGATGTCGTCCGGCACTTCGCTGTCCGCCGCATATGTCAGTGGCGTGGCGGCGCTGATGATTGCGCGCAACCCTGGGATTTCATCCGCGGACGTCCGTGCCACATTGACGTCGACGGCGCGCGATCTCGGGCCAAAGGGGCGCGACGACCAGTTCGGGGCGGGGCAGGCCGATGCGTTCAGCGCTGTTTCGGCGGTTATACCTGCGCCGGTAGCGGCCGCATCGGACGACACGTCAAAACGCTGACGGTGTCGCAGGGTTTGCGCGAAGCTGACATTTGGCCTGAACCCCGTGCACTTTCCGCTCGACCAATCCCGGTTGGTGACGAAACCTTCGTTCCAGCGGCCTGAACGGTGCGGGCGCCCATCCACCCTCGTGCCGTCCCGGTTCGGCCCGTCCGATGTCCCACGGACGGGCCGTCATTTCTCGGTGCTGCAATCTGGATCACCACTTGGGTGATGGCCGATTTCCTACGAATTTTGCTGCGAAACGTATCTTTGTGAAAGACACTGCGGGCATGCAGAATCAATTGGCGGGAACGGATTTTGTGACCAGGACGGCACTGATATTGGCGTTGGCTCTCGCTTTCTGTCCCGCGTCGCTTTACGCACAGTCGCTCGAGGACCAGATCGGCACCGCGCTGCAAGCGAAGAAACCGCTGACACGCAGCATTACGGCAGTGCCGGACCCGGCGGCTGTCGCAGAGAAGCAGATTGTCGATCGTTTGCGGGCACGCTCGATCAGTGTCGAACCTGCTCAGGCGCCGACTGCCGACGAACGGGCGCAGATCGCGGACATCGCGCGCGACAAGCCGGCCATCGATCTAGAAATCCTGTTTGAATTCAACTCGGCTGACATCAGCCCGAAGGCAGTGCCGGCGTTGGTTGCGCTCGGCAATGCGTTGTCGCGGCAGGATCTGAAGGGATCGGTGTTCTTCATTAACGGCCATACTGATGCTGCGGGTGGTGCGGACTACAACCAGATGCTGTCGCAACGCCGCGCCAATTCAGTGCGGCGCGTTCTGATCGAGCAGTACAGGCTCGTACCCGATACTCTGATCGCGGCAGGCTTCGGCAAGGAGCAGCTGAAGAATCCGGCCAATCCGCTCGGCGAGGAAAACCGCCGCGTGCAAATCGTGAATACCACCGTACAGGCAGCGGCGGGGCGTTGATACCTGAACTCGTGCGGTTCCTGACACGACTAATCCGTGGCGTTGATTGTGAAGCTAACGGTTTTGAGGGGACATATTTGATGAGCGGGTTTGCGGAGGTTGCTCTGCGTGCGTTTAGCATAGCGGTTGCGGCGGGATTGGTTCTCGGCGTTGCCGGACCATCGATCGCACAGGATGCGAAGCCTAAGGATAACGCAGCGGTGGCAAACGCGATCGTTCCGCCATCCGACCCGGTTGCGAAAGCCGCGTTCGATGTTCTCGACAAGCACTGCGCGCGTTGTCATCAGCAAGACAAGCTGGTCGACCGCGAGCGGCCTGCGAAGAACTTCGGCAACGTTCTCCAACTCGATGAGCTTGCCGTCAATCCGCACTATGTCCTGCCGGGAAATCCGCTGGGGTCGAAGCTGTTCCGTCAGATCGTCGACAAGGAGATGCCGTACGACATCTATTACGAGGGCTCGTCGCATGTGCCGCCTTCCGAGGCCGATCTCAAGGCGCTTGAGAACTGGGTCAGTGCACTTGGCGCCAAGGCCGTCGCCAGTTGCGAGACGCACAAGTTCATCACGCCCGACGACATGGCGTCCTTCATGGCGGCGGACCTTGGCAAGCAGCGGCCGCAACGCCGGGCGACGACACGCTACCTGACGCTGACCCATCTCACCAATATCTGCGCCGATCCGGCTGCGATGAAGGTCTATCAGCAGGCTGCGGTGAAGTTCCTCAATTCGCTCAGCCGTTCGTCCGACGTCGTCAAGCTGGAAACGATCGACCCGGAAGGCAGCATCCTGCGCTTCAATCTTCTCGATCTCGGCTGGAAAGCCGCCGACTGGGACAATGTGATCGCAGCCTATCCCTACAACGCCGTGCCGGATTCGGAAGCCAGTCGCACGCTGGCCTCGGGGGCGGCAACGCCGATACCATATGTGCGCGCCGACTGGTTCGCGTTCACTGCGTCGCAGCCGCCGCTCTATGATGTGCTGCTCCAACTGCCGAACACCTTCCAGCAGCTTGCGAGAGAGCAGGGCGTCGATGTCGAGGGAAACATCCGCAACTTCGTCGCGCAGCGTGCTGCATTCCAGCGGTCCGGCGTCAGCCAGAACAATCGCCTGATCGAGCGGCATCCCTCGCGCAGCGGTTTTTTCTGGACCTCGTATGACTTCGCCGGCAACCGCGACCGTCAGAGCCTGTTCGACTTTCCGCTTGGCCCCACTGGCCCGAACGCTTTCCATCATGATGGCGGCGAGACGATCTACAGCCTGCCCAATGGCTTTCAGGCCTACTATCTGAACACGGCGAAAGGCGACCGGATCGACAAGGGGCCGACTGCTATCGTGCGCGATCCGTCGCGCAAGGACTTTTCGGTGACGAACGGCATTTCCTGCATGGGCTGCCACGATCAGGGCATGCGCAAAGCCAAGGACGACGTTCGCGAACTGGTCCTGAAGGGACGGGTCTTCCCGAAGGACGTCCGCGATGCGGTGGAGGGATTGTATCCGCCGCATGCCAGGATGGATGCGCTGATCGAAGACGACGCGAAGCGGTTCGCGGATGCAATGAAGCGCGCAGGCCTCGATTCGACGCTGAAACTGAATGGCATTGAAATGATCAACGCGCTGGCCAAGCGCTACGAGGACGATCTCGATCTGACGATGGCGGCCTCGGAGCTTGGCCTCAAGAAGTCCGAGTTCAATGAAGGCGTCGCGGATGTCGATCAGAAGTACCGGCCGCTGGTCCGGCGGCTGGCGCAGGGAGCGGTTCCGCGCGATCAGTTCGAAGCGTCGTTCCGTGGAATTGCGCCTGATCTCACGGATCTCAAGATCGTTGCCATCAGGAATGCGCGACCGCCCCAGCCCGTGCCACAACCGATTCGCAACAGCGACGACCTGTCCCTGACGTCGGACCGGGACAGCTACCGTCTCGGCGATACGCCGGTCTTTACCGTCGTGGCGCCGCGTGACTGCTTCCTGACCCTGACTGACATCGACGAACGGGGTGAGGGGACCGTGTTGCTGCCGAACACCTTTCAACGGGACAACTTCATCAAGGCCGGCGTGCCGATCCAATTCCCCGGTGCCGGTGCGCCATTTCAGTTCCGGATGAAGGACAAGGGGATCGAGACCGTGACTGCTGTGTGCGCCACCCAGGCGGGGGGCGGCGACCGCATCCAGCACGACTTCAACAAGAACCAGTTCACACCGGTACCGAATTACACCCGGACTCTGGCGCGCTCGATTGCGGTTGAAGCCGTCAAGCCCGGCACGCCCTCTGTGGCGGGGACGACCAATACCGGCTCGGCTGCTGTCTCCGGCCGTGAGCCGCCAGCGGCGGGGTCGCGGACGTCACTCCGCGCCGCGATCAGGCTCCAGGTGCGTTAATCATCAGTGAGTTTTCGGGCCTTCGGTCAGTCCGGGTCACGAAAGTTGCATGTATCTGTGGCAAAAGTTGAGATACGTATTGTGCTTGTTGTGAAGCTTGAGCGATTCGTTGCGTTTGCGTGATTTTCTGAACGTCTTTTTTCAGCGATCTTTCTTGGAATCGAAATGGCCAATTCCGGCGATGCCGATCGTGGGCGAAGTGTCGTAGCGCGCTGGCGCATGCTGGCGGAGCGACGGCTTAATTATCTGATCGAACTTTACGAGACCGGCCGCTGGAAGGTCTATTACAAGGAGCCGGAATTCCTGAAAGTCATTCAGGAGGCCCGGGTGGCGCTGGCCACATGGGAGCAGCTTGCGCCCCCCGATCCGGTTCAGGACAAGCCCGTCGAGGTGGCGATCGCGCAAATGGAAGACGCCGCCGTTCTACCGTCGCCATTCACGCAGATGCCGTCAACGCACGGCGTTGAGGCCCAGGGCGATTTGCGCAAAGCGTGAGGTTCCTTCCTTACCCAGGTCGGCGGTCACGGTCTTCGCATGATCGAGCCCGACGATCGCGGAACCCCTCGATCCTGAAATCAGGTTGTTGCTGACCAATGCCGTGCCGGCGCCGGACACTACCGATACGCCGATCCCGACGAAGGCGTTGCGCACCACGTTGCCGGTGATAGTCACATCGCGCAGGTATCTTCCCCAGCCGGCCATGATTCCGAATGAGGGCGCGTTCTCGATCACGTTGCCAGTGACCGCGGCGTCTGCTTCCACGACGATGCCAATGCCCGCATCATCGTCCGGCGCGGTGCCGATCGGGCGCTTCGGCAACATATTCCGGATGACGTTGCCATGAACGGTCACTATGCGGCCGCCTTCGTTGAAATTCGCCACCGATACGCCGACGGCGCAGATGTCGACGGTGTTGTTGGCGATCACCGCGCCTTCAAATGCGAACTCCGAATAGAGCGCCACCTCGCGGACGTTGCTGACGCTATTGCCGGTGATCTGGATGTTCGATGCCGAGTTGCCGCGCACGGCTGAATAATCGCAGTTGCGGATGCGGTTGCCGCTGACAATGACGTTGCCGGCGCGGAACGCATTGATGGCGTTGCCGTGCTGGCCGGAGCCGCCGGGACCTGCCTTGATGTCATCGATACGGTTGTTGACGACGATGGTGCCGTCATCGCCGATCGTATGACGCAGGATTTCGATGCCGTTGTCTGACGCGTCCTGAATGGTGTTCTGCGCGACCAGCAGCCCAAGCGCGTCGAACGACGTGAATGCCGTGCTCGCTGTCTTGCGGATGGTGTTGCCGCTGACTTCGCCCGCGATGGTTTCGAACCAGATGCCGTTTCCGCCGCTGCCGACGATGTCGCAGTCCTGGACACGGACATCGAGGCCGTTCTGGAAATGCACCAGCCCGCGCCGGTTGGGGAGTTTGATTCCGGAGCCGTCGAGCGTGAGGCCGGTGAGGGCGATACTGCTCGCGCCGTCGCTGCCGACCAGCGACGATCCGCCCGTGAATTGCAGCACCGTCGCGCCGTGGACGCCGATAAGCCGGGCGCCATTCGGCAGCTTCAATGCGCCGGTGCGATAGATTCCCGGCGGCAGCGCCAGTGGTACCTGAGCATTGGACGATTCATTGATGGCACGCTGGAGGGCGCGGGTCTGGTCGTCGGGACTGTTCGGCCGCACGCCGTATTGGGTGGCGTCACGGCCGAGCGTGGATGTCAGCGGGGCGGCGCGTGCGGGCGCAGGTGCTGTTGTCAGCGCACCTGCTGCCGCGCCGGCGGCGGTAGCGTTGATGAGATTGCGGCGGCTGATGTCCATGCGGCGGCCCGATCGGTCTGATTGCGTTTCCGAACGGGAATCGCATCGTAAAGACCTAATGCAGGAATACAGCGAACGATGCCCACGTACGCGCATTCGCGTACGATTGTCGACGGTAGGGTTAATGGAATCGAGATTGAGAACCGCTCAAATCGGCGCGTTGTGCGGCGTAAACAGCCGGCCTTTTTCAACCACGAACACGACAGCAAGCGCGACGGCCGAACTCAGCAATCCGCCGGTCGCGAGCGGAACCAGCGTGCCGTCATAGTACTGGCCGATCGCGGTGCCGATCACGATTCCGATCAGCGTTGTGATCGATCCGAACAGCGACGAGGCGGTTCCTGCTATATGTCCCTGAGGCTCCATCGCCAGCGCGGCAAAATTGGAGAACATCAACCCGAATGTAAACAGGCTGCCTGTGGCGAGGATCATGAACAAAGTGAGAGAAAGCCATCCGGTGAGGGCCGCGGTCAGCATGACGGTGGCGATAGCCAGTTGGCCGACGAGGGCGATATGCGAGATCATACGCATGCCGTAGCGGCCGACAATGCGCGAGTTCACGAAGCCGGCGACAGCGATCCCGATGGCAATTGCGGCGAAGGCGAGCGGGAAGTAATGGCCAAGCCCGTAGATGCCGGTGAAGATTTGCTGCGAAGACAGAACGTAACCGAACAGGATGCCCTGCACGCTCCCGGCGGCCAACGCGTAACCAAAGGTTTGCCGGTTCTTGATTGTCTGAAGAAAGTTGCTTGCCACCTCGCCAACGGCGAGGGATTTGCGCTCGGTGAGCGGCAATGTTTCCGGCAGGCGAATGATGATCCAGCTCAGCGTCAGCACGCCATAGACCAGCAGCACGATGAAAATGCCGTGCCATTCCGCGAGCAGCATGATGGCCTGGCCGAATGACGGAGCGATCACCGGCACCGAAATGAAGATCATCATGGCCAGCGACATCACGCTCGCCATGCGGCGGCCGCTGTAGCAGTCTCGCACGATGGACGTGGCGATCACCCGCGCCGCCGCCGTGCTGAGCCCCTGCAGGCCGCGCGCGAGCAGCAGCGTCTCAAAAGATGGCGCGATAATCGCGAGCAGACTGGCGATGCCGTAGACGATCAATCCGCCGATCAGGACCGGCCGCCGTCCGAAGCGATCCGCCAGCGGCCCGATGATGAACTGGCCGGCGCCGAAGCCGGTCAGGAACACGGAGAGGACGGCCTGCACCCGGTTGGCGTTGCTGATGTGGAATGCCGAGACCACGTCAGGGAGGGCAGGCAGCATCAGATCCATGGCCAGCGGATTGAGCGCCATGATCGCAGCCACGATGGCCACGAACTCGCGGAAGCCCATCGGGCGATGGGTCGATGAAACCCAAGCGTTGGCACTGGTATCGGTCATGAAGACATCGCTCGCGCAGAGAGGAGTTCTTCACTTAGGCTCCGATATTGCGTCGCACAACGCCGCTTACCGAATGGCTGCCAGCCGGATTTGCGGCCGAAAATCAGTTTGCCCGATGCCGCGCCAGACGTGCCATTTCCATAAGCACAGCCTCGCCTGCATCCACCAGTTGCTCAAACGTCACCCGGTTCGGCGAACCTGCGCGGCGTTCCACTGTGCCGCGCGGCACCAGCGGAACATGGATGAAGGACGCGAGGCGGGGCCCGTTTTCTGCGCGTGTCAATTCAATCGCACGCCAGCTCAGATAGTTGCAGAGATAGTATCCTGCGCTCAGCGAGGCGCGGGCATCGACACCGGTCTGCTGCGCAGCGCGCAGCAGTTTCAGCGTGTGCGGTCCGAAACGCCGCGTTGAATCCAGGCCGCTGACGATGGTCCGGCTGCGAACCTGCGTGTGTTCGGCGTCCGGCCAGATTTGCGTGACGGTGTTGCGCGCACGGGTCTCGACGCGCACGTACGGCGAGCGTGTCGCGAGCCCGAACATCAGCAGTGCATCGGGGCGATGAGTTGCGATCAGCGCGGGCAATTCGCGATCGACCGCGCTGTAGGTCACCGGAAAGATGTGTCCGATCCGCTCGATACCGTCGAGCACCGGGCGGCGCAGGCGCAGCAGTCTTTCGACGAGCTTCTCTGTGGGATTGTAGGGAGCGCCCGGAAAAGGCTGAAAGCCGGTGACGAGAATGCGCGGCTTGTCGCCCATCACTAGTGTCCTGAATCCGAAGTTCGCCTCATTTGCAGCGCGTTCCATAGCGAACTTCGGATTCTAAAGGACACTAGAAAATAACAATTCTAGTGTGGTTTTGGTTCGCAAGTCCGTAAATGGGCGTGCTGAGTAAATATTACGGACTTGCGAACCACCACACTAGTCCAGCAGCGCCGAAATGGTTTCCGCTGCGACCGCGGGCGTCATGCGGCCGTTGGCAACGGCGGCTTCGGTTTGCTTCACCTTGGCGCGGATCGCCGGATCGGATCGCAGCCGCGCGTGCAGCCGGTCTTCCAGAATGGTCCACATCCACTTGACCTGCTGATGACGCCGCCGGGTTTCGAAGTCGCCGGACGCGATCATCGCGGTGCGATGTGCGAGGATTTTCTCCCACAGCGCGTTGATCCCGTCACCGGTCAGGGCAGAATAGGTGAGGACCGGCGGAAACCAGTGCTCCGAGCGCGGCGCGAGAATATGAAGCGCGGCGTTGTACTCGGCGGCGGCGGCTTTCGCGCGCTTGAGATTGTCGCCGTCGGCCTTGTTGACGGCGATCATGTCGGCAAGCTCGACAAGGCCTTTCTTGATGCCCTGCAATTCGTCGCCTGCGCCCGGCAGCATCAGCGCCAGGAAGAAATCGGTCATGTCGCAGACAGCCGTTTCCGACTGGCCGATGCCGACGGTTTCCACCAGCACCACATCGAAGCCGGCGGCTTCGCACAACAGCATCGCCTCGCGGGTCTTGGCAGCGACGCCGCCGAGCGTGCCGGACGACGGGGAAGGGCGGATGAACGCATTGTCCTCGGCGGAAAGCAGCGCCATCCGCGTCTTGTCACCGAGGATCGAGCCGCCGGTTCGCGCAGACGACGGATCGACTGCCAGCACGGCGACCTTGTGGCCCTTTGCGATCAGCGCCATGCCGAGCGCATCGACGGTTGTGGATTTGCCGACGCCCGGCGAGCCGGTGATGCCGACGCGAACCGCCTTGCCGGTGAGCGGCAGCAACGCCTGCACCAGTTCGCGCGCCTGCGCCTGATGGTCGGCACGGCGGCTTTCGATCAAGGTGATGGCGCGCGCGAGCGCGGCGCGATCGCCGGAGCGCACGTCGGAGGCGAGGCGGGACGCGCTATCGGAATTCATCGCCTGAGCCGGCATGGACGACCGTGTTCCACCCGTTGCTCACTCCGCCGCTTCGCTGGAGTGCCCGAGCCGCGCGTTGAGCTTGCGGATCAATTCTTCCGCCGCGTCCGCGATCACGGTGCCCGGCGGGAAGATCGCTTCGGCGCCCGCCTTGTAGAGCTCATCGTAATCCTGCGGCGGGATCACGCCGCCGATAATGATCATGATGTCTTCGCGGCCGCGCTTCTTCAGAGCTTCCTTCAACTCCGGGACGGCGGTGAGGTGTGCCGCCGCCAGCGACGACAGCCCGAGCATGTGGACGTCGTTCTCGACCGCCTGACGTGCGGCTTCGTCGGCTGTCGCGAACAGCGGCCCGATGTCAACGTCGAACCCGACGTCGGCGAAAGCCGAGGCGATCACCTTCTGCCCGCGATCATGGCCATCCTGACCGATCTTGGCGACCAGAATGCGCGGCCGGCGGCCTTCCGCATCCTCGAAAGCATCGATGAGGGCTGCAAGTTTTTCGACCCGGTCGGACATGGTGGCGGCCTCGCGCTTGTAAACGCCGGTAATGGATTTGATTTCGGCGCGATGACGGCCAAACACCTTCTCCATCGCATCGGAAATTTCGCCGACCGTGGCTTTCGCGCGCGCCGCATCGATGGCGAGCGCCAGAAGGTTGCCGTTGCCGTCGCCTGCGCTGCGGGTCAGCGCCGCGAGCGCCGCATCGACGTCCGCCTGCTTCCGCTCGGAGCGAAGGCGCGACAGCTTGTCGATCTGCAGGCGGCGCACGGTGGAGTTCTCCACCTTGAGCACGTCGATAGCGGCTTCGTTCTCGGGCTTGTATTTGTTGACGCCTATCACGGATTGCTTCCCCGCGTCGATGCGCGCCTGCGTCTTCGCGGAAGCTTCCTCGATGCGAAGTTTCGGAACACCGGCTTCGATGGCCTTCGCCATGCCGCCGAGTTCCTCGACCTCCTGAATATGCGCCCAAGCCTTGGCGGCGAGATCGTGGGTCAGGCGTTCCACATAATAGGAACCGCCCCAGGGATCGATGATCCGCGTGGTGCCGCTTTCCTGCTGCAGGAACAGCTGTGTGTTGCGTGCGATGCGCGCGGAGAAATCCGTCGGCAGGGCCAGCGCCTCGTCGAGCGCGTTGGTGTGCAACGACTGGGTATGACCCTGCGTCGCCGCCATCGCTTCGATGTTGGTGCGAACCACGTTGTTGAACACATCCTGCGCGGTCAGCGACCAGCCCGAGGTCTGGCAATGCGTGCGCAGCGACAGCGAGCGCGGGTCCTTCGGATTGAACGGCTTCAGGAGCTTGGCCCACAGCAGCCGGGCCGCGCGCATCTTGGCGACTTCCATGAAGAAGTTCATGCCAATGGCCCAGAAGAACGACAGCCGCGGTGCGAAGCGATCGACATCGAGTCCGGCGGCCAATCCGGCGCGGAGATATTCGACGCCGTCAGCCAGCGTATAGGCGAGCTCAAGATCCTGCGTCGCGCCGGCTTCCTGCATGTGATAGCCGGAAATGGAAATCGAATTGTACTTCGGCATCTTCTGCGACGTGTATGCGAAGATATCGGAGATGATCCGCATTGAGGGCGTCGGCGGATAGATGTAGGTGTTGCGCACCATGAACTCTTTCAGAATGTCGTTCTGAATCGTGCCCGACAGTTTTTCCGGCGGCACGCCCTGTTCTTCGGCCGCCGCAACGAACAGCGCAAGGATCGGCAGCACCGCGCCGTTCATGGTCATCGACACGCTCATCTGGTCGAGCGGGATGCCGGCGAACAGCGTACGCATGTCGTAGATGGAATCGATTGCCACACCGGCCATGCCGACGTCGCCGGAGACGCGCGGATGATCCGAGTCATAGCCGCGATGGGTGGCGAGATCGAACGCGACTGAAAGGCCCTTCTGACCCGCTGCGAGGTTGCGGCGATAGAAGGCGTTAGAGTCTTCCGCCGTCGAGAAGCCTGCGTACTGACGCACGGTCCACGGCTGGTTGACATACATGGTCGGGTAGGGGCCGCGCAGATAGGGCGCGATGCCGGGCCAGGTGTCGAGGAAGTCGATGCCTTGCAGATCGACCTCGGAGTAGCCGGGCTTCACCAGAAGGCCTTCGGGTGTCAGCCACGGTGCAGCGCTGCTTTCGCCGCCCATGATGGCAGCGGGTTCGAATGCAACGTCTGCGAAATTCGGAATGCGGGTCATTCTGCTGTCTCAGGTTTGCGCGCAATCATCGTGGTGACGCGCGGCTACGTATTATGGTCTGGATGCTGATAGCTGACAATGCTGCCGGCTTCGGCAGAACCGGCAGCTTCCGAGGTTGTCTTGCCGGGAAGGTTGTGCAGATGGCTGATCCAGGCAAGCTTCGATTCAACGCCAATTTGATAGGTCGGAATGACGTGATCCGGCCGATCGAAAGCACCGGTCAGCAACTCGATCACCGTACCGTCAACCTTGCGATAGCTGAGCGGCGTTCCACAGGCCGCGCAAAAATCGCGCGCCGCCAACGATGACGAGCGAAACGTCGCCGGCGTGCCGCGCGTCCACGCGAAATCGCCATGCGGTATTTCAACGAACGATGCGAACGGTCCGGCCACCGCCTTCTGGCACATCCGGCAGTGGCAGACGCTGATCCGTCCCGGTTTGGAGTAGGACGCAAAACGCACAGCGCCACATTGGCAACCGCCGGTGAGAACGGGAACTCGTTCCTTCATGGCTTCACCCCATACGTTCGTAGGCCGCCTTGAGCATTGCCAGGGCATCGCCTCCGGCAAAAATGAATTCGCCGACGCCCGCAGCCCGCAGCGTGGCTTCGAGTTCGCCGGGCCGGCCTGCGAGATAGATATGCTTTGCACCCGCGGCGTGAAGGGCTTGAGCTGCGGCAACGGCCTGCGTGGCGTAGACCTTATCGGAGGAACAAAGACAAACGAGGCTCGCGCCGGAAGCCGCGAAGGCGGCCGTGAGCGCAGCCGGATCGGAAAAGCCGTCGTTGCCGGGAGCTTCAATGCCGCCGGTCTCAAAGAAACTCTTCGCGAATGTTGCTCGCGCGGTGAAGTCCGCTGGCGTGCCGAGATTGGCGAGGAATACCGCGGGGCGCTTGCCGGATTTCGCCAGCATTTGATCCGAGGCATCGCGCAGTTTCTCAAACGATGCAGCCAGACGAATGGGCGCGAGTGCATCAAACGTCGTGACGACCTCATCCGATGACGGCAGAACCGCGGGCTTCACATCGAGCACTGCGGGTTTTTTCTCGTTCAGGTTCGGGAATTCGCTGGCCCCGGTCAGAATGTCCTTGCGCTTGGCGATATTGACATCGCGCGCGGTGCGCACGGCGGCGACTTTCGACTGAATGATATTCTTCTCAAGCGCTGCAAATGCACCGCCGGCCTTTTCGATTTCCTGAAACTGTGCCCAGGCAGTGTCGCAAAGCTGTCTGGTCAGGGTCTCGATGCCGCCCGATCCGGCGGCCGGGTCCGACACCTTGTCGAGATTGGATTCTTCCAGCAGCACAAGCTGGGTATTTCGCGCGATACGCCGGGCGAAAGCATCCGGCAATCCGAGCGCCAGGGTGTGCGGGAGGACGCTGATGCTGTTGGCGCCACCGAGTCCTGCCGAGAATGCCGCGATGGTCGCGCGCAGCATGTTCACGTCGGGATCGCGCTGCGTCAGCATCCGCCATGCGGTTTCCGCCACCACGAACATCGGCTCGGGTGTCAGCCCACAGCTTTGCTCGATGCGGGCCCATAGAAGCCGCAGCGCGCGGAATTTCGCCATGGTGAGAAACTGGTCGGCGTCGGCGCTGAGGCGCGCGTAGACCATCCGCCGTGCGTCGTCGAGTGCGATGCCGGCAGCTTCCAGCGCGCGCAGATAGGCGACACCGACGGCGAGGACGTAAGCCAGTTCCTGCGCTTCTGAACCTCCGGCATCATGAATCACCCGGCCGTCAGCCGGCGCGAAGGGACCGCGAAAGCCGATCTTCGCAAGCTGCGCGATCTTTCCGCCGAACACCTTTGCGATTGAATCCCAGCTGCCGTGGCTGCTGCCGCGCACGCCACCGCCGCCGATAGGGTCGAGGCCGAAGCGGAAATTTACAGTGGAGGGCGCGATCTTTCGCGCGGCCAGCAGTTCGGCGAGGTGCTGTCCCATGTCGCGCGACTGCGGACCGATTTCGAGCTCAATGCCGATGCCGGCGTCGAGGTAGATGCCGTCGAGGACACGCGCCAGCGCTTCCTTGGTCGGCGGCAAACCAAATCCCCGCGCGGCGTTGGCCCCTGCGAAGACGATGGTCAGACCCGTCGCGCCGTTCTCAAGATCATGAAGCGCCTGAGCGTTGGCGATCGTGGCATCCGGATGGTCCACGCGCTGCATGATCTGCCACGGCGCGCCGGCGAGGCGAGCCGGAATGGTTGTCGCATTGCGGGCTCGCTCATAGATCGGATCGATCCGCAGCCCGTCGTAGGTTTTGCCGACCAGCTTTTCGAACGGCGCGCCTTTGAGGACGCCATCGGCCAGCTTCCGCCAGTCATCGCGGGAGGCAGGGGCGAAGTCGGCCGCGAGCGGCAGATCGTCAGTTTTAGTGGACATTCAGGGGGTTAGCTCCCAGTAAACATTACTTTGTTGGCCTGAAAATGCCACGCGGCGGCGCGCAAGCCAATTGGTTGTTTCAGGCGTTTAACGCAAATCAGGCAGGCGTTCGATGCCATCAGCGGAGAGCCGCGCAAGGGCCTGGCGCGCGGTTTGTCCCGCAATCGGGCGATCCGGCGCGATCTCCGCCAGCGGCACCAGCACGAAGGCCCGTTCGAACAGGCGAGGGTGCGGCAGCGTCAGTTCTGGCTTGTCGAGGCGAACGTCATCATAGGCGATCATGTCGAGGTCCAGCGTGCGCGGACCCCAGCGCCGTTCGTTGGCCCGGTCACGGCCGAACTTCTTCTCGATCTTGTGCAGTGTGAACAGCAGCGCGTGCGGATCGAGACTGGTCTCGATTTCGATGCAGGCGTTGACGAACGGCTCCTGATGCTCGTCGCCCCATGGCGGTGTCGTGTAGTCCGAGGAACGTGCGATCAGGGCAGCCTGCGTCATGCCGCAGATATTGGCGATGGCCTTCACGAAGGTTGCGCGGACATCGCCGATATTGCCGCCGAGGGCGATCAGGACGCTCGCCATGCTAGTGTTCCGTATCCGACGTTCGCTTCACTGTGCAGCGCCTCCCGCCCGCGTGCGTGTGATGGCGACACCGACGTCGTCGAAAATCGCGGCGATCGGCGCATGCGGCTTGTGGACCGTCACTTTCACTGCACTGACGCGGGTGAAGGCGGCAAGGATCGATTCCGCCACTGCGCCGGCCGCGCGCTCCAGCAGATAATAGTTATGGCCCTTGAAGGCCGCGCTCGCGGTTGTGACCACGTCTGAATAGGACACAGTGTCGGCAAGCTTGTCGGTGCGGGAGGACTCCGCGAGATCGATGGACAGCTCGAGGTCGATCACGAACCGCTGGCCGACTTCGGCTTCATGGTCCATGACACCATGACGGGCGTGGATCAAAAGTCCCTTGATGAAGATCACGTCGCTCATCGCTTGTCCTCGATTGCCGATGCCACGCGCAGGGCTTGCACCGTTTCCGCCACGTCGTGCGCGCGGATGATTTTGGCGCCGCGCTGTGCCGCCAAGAGGTGTGCCGCAAGAGAGCCGCCGATCCGCTGATGCGGTTCAGATGGTGATACGGCCGAGATAAATCGCTTGCGCGATGCGCCGACCAGAAACGGCAGGCCGAACTGGTTCAGGTCATCGAGCCGGGCGATTGCGGTCATGCTCTGCTCCGGCGTCTTGCCAAAGCCGATGCCCGGATCGAGTACGATATTTCCCGGCGGGATATTCGCCTTGGCCGCGATGTCCAGCGAGCGCGCAAAGAATGCCACCATGTCTGTCACGATATCGATGGCGGGATCGACGCTGTCACGGTTGTGCATGACGATCACCGGCGCATTGTGATCCGCGATCACCCGCGCCATGTCCGGATCGCGCTGCAGACCCCAGACGTCGTTGGCAATGGCCGCGCCGTTGCTCAATGCCCACGCGGCCACGGATGCTTTCATGGTGTCGATGGAGACCGGGACCTCCAGGGCGGCAACCGCCGGCAGGATGTCCCGCAGCCGTTGCAGTTCGTCGTCGGCCGAAACCGGCTTCGAGCCGTAGGGCCGGGTCGACTCCGCGCCGATATCGAGAACGCCTGCGCCCTCTGCGGCCATCCGCTTTGCCTGCGCGAGGGCCAGTTCGGGTGTGGTGAACTGGCCGCCGTCGGAGAACGAGTCCGGGGTGATATTGAGCACGCCCATGACCACGGGAAGGGGACGCGCGAACAGGCTGCGCAGCACCGGATGAAGCTGCGCGGCAGCCGGATTTGACGATCGGGACGGGGCGGCCATCATGCGGTGGCTTTGCGCGGTCCCTGCTGGCGAGTCAAGCGATGGCGAAGCGGGCTGTGGCCCAAGGAGCCCTGAGTAGCCACCGCAACCGGGGCCGTGGGCCGTTTCAGTAGGAAATCTTCAACGGCAGCTTGCGGGCGCGCTGGATCAGTTCGGCGACGGATTTATCCGATGGGAGAACCTGGACCAGCTTGCGCTTGTCGTTGGCTTCCTTCATGGCCTGCGCGAGGCGCTGAGGGTTGCGTTGCACGAACTCGCGCACGGTCACGACGCCTGCCGCGCGCAGCAGTTCGGCCTTGGCCTTGCCCATCCCCTTGATGCGCATGCAGTCTGCGATGTTCGCCCAGGCCAGCAGCTGTTGTTCGCTGAGGCCGGTCTTTGCAGCGAGCAACTTCCGGCCCTTCGGGGTGCTGGCATTGTCGAGCAGCGCGGCCATCGTGCGAATGCCCTGTGCCTTGAGCTTGGCCTGGGCGTGCGCGCCAAGGCCGTCAATCTTCGAGAGAGGATACGCTGAAAGAGGATTGGACATGATGCTCGAACTTGAAAATGAATTTACGCGAATTTGGAAAGGCCTGGCGTCTCGGCAATGATCGCGCGCATCCCGTCCGCGCCAATTTTGTCGCGGCCGAACTTGAATAGTTCACGCGCGAGGTTCTGAATCTCGCTCATTCCCAGACCCAGCCCCATCAGCTTGGCGCCAAGCGCCATGATGCCACCGCCAAGCATGCCCGCGAGACCGCCGCCGGAACCAGAAGCCTTGATCGCGTCTTCTGCGCCTGGAATTTGCTCGATCAGCGAACGCACCTGTTCAGCCGGCCCCTCCTTGCGAAGGAACCCAAGCATGGCACCGACGGCTTTTTCGGCCACAGCGTTGTCAATGCCGGCTTTTGCAGCCAGCTCGCCAATGAACTCGTCCATTAAATTGCCCCGTTACCCACCGGTTGCGTACCGGATCTTTGTTTGTGATTTATCTTGAGCGCGTGTTTTGCGAATTACAAGCGATGACGCTTTTTGAAACCGCAGTTGAGCGCAATCGACCGTGAAGTGTTGCACCCGTGCACGAATCATCGTCGATTTCGCGATCATTTGCCGTTCCAAAGGTGACAAATTGGTTAGCGCGGTTTCAAACTACGCAGCGGATGCGAATTCGTTTCAATCCATCGTCCGATTTGTGATGCGGCCCGCATCGTCGCATTCGAGATTCACAAGGACCGAATTGACGCCTTGGAGCAAATTTCACTCAATCGCTGCGGTGGAGCGACATATATTATGCCAGTGCATCATGCAGCGCGGCATCGGCTATTGTCCGCCAAGCGATCTGCGGGTTGACCGGCGGGTTCCATACTGCAAGATCACACATCATGCGCCGCGTTTCGACGGCGGGACAATAGAGTCTGCACGAGGCGAGAGATGGCAAAGAGGGCATCCAAAACTGCTTCTGACAAGGCGGCAAAGCCGGCGCCGGCTGCTGCCGGAGGCGCTGCGTCCGCCGATACCGACAAGACGATCTTTATCGGGAAGGGCGATCAGCCAGCATTTCTGACGCTTGGGCTCGCGAACCGGCACGGTCTCGTCACGGGAGCGACCGGCACCGGCAAGACGGTCTCGCTTCAGGTCATGGCCGAGGGTTTTGCGCGCGCAGGTGTTTCGGTCTTCGCCGCGGATATCAAGGGCGATCTGTCGGGCATCTCCGAGGTGGGCGAGGCCAAGGATTTCATTCTCAGCCGCTCCAAGACGATGGGACTGGATTTCAAGCCGGACCAGTTTTCGACAGTGTTTTGGGACGTGTTCGGCGAGCAGGGCCATCCGGTGCGCGCCACGGTCTCGGAAATGGGACCATTGCTGCTGTCGCGCATGCTCGATCTCAACGACGTGCAGGAAGGCGTGCTCAATGTCGCCTTCAAGGTCGCTGACGAAGGCGGCCTTCCGCTGGTCGACTTCAAGGATTTGCGCGCAATCCTGGATGCCATATCCCCCGCCAACGGGAAGAAGGACGGGGATGATACCAGCGACGCCATTCTGGAACTTAAACGGACGGCGCAGCAGTTCGGCAATGTCACGAAACAGACCATCGGCACGATCCAACGCCAGCTACTTGTGCTGCAAAACCAGGGCGGCGAGCAGTTTTTCGGTGAGCCGGCGCTTCAACTGAAGGATTTCATGCGCACCGACTCCAACGGCCGGGGCATGGTCAACATCCTGGTCGCGGACAAGCTGATGCAGAGCCCGCGTTTGTACGCGACGTTTCTTCTCTGGATGCTGTCCGAACTGTTCGAGGAACTGCCTGAGGTCGGCGACCCGCCGCAACCGAAACTCGTGTTCTTTTTTGACGAAGCGCATCTTCTTTTTACCGATGCCCCGAAAGCGCTGCTCGACAAGATCGAGCAGGTCGTGCGGCTCATTCGTTCAAAGGGCGTCGGCGTCTATTTCGTCACACAGAACCCGATCGATGTTCCGGATCGCGTTCTTGCCCAGCTTGGCAACCGCGTCCAACATGCGCTGCGCGCGTTCACCCCGCGCGACCAGAAGGCGGTGCAGGCCGCCGCGCAGACATTCCGGCCGAATCCCAATCTCGATACCGCTCAGGTCATCACCGAACTGGGCAAGGGCGAGGCGCTGGTGTCGTTCCTTGAGGGCAACGGCACGCCGGCCATGGTCGAGCGCGTCATGATCCGTCCGCCGACCGCCAGGATGGGACCGATTACGCCGGAGGAGCGCAAGGCGATCATGGCGGCGAGCCCGGTGCGGGGCAAATACGACACCACCATCGATTCCGACTCTGCCTTCGAGATGCTGCGCGAGCGCCTCACCCAGACCGCGGCCCCGCCCGCTGAAGGAAGTTCTGAAGGCGGAGTGCTGGGCCAGCTTGGTTCGATCGTCGGATCCATTTTCGGCACGACGCGACCGCGGGGCCAGAAGCTGTCGACCGGGCAGGTCATCGCGCGCGACGTCACGCGCTCGGTCACGAACAAGGTTGTCGGTAACGTCGCAGCCACCCTCGGCAAATCTGTCGCCGGTTCGCTCGGCGGATCGATCGGCCGCTCCATCGTGCGCGGCGCGCTCGGCGGGTTGTTGCGGCGATAGTTGTCGTCGTTCGCGCCATCTTGATTTGAGGAAAGAATACGATGTCCGCTACGCCCCAACTCGCAGCCGTCCTCGATCGTATCGACAAGGATTTCGACAAGAGCCTCGAGCGGCTGTTCACGCTGCTCCGGATCAAGTCGATTTCGGCCGATCCTGCGTTTGCGGACGATTGCAAAAAAGCCGCGGATCATCTCGCGGCCGACATCGCCTCCATCGGGTTTGCGACCGACGTGCGCCCGACCGCCGGGCATCCGGCCATCGTCGGCAAGAGCAACGGCAGCGCTGGTGCGCATGTGCTGTTCTACGGCCACTATGATGTGCAGCCGGTCGACCCGCTTGATCTGTGGCATCGGCCGCCGTTCGAGCCGGTCGTCACCGATCACGCCGATGGCCGCAAGATCATCGTTGCGCGCGGCGCCGAAGACGACAAGGGCCAGTTGATGACCTTCGTTGAGGCCTGCCGGGCCTGGAAGAATGTCACCGGATCGCTGCCGCTCAATGTGACGATCCTGATCGAGGGCGAAGAGGAAATCGGCTCGAAGAATTTCGGCCCCTTCCTCGACAAGCACAAGAAGGACCTCGCCGCCGACTTCGTGCTGGTCTGCGACACCGGCATGTGGGACCAGAACACGCCCGCGATCACGACCTCGCTGCGCGGCCTCGTCTATGACGAGGTCAAGATCAAGGCGGCGAATCGCGATCTGCATTCGGGCATCTTCGGCGGCGGGGCGCAGAACCCGATCCGCGTGCTGACCCGCATTCTCGGCAGCATCCACGATGACAACGGCCACATCACCATTCCGGGGTTTTACGACGGGGTGAAGGATCTGCCGCCCGACATTCTGGCGCAGTGGAAGAATCTCAACCTGTCTCCGGAAACTTTCCTGAAGCCGATCGGCCTGTCGGTTCCGGCCGGCGAAAAGGACCGGTTGCTGATCGAGCAGGTGTCGTCGCGTCCGGCCTGCGACATCAACGGCATCGTTGGCGGCTATACCGGTGAAGGCTCCAAGACGGTTATTCCGGCGGAGGCGTCCGCAAAGGTTTCGTTCCGGCTGGTGGAGGGCCAGCAGCCTTCGAGGATCCGCAAGGCCTTCCGCGACTTCGTCACCTCGCGTCTGCCGGCGGATTGCACCGCCGAGTTCATCGATCATGCCGGTGCGCCCGCAATTGCGCTCGACTGGGGCATGAAGCCGCTGGCGGCGGCGAAGCGTGCGCTGACCGACGAATGGGGCAAGGACGCGCTCCTGATCGGTTCGGGTGCATCGATTCCGATTGTCGCGGATTTCAAGAAGACGCTGGGGCTGGAAACGGTGCTGATCGGGTTCGGACTTGAGGACGACAACATCCATTCGCCGAACGAAAAGTACGACCTGAAGAGCTTCCACAAAGGCATCCGCTCGTGGGCGCGTATTCTGGCGGCGTTCGCCGACACACCGCGCTGACGTTTCGATGTGATGTCGCGACAGCAGCGTCGCTTTCCGATTTAGTTTTCAGCCACTTTGATCCAATCACAAATCTCTCCACGTCGTCCCCGCGCAGGCGGGGACCCATACTCCCTGAGTTACCGATTTGAGGGAGATGCCGGAGCAATCTTCTCGCCACCACTACGTCGTTCGGTGGTTATGGGTCCCCGCCTGCGCGGGGACGACATCGTGGGTGTGGCGAGCGCCTGCCTAACTCGCTGGTTGTCATCACCGGGCGCCTGTCCTCGACTTGATCGGGGATGTCCCGGTGATCCCGGTCAGGTGAGCACGGTGCCTCGGTAATCGGGATGGCCGGAACAAGTCCGGCCATGACATTGAATATGTGAGTGCCTTCAGCGGCGATGACGCATTTTCCGATTCAGTTTTCAAACAGCCACGCGGCATCGCTCTCGCACTTGATCGCGCGAGGTGAGCTTTGGATCTGCCCCTCGCAACATGAGGGGCATGGAGCGCCGCGAGGCGCACCTTGTCTTGTGTCGCTTCCGGCACCGCTTGCGACACGGTGAACCTCCGGAAGCGCATCGCCTTGCAGCGCTCCATTGCGGCGACTTTGGGCGAAGGGACCGTACTTCCGGGTGGGGACGGGGGAGCAACTCGACCCCTGATCCGGCCGGCTTTCGCCGCCTTCATCCTCACCGACGTCCAGCCGCGAACGGCAGAGCCACATAGTTGACCCGGACGGTGACCCCAGCCTCCCGGACGACGTGTGTGCGAAACACGCGTGCAGGCACCGCATCCTGCTCCGCTTCAAAAGCGCCCTCGAGAAGCGCCCCTCACGAACAGGACATCGCGAACTTAAGCGTGGTCCGGGGCGCGGGGATTGGTGTCCCCATCACGAAATGTTGCGGCGGACTGTTTCGTATCTCTCCACGTCGTCCCGGCGAAGGCCGGGACCCATACTCCCTGAGGCGTCAATTTGAGGGTGGTATTGGAGCTATCTTTTCGCTTTCAACACGTCGTTCGGTGGTTATGGGTCCCCGCTTTCGCGAGGACGACGCTGAATGTGTGGCAGCGTGCCTTCGCCGGGACGACATCGAAGGTTGATCCGCCGTCATTCCGGGGCGCGAGCGTAGCGAGCGAACCCGGAATCCACAGCCACTCAGGAGATTTTCGCAGTCATGGATTCCGGGCCTGCGCCAAGAGGCGCATCCCGGAATGACGGACGCAAACGCAAAAACGCCGCCCGGAATTGGGCGGCGTTTGCAGTCCGGTCAGTGTAGAGGCTGACAGATCGATATCTAGAACCGGGATCGATCCTGTCAAGTCCTGTAGCTGGGGTCGATCCTGTCAAGCTTGCGCAGCAGCGGCGGCCAGACCAGCTTGGTCGAACGCAGATCCGAGCGCACCGGGTCGGTCACCAGTTTTTCGTTCTTCTCGATCACAAGCTTGTCGACCGGATAGGCGGTCGGCCCAAGCATGCGGGTGCGGACCTGCATCGTGCAGGCGCGCTCGAGGTGATACATGCGCTCGAACGCCGAGGCGACCGAACGGCCGACGGTCAGCGTGCCATGATTGCGCAGCAGAAGATGGTTCTTGGTGCCGAGATCCTTCTGGATGCGCGGGCGTTCGTCGTGATCGAGCGCGATGCCTTCGTAATCGTGATAGGCGAGGTCGCCGGTGACGAGCTGCGCAGTCTGGTTCAGCGGCAGCAGGCCTTCCATGCAGCTTGCAACGGCGGTGCCGTCCGCAGTGTGGAGATGCATCACGCAGCCGGCATCTTCGCGCACTTCGTGAACGGCGGAGTGAATCGTAAAGCCGGCGGGATTGATGCTGTAGTCGCTCTCGCTCAACTGGTTGCCGTCGAGATCGACCTTGACCAGGCTCGACGCGGTGATTTCGTCGAACATCAGTCCGTAGGGATTGATCAGGAAATGATGCTCGGGGCCGGGCACCCGTGCCGAAATGTGCGTGTCGACGAGATCGTCCCAGCCGTACAGCGCGACGAGGCGATATGCGGCAGCGAGATTGACGCGCTGTTCCCATTCCGCGTCCGACATGGTGGATTTGACTTCCGTGAGGCGTGCTTCGGCGGGCGACATGGCGATTTCCTCTGCGATTTATTGATCTTTTATGCCGCGAGCCTAGCGCTGCGACCCCGCTACCGCAACATGCGGTCCTCGCAGGGGCGCCATGTGGCGGATCAGGGCGCGGGGATGGCGAGCAGGCTGGCGATGCTCTTGCCGCGGATATCGTAAACCCGCGCAAACACCACGTCGTCGCGCTTGATCTCGACCACCACGGGCGCGTTGAGGCCCTTGCAGTAGAATTCGCCGAGCGTCATGGCGAAGTCGGCGGCGTGACTGTCCCAGCCGATGGTGAAGTCCGGGCCAAGCGCGACCTGCGCCGGACGCTGCGGGCCGCACACCGCGACACGCCACTTGCGGTTCCGGGGCGCGGGTTCCTGACGTTCCTCGATTTCCTGCCGCAGCCCTTCGGATGCCTGCTTGAGCGCAAGACCCCAGTAATCGAGCATGTAGCGATCGTCGGCGCCGCGAACGGTGCCGGCGATATGGTTGAAGTGTGTGTACTGATACGGATGCAGCCGGATCATTTCATTGAGCGGCAACATCAGTCCCAGCATGAACACCAGGGCAAACACGGCCTGCGCGCCGCGGCTGTGCTGCTTCAGCCAGCCGACGATGGCGGCAAAGGCGACACCGGCAAGAACCACCATCGGCGGGATGACGAAGATGAAATGACGAATGCCGTTGTAAAGAGCAGGGCGCTTCACCATCGCGATGATCAGCGGCAGCGTCGCGGCCAGCGTCAGCATCAGCAGGATGGTCTTCCGCCTGGAATCGACTTCCGACCGCATCAACGCAACGAGCGTGCCGACGACGCCCGCGCCGAGCAGGCCGAGCATGACTTCCGGAAGCTGCAACGCGAACAGCGTCGGCAGATAGGACCACGGCATGTCCGGCACCGAGACGATCGCGCCGTTGAACAATTCCTTCCATGGCTTCTCGAAGAAATGCGAGAAGTATGTCAGCGCACGAAACGGATTGGCGAGGTCGATAATGGACCAGGGCCATATCAGACCCATGATGAGATAGCCCAGCAGCACGCCGGGCAGCAGAACATAAACGACATGACCGAGCCGGCGCGCGGCCTCACGCGCGCCGTGCACGCGAATGTCGGAAATCCAGAGCGGCAGGAAGCCGATCACGGCATAGATCAGCGCCAGGCCGCCAAGGATGCGGCAACCGACCGACAGACCTGCGCCGAGGCCGATGATCAGGATCGTGTGCGGCGTTGGTGACGGATATTCCTGCGCGAGCCGCACCAGCCCGAGCATCAGGATCGCCATCGACACCGCGAAGGGCGCATCCTTCGGATTCATGAACATGTGCCCGTAGAATATTGGACACAGCGCGAGCAGGACGATCGCCGCGAGACCGGCCACGGGTCCGCCGACGCGCCGCGCGAGCCGCCATGTGACCCCGAGGCCGATCACGCCCACGATGGCGCCCAGCAGCCGCCGCGTCTCGAACAGTTCAAGCGGAACGATCTTGTGCAGCAGCGCGGCCGCCATGTCGAAGCCGCCGCCATACATGTAGAGGTTCGCGAACGACAGGGCGCTGGTGTCGGTGAAGCCGCTGCCGAACATCTTTAGCAGCAGATCGGCATACTCCGCGTGGGTGTAGTCGTCCCAGCCAAGGCCATAGTCTTTGAATGTCAGGCCCGCGATGACTGTCACAACAGCCAGCACTGCGAGCGCGAGGTCATCGCACGTCTGCTCGATCGAGCGCCCGGCTGGCGAGTCGAGTGCCGATGTTGTGACGGATGACATCTAACTAATGGATCCAGCGTTCCCGCGCCTGCATATCTTCCGGGCAGGCTTCCCGGGAACTTTGTATCTCAGTTCGGTGTTTAGGTAATTGTGAATTGTGGCACATTTTCTTAGATTGCAACGCAACATTGCGGTCAGGGTAAAATTACAACCACGGCCCGAACGCTTTCTTGCACGCCTGACAGATTAGGCTCCTGAATCTGAATGGCGCCTGACCGACGGGGCATCTTTCGTTGAAAGTGCGCTTAATTACCGATTGGTAACGCGTCTACTTGAAACTATTATGGAACTCTACCTGTTGAGTCCGCTGGCGCGGGTTTGGAGCTTGTAATGATTGCGCTATTGATCGGCGGAACGGTCGTCCTGTGTATCGGCCTTCTCACGGTCGTTTTCGGGATTCCGATCAAGGAATTCAGCTTCGGCAACACGATGATCCTGGCAGGAGCCGTGGTGTCCTGCACCGGGCTGGTCCTGATCGGGCTGTATTTCGTTGGCCGGGAATTCAGGAACCTCGCGCGCCGCCTCGAAACCGGTTTGCCGGCGCCGGCTGTGCCGCGCGAACCTGCCGCCGAGCTTGAGGCTCCGGCCATTCGTCCGGCGCGCGCTGCTGTCCCTGAACCGCCGGCGGCGCCCCGTCCGATGCCCCCAAGGTCTCCCATCCGCGAAGAAAGAACTGCCCGCGAAGAAAGACTTGGCCGCGAAGAAAGGCCTGCCCGCGAGGATACGCTGTTCACCCGCGACCAGCCGTCCGACAGGGATCGGGATGATTTTGCCGACGAGACCGGCGATCACGGCCGCGCGCCGTCAGAACCGGCTGCCTGGGACGAACATCCGATCACCCGCAACCGCAATCTCGGAGCATCGAGCGAACCGTTCGATCCGCCTGCCGAACCCACGCCGCGCCAGCGCCGCAACATCATGTTTTCATCGTCCCGGCGCGACAAGAACCGCGAACTGTCGCCGCGCGATGCGTCGGCGTCGCCGGATGAAGGTCAGCATCAGTCCTCCGCGGAGGACACTCAGCGCGGTGACGCCGAGACGAATGCACCCAGCCCGTTCGAGAGCGCATGGCCGCAGTCCGGCAGACCGCGGCAGGAATCCCCCTTGTTTCCAAAGTCTCCGCTTCAAAACGGGCAGACTGCATCGCAGCCAGCCGCCGATGAGCAGGAGACGCCTGAGCCTGTCCGCGAACGATTTCCACGGCGCGCCGATGCGTCGTCGGTGACGATCGTGAAATCGGGTGTGGTCGATTCGATGGCGTACTCGCTGTATTCCGATGGCTCGATCGAGGCGCAGATGCCCGAAGGCATGGTGCGGTTCGCCTCCATCGACGAACTGCGCGCGCATCTGGACCAGCGCAACTAGGCGCGGATCAGCGCGGCGTTTGATGTCTGCCGTAACGGCTGCGAAGCGTCGTTACAGCTTCGCCCGCTCATGTCATATCTTGCGCGCCACAATGTAGGGACGGGCCTCGTTGCCCTTCGTTGCGTGGTTTTCAGTGGCAAGAATGTCGAAGCCTGCCGCACATATATGCCGCCTCAGGTCCGCCGCCCGAAAGACGCCTGCATAGGGTGCTTTGCCGATCGCGCGCATCGCGGGCAGCGCAAACTTGATGAGTGGGTTCATATCCCCGACGCAGGGTGTCTTGGAGATAAACAAACCCTCCGCTGCCAGCACGGCGTGGATGCGGCGCAGCGTGCCAGGCAGGTCGCGGACCAGATGGAGATAACTGAATCCCAGAACCGCGTTGAACTGTGCCGCAGCGGGTGTAAGCGCTTCTGCGGTCGCGGTGCGGAAGACAAGGGCCGGGATGGGGCCCGCGGCGTATTTCTCATTGGCAATCGCGATCATTTCAGCGGAAATATCCGTCGCAAGATAGCCTTGAACATGGTCCGCGAGCCGGAGCGCCGTTGTTCCTGTGCCGCAGCCCAACTCCAGCACCCGGTCGTTTGGTCGCAGCAGGGCGCGGGTCCGGTCCAGCGTGCGCTCATATCCGGCCTGATCCGCAATCGCACTGATGGCGTACTTCCGTGAACTCCGGTCCCAGAAACGGGCATCGCTCGCTGTGCTCATGGAGGGTATTCCTTTCAAGGCGGCTTAACATGCGCGGATAATGCACGGCAGCTTTCGGTACGTGGCGCGAACCGCTGCGGCTTCAAATAAAGCGCCGCAGTATTCAGTTCTTCTTGTCAGACTGGCAATAGTTCTTCCATACTTGCCAAGTATAGACGCCGCGGCCGGGCATCTGTTTGCTTGGGCTGGCTCGTTTTCGACTGCGCATCCGATCGCGTCTGAAAGACATCACCATGAGCGAAACCGCCCCCAAGGGATTCGTCGAGCTGACCGCGTCGATCGTGTCGGCCTATGTCAGCAACAACGCGACGACCGCCGCCGAAATTCCGGCCCTGATCAGTCAGATCCACGCCGCGCTGGTGCGGGTCTCAACCGGCGGCACCGAGGCCGCGGCCGAGCCGGCCAGGCCCGCGGTCTCCATCAAGAAATCGATGACCTCGGATTACCTCGTATGTCTCGAGGACGGAAAGCGCTTCAAGTCGCTGAAGCGGCACCTTCGGACGCAGTACAACATGAGCCCGGAGCAATACCGCGAGAAATGGGGCCTGCCGGCTGACTATCCGATGGTGGCTCCGAACTACGCCGTGGCCCGTTCCCAGCTCGCCAAGAAGATGGGTCTCGGCCAGCAGCGCCGCCGCCGGAAATAACGGCTGCCTGGCCAATAACGGGCTTGTCGCGCCCTAGGAATAATTCCACATTGGAGGCTTCCGGAGTCAAGTCCGGATAGCCTCTATATTTTTCCGGGGATCGCTATCCCCGGCATTTGCATCGTCACTAGGATATAGGTATAAATTCCTAGTGAGGTTCCGATGCTTGAAATCCGATCGTCCGCTTCCGGTTTTTCCCCGCCGCAATCCTCCAGCTCCGCCGAGTTTCGTCCGAACGACATTTGCCGTTTGGTCATTGCCTGCGTTGCGGCCGACTTTGGCCTCGCCGCCGCCGATCTTGAAAACGGGCTGCGCGGCTCGCAGCGCGCCGCTCTCGCACGGCAGATCGCGATGTATCTCGCCCATGTTGGTTTTAGCCTGACGTTTGAGGTCATCGGGCGTGCCTTCGGACGCGACCGCACCACCATCGCCCATGCCTGCCGCGTCGTGGAGGATGCCCGCGATGACATCTGGTTCGACTGCCGTGTCGCGACGCTCGAACTGATGAGCCGCGCGGCGGCTGGCGGAGACGGCCGATGAAGCGGCAGCAAGGCCGCTCGTCCGGCTCCGGCACTACTCGCCAAACGTCCGGCCATGAGATCGATGGGTTCCGCGCGCAACACCTCGACCTGTCGGTGCGCGATCTCATGACGGAAACCGGCATGGCGCAGGTGCTCGTCAACGACAACGAAAGCCCGCTGGGATGGTTGGCGCGCCGCAAGGGCCGCGACGGCCGCGCCATGATCGGGCCGGATCAGTTCATCGCAGGCGAACGCCTGCGCGCGGACTTCACGCGCGGACACCTGACGCCGCGCGTCTCGTCGAGTTGGACCGGCATCGGGCGAACGCGCGGAGCCGGCGGCGGTGGCGAGATGACAGATCTGATCGTCGCGTCGCGCCAGCGGGTGCGTCTGGCGCTGGACGCCTGCGGTCCGGAATTTTCCGGGTTGCTGCTCGACGTGTGCTGTTTCCTGCGCGGTCTGGAGGACGTCGAGCGCGAGCGCGGCTGGCCGTCACGGTCGGCGAAAGTCGTGCTGCAACTGGCGCTGGATCGGCTGGCGCGGCATTACGGACTGCGCAGCGATACAACCGGCACCGGCGCGGCCATCAGGACATGGCTGGCCGACGACGCGAGCTTTACGCCGTAGAGGACGCCAGCGTTTCGCGGGCGTCGTTCTTGATGCGCTCCACCATGGCCCGCAGGCCGTTGGAACGCTGCGGCGTCAGATGCTCGCGGAATCCGAATTCGTCGAAGATGGAGATCGGATCGGTCTTCAGAATGTCCTGCGGCGCCTTCCCGGACTGGATGGTCAGCAGGATCGCAATCAGCCCGCGCACGATATGTGCGTCGCTGTCGCCCTTGAAATTCAGCACGGGCTCGTCGCCGCCCCGGTCGATGCTGCGCGACAGCCAGACCTGGCTGGCGCAGCCCTGAACCTTGTTTTCGGCGGAATGCTCGGCGTCGGACATCGGCGCGAGCGTGCGGCCAAGTTCGATGACATAGCGGTAGCGGTCGTCCCACTCCTCGAGCAGTTCGAAATTGTCCCTGATCTCGTCGATGGTGGTCATGGCCGCCCGCTAACTCGTGTCAAATCCGTGCCAAAGATTCTGGCACGAGCCTTATATGAGATCGCGGAGCGTCGAAAGCCATAAGTTCCGGGCCTTTTCGGCCCGAAATATCGGCCGTTCCGGGCGGCCTTTATGGGTCCGTTGCCGTTCCCGAAGCCGGCGGCTGCCAGTCGATGGCGAGATCGTCTTGAGACAACGTCTGATGCACGATCGCCACGGTCCGGGATTCGCTCATATCGCGGTCATCCGGTGTGCCGATCGAGCCGGTATGATCCGGTGCTTTCTTGTTGGCCTTGTCGGTGGGCTCAGGCGCTTTCTTTTCGTTCTTGTCGCTCTTTTCGTTCTTGTCCGTGATGAACTGATAAACTTTCTTGGCGCCGGACTGGGCGCGTTCGCCGATGACGGTCGCAGCCTGTCCGCCGACCGTGCATGCCGCCGGCTGCCGGTTGCAGAACTGGCTCATGTCGGACACGGCCGCAGTGGCCGCCGAAATGGCTTCCGATGCGCCGATCTGCGGACCCTGGTCCGGAGCGGACGACTTGTCGGTCGGCAACAGCACGAGCACGAGCCCCAGCCAGAATGCCATGCGAAGAAGGAAGAACATCACACACCCCGTCGATCGCTTTCACCGGAGCTGCTTCACCGCCGTGAAGCGCTCCGCCCCGTTGCGATTGATCTCGCAATCATCCTCAGTCGTAGCAGACGCGGATAAATCCCCGGTTCTTGTGCTGTGTAAAATTTGAATGGTTTGATTTGGCGTAAATTTTCAATTGATAAGAAGCTATTTTGTTTTGAATGCCGCGCATGGACCTGTTGGAGCGCTCATCGGCCATGCACGATTTCGAAACCATAACGTCGCGGCATGGAAACTTCGCGTTCACCATTTCGGCCGAATGAAATCGCCGATTTCGCGCGAAACAGCGCATCCGAACGGTGTAACTCGCAATCGGCCCCGCGCCTTAGTGTTCGCTTAAGTTCACTCTGACACCATCGGCCAAACGAAAAACGGGGGCGTTCCGGCTGTCGATACGACGTCCGGCCGAGCAGTGAGAACAACGTGAGATTGTCCGGCATCATACGCGATCATCTGGACTCGCTGCTGCATCCATCAGCGCGGCGGGATCTGATGACGAGAGCCCGTCATCGCGCCTTCATCGGCCCGCGGCTGCTGGGCGGCCTTGCCGCGCTTGCTTCGCTGCCACTTTATCTTGCGGTTCGCGGAGCGCCGCAGGAAGTCGAAGTCATGGTGTTCGCATGGCTGATCGCGCCGATCCTCGTCTCATATTATTTGTCGCGCACAGGCCAATACGAGCGCGCGCACATATTGTCATCGACTGCGCTGGCTGCGGTGGTCATGGCGGTGTGCCTCAATACCGGAGGAATTTCCTCGTTCGCCGCGATCTGGCTGGTGGCCGTTCCGCTCGATGCGGCGCTGTCGGCCTCGCGGCGTGCGGTCGCCATCGCCGTCGCGCTTGCGCTCGGCTGTGCGCTGGGACTCGTGATGATCGACGCCTTCGGAGCCTTGCCGATGTCGCAGATTCCCGCCTCATACAGTTCGCTGTTCGAGGCGCTGGGTATCGCAACCGCGACGATCTACGCATCGGCGCTGGCGTTCAGCGCGGAATCGCTGGGCCGGATGAGCAGAAAGCTGCTGATGGTCGAGGAGGAGCGTTATCGCCTTCTCGCGCACAACATCAGCGACGTGATTTCCCGGCATAGCCGTAACGGTGCGATCCGGTTCATTTCGCCGGCTGCGGAGGCCTTGCTCGGTACGCCGGCGGCGCTGCTGCTGGAGCACGGACTGTTCGACCGCGTTCATGTCGCCGATCGTCCGGCTTACCTGACTGCCTTGTCGGAAGCCGCGCGCAGCGGCGACGAACGCAGTGTCGAATTCCGCGTGAGGCGGGATGTCGCGCGTGACTCCGATCATGCACGCACGCCGTCCGCCGACTTCGTCTGGATCGAAATGCGGTGCCGGCCGATCGACGCGACGTCAAGGTCGCTCGCGGGTCCCGATGTCGACGTGGTGGCCGTGATGCGCGACGTCACCGAGCGCAAGCTCCAGGAACAGGCGCTCGAGATGGCGCATATGGAAGCAGAGCGCGCGGGCGCATCCAAGTCGCGCTTCCTCGCCACGATGAGTCATGAATTGCGGACGCCGCTGAACGCCATTATCGGGTTCTCGGAAATGATCGTTCGCGAGAAGGAAATGATGATCGATGCGGCGCGCCGGCAGGAATACGCGCAGCTCATCAACGACTCCGGCCTGCATCTGCTCTCGGTGGTCAACGGCATTCTCGACATGTCGAAGATGGAAAGCGGCAACTTCGAGATCGTTCCCGAGCTGTTTGCCCCGCGCGAGTCCCTGATCGGCTGCTGCAACCTGATGGTTCTGAAAGCGCGCGAAAACGGCATCGAGATTGCCACGCGTGCGCCGGCGGACTTGCCTCAGATCACCGGCGATCCACGCGCCTTCAAGCAGATGATTCTGAATTTGCTGTCCAATGCGATCAAGTTCTCGGAGCGGGGCGGCACCGTCACCGTTTCCGCTGGCGTGGAAGGATCGCGCCTGCTGGTTCGTGTGGTCGACAGCGGCGTCGGTATCGGCGCCGAGGACCTGAAGCGGATCGGCGATCCGTTCTTTCAGGCCGGAAAGACCTATCAGCGCCGTCACGAAGGCACCGGACTTGGACTCTCCATCGTCAAGAGCCTGGTCGCGATGCATGGCGGCGAGATGACGGTACAAAGCCAGATCGACGTCGGCACGACCGTGACCGTTGCCTTGCCGATGGTGTTTACACCGCCGGCAGAAAAGCCCAGCAATATCGCAACCCTCGCGCCGCAGCGCGCGGAACCACAAGACTATCAGGTGAAGAAACGTGCCTAGACAGATTGCCGAAGACGACGAGAAACCCCGCCGCCGCCGTCGCGCCGCCGCCGTCGCGGTTGAGCCGGAGCCGGAGCGCGGCTTGATCATGCGCGTCCTGCTTCACAGCCCGAAGGATACACTGGCGGCAACTGCGGCGCTGGCGGCTGTGATCGCCATCGTCACCAATGCGATGTTCCTGCAGGCGGGCCGTCACCCATCGCCGATGTTCAGCACCGCTGCGGTATCGTCGCTGCCCGCCGTTGCGCCGTCGCCTGCGCCGCTGCCGCGGGTTCGTCCGGTTGAAGCCGAGGCTCGCGTTGTCGACAAGCCGCTGGAATCGGCGGCGCTTGCTCCTGCGAAGCCGGTCGCATCACCTGCCGCGCCGCGGCCTCCCGCGCCAATTCATGCGGCAAAGAGCGATCCGGTCGGCGATCTGATTGTTTCGACCCGTCGCATTGCCGCGGTCCAGCGTGCGCTGACCGAGTTTGGCTATGGCCAGCTTAAGCCGACCGGCGTTATCGGGACTGATACGCAGGCGGCGATTCAGAAATTCGAGCGGGATCGCAAGATGCCGCTCACGGGCCAGTTGTCCGATCGCCTGATTCGGGACCTGACGGTTCTGACCGGCCGCCCGCTCGACTAAGCGGCGTCACCCGTCAATGGTGAGACAGGCGGCTAACATCGTCGGCTCCGGCTATGGTAGCAACTCCCTGTCTTTCCATCCGCCTGATCGGTCCTGCCTCATGTCTCGCCTGAAATCGTCTATCTGGGTCGCGGGTTATCTGCGGCGATGCCAGAGCGCCGGCATGTTCGGCGCCGTCCGTCGCCGTGGCGCGGAGGAGGCGGGCGCGGTGTTCGTGAAGGTGGCGCTGATGGACGGGACCGCGCTGCTGTTCGTTCCGGCGCCGCAAACCGCCTACGACGACAGCCGGCCTATCGAGCGCGTTTTCACGCAGTCGCCGCCGCAGGCCGTGGACGAAGCCGCCATCGAAGCGCGCCTCGCCAAGGAAATCAGCTTCGATCCCGATGTCTGGATTGTCGAGATCGAGGACAGGGAAGGCCGGCACTTCCTCGATCTGGCAAAAAACTAACCACTACCCGCGCGATGTTTCGCGCGCCGTGACGTGCGTGCCCGGCTGAGCGGCGGGACGCGATTGCGCCGGCGTTGAACGGGCGCGCTGGCGTTCGTCATCGTAGAGTGCGGGGCGATATTTCGCCCGCGTGGCGGCCAGCGCCGCACCACGCCACGCCGCAAGCATGATCAGCGCAGTCCGCAATTCGATCACCTCGTAGAGGCGCGCCAGCCGGTAGACATCCATGACCGATGCGCCGAGCGACGGATTCAGAAACAACAGCACGCGCTGATATGATTCACCGGGCATGCCGAGGGCCTTGAGCGCGCAGGCCAGCGGCTCGCCGCCGGGTTCATTGACGATCTGGGCCGCAACCCTGGAGGTCAGGATCAGGGCATCGGCGAGCTCGGCGGCAAAGTCCGAGGCATCGGCCGCCAGTGCAGCCTGTTCCAGGGCCGCAACCGCGCGGGTCGCGCGGCGCGGGTCGACCGGTGTTGATGGTTTCAGCGGCGTGTCGGTCAGACCATGAAGCATCTGGGCGCGTTGGGTGCGGTCGGCTGACAGAAACATCTCGATCAGCTGCGCCGCATCGTCCGGCTGCATCGACATGGTTGGTGCGGGCATCATCGCAGGAGCGACCGAGACCTCGGGCTCCGATACGATCTCCAGATCCGCCGGATCGATCAATGTATCGTCGAGAATATGCTCATCGTTCGCTGAAACGGGCTGCGGTTTGCCCGTCGTGTATTTCAACTGCAGCTTCCGGGCGATTTCACGCGGAGTGTTCGGATAGATCGCAAGCCGCGCCCGCACGGCGGCGCGCGTGGCGTCGTCCACCTCATCGATCAGGCGCGAAGCCAGCTCGGCGAACTGCCGTTCCTCGTCGCGGGTATGGTCGGCGGTCTGGACATAGAGGTCCGTCAGCACGCGCAGCAGCGTCGGGCGAATATCAACGCCCTCGCGCCGGGACAGAGTCATCAGGCCATCAAAGCCGTGAAACATCGGGAGTGTCGTCATGCCGGATACGCGAGGTTAAGTCTCGGCCTGACGTTATCCGGCGCCTGTTAACAAGCCATTAACCATGCTCACTCTTAATGACCGGGTGCCGCCGATCCTTGAGCCAATCCTTGAGGAAAAGCAGGGCGGCCAGGAGAGATCGATATGGGCACCATTGTTGAATTTCCGGTCGATGCAGCGGCGCGCCGCGCCGGACCGGATGTGAACATGGCCCCGCGCGAGGGAACGGCAACCATCCTGATTCTCCCCGCCATCCGGATCGAGCGTTACGCTGACGAAGCCAGCGATGGAATCGGACCGGAGGAGGGAACGGCACCAGGCCGCCGTCGCAAGCGCCGGGCGCGTTCCTGACCAGCGTTCAGAGTCTCTGCCGGCGAGAGCCTCGCCGGATCGGCAACGCTGTAACACCGGGCCGCGATGTGTAATCCGCTTTATCTTTTGCCGTTCGTGGCGAGCCTCGCATGTGCGAGTGATGACTTCGGCCGCACGCGCTCGACGTTTTATCATGAAGACATGCACAAGTGGGTCGGCGTCGAGGCCACCACGGCGCTGGGCGGTCAGCCGTCGCAATTCCAGTTGACCGATCTGGAACGATCGCTGCGCGATCTTGCCTACTACTTCATCGAACCGCCGCACTCACGCCCGGCGTGGAAAGCAGTGTTCGGCGATTACAAAACGATACCGGCGCCCTGGCGGCAGACGGTCGTTTTCGACCGGACGATTTATGGACGCCGCATGATCGATGAACCGCACCGCTCGCAGGCCGCGGCCTACGGTGGATTGATGGAGGACGTGCGCAACGACGGCGTCATGCTCGATCAGTTCATTCCGGTCGCTCTGCGCGTCAACGATCTCGACATCAAGCGCAACAAGGCGCTCGGGATCGTCTCTGAACTGTCGCCACGCGAATACGCCGATGCGCAGGCGCGCATGCGCGAGAATGTGCTGGTGGTGCAGTGGGTGCAGCAATGCCTGCAGCAGCGCGTGGCGTCCTACAGATGGGCGCTGGATCGGCTGGTGATCCACGCGCCGGATGCGATGGCTGCGGATGCCGACCGCCTGATCGTGCAATTGTCCAAGCGGGCATCGGAGACGTGGATTAAGGCCACGCCGGTCGTTGGTCGCGCGCTGCGTGTAGGTGGTTGATTTTACTGCTGTTTCTGTCTCTTTGCGCTCAGATGTGCGGCAGAACGTCGCGTTGAGTCCGCCCGCAATCGGTTGTTTGTTCCTGAGACAACACGCCAGCTGATTTGCCGCGAGATGAAAAATGGGGGATGGAATGACAGGTTCCCCAATTGCCAAGGTGTTTCTCTTCGGTCGGAACTTCGGAACGTTGATCGCGCTGAGTTTCACCGTTGCCGTGCCTGCGTTTTTCATCGTCTACGCGCTTGAACAGCGTCTCGTGTTGCCTGCGCTGAGCGTGCTGTTTTTCGGAACAGCGGCGCTGGCAGCAGTGATAGCGCTCTCGACCAGGGCGAGGCGGAACACGGAGAACCTGAATCTCTGGGATATCGCTGGTGGCCTGGTTATTACCGGTTGTGCTGCGTCCGTGATGGGCGAACCGGAACAAGTCGTGCAATTGTTCGAGCATCTGTTCGAACGCCGAACTTATGAACAATAGGGAGATACGTAGAACTTAGATCGTAGACTTGGAATATAGACGACCAGGCCGGGCCCCTCTGGCAGCCGCGAGGCTGCGATGTCGGACTGGAATTCACTTGGAGTGGCCCCTTGGATATGCGGCAACGTCCGCCTGTGATGCACTGACTTAAGCGAGTTGGTGGGTGACAGGCAGCGAAGATCCGTAATCGCCTGTGACAGGAGGCCGCTCTTCCTCAACAAAAAAGGGAAGCCCGGCTTATGTTTGATTTCATCACACCAGAAGTTTTGACTGCACTCTTTCAGGTCATCCTTATCGACCTGGTTCTTGCTGGCGACAACGCCATCGTCATCGGCCTCGCTGCTGCTGGCCTGCCAAAGGAACAGCGCAACAAGGCAATCCTGATCGGCATCATCGCCGCCACGGTGCTTCGCATCGTGTTCGCAGGTCTTACAACCCAGCTTTTGGCCATTGTCGGTCTGCTGCTTGCGGGCGGCATCCTGCTGTTGTGGGTCTGCTGGAAGATGTGGCGCGAATTGCGCTCCGGCGCCGGGCACGAAGAAAATCCTGTGACAGATGAAAATGGGGTGGCGGTCGAAGGGATGCCGACCAAGACGCTGGCCCAGGCAACCTGGCAAATCATCGTCGCCGACGTCTCGATGTCGTTGGACAACGTCCTCGCTGTTGCAGGCGCGGCCCGCGAGCATCCATGGGTTCTGGTATTCGGTCTTGCGCTGTCGATCGCGATGATGGGCGTTGCCGCATCGTTCATTGCGAAGTTGCTGCAGAAGCACCGCTGGATCGCCTATGTCGGCCTCGCGGTCATCCTCTACGTTGCCGGCGAGATGATCTATCGCGGCGCGCTGGAGATCTGGCCGCATGTGAATAATGTGAAGTAAGGGATACTGAGAACGCCGCCCGCAGGTTCGATTGCGGGCGGCGTTGTCATTTCGATCAGGCGACCTTGACCAGATTGTGCACCGGCAGCGGTCCGCCGGGAAACTGGACAAGCTTTCCACCGACTGCGAGCGAACCAAGATCGATGCCGAAGAAGCCGAGCCGGTCGATCAGCGCTGCGACTTCCGCCTTCGCGGCGTTGTCATCACCGGAATAGAGGAGGACGCGCTTGCCGCCGTCGGCTTGCGGGTCACTCGCGAGCACGTGCGCTTGCAGATGGTTGAACGCCTTGACCACGCGCGCGCCCGGCACAAGCCCGGCGAAGACTTCGCTCGAGATCCGGCCATTCAGTTCAGCGGGCTTGAACAGCGGCGCTTCAATCGGGTTGTTGGCGTCGATCACGATGCGGCCGTTCCAGGCGGGCAGGCCGGCAAGCGCGGCCGGCAGTTTCGACCAGTTCACCGCGACGAGAACGATGTCCTTGCTCGCGGCTTCCGTCACCGTGCCGGCCCTGATGGAGGGGCCAATCTCGCGAACGAGATCCTTGAGTGAAGCAGGGCCGCGGCTGTTGGCGATGGTTGCCTCTATTCCGGCACTGGCAAGCCTGCGTGCGACGGCTGAACCGATTGAGCCCGATCCGATAATTCCGATTGTCTTGGTCATCGTGTGTTCCTTTCAGGTTTTAGGCGTATGAGTTGATTTCAAAGCCGGTTCAGCGCGCGCTGATCTGGCGCATCAGCGAGCCGATGTCGGTGACGCCCCAGTGATCGGTGATCTGACCGTCGCGGACGCGCATGATGTCGATGGCCTCAAAGGTGATGTCGCGGCCGGTCGGGGCGACGCCGTTGAATTCTCCGAGATGCTTGCCGTGGTAGGTCTTGTGCGATGTCACGAGATCGCCCTCGGCAACCTGACGATGAATGACGGCGCGGAAGCCGGGGAAGGCTTTGCGAAGTGTGAGGTAGACGTTACGGGTGCCCTCGCGGTCGTTGGCGAATCCCGGGAACGCGGTCCGGTCGACGTAGCTTGCCGCGAACAGCTTTTCGAAATTCGCGAAGTTGCCGTCGCGCTGCACTTCCTCGATGACCGTGCGCACCACGGCCTTGTTGGCTTCGAGATGGGCGCCGGTGTTCTGGGCAAAGGCCTGGGTGACGCTGCCGGCGAGGGCGAGAGCAATCAGAAAACCGCGGCGGGTGGATGAGACTGGCTGGGACATTGTCTGGCTCCGTTTGGCTGGTGACGGACCCGATATCGCCTGTTTATTGGCAACTGATTAGCAGGTAATTGCTGTATTTATTTTCAACTAATCGTATAAAATGGTGACATGGAAACGCTGGCCAATCTCGAGTCCTTCGTTCAAAGCGCTGAAAATGGTGGGTTTTCTGCCGCAGCCCGCCGTCTGGCGCTGACGCCGGCTGCGGTCAGCCGCAACGTCGCGATACTGGAGCGGAATCTCGGAATCCGCCTGTTTCAGCGCAGCACGCGCAAGCTGACGCTGACTGAGGCCGGGGAGCGTTTTCTGCTTGAGATACGCGGCAATCTCGAAGGCCTTCAGGTCGCCATCGCCGGAGCGGCGACGGACCACGGCGAGCCTGCCGGCGTGCTCAAGGTCAGCCTCAGTCCGACATTTGGCGCGGACTATGTTCTGCCGCTGCTGCCCGCGTTTCTCGCGCGCTATCCGCGCATTCGCGCTGACTGGCAATTCGAGAACCGGCAGGTCGATCTGATCGCCGAAGGATTCGATGCGGCGATCGGCGGCGGTATCGAACTCGCACCGGGCGTCATCTCACGGCCGCTTGCGCCGTTGCACATCATCGCGGTTGCATCGCCGGCCTATCTGAAAGGCCGCACACTGCCGCCAGATCCTTCGGGACTTGCCGCGTTCGATGGCATCGTGATGCGCGCTGCGCGGACTGGACGGGTGCGGCAGTGGACCATGCGCAACGCCGCAGGTTCGGAAGTCGATGTGCAATTGCCGGGCACGATCGTGTTCAACGATCCCTCCGCGATGTGCCGGGCAGCGCTGCTCGGTCTTGGCGTGACATTGATCGCGGTGCCGGATGCATTGCACCACCTCGAAAGCGGCGCGCTCGTGCGCGTCGTGCCGCAATGGTACGCTGACGCAGGCTCGATCTCGGTCTATTATGCGACCCGCACGTTGCTGCCGGCGAAGACGCGCGCGTTTGTCGATTTCGTCGCCGACACCTTCCGCCGCGAGCGTCTCGCCGAACGGTTTGCGGGGAGCATCGGCTAGTGTCCCGTATCCGACGTTCGCTTTACTTTGCGGCGGGTCCAACGCGAACGTCGGATACGAAAGGACACTAGCAAACTATAATTCTAGTGATCCTTTGGTTCTGACATTCGTAAGGGCGCCTGCTGGGAAGTGATACGAATGTCAGAACCGGATCACTAGCGAACTATCGCTTCGCTTGCGGCGTATCGGTTTGTACGCGGCAATTCGCAGCGGCCAGCGACGCCTGCGCCTGCGGCATCAGGCCGGGTTCTGCGGCCAGTGCCTTGAGCAGGATCAGGCCGGTTGTGGTCGGCGAGTCGATGATCAGCCGGTCGGCGGCGGTGACTTCCTCGTCTTCCGGCAATTCGGCGTGCTGTGCCGCCGTCATCAGGTCGAGTTCGATCACGCGCCGCCCGGCCGAGCGATCATTGATCGCGTAATACGCGACATCGTTGCGCGTGTAGAACGACACCGATGTGTAGGCCTGACTGACCGGCACCGTGAGCTTGATCGGACCGTTCGAGAGATCGTAGCGGCAGGCGGCGCTTGCGAAAGCCGGGTCCATGAACGGCATCGGCGCCTTGCCGGGCTCTGCCGCGGGCAGCGCGGTGACGGCATTGAGCCTGGTGATCGGCGCGAGGCGCGAATAGGCATCGAGCGTGGCGACGCGGGGAAGCACAAGCACGCTGACGAGGTGCACGACCCCGCCGAGCAACGCGCCACCGATGATTGCGAACAGCCAGCGGATCATGGGCACCCCACCGTCACGATGGAGGGCATCGGCGCATCCTTCTGCGTGCGCGTTCCGACGCCGACCGGCGTATCGTAAAGCCGGAGCGCCAGCATGTAGTGGTCGAGACCGCCTGTCGGCAGCCAGTTTCCGGCGCGCGACCGCGATGTGATCCGGACCTCGAAGCCTCCGTCCGATCCGCGGACGATTTCCTGACTGGTGAAGCCGTAACGCTGCAGCGAATTGGCGACGAGCCGTCCCTTGGGATCGTAGAACGTCAGGGTCCAGAACCGCGCGGCGGGCGTCACGCCTTTCACGACGACATCGCATCGTCCGTCGAGTTGGCGGCCGGTATCATCGGTCGTGGCCGTGAACATGACGCCATCGCCGGTGCCGACCGGAAGTTCGCCGCTGCGCGCGACCGAGGCGCGCGAGTAGGGGTCGATGTCGCTCGTGCCGGTTTTCGGACGTGCGGTCCATGCGCCGATCTTGATGGTGCCGACGTTGACGCCGCGCGTCGCCGTCATCCATGTCGTGCCGAGGCCGACGATGGTTGCGATGGTCAGTGTGACGAGAGTGATGAGGATCAGCCGCACGGTGGAAGCGCTATCATGACGCGGTTAGTTCTTGCGCGGCGGCACAGGCGCCGCCGGATCGGAAGTTGCCGAGGCGAAACTGTCCGGGAAGGCCACGCTGGATGCAGGCTTGGCCGCACCGTTCGATGTCGTCTTGCCGGGCACGTTCACGGTCTTTGCCGCGTCGTCGAAAAGTTTCTCGACGCGCACGAGAATGTTCGCGCCGCGCCGGGTCAGGATCGGCGGCGGACCAGGATTCACTTCGGGGGCCTTGGCGTTTGCATTGGCAGCCGCAAGGACATCCGGCGGAAGTTTCTTGCCGGGACCGACGCCGGGAATGTCTCTGACCTCGACGCCCTGATGCGCAACCACCATGACGTCATGCCATGTCTGTGCGGGAAGCGAGCCGCCGGTCATGCGGTTGGTCGGCGAGTAATCGTCGTTGCCGTACCAGACGGCCATCGAGAAGTTGCCGGTGAAGCCGACGAACCATGCGTCCCTGAACGCGTTCGTCGTGCCGGTCTTGCCGGCAGCGGGAATGCCGTCGAGCCGGGCGCGCCGGGCGGTGCCTTCGTCGACCACGTGGCTCATCATTTCCGACATGTCCGCGGCGACCGAGGCAGGGATCGCTTGCGTCGGCTTCTTGCCGTCGCGATCCCAGCGCCAGACCAGATCGCCGGTGCCGGTGCGAACTTCGAGAACGGAGTGCGGCTTCACCGCGCGTCCCTTGTTCGGGAAGGCGGCGTAGGCGACGGCATGCTCGACGAGGCTGACTTCGGTGGAGCCGATCGGCAACGATGGCGTATCGACGAGGGGAGCGGTGATGCCCATCTTGCGCGCGGTCTCGACGATCTTGGCGCGGCCAGCCCTCGGCGGGTTGGGGCTGCCTTTGCCCATCGCGATCGACAGCTTCACGGGAATGACATTGACGGAGCGGGTTATCGCTGTCGTCAGCGTCATTGAGCCCGAATAGGAGCGGCCGTAGTTCTGCGGGCACCAGTTGCCGATGCAGACGGGTCCATCGACGACGATGGACTTCGGCGTAAAGCCGTTCATCAGCGCGGTGGCGTAGACATAGGGTTTGAACGACGAGCCCGGCTGGCGCATGGCGTCGACGGCGCGGTTGAACTGGCTGGCGCCGTAATCCCGCCCGCCGACCATCGCGCGCACGCCGCCGTCCAGATCGGCGAGGGCAAGCGCGGCCTGCGTTGCGTGATAGTCGCGGCCGAACTGGCGCAACTGGTTTTCGACAGCCGCTTCCGCGGCGTGCTGCACGTTCATGTCGATCGCGGTGCGAACGACGAACACGCGCTCGGTGTAGGATTTCGGGAACGTCATGACGAGCTTGCGCATCTCGTCGAAGGCATAATCGAGATAGTAGTTCGGCGAATTCTCGTCGCGCCGGTCGACCGCGTTGGCGGGGTTGCGGCGGGCGCCGAACACCTGACCTTCGGTCATGAAGCCTGCATCCACCAGATTGTCGAGCACGACGTTGGCGCGGGCGCGGGCGGCGGGCAGGTTGATGTGCGGTGCGTATTTGGTCGGCGCCTTGAACAGTCCGGCGAGCATCGCAGCTTCCGCCAGATTCACGTCGCGCGCGGACTTGTTGAAATAGAAATGCGCCGCGCCGTCGACGCCGAAGGTGCCGCCGCCCATATAGGCGCGGTCAAGATAGAGCTTCAGAATCTCGTTCTTGCTCAGGCGCGTTTCCAGCCAGATGGCGAGGAACGCTTCCTTCACCTTGCGCTCGATGGTGCGCTCGTTGTTGAGGAACAGGTTCTTGGCGAGCTGCTGGGTGATCGACGAGCCGCCTTGCCGCACGCCACCGGCCTGCGCGTTGGTGACCAGCGCGCGCGTCGTACCTGCAATGTCGATACCGAAATGATCGTAGAAACGGCGATCCTCGGTGGCGAGCGTTGCCTTGATCAGATTGTCGGGAAAGTCCTCGAGAGGGATCGAGTCATTGTGCTTGATGCCGCGGTTTCCGATCGGGTTGCCGTAGCGATCCAGGAACGATACCGCGAGATCGGATTTCTTCAGCCAGTCGTCGTCGGAGGTTTCGCGAAAGGCGGGAACCGCCAACGCGAGCATCAGCACGAGGCCGGCGAGGCCGATGGTTGCGCCTTCCGAGATCGGTTCGACGAAGACCCAGCGCTTCCAGCGGCCGACATAGAAACGATCCATGAAGGTCGAATAGCGCTCCCAGAGTTCGCGCAGTCCCGCGCCCGACGAGAACAGCGTGGAATCGATGCGCGCGTCGAGGTCCAGCAGAAAATGCCGGAACCGCTTTTTCCACTCGCTGGGTACGATCTGGCGCACCGGAACCCTTGAAAATAACGCGGCGTCCCGTACGGATCACGAGTCGCCGGATGAAAAGCGCTGGTTAGACGATGCTGATCAATTTGCGGCATCCCCAAGGCGACCGGAGAGCCGATTTCGCCGTCGGGAATCTGCAAACTTCTAGCCGACCATGAACCATAAACCAATGGCCGCGTTGGTTTTTTGATGATGAGGGTGAACGCTGCCCACGCTTTTCGGCATGGAAAACGCCAGCCTCCACCTTGGCGCTTGCACCGCCTGCGCCAAGGCTCATAAAGCCTCCATATAGCGTATGTACGTCCCGCGATCCCGACAGGTTCAAAGCCATGACAGTCCGGCCTCGGCCGCCTTCGACCCAGAGCGAATCTTTCTGGAAAACCAAGACGTTGGAGGAGATGTCCGACAGCGAATGGGAAAGCCTGTGCGACGGCTGCGCGCGCTGCTGCCTGGAAAAGCTGGAAGACGAGGACACCGGCAAGATCTACTTCACCCACATCTCCTGCACGCTGCTCGATGCGGGACTGTGCGCCTGCAAGGACTATCCCAACCGGTCGGCCAAAGTATCCGATTGCGTGCGGCTGACGCCGGAGAACGTCCGGACGTTGAACTGGCTGCCGCCGAGTTGCGGCTACAAGCTCGTCGCCGAGGGCCGCGACCTGTACTGGTGGCACCCGCTGATTTCAGGAGATCCCAACACGGTCCACGAAGCCGGCGTGTCGGTGCAGGGGCGGGTGTGGGGAACCGAGGACGAGGTCGAAGAGGCGGACCTCGAGGACCATATCGTGCAGTGGCCCGGCGTGATTCCAAAACGCGCGCGGCTGAAGAAGCGTCCGGCCTCCAAATAGCTCGCGCCGTTCCTAAAGATCCTTCAGGCAGCGGATAACGCGCAGGTGATGATCCATCCGCGCGGTGCACCCATGCGCCCGCGCTGCTTATGAAGCCGTGCGAAACAGGATAAACCTAGCGTCATCCCGTGCATTTCAAGGTCAGGCCGGTCGAGGCTGGACCATTCGTTATAACGTCCTTTCCCGGACCACCTTTTCAGGCTCATGACCGAGACACATCGACAGCGCGGCGACGCGGACGAAGCGCAGGCGCTGGACCCGGACGACGTTTCCAACATCGCCACCGAAGTCATCGATCTTTCCGAAGCGCCGCCGATCGTGCCGGCGCCGCCGCTGTCGAAAAGCGAAGTGCGAACCATCCTGCTGAGCCTGATGCTCACGATGTTCCTGACCGCACTCGACCAGACCATCGTCGCAACCGCATTGCCGACCATCGGCCGCCAGTTTCAGGACGTCAGCAATCTGTCCTGGGTGATCACCGCGTATCTGTTGTCGGCGACAGCGGTCGCGCCGGTCTACGGCACGCTGAGCGACATCTACGGCCGCCGCGCGATGATCATCGTTTCGATGTCGCTGTTCCTGATCGGCTCGGTGCTGTGCGCGATCGCGCCGAATATTCTGACGCTGATTCTGGCGCGCGCGCTTCAGGGCATCGGCGGCGGCGGAATCCTGCCGCTGGTGCAGATCGTGATTTCCGACGTGGTGTCGCCGCGCGAACGCGGCCAGTATCAGGCGTATTTCTCATCGGTGTGGGTTGCGGCCGGCATCGGCGGACCCGTGCTCGGCGGATTGTTCGCCGAACATCTGCACTGGTCGGTGATCTTCTGGATCAATCTGCCGCTCGGCGCGCTATCGCTCGGACTGCTGCTGCCGAGGATGAAAAAGATTCCGGTCTTCCATCGCAGGCGCAAGGTCGACTGGCTCGGCGGCGTCCTGCTGATGGCGTCCGCTGTGATTGTGATGCTGGTGCTGACATGGGGCGGCAACCGCTTCGCATGGGCATCGCCCGCGATCCTTGCGATGATCGGATCGGCGCTGTTCCTCGGCGTGGCCTTCGTCTGGCATGTGCGCCGCGCGCAGGAGCCGTTCCTGCCGATCCCGTTGCTGTCGGGAACGGTGGTGCCGTACGCGATGGCCGCGGGCGGCTGCGCCATCGGCACCATGATCGGCCTCACCGTGCACATGCCGTTGTATTACGAGGTCGTGTATGGCCTCACCGCGAGCGAAGCGGGCCTCGCCTTGATTCCGCTGGTCGCGGTGTCGGTGCTTGGCGCATGGGCTGCGGGCCGTGCGATGATGTACACCAAGCACTACAAGCGCGCGGCGATCGGCGGCGTGAGCCTCGCGACCTGCGCGGCGTTTGCGCTCGCGCTGGCGACGCCGCTGCCGCTGTGGCAACTGCTCGCGGGGCTGTCGCTGATGGCGGTTGGGCTCGGCACGGTTTTCCCGGTCAGCGTGGTGTCGATTCAAAATGCTGTGCCACGTGCGCAGGTCGGCACGGCGACCGGCGCGATGAACTTCTTCCGCTCGCTGCTGGCGTCGTTCACGGTCGCGGTCTTCACGGCGATCCTGCTGATGGTGCTTGGCGGCAATCTCACTATCGGTGCCGAGCATCAGATCGGTTCGGCGCATGCGATCGCCGCGAGCGATATGATCGCCGCGTTCCGTTACGTGTTCGGTGCCGCCGCGGCGTTGCTTGCAACCGCCGCGACCCTGGTGATGCTGATGGAAGAGCGCCCGCTCGCCGGACCACCGCAAGCCGCTGCCGCCGAAATGGCGGAGTAGGGTGCGATACTGAACAGCCGTTTCGCGCGAAAAGGCGAAACGGTGACAAACTCCGGCGCATAAGGCGAAGCGGCGGACGGCCGGTTTCACTGCCGGGTGTCGCGGACTTCTGCGGCGCGGCCGGGGAGGGACGACGAGGTACCTCGTTCGCGATTGTCCAGCTAGCCAGATGGGCAGTTGTGGGTGACATGAAACGCTGCTGAACTCCGGCAAAACATTTCCAAAATATTTCCAAAGTACTTCCAAAGTACTTCAATGAATTTGCAGGGAGGGATTCATGCTTCGCATTGTCCCGGGCTGTTTTCTGGCAGCCTTTATCGTCGCGGCTAATCCCGCCAATGCCCAGAAACCCAGAGGGCAGGCCTGCACTTACGAGGGGTGCGTCGCGAACTGCCAGAAGCTGGGCGGTGGCGGCCGGCAGGGTGGATGCTCAACCCACTGCGACAGGACCATCCGCGAGCGCAAGGCGAGCGGCGTGTGCAAATAGTTAGCCTTCGCTGACCAGCGGTTGAGGGAAATCCTTCGCGTTGCGCGGGACATCGCGTCGTGCTGCACTCTCCCAAACGGAGCAGTGCATGTTGAACACCGCGTGGCTGATCGTCCATCTGATCGCAAGCGCAATGCCGGGGGCCGCCGCTGCGGCCGGGCCTGCGGGTGTAACGTGCACCTATCAGGCGTGCATGGCGAAGTGCTCCCGGCTCAACGGATCCATCTGCAACAGCTACTGCGATGCGAAGATTTCGCAGCGAGTCAGCGTCGGCATCTGCGCCGCGCAGCAAAACGGTTTGGCCCCAACCCGTGCGGCTACTTCTTGATCAGGACGTCACCTATGGACGCGACGTCGGGTGAGCTGCCAGCCATTCTTCGCTTTCGGCGATCTGCACATAATAGGCGGCCATCCTGAGCAGCCGTTCCCGCGTTTCAGGGTCGTCTTCGTGGTCGGCACGCTCGGTCAATTCCGAAGCCCGCCGTATCAGGTCGGACGGGTCTGTCATGACATGTCTCCGTAGGCGCGCGGTTCCGTCACGCTGCTACGCAAGAACGGCTTCGAAGAGCGCATGTTCCGACGAAGTGCTTGGAAATTAAGGAACAATATCCGGTCAGCCGTGTTGAGCGACACAGTTCCCCACGGCTACTGCCAAAGGACTGATGGGATGAAAACAGATCGTCACTTCGAAACAATGCCAGCACGACCTCCAACGGTGGGTTGCCCCAATTGCAAAGGCTATCCCATGGAAATCCAGGGCCTGGCGCTTCGGATGAGCAGCCGCGCCGCGACAGACCGCGCCGTCTATTTGTGCACCCTCTGCGGCTTCACAAAAACCGAGGCCATCCTGCTTGGTGAGGATTAGGGCGTCACGAGAGAGCAGGCGCGAAACGTCATGGGACTCAGCGCGCTATTGCGTACCGAACTGGCCGGCTCGGGTGAATGGACCACAATAAATAGGAAATTAATCCTTGATAGCGTGACGCTGCCGGGTTAGGGTTCCGGCATGCTCCAGAATTGTGTTTTCCGGCCCTGACACGGGCCAGGTGAGCCATTGACGCTCACAGGCAAGGTTCCTATCTTATGCAAGATTGCAGAGGATAGGCACATGACTGCAAAACCGCAGACATTACAGGATATTATTCCTTCCGACCGCCACGGCCTCGCGCTGGAAGGCTTCTTCAGGATCATGGCCCGGTGGGGCATCGGCAATGGCGACGCGCGGCGCATCCTCGGCAATCCCGCGGAGCGCACGTTCTTTCAATGGAAGAGCGGCAAGGCTGCGCGCGTGCCGGACGATACGCTGCGCCGGATCGGCTACGTCGCCGGCATCTGGAAGGCGCTGCAGATCGTCTACTCCGACGCCGCGCTCGCCGACGGCTGGGTGCTGCGCCCGAACCGCGCTTTCGCGGGACAGACTCCTCTCGCAAGGATGACCGCAGGCGACGTCACGGATCTCGCGGCGGTCCGCGCCTATGTCGATGCCGCCCGCGCGCCGTGGTCGTGACGTGTCTTTTCTACATCGTCATTGCGAGCGAAGCGAAGCAATCCAGTTTTTATCTGGAAAGGACTGGATTGCTTCGTCGCAATTGCTCCTCGCAATGACGAAATGGGAGCACGTGCAGATTGGCTGTACATTCAGCCGGGCTGTCATATGACAGCCACCTCGCGGGTGCGCTGGCGCGAGGCGTGGCGCATCATCGCGTCGCGCTATCCGCCGATCGCGCTGTTCGAGCGGGTCTCGGATGATCCCGCCGTGTGGGACGTGCTGACCGAGCTTGAACAGGCGACCAATCCGCGCCTGCGCGACGAGGCGGGCGAGATCGCGCTGGTGCCGCCGGAGCGGCGGGTGACCGGGCCGAACGCATCGTGGGTGATGGCGCCGTTCACCCATGTGAACCGCAACGGCTCGCGTTTTTCGGACGGCAGCTATGGCGTCTATTACGCCGCGCGCACGCTCCACACCGCGATCAGGGAAACCGGCTATCACTTCGCGCGCTTCGCGGCGGACTCGGATGACCCGCCGCGCCGCGAGGACATGCGCGTGCTGCTGGGCCACGTGAACGCCACGCTGCACGACGTGACGAAGCTCGACGACAGGTTGAGGCGGCTGATCCTGGACAGCGAGAGCTACACGCACAGTCGGCCGTTCGCGGCTGGCCTCCGCGACGGAGGCAGTGACGGCATCGTCTATCCGAGCGTGCGCGACGCTGGCGGCTCATGCATCGCGGCATTCTGGCCGGATGTCGTCGGCGTGCCGATGCAGGAGCGGCACCTGCAATATGAATGGGACGGCAAGCGCTTCAGCCGGTGGTTCGACTACAAGGAGGAGAGGTGGGTGGGGGCTTAGCCGCATCAGCAGAGGCCATCGTCGCGCCGACCGTTTCCAGACTCAGGATGTTGATGGCAGTCGTCAGCTTCTCGTCGTCGAAGATCACAAAAAGCCGGCTCAGTGTCTGAGCGCAATCGCGTGGGCCTGGCTCGATGTACTCGGCCAGAATGCCTCGTGCCCGCAGAACCGCATCGAGCACACTCTCTTGGGGTGTCATGACGGATCTCCACACTGTGAGGTAGGAACCTTCTCGAAGGCATTGCGGTTCCGTGCGGGGTTCGTGCCGTCATGAAAAAACCGCCGTGGTAAGGCGGGTTGTCACAACTTCCGTTCAATGAAACTCAAATGCGCGGCTCCGGCTCGGTTTCGCGCAGCCTGCGATCGGCGAATTTAGCCAGTTGCGCCGCGCGCTTCTCCAGAAGTTCGGCCACGAATTCAGACACCTCGTCGCGGACCTTGCGCTCCTGTTCCGGCGTCATCGCTTGATGTTTTTGCGCGAACGCCTTCATCACACGCTCCACAACTTCCTTCATGACGCACCTCGTTTTCGGTCAAACGTGCTGCCGCGGATTTCGTTCCTTACGTCATCTACCGAACTTATGCGGTCCCGACGCATTGCCCCTATTCATGGAATGGGAGGCACCGATGGGACGCGCTTTTAAGCACACTGTTCTCGTGGTGGAAGACGATCAGCTGCAGCGGGAACTTGTCAGCCTGATCTTTGAGGAAAGCGACATGAACGTTATTCAGTGCATGAGTGGGGATGCCGCGGCCGTCGTTCTTGAAAGAGCAGGAAACGAACTGATGCTGATGTTCACCGATGTGAACCTCGACGGCGACATGTCGGGCCTCGAGCTTGCCTCAATGGCGCGGGAGCGATTCCCGCATATCGATGTCATTCTCACGTCGGGACAGAGCGTCGAGCATGTTCCTGACAACGTGCTGTTCATGCAGAAACCATGGCTGCCGCTTGAGCTGCTGCGGCAGGCCGAAATGTCGCGTCAGCGACATACGGTGCATTGAGACACTAGGAAAATAATCCTTGACAGCGTAACGCTCCCGCAGTAGGGTTCTGACATGCTCCAGAGTTGTGCCCTTGAGCACTACTTAAGGTGTCTCGCCGCGAGGCGGCATCGAATCAGGAACCTCACCGGACATAGGGCGTTGCCCTTCATACGCTGCGCGGGCTGTTTCGTGCATTCGAATGAATGAGGACGCAATGGCAAAAGTCGAACACGTGCAAGGCGAACGCCGGATCGTCGAAACGCCGACCGAAGCACGCGGGGCGGAGCCGGGGCCATCCATCCTGGCGCTGCTGACCGTCAGCACCATCGCTGCGATCTTTGTGCTGGCGATCGTCTGGTTCGTTTTCTTCCGGACGTAGCCTGCCTTCTGACGAGGATCGGATCTTCGCACGTTGGCGTTTTCTGCGTCATTGCGAGGAGCGCTTGCGACGAAGCAATCCAGTCTTCCTTGTTGCTCTGGATTGCTTCGCTTCGCTCGCAATGACGAGCGGTAATGTCGGCAACAAACGGCTAGCCATCCAATCGATCGCCGCGCCCCAGCGCGGCGTTGTCGTATCAACATGAGAGTCTCCAACGATGCCGAAGAAGCCTTCCGCCGCGCCGATGAAAAGGCCGGCGGCGAAGAAGGCTGCGCGTAAGATCGTTGCAAAAAAGGTAGTGCGGAAAGTCACAGTCAGGAAGACGGCAGCGAAAAAGCCGGTTGCGAAGCCTGAGAAAGCAAAGCGCCCACGCGCAAAAGTCCTCAACGAACACCCCAGCAATCTCGTCGCGGATGCGAGCGATCACGCTGCGATCGATGCGATCAAAAGTGCGAGGGTGAAGGCGGATCGCGCCGTGCCCATGTCACGCAAGCGCACTGCGGTGGATATCGCTGCCGATCCGCCGCCCGGTGAAACGCCGGCGGCATCGATGGTCGAGCGTGTCAGCGACGCAATCGAGCGCGAACTCACGAAGATCGAGCGCATCGTCGGCAGCCCGACGCGTATCGCGCCCGCGCAGCGCGTCGAGACCGAAAGCCGCGCCCGTGTGCTGGCCTCGCTCGCGCGCACGCTGAAGGAAGTGATGCGGTTGCGCGAGCAGGAGCGCGGGGCGGGAGACGACACAGCGAAGGCCGCCGATGACGACGCCATTCCCCGAGACCTCGACGAATTCCGCCGCGAACTTTCGCGCCGCCTGGAAGGCCTGGTCGCAGACGCAGCGCCGCTTCCTGCTGGAGGGGATGAGGCGGGCTGAGCTGGAGCTGCTGTTCGCACGATGGGATGTGTTCGCGCACGATCATCAGGTGCCGCCGAAGTTCGCGCCAAATGGGCAGCCGTGGCTGACGTGGTTGCTGATCGGTGGACGAGGGGCAGGCAAGACTCGCGCGGGCGCGGAATGGGTGAGGGCACAGGCGCTCGGGATTCCGCCATTAGCGGATGCACCCGTGACTAACATCGCGCTCGTGGGTGAGACTGAGCACGACGTGAGGGAAGTTGTCATCGAAGGAGTGTCGGGATTACTCGCTGTGCATCGTCGCGATGAGCGCCCGGTGTGGACCTCGTCGCGGCGGCGGCTGGAATGGAGCAATGGCGCGGTGGCCTATGCGTTCTCGGCGGAGGATCCCGAAAGCCTGCGCGGCCCGCAGTTCGGCTGCGCCTGGTCGGACGAGATGGCGAAGTGGCGCTATGCAGAGGCGACGTTCGACATGCTGCAGTTCGGTCTGCGTCTCGGCCATCAGCCGCGGCAACTGATTACGACGACGCCGCGGCCGACCGCGCTGATCAAGCGGCTGATGCTGGAGCCGACGAGTGTTGTGACTCGTGCGGCGACGCAGGCGAATGCCTATCATCTCGCGCCGACGTTTCTGAAGGGCGTGCTCGCGCGCTACAAGGACACGCGGCTCGGGCGTCAGGAGCTGAACGGCGAGATCATCGAGGACAGGCCCGACGCGCTGTGGTCGCGGATGTTGATAGAAAGCTGCCGCGTGAGTGATGCACCGCCGTTGGCGCGCATCGTGGTCGCGGTCGATCCGCCGGCGTCATCCGGCAAGCGCGCCGATGCCTGCGGCATTGTCGCGGCGGGCATCACGGGCGAGGGCGCGATTTACGTGATCGCCGACGAGACGGTGTCGCAGGCGACGCCATCGGTGTGGGCGGCGAAAGCGATCGCGCTGTGGCGGCGGCTTGAAGCCGATGCACTCGTCGCCGAAGTCAACCAGGGCGGCGAAATGGTGCGCTCGGTCATTAATGAAGTGGATGCGAGCGTGCCGGTGGTCTCAGTCCGTGCGTCACGGGGAAAGTGGCTGCGCGCCGAGCCCGTCGCAACACTCTATGAACAAGGCCGCGTCAAACATGCGGGCATGTTCTCCGCGCTTGAAGACGAGATGTGCGACTTCGGGCCGTCCGGTTTGTCGTCGGGCCGATCGCCCGACCGGCTCGATGCGCTGGTGTGGGCGATTGCGTCGCTGACGTTCACCACACGCGCGGCGCCGCGGGTGCGGGGGTTGTGAGTTGAAAGCGTGGCGACGTGTTTTCCACGATGTCGTCCTCGCGAAAGCGAGGACCCATAACCACCGATTGATGTGATGATAGCGGGTGCGCCGAAACGGCTGCGTCCACAATGACGGTTCAGGGAGTATGGGTCCCCGCTTTCGCGGGGACGACCCTGATTATGATGCCACCCGCGTTTCTCTTTCTCCCCGGAGAACGGACAGCCATGCTCAACTTCAAAAAGCTTTTCCGCGCACCCGAAGCCAAGGCCAGCCGCACGGCGCAGGTGCTGGCGTTCGAGAGCGGCGGGCGGGCGCGGTGGACGCCGCGCGATTATGCGGCGCTGGCCCGCGAGGGTTATCTCACCAACGCCATTGTGCATCGCGCGGTGCGCCTCATCGCGGAGAACGCCGCGTCGTGCGGCTTCCTTCTCTATGAAGGCGCACAGGAGAGGGACGGGCATCCGCTTTCGCAACTGCTGACGAAACCCAACGCGCGGCAGGACGGCGCGAGTTTCTTCGAGGCGCTGTACGCGCACATGCTGCTCGCCGGCAATGCCTATGTCGAGGCCGTCGCGCTCGGCGACCAGGTGCGCGAGCTTCACGCGCTGCGGCCGGATCGCATGAAGGTGGTGCCCGGTCATGACGGCTGGGCGGAGGCTTACGAGTACAGCGTCGCAGGGCGCAGCGTGCGGTTCGATCAGCTTGCGTCGAACGTGCCGCCGATCCTGCATCTGACATTCTTTCATCCGCTCGACGATCACTATGGCCTCGCGCCGATCGAGGCAGCAGCCGTCGCCGTGGACACGCACAACGCCAGCTCGGCCTGGAACAAGGCTCTGCTCGACAACGCCGCGCGGCCGTCCGGCGCGCTGGTCTATTCCGGGCCGGAAGGCGCGGTGCTGTCGGATTCACAATTCGACCGGCTCAAGCGCGAACTCACCGACACCTATCAGGGCGCGGTGAATGCCGGACGGCCCTTGTTGCTGGAAGGCGGACTCGACTGGAAGGCGATGTCGCTGACGCCGAAGGACATGGATTTTCTCGAGGCCAAGAATTCCGCCGCGCGCGAGATCGCGCTGGCGTTCGGCGTGCCGCCGATGCTGCTCGGTATTCCCGGCGACAACACCTACGCGAATTTCCAGGAAGCCAATCGGGTGTTCTGGCGGCAGACGATCCTGCCGCTGGCCTCGCGCGTCGGCAGCTCATTGGCGCAATGGCTGTCGCCGCAGTTCGGCGGGGAGCTGCGCATTGTGGTGGATACCGACCGGATCGACGCGCTGGCGAACGACCGTGCAGCATTGTGGGATCGCGTCGCCAATGCGCCGTTCCTGACGCTGAACGAGAAGCGCGAGGCGACCGGCTATGCGCCGGTGGCCGATGGGGATCGGCTGGGGTGAATTTCCTTTGTCCCTCCCCCTTGCGGGGAGGGTCGACCGAGCGGAGCGAGGTCGGGGTGGGGGTCTTCAATAATCTCCCCCACCCGACGCACTGTTCGCTGCGCTCTCAATGCGCCACCCTCCCCACAAGGGGGAGGGATAAGCAAGAATCGCAGAACAACAATGTCCGACCTGATCAAGACGTTTACCGAGCGCGGCGATCTCGCGCATCTGGCGCTGCTGTTGTGGGCGCTCGCGGCGAGCGCCGCGTTCCTGTTCACGCTGCGTGAACTGGTCGGCGCCACGCGCCGGTTCGATGAATTCGTCCGTCAGCTCTCGCGTTTCAACCGCAGGGTGAAGGTTCAGCGCAGTCTCACTCATTTCATCAACGAGGAATAATTTATGGATACGTTACACACGGTGTTGCGCGCGATACAGCCGGAGCGGAAATCCGCGCCGGATCATCTGACAGTGTTTCGCGAGTTTCTCGCGCATCTCGATCGGATCCAGCACAAGGCGCCGGTGAAGCCTGCGTCAGCGAAACTGTCGCGCAACAAGCCCGTGCGGCGAAAGACGACGCGGCGCACGAAGTAGGGACGTGAACGACGTAACGTCTCAGAATGTCGTCCCCGCGAAAGCGGGGACCCATACTCCCCGCGCTATCGTCCCTCGTTGCGATGCGCGGATACGTCTCCCGTAATCAACACAATGATCGGTGGTTATGGGTCCCCGCTTTCGCGGGGACGACACTGAAATGGAATTTCGCCTCCAGCGAGTGATCCCGAAAATTCAAGCCCACCCAACCACGCGCAGTTCGCGAGGATGCCCATGCACGCGCCCATTTCATCGACATCCACCGTGTCGCTCGCGAGCGACGGCACGGTGGAAGGTTATGCCAGCCTGTTCGGCGAAGTCGATCAGGCGCGCGACATGGTGATGCCCGGCGCATTCACGCGCACGCTGGCGCAACGCGGCCTGCGCAAGATCCCGATGCTGTTCCAGCACGATCCCGCCGAACCGGTCGGCGTCTGGCTCGATCTGCATGAGGACTTTCGCGGCCTGTGGGCGAGGGGGCGGCTGATCCCCGATGTCGCGCGCGGACGCGAACTCTATGCGTTGGTGGAGCAGGGCGCCATCGACGGCCTGTCGATCGGCTATCGCACCGTGCGCGGCCAGATCGATCCGAAGACGCGCATCCGCAAACTGTATCAGGTCGATCTCTGGGAGATTTCGATCGTCACGTTCCCGCTGCTGGCGGGGGCGCGCGTCCGCGCGGTGAAGCAGGCATTCCCCAAGCCAAAGCTGTCGCCGCAGCGGACGCGCGCTGAACAAGAGTGGCGGGGTTCGGGTGGTGCCGCGGACGCACCGGCGCCGCTCGCCCGGCGCGGGAGTCCGGCTCTAATCCGGCTGGACACCCGCGCCGGCCGCAAGTACGCGTTGCGTGGAGTTGCGTCGTCCAGTGCAGAGGCGCGCTGATGACGCAACGTCTGGATGCTTTCGACGTGCATTAGCGCGCGCGTTTCATGCGGCCCGATGCACACCGCTGGATTAGGTCCGACGCTGCGCGTTTCCTTGCGCCCGGCACGGACCCGGCATCGGTTTATCCGGCGCTCATTCCTGTCGAGACCAAATACAGCCCCAACCAGCCGCGCGTACCAGCGGGCAACGGTGACGAGAGCGGCCGATGGACGGACGGGCGAGGAACGCTTGCCATTCCGATGGGAAATGTTGGCATCGATGACCCGCGCGTCATCTCGGATGCGACGCCGGATAATTTCTGGGCGCCAGGGACGCAGCTTGCGAACATTATTCCTGTGTGTATTTTGAGCGGAGTTTCCCGAACGGTCAATTACTTCGGACTGAAGGAGTTCAGCGCATTTTATGACTGCGCGAACGGACAGACAATCAGGCGATCCGGGCTTGGTCATAGCCCTCCCGGAATCATTCGCGACCCATTTCGATAAATTGCGATTTGTACAGTATCTAACATTTCCAGGATATCTCGAATGGCCGGCAAATTCGCTCCCCCTTCTCGCAGCTTCTTCGCGCCGCCCGGCGCCGTGAAAATCTCGCAAACGGCGCTTGAACTGGCGCGGGAGTTCGCTGCACAGGTGGAGGCCGGCTCGCAGGGCCGTCCGCAGATGATCGTATTCGATTGGTCGGATTCTCGCGCTGTACGTCAGCCGCTTGGAGGACCGTGGGTCGATCTTGGAGCAGGGCTCGACCTTGCCGCTTACGATTTGCAGGATATTTCGGCTGACTTGATACAGGAAATTGACGGAGTCAGATTCGCCGTGAAGATTTCGCGTCATATCTACGAAGCAAGCTCATTGCGCTTGATCGATACTGACAGCGAAGCGCGATCCGGACTCACGCTGCGCTGACCGCAGCGCCTGAGTTCGCTTCTAAGCCGCAGTATCCAAAGTTCAATCCGCCGCCCCTTTGGGCGGCGTTTCTGTTTGTGCATTTCAATTTTCAACCCGATCCCACCCTAGGAGAACCACATGAGTTTCGACAAGAACATGGACTACGACATCACCGACACCGCGCCGGAGCATAAATCCGGCATCTCGTCCGCCGCGCGCGGCGAGCACGACGCCATCATGGCGATGTTCGAGGAATTCAAGGCCTCGAACGACGAGCGACTCGCCGCCGTCGGCCGCCGCGCCGACGTGCTGCTCGATGAGAAGGTCGACCGCATCAACGGCGCGCTCGACGCCCAGATGAAACGCATCGACGATCTTGCATTGAAGAGCGCGCGCCCCTTGCTTGACGGAGGCCGACTCGACGACGGCCGCGTGCGCTTCACTGACGCGTCGGCGCGCGAGCACAAGAGTGCGTTCGATGTCTATGTGCGCCAGGGCGAGAGTTCGGGTCTGCGCCTGATGGAGACCAAGGCGCTGTCGGTCGGCTCCAATGCCGACGGCGGTTATCTGGTGCCGGCGCAGCTCGAACAGGAGATCGGATCGCGGCTCGCCGCGATCTCGCCGATCCGCGCCATCTCAAGCGTGCGCGAGATCTCCGGCAATGTCTACAAGAAGCCGTTCATGACCGCGGGCCCCGCGACCGGCTGGGTCGGCGAGACCGATACGCGCACGCAGACCACGTCGCCGACGCTCGATGCCTTGAGCTTTCCGGCGATGGAGCTTTACGCCATGCCGGCCGCGACCGCGACGCTGCTCGACGACTCGGCGGTGAACATCGACGAGTGGATCGCCTCCGAAGTCGAGTTGACCTTCGCGGTGCAGGAGGGCGCCGCCTTCGTCAACGGCGACGGCAGCAACAAGCCGAAGGGCTTTCTCAATTACACGGCGGTGGCCAACGGCTCATGGACCTGGGGCAATCTCGGCTATGTCGCGAGCGGATCGGCGGGCGCGTTTCCCTCAAGCAATCCGTCCGATGTGCTGGTCGATACCATCTACGCGCTGAAAGCGGGCTATCGCCAGAACGGCAACTTCGTGATGAACCGCAAGACGCAGGCGGCGATCCGCAAGTTCAAGGACTCCGGCGGCGCTTATCTGTGGCAGCCGCCGGCGCAGGCGGGCGGACGCGCATCGCTGATGACGTTCCCTCTCATTGAGGCCGAGGACATGCCGGACATCGGCGCGAACTCGCTGTCGATCGCGTTCGGCGATTTCCGCCGCGGCTACCTGATCGTGGATCGGTTGGGCGTACGCGTGCTGCGCGATCCGTACTCCGCAAAACCCTATGTGCTGTTCTACACCACCAAGCGCGTCGGCGGTGGCGTCCAGGACTTCGACGCCATCAAGCTGGTGAAGTTCGCGGCGAGCTGACTTCCATCATGAAGACAGCGGCGCGTCGATTTTTGCGCGCCGCTGTGCCGCCGCTTAGCAGTAGCCCTTTTTCCAATGTCCCGGAGGGCAGCCTCGGCCGCGCCAACCGACTTTGCGGCCACGACTCCAGCCATGCCGCTTGAAGCCATGGTGCTTACCCCAGCCGTGACCCTTGCCACGGCCGCCTTTGACTTCAACGATATCTGACGATGTGGTGTGGCTGATTAAGGGACTTGTTGAATGGAGCGGCAGCGCCGGGGCCTGTGATGCCGCAAACGCGACAGGCAGGGCAACGACAAGGCTGAACAGGATCTTTTTCATCGCGCAATCTCCTCATGGCTCGACAGTGGCGCCGCCGCAGTTCCGCATGACGAGGCCGCCAAGATCATCCTCGCGTCGCGTGCATGAACACCGAATGAAGGAACCCGGCATTCGACCACGCGAATGCTTCGAGTGAATAGGGGACGCTGGCAGACAGTCGGCTTCCCCGCAGACGATTCCAGTTTCTATTTTCATAGGTCACTTCGCATGCCCGCACGCGATGATGCATACACGCGCGCTCAGCAAGCGCGATGGATGCGTCCGGACGCGTATCGCTGGATACGCCCGGATGCTGCGCGCTTTCTTAAACCCGGCACCGATGTCGCAAGCGTCTTTCCAGCGCTGGAACGCAAATACAGCCCGAGCCAGCCGCGTGTGCCGGCGGGCAATCCCGATGGTGGGCAATGGACGGACGGTGGGGGGGATGGAAGCAATCCTGCGGCAAACGCCACCGCCCGACCGGTGGGCAGTATCAATTTCGATTTGAGCGAGATCGGCAATCTCGGGCTGTTTCAGATCGCGCCGCGGGATCGGGACAATAGCGATTATGCGCGGCTTGCGGGTGATATGCCGGAAGGCGACGGCCTAGGCATCGGTCACAACCAAGGGCCCCCGCTTGAGCCGTCCGAGATTCCACTGCAGCGCCCGGAATCCCCGGCAGATAGAATGAAGGTTGTTTGGGATATCGCGCGCTGGGTGAACCGGGTTGGCCGATATGCTCCCGCGGTCGACATCTTCTTCGGGGCGAAGGACCAGATCGAGTGGTTAAAGTCTTACGATTCAGCAATGAAGTCGTATAGTGACCCACCAAAGACTCTAGAAGAGCTGCAAAGCAGGGTCAGTCCGGCCAGCGAGCCAGGCTATGAGGATCACCACATTGAAGAACGGACTCTGCTGAGACGGTTAGGATTCACGTGGGGCGAAATTGACGATCCGAGTAACAAGGTGCGAATTCCTACCCTAAAGCATTATGAGATTTCCGGGTGGTTCAGCACGCGTAGCGACGAGTTTGGAGGATTAACTCCAAGAGACTATCTGAGAGATAAGGATTCAAGCGAACGGAGACGTGTTGGAATAGAAGCTTTGATCGACGCGGGAGTTCTCAAGCCATGAGTCGCCGGATAGAACTTGAAACGGCAAGTGTTGAAGATCTCGTAGCCTTGTTCGCTGACATCGCGGTCAAACAGAATGCGGCGTTGGAAAATATTCGAAGTTCTGAATACAATCGTTTGTACGGCGAGATGGAAGAAGTGGCTGCACAGTTAAAATCGCGCGAGGGCGATCAACGCCGCGCGCTGCTGCCGCTTTATACTCATCCCAACCCGACCGTACGTTTTAAGGCCGCGATAGCCACGCTCGCGCTGGCGCCTCGTGAAGCAAGAGATGTTCTCCAATTGATCAAGGATCGGAAGGAGTATCCGATTGCGATGAACGCGTCTCAGATGCTTCGTGCAGTTGATGAAGGACGATATATTCCAACTTAAGGTTGCGCGTGCTGCGCGATCCGTATTTCGCTAAGTCCTACGTGCTGTTCTACACCACCAAGCGCGTCGGCGGCGGCGTCCAGGATTTCGAGGCCATCAAGCTGGTCAAGTTCGCGGCGAGTTGAGAGCTGCGAGCAGGCAGGGAAAATGACGATGTGGGTGGCCGGGATCACCCGGCCATTCAGTGAAGTCCAATGGCGCGCTACTGTTTTACCGCAGCATATCCTTGAATACCTCCGGGTGTTGCGCGGCTGCTACATCCGATGCCCGCAGACTCGACCTAGAATGATGCTTTACAGTTGCGATATTTCCGAGGGGGCATTTCATGAAGCACTTGTTGATCGCCGCAATCTTGACGCTCGGGGCGGCATCCACCGCGCAAGGTGCCGATCTCATACGCAAGGCGCCGCCAGCGCCGGTGTCAAACTGGAGTGGCTGGTATGCCGGTCTCAATGTGGGTGGTGGTTGGGCCAACACGGATGTTGGCTACGCGCCGAACGATGCTCTTATGTCGTTTATATTTTCGGCCCCCAACTTCTTCCCGATCTCAGCCAACGGCGACCGCAATCGCTCCTCCGGAGCGCTCGGCGGCATTCAGGTCGGTTACAATTATCAGTTCGACCCGAGATGGGTGGCTGGCTTTGAAGCGGACTTTCAGGGCGCGGGCATCGATGGGAGAGGCACGACTCCGTATCTCTTCGGGCAAGTATCGACCTCGGCAAGCCAGAGTATCGACTATTTCGGCACGGTGCGCGCCCGGCTCGGTTATCTGGCCAACGACAGGCTGCTGATCTACGCCACCGGCGGCTTTGCCTACGCTCATCTGAACAACGCAGCGTCCACCGTCACTAGCACAGGCTTCGCTGGGGGATTGGCTGGTCCGAATGGAGTGGTCTACACGTTCTCTTGCGGCAGCCTTAACGCAGCTCCAGATCTGTGTTTTTCCGGGGCGTCTAACGGCATTACTCCGGGTTGGACGGCGGGTGGCGGGCTTGAATACGCGCTTGGGCAGAAATGGTCCGTGAAGGGCGAGTATCTTTTCGCGCAGTTCAAGGAGACTGTGAACGTGGTTGCAGTAACGGCGGCGCCTGGATCGACGCCGGCATCCTATTCAGCAAACTTCACGACCAACCTGAACATCGTGCGGATCGGCTTGAATTATAAATTCGGCGGTTGATGTACTGGCTTTCCGCGCGTTGCGCCACCTGATCGCTTTCTGGGGTTTGAGCCTTTATGTTGCCGCCGCGGAACATTCAGGCCGATGCAAGGTTGGTACCCGGAACTGGCGTGCGCAGAGGCCGAACATGAACTGTCGTACCAAGCGGGCCGCAGTTTTCTTTCTTCTTCTCCTGATCGCGACCGCGGTCTCCCACATCACCCCCGCCTCAGCGCGCGGCGGGGTGGCGGCGACTATTATGGGCTCGCCCGGCTATCAGCGGGCGCTCGAGGAATCGCGCAAGCGGTACCGGGAGGCCTACACCCAGTCGCATTCGCAGTCGGCGCATCCGCGCAGGAAGTATCGGCATCGCGGCCAGCGTTACTGAACCAGGCGGATCGTTACACGTTGTCGCGCAAATCTTTATAAGCGCCAGAAACCGATCCCGACGATGCGGGATCGTGCCTTAAGGCACGGTACCTACACCGATGCCGACCGATCCGCCGAAGCGGACGCAACTGTCCGAACCCGGCATGCGCACGAAGCCCGCGCCGAATTCAGAACAGGGTGTGGCGGTGCGCGGACGTGTGAGCGGTTTCTGCTGCTTCGCGGTGTGATCCGGCTTCGCCGCCTGCGGGCGTTGCCGCGGCGTTTTAGTGTCCATCTGCTGCGCATGCGCGGTCGCCGTCAGTGTAACGGACAACGCCGCAACCGCGGTCGATCGAAGAATGTATGCGAGAGCCTGATGAATCGTCATATCCGTCGGCGAAGCTAGAATGGAATTAACCTGAATTGAAAACACATTCTCCGCTCATTCCCGCGAAAGCGGGAATCCAGTCTGGGTCCCCGCTTACGCGGGGACGAGCGAGGTGAGATTCGATTCAATGGGCATGAATCATGCTCTAACGCGGCTGATCGCTGACGCGCTGCACGAGAATCCGCGTGTTGTTGCGCCCGCCTGCGAAGACCTCGTGGCGGGTGGTATTGATGAACAGCAGGCGATCGCCGTCGGAGATGCGGGCCTGCAGTGCGTAGGTGCGGCGCGGCTCGATCTTCGTGATGTCGAAGCGCAGCCGGTAGGGGATCGGACTGCCGGTGGCGCCGGTGATGCGATCTTGCGCGATCACCTGCGCCGGCGCGTCGGCGAGGGAGACATCGACGAGTTGCACGAGCACGGACGCGTTCGGCGGCAGCGCCATCCGTTCGCGATAATTCACGGTCCCCATCAGCATCGTGTCGCGCGCCGCCGCGTTTGCGGCGGGCAGCAGCAACGATGTGGTGAGAAGTCCAATGATACCGCGTCGTGAAATCATGATGGTCTCCGGTTTTGTTTCATGAATCGGAGAGTAGGGGATCGCCCGTCGTTTGTCAGGCCTCGGCGCGGGAACCCGAGATGCACTGCGGAGGTAGCCAGTTAACTTTACGGAATCGCCGCGCCCCAGCTGCGCGCGGTCTTTACGATCCAGTCGTTATATAATGTGAGCGGGGTCACGCCGGTGAGGCCGCCGCAGCCCGCGGAATTGTTCGCGCCCGTCGACCAGCTCACCACGCCGACAATGACGCTGCGGCCATCCTGATCTTCGAATGCGGGTGCGCCCGAGTCTCCGGTGCAGGCGCCCATGCCCGCAGCTTTGTTCTGGGTTTGCGGATCGACCAGGCGCACCTGCAGGGTGCCGGGCTGGCCGGTCACAGCGAGCGGCGCGGCGCGGGCCGTGCCGACGCCGGAGTCGCTTCCTGCAACCGTCGATCCGATGCCGACGACAGTGAAGCGCGACACGGGCGTAAAGGGAATGCGCGGCACGCCGAGAAGCGCGGCCGATTTGCCGGGCATCGGCGCGGACAGGCGCAGCAGCGCAACGTCCGCCGTCGCCCGATGGGCCGCGATGGATTGCGCGTTGTAGCGGGGATGCACTGCGACCTGCTGCGGCGCGATCAGTTGCGGCGGCTTCGTCGAGTAGTCGATCACGCGATTGGCCGTGCCTGGCGCGATGCAATGCGCGGCGGTCAGAATAATGTTCGGCGCGATCATCGTCCCGGTGCAGACGCCGCCACCCGCGGCAACGACCGTGACGATGGATTGCGCAACGCCGACGCTCGGCGCAGAGCGACTGCCGGTAATGGCATGCGACGGCTGCACGAATGCAAATGTAACGATGAGGGCGGCGCAGAGGCGAGGAAGCGAGATCATCCGCAAGGTTGAGCCTCGGCCCGCATGTTTTGTCAACCGTCAAACCAGACATTTGCTCGTCATTGCGAGGAGCGTAGCGACGAAGCAATCCAGTACCGTTATGTGCCATGGATTGCTTCGCTTCGCTCGCAATGACGTGCTGAAATTTCTCGAAGCAGAAAGCATCAAATCATGCCCGCATATCTCGTTACCGCGCCGGCGGCCGAGCCGCTGTCGCTTGCCGATGCAAAAAGCTTTCTGCGGGTGGAACACGGCGACGATGACGCCATCATCACGTCGCTTGTGTCCGCCGCGCGCAACCATGTCGAGGCGCTGACGCGCAATGCCCTGATCACGCAGACCTGGCGACTGGTGCTGGATCGATGGCCCGACGGCGGACGCATCGCGCCGCGGATCGGACCGTTGCGTGCACTCACCGCCGTTCGCGTGTTCGATGCAGCGGGTGAGGCAAGTGCGATCGATTCCGAGATCTTCGTGGTCGATGCCGCAGCGGGTGTCCTCGCCGCACCGGCGTGGTCGCTGCCTGTGCCGGGGCGCAGCGTCGCAGGTATCGAACTCGATATCGAAGTCGGCTTCGGAGCCGCGAGCGATGTCCCGCAGACGCTGCGGCAGGCGATCCGCATGCTGGTGGCCCACTGGTACGAGAACCGGGGTCTCATAGCCATCGGTTCGAGCGTCGCGATGATGCCGGCCAGCGTCAATGCCATGATCTCGTCGCACCGGGTGCTGTCGCTATGATCGATCCCGGACAACTCAAGACACGGCTGGTGATCCAGCAACCCATCGAGACACCCGACGACCAGGGCGGTGTGGTCCGCACCTGGACGACATTCGCCACGGTGTGGGCGCAGGTGACGCCGCTTGCCGCGCGCCGGGACGTGGAGGCGGACGCCGACGGCGTGACGCAAAGCTATCGCATTGTCCTGCGCAGCCATCTTTCGCTCACGCTGCAGCATCGCTTCAGCGACGGCGCGCGGATCTATCGGATCGTTGCGATCCGGGAGCGCGACGACCGGCGCTTCATCGAGATCGATGCGGACGTACGGGTGTCGTAGCAGGCCTTAATCCCTACCCCTTGTGGGGAGGGTCGGCCGAGCGAAGCGGAGGCCGGGGTGGGGGCTTAGAGCTGCTTTGCGCAATGCACCCCCACCCGACGCGTTGTTCGCTTTGCTCACACGCGCCACCCTCCCCACAAGGGGGAGGGAAAGGAAAGTATTGCCCCGACTTTCAGGACATCACCATGACCATAGCCAACGTGGCGCTGCGCGCCGCGATCCATGACGCATTGCTGGCGGACAGTGCGCTGACCGGAGCGCTCGGCGGTGATCGGGTCTACGACGAACCGCCGCGCGATGCCGAGTTTCCCTACGTGACGCTCGGCGAGGCGCGGCTGACCGATGCCTCAACGGACGGCGGACAGACGCAGGAGCATCAGCTCACGCTGCACGCCTGGTCACGCAAGGGCGGCCATCGCGAGGCGCATGTCATTGCCGGCGCGTTGCTGCAGGCGCTCGACGACGCGCCGCTGTCGCCCGAGGGGCATCGGCTGGTCAATTTGCGATTTTCGATTGCCGACATCCGCCGCGAATCCGACGGACGCACCTATCACGCGCTGGTGCGGTTTCGCGCGGTGACGGAGCCGCTGGAATAGCTGTTTTCGTCATGGCCGGGCCCGTCCCGGGCATCCACGTCTTTCCCCGAAAAAGCAGAAGACGTGGATGCCTGGCACAAGGCCGGGCATGACGATTGTGAATGTTGCTAACGCTATATTTTCACGACGCATATGGAGAGAACAATGGCCGCCCAGAAAGGCAAGGACCTGCTGCTGAAGATGAGCGACGGCGCTGGCTTCGTCACCGTCGCCGGATTGCGCAGCCGCCGCATCGCGTTCAACACGGAGACGGTGGACGTCACCCACGCGGAATCCACCGAACGCTGGCGCGAGCTGCTCGCCGGTGCCGGCGTCAAGCGCGCGTCGGTCTCGGGCAGGGGTCTGTTCAAGGATTCGGCGTCGGATGCGATGGTGCGTCAGGCGTTCTTCGATGGCGTGCTGAAATCCTGCCAGGTCGTGGTGCCGGACTTCGGCACCATTGAAGGCCTGTTCCAGATTTCGAGCCTCGAGTTTTCGGGCGATCACAACGGCGAGGTGACGTTCGACCTCTCGCTGGAGTCCGCCGGCGCGTTGACCTTCGCGGCGAGCTGAGCGGAGTGTTGCAAAAATTACGATGTCGTCCCCGCGCAGGCGGGGACCCATAACCACCGAAGGCCATGTTCATCGGTGTAGAACTTCCCGCCCAGGGAGTATGGGTCCCCGCCTGCGCGGGGACGACGCAGAATGTTTGGCGTAGGGCTGCGCGAAGCTTATCCACCAAGGAACCTCATGCCCAACACCTATCGCGGAGAAATTTCCGCAGACCTCGGCGGCAGACGGCGGACGCTGGTGCTGACGCTCGGCGCGCTGGCCGAACTGGAATCCGCATTCGGCGCCAGCGATCTGATGGCGCTGGCGGAACGCTTCGGCACCGGACGGCTGTCGGCGCGTGATCTGGTTCGCATCATCGCGGCAGGATTGCGCGGCGCGGGCGAGACGGTTGCGGATGACGAGGTTGCTGCCATGACCGTGGATGGCGGCGCGGCGGGCTATGTGCGCGTCGCTGCCGACCTGATCGCCGCGACGTTCGACGGCACACCGATCGGCGAGCCATGAAACCGTTTCCCTGGAGTGAAGCAATCGGCTTCGGTATCGGCGTGCTGCGGCTGCCGCCGGAGCAGTTCTGGCGAATGACGCCGCGTGAACTCGCCTATGCAGTGGCGGCGGTGCGCGGCCCAGCTCGCGAGCCGATGGACCGCACGGTGCTGGATCACCTGATGCAAAAGTTTCCTGACAAGCTGCGTGGAGCATGAGCATGGCTTTCGAGGCTTCGAACGAGGAGTCGTCGCAGACGCTCGATACCGTCGGCCTGCGAACGCGGGAATTGACGATCGGCGCGAATGCGTTTTCGCGTGCGATGACCGGCGCCTTCCGGGCGTCGGTTGTCGGCGGCAAGCAGTTTGATGACGTGCTGAAGTCGCTGACGCTGCGCCTGTCGGATATGGCGGTGCGGCTTGCATTCAAGCCGCTGGAGAAGAGCATCTCGGGCGGCATCGAGAGTTTGTTGTCCGGACTGGCCGGCATCGGAAGCGGAAATGGTCCTTCGCTTACGGCGGCCTCGGGCGCTGTGAAACCGTTCGCGAGCGGCGGTGTGATAGGCACCCCGACTTACTTCCCGTTGATGCAGGGCGGCGTGGGTCTCGCGGGTGAAGCGGGACCGGAGGCGATCATGCCGCTGTCGCGCGGGCCGGACGGCAAGCTCGGTGTCGCGAGCCGTGGTGGCGGTAACAGCGTCACAATTCACATCGCGACGCCGGATCTCGACAGTTTCCGCCGCTCCGAAAATTACATCACTGGCCAGATCGCGCGTGCGGTCTCGCGCGGGCAGCGGAGCTTGTAGTGTGGTCTCATCTCCGCTCATTCCCGCGGAAGCGGGAATCCAGTGACGCCAAAACCTGGGTCCCCGCTTTCGCGGGGACGAGCGGGAATGAAGTCCAGGTCAACGGACACTTAGCGAATTCTAGTTCACACGGTCGCGCAATCCCTTGACGCCCTTGTGCTCCGCGCAGTGGTCGCAGCAATAGAACGTGCCCTTGTTCTCCATGCCGTGGCCGACGATGCGCGTGCCGCAATTGGCGCAGGTCGGCGCCAGGGCGTGGATCGCGCATTCGAAGCTGTCATAGGTGTGGGTCTTGCCGCCCAACGTCACCTGAAATGCCTTGTCGTAATCGTTTCCGCAGGTTTCGCACTGGGCCATGGTCTGATCTCCGTTCGGTTACGTGAGCATCCGATCAGTCAATCACCGCCGGGCGTATCGGTTCCCGGTCGCCCTCAACAAACACCGGGATGAACCATGCCCGCCAGCTTTCACGAAATTCTGTTTCCGCTCGACATCGCGCTGAAAAGCGCAGGCGGGCCGGAGCGGCGCACTGACATTATTACCTTTGGCTCCGGGCGGGAGGAACGCAACGCGCGCTGGGCGCATTCGCGCCGCCGCTTCGATGCCGGGTACGGCGTAAAAACGCTCGACGCCTTGCAGGAGGTGGTGGCGTTTTTCGAGGAGCGGCGAGGGCAGCTTTATGGCTTTCGCTGGCGCGACCGGCTTGATCATTCCTCCGCGCCGCCTGCGTCGGACATCTCGCCGCTCGATCAGACGCTGGGTGCGGGAGACGGTACGCGCGCGGCGTTTCAACTGATCAAGACCTACGGCAGCACCTATGCGCCTTACACGCGCAACGTCGCCAAGCCGGTGCCGGGCGGCGTGCGCGTTGCGGTCGCGGGCAGCGAAGTCGCGTCCGGCACTGCGTTCACCTGCGATCATACGACCGGCGTTGTGACGTTTCTCGGCGGGCACATTCCCGCGAGCGGCGAGGCGGTGACGGCAGGCTATCTGTTCGACGTGCCGGTGCGGTTCGATACCGATTATCTCGAGGTCGATCTGTCGGCCTTCGCGGCGGGAGCGATCCCGAAAATCCCGCTGGTGGAGATTCGGGTGTGATCTTGACCCTCCCCTTGAGGGGGAGGGTCGCCGCGAGTGAAACGAGTGGCGGGGTGGGGTGAAATCACACCATGCCGTTTCACCCCACCCCGGCTCGCATCTCGCTTCGCTCAATGCTTGCCGACCCTCCCCCTCAAGGGGAGGGTGGAAGGAAGAAGCATGCGTAATATTCCCAGCGCTCTCCAGGCGAAGCTCGATTCCGGCGTAACGACGCTTTGCCATTGCTGGAAGCTGACGCGGCGTGACGACGTGGTGCAGGGCTTCACCGATCACGACGACGATCTGATGATCGGAGGCGTGACCTATCGCGCCGGCACCGGCTTCACGTCGTCCGAGGCGACCAGCCGCTTCGACCTCTCGGTTGACGGCGCGGAGATCGCGGGCGCGCTGTCAGACGATGCATTGCTGGAGAGCGATCTCGCCGCGGGCCGCTACGACGCAGCAGCTGTTGAGAGCTGGCTGGTGGACTGGAGCGACGTGTCGCTGCGTGTGCTGACGGCGCGTTCCACACTGGGGGAAGTCAAGCGCGAGGGGCAGGCGTTCAGCGCCGAGCTGCGCGGACTGGCGGATCAGTTGTCGCAACAAAGCGGCCGCCTGTTCACGGCGCGATGCGGCGCGGACCTTGGCGATGCGCAGTGCAAATTCGATCTCGCCGCAGCAGGGCTGGAGGGCGAGGGGAGCGTGACGTCGATCGAGTCCACGTCCACGATAATCGCGACGGGACTCGACGCGTTTTCCGAAGGCGTTTTCACGGGCGGCAAGCTGACCTGGACGTCGGGCGCCAACGACGGTCTGTCGGTCGAGATCAAGGAGCATCGCATCGCGTCGGGCCACGCACGGCTGTCGTTGTGGCAGGCGATGCCGGAGCCTGTCGCGAATGGGGATGCGTTTGTGGTGACCGCGGGATGCGACAAGCGGTTCGCGACCTGCCGCGAACGGTTCAACAACGTCGTCAATTTTCGCGGCTTTCCGCACATTCCCGGCAATGACTTTGTGATTGCGTCACCGGGTGCGGGGGCGGGGAATGACGGCGGGTCATTCGGGGGTGGATCATGACCGTTCTCACCCGCGCCGCCATCGTTGCCGAGGCGCGCGACTGGATCGGCACGCGTTATCGTCATCAAGGCTCGCTGAAAGGCGTTGGCTGCGATTGTCTCGGGCTCGTGCGCGGGGTCTGGCGCAATTGCGTCGGCTCCGAGCCCGAGACGCCGCCGCCTTACGCGCCGGACTGGGCCGAGGCGACTGGTGCAGAGACTTTGGCTGAAGCCGCCATGCGGCATCTCGTGCCGGTGGCGCGTGATGAGATCGGCGGCGGCGACGTGCTGCTGTTTCGCTGGCGCGAAGGATACGTCGCCAAGCATGCGGCGATTACGACGGGCGAAGGCACCATGATCCACGCCCATGACGGCGCGGAGGTGTGCGAAGTCGCGCTGTCGCCCTGGTGGCGGCGGCGTCTCGCGTTTGTGTTTCGGTTTCCCGGAGTGACGGACTAACCACCGTCATTGCGAGGAGCGTAGCGACGAAGCAATCCAGTCCTTTGCTTGTAGCTCTGGATTGCTTCGCTTCGCTCGCAATGACGAGTTCAGAATTTTCAACTTCTTGGATCGTTCTCATGGCCGCACTCGTTCTTTCAGTTGCCGGCGGCGCAGCGGGCGCGGTGTTCGGCCCGGCAGGCGCGATCGCGGGCCGCATCGCCGGCGCCCTCGTCGGTAACATGATCGACCGTTCGCTGTTTGCGGAAGACCGCAGTGTTCAGGGTCCGCGTCTCGCCGATCTCGATGTTATGGCCTCGACCGAAGGCGCGCCGATTCCGCGCGTCTATGGCCGCGCACGGTTGTCGGGTCAGGTGATCTGGGCGACGCGTCTTGAAGAAGTCGTCTCCACGCGCACCGAAGGTGGAAGCGGCGGAGGCAAGGGTGGCATTGGCGGCGGTGGAGGCGGCACGGCCACCACGACGACTTACTCTTACTATGCGAACTTCGCGGTCGGGCTGTGCGAAGGCGAGATCGGTCATGTCGGCCGCATCTGGGCCGACGGCAAGCCGCTCGATATTTCCGGCCTCAACGTGCGGGTTCATCGCGGCGGCGAGGACCAGGCGGCGGACGATCTGATCGTCGCGAAGGAGGGCGCGGGCAATGCACCGGCCTATCGCGGTCTGGCCTATGTCGTGTTCGAGCGGCTGCCGCTGGCGGATTTCGGCAACCGGATTCCGCAACTGTCGTTCGAGATCGTGCGGCCGATCGGCCAACTCGAGCAGATGACGCGTGCAGTGACGCTGATCCCGGGCGCGACCGAGTTCGGGTACGAGACATCCGCCGTGGTGCGGGTGCTCGGTCCCGGTCAATCCGCGCCGGAAAACCGTCACGTCACCAGCGCGGCCGCCAACGTCATCGCGTCGCTCGACGATCTGCAGGCGACCTGTCCCAATATCGAGCGCGTCGCTATCGTCGTCGCGTGGTTCGGCAACGATCTGCGTGCAGGAACCTGCACCGTGCGTCCGTGCGTCGATAACGCCATCAAGGTGACGTCGGGCGGGACGTGGTCGGTTGCGGGGTTGAGCCGGGCGAGCGCTACTGTGGTCTCGTCGGTGGAGGGACGTCCGGCCTATGGCGGCACGCCGTCCGACGACAGCCTGCGCCATCTGATCGCGGAGCTGAAAGCGCGCGGACTCAAAATCACGTTCTATCCGTTCCTGATGATGGACATTCCGGCGGGCAACACGCTGACCGATCCCTGGACCGGCGCTGCCTCGCAGCCGGTCTATCCCTGGCGCGGGCGCATCACATGCAGTCCTGCGCCGGGCGTGGTCGGATCGCCCGACGGCACCGGCACGGCGGCGACGCAGATCGCAAACTTCTTTTCCGGCGGCGGCGTCAGCGGCTGGAACTATCGCCGCATGATCCTGCATTACGCCGACCTCGCGGAATCGTGCGGCGGCGTCGATGCATTCCTGATCGGCTCGGAACTGAAAGCGCTGACGCGCGTTCGTTCTGCATCAGGCGTGTATCCGGCTGTGAATGCGCTGGCGACATTGGCCTCGGATGTAAAGGCTGTCGTCGGCGCAGACACGGTCGTGACCTATGGCGCGGACTGGACCGAATACGGCGCGCATGTCGTCGGCGGCGAGGTGCGCTTTCCGCTTGATCCGCTATGGGCCTCATCGGCCATCGATGCGATTGGCATCGACTATTATGCGCCGCTGTCGGACTGGCGGGACGATGCGGGGCACTTCGACGCATCGCTGGCAACCTCGATCCATGATCGCGACTATCTCGCAGCCAACCTCAACGGCGGCGAAGCCTATGACTGGTATTACGCCGACGATGCCGCGCGCGCCGCGCAGACACGCGCGCCGATCACCGACGGCCTCGGCAAGCCGTGGATCTATCGGCCTAAGGATCTCTGGAACTGGTGGGCCAATCCGCACATCGAGCGCGTCGGCGGCGTCGAGCTTGGCAGCGCAACGGCATGGACTCCGCGCAGCAAGCCGATCTGGCTCACTGAAGTCGGTTGCCCCGCCGTGGACAAGGGCGCCAACCAGCCGAGCGCGTTTCCGGACGCGCGGTCGATCGAAGGCACCAGTCCCTATTTTTCGAACGGCCAGCGCGACGACCTGATCCAGCGCCGCTATATCGAGGCGATTATCGGTGCCTTCGATCCTGCGTTCGGCGCGGATGCGCTCAATCCCGTATCGCCGGTCTATGGCGGCCGGATGGTCGATGTCTCCGGGCTTCACCTGTGGACCTGGGACGCGCGGCCGTATCCGGTATTTCCGGCGGCGGTGGACGTCTGGAGCGACGGACCGAACTGGCAGACCGGGCATTGGCTGACCGGGCGGCTTGGCGCGGCGCCGCTCGATGCGCTGGTCGGCGCGATCCTCAATGATGCGGACGTGGCCGATGCGCGCACCGACAATCTGCGCGAAAGCTGCGACGGCTATGTGGTGGATCGCCCGATGTCGCCGCGCGCGATGATCGATCCGCTGGCGATGGCCTATGCGTTCGACGCGACGGTGGCGGGCGGAGAGCTGACGTTCATTCAGCGCGGCGCTGCGCCGGTCGCTGAAATCGCGGAAGACGAGCTGGTCGATCCGCAGAAGGGGGCACTGGCGCGGCTGACGCGCGGGCAGGAGACCGAACTGCCGCGCGAGGTGTCGTTTGGTTTCACGGATGGTGCTGCGGACTATCGCCGTTCGGCGGTGACATCGCGGCGGCTGGTCGGCGGATCGAACCGCATGCTGCACTCGGATTTCGCCGTCATCACCGATGACGCTGCTGCCACGCGCCGCGCCGATATCTGGCTGCAGGATCTGTGGGCGGGGCGTGAAAGCATCGCGTTCTCGCTTGGCATGAAGGCGTTGCCGCTGACGCCGGGTGATGTGATCGGCGTAACGATCAACGCGCGGCGGCGGCTGTTCGAGATATCCGAACTGGTGGATACGACATCGCGGCAGATCAAGGCGCGCAGCATCGATCCAGAGGTGTTCTCGGTGCCGCTGTTCGCACCGCGCGTGAAGCCGCCGGCGATTCCGCCCGCTTTAGGTCCGGTGCAGGCGCTGGTGCTCGACCTGCCGGGCATCGATTCCTCCGAACCGCCGGTGCTGACGCGGCTGGCGATCTTCGCCGATCCCTGGCCAGGTTCAGTGACGGTGTGGCGCTCGACCGACGGATTGAGCTTCGAGAAGGCGGCGACAGCCTTCGTGCCCTCGATCATCGGCGAGACGCTCGATGCGCTCCCGGTTGGTCCCACAGGCCGCTGGGACCGGGGCGGAGAGATGCGCGTCGCGCTTTACGGCGGCGCGCTGGCCTCGGTCACTGATGCGCGGGTGCTCGATGGCGCGAACGCGGCCGCGGTGCTCAACGCCGCCGGGACGTGGGAAATCCTGCAATTTGCCAACGCCGAACTGGTGGGCGACAAGACCTACAAGCTGTCGCGGCTGTTGCGCGGGCAGGCGGGCAGTGAATACGCCATTGCCGATCCGCTGCCCGCGGGGTCGCCGTTCGTGCTGCTCGACGATCATGTGGTGACGATAGCGCGCGGTCTTGGCGCGCTCGACCGCGCCATCGATCTGCGCATCGTCGCGACCGGCCGCAGCCACGACGATCCATCGGCGCTGGCCTTGACGCTGACACCGCAGCCCACCGCGCTGATGCCGCTGTCGCCGGTGCATGTCAAAGCGTCGCGTGAAGGCGGCGGCATCCGCGTGTCCTGGATACGGCGCACCCGCCGCGACGGCGACAACTGGGGCGTCGAGGTGCCGCTCGGCGAAGACGCCGAGGCCTACACGCTCGACATTCTCTCCGGTGCGTCGGTGGTGCGGAGCATTCCATGCACCGTGCCGTCCGCGCTTTACGCCAGTGCAGATGAGCTCGCCGATTTCGGCGCGCCGCTGACGGTGCTGCACGGCCGCGTCTCGCAAATGTCGAGCACGGTCGGGCGCGGGCATCCATCCGAATTCACCCTCACACTCTGAGCAAGAGTCGCGGGTGTTAAACTGCGGCGCGATTTCTGTTCTGCTTCACCTCTCCCGTTGGGAGAGGTCGATGCACGAAGTGCATCGGGTGAGGGCGTACGGTCTCTCGATAGATTCTACGCCCTCACCCCAACCCTCTCCCCACGGGAGAGGGAGTTCGATTGTGCCGGTATAGAGCCAAGCATTTCATCGCAGTCAGAGTTAGTTATCACATGACAGACACAGTCCATCTCGGGATGCCTTTCATCGAAGGCAGCCAGGCGCAGAAGCATGTCACGCACAACGAAGCATTGCGGATTTTGGACGCTGTGGTCCAGATCGGCGTGCTCGATGCCGACCAGGCCGTGCCACCGCTCACGCCCGCGAACGGCGATCGTCACATCGTGGCGAGCGGCGCGACCGGCGCGTGGGCCGGGCATGCGGACGCAGTGGCCATCTATGAAGACGGCGCATGGCGCTTTCTCCCCCCGAAACTTGGCTGGTGTGCCTGGTGCGATGCCGATGGCGTGCTGCTCGTCTACGACGGCGCAGCGTGGATCGACGTTGGCGGTGTCGGCACCATGTCAGGCAGCGTTGCGCAACTCGGCATCAACGACATCGCGAGCGCTCCCAACCTGCTGACGGTGAAATCGAACGCGGCGCTGTTCAACGCCCTCGATGTCGCCGACAGCGGCACCGGCGACATGCGGCTACAAATCTCCAAGGAGGCCAGCGCGAACACCGCATCAGTGGTGTTCTCCGATGCGTTCTCGGGTCGCGCGGAATTCGGCCTGATCGGCTCGGACGCATTCAAGCTCAAGGTCTCGAACGATGGATCGGCGTTTGTCGAAGCGCTGGTGATCGACCAGAGTTCGGGCAACGCGGCGCTGCCGCGCGGTTTGGCGCTGACCGGCGTGATCTCGCCGTCGCAGATCACATCGAACCAGAACGACTACAATCCCACCGGACTGGCTTCGGCCGCCGTTCTCAATCTGTCGTCCGATGCCTTGCGCAGCGTGTCGGGACTGGCGGGCGGGGCGGAGGGGCGGGTCTTCGCGCTCGTCAACACCGGCAGCCAGGTCATCTCGCTGCTGAATGAGAGTGCATCGTCGACGGCCGCCAATCGCTTCACGCTCGGAAGCGATCTCGCCGTCGGCGCGAAGCAGGCGGCGATCCTGCGCTACGATGGCACGGCGGCACGCTGGTATGCGATCGCGCGGTCCGGCGGCCGCGAGGTGCTCACCGCGAACCGCACTTATTATGTGCGCACCGACGGCAGCAACAGCAACGATGGATTGTCGAACGCATCCGGCGGCGCATTTCTGACGCTTCAGAAGGCAATCGACATTGTCGCCGCGCTCGATCTGTCAATTTACAATGTGACGATCCAGGTTGGCTCCGGCACGTACACCAGCGGTGCCGCGGTCAATGGTGCATAGATCGGCGCCGGCACGGTCACGCTGCGGGGCGATACGACAACGCCTGCCAACTGCATCATCTCCACAACCGGCGCAGCATGCATCACTTGCAGTGCAAACGGACGCCTCAATGTTGAGGGATTTGAATTCAGGACAACGACATCGGGGTCGGCACTCGATGCATCGACAGGCGGGTTTATAACCGTGAGCGGCAATGTGAGCTTTGGAGCATGCGCAGCCAATCACCTGCGTGCGACCCAATACGGCTCCATCCTGATTAGCGGAGTGAACTACACCATCAACGGATCCGCCGTCCGGCATCATTCGGCATCCCCGGCTGGATACATTAATCTGGTTAATCTGACCGTGACTCTGACCGGCACCCTGGCCTTTTCCGGAGGCTTCGCTTTTGCGGACAGGCTTGGCTTCATCACGAATACAAACGTCACATACTCAGGTTCGGCCACAGGAGCGCGGTATACCGCGAACAGCAACGCAGTCATCAACACAAACGGCGGCGGAGCGAATTTCTTTCCGGGCAGCGTTGCGGGATCGGCGGCGACCGGCGGGCAGTATCTATAGCTTAGCGTTCAGGTGATCCCGTAGCCGGTTCGTATAGTGCCGGACAAATGCGGTCTCCGCTTGCTCCGGGATCGAACAATTCCAGCTTCGATCGAGTTCATGAGCGCTTTGCGCGAAAGGGGTTTTCTGGAGTTGCCAGATGATGTGCCCGTTCTCGCCTTCGGCTGTCACAAAATCGTCTGCAGGTACGGTTTCCAGACGCGTGGAGAGACAGGAATTCAGAAGTTGAACTGCGATGCTGTCCTTTCCGCCGCGCAGTATCATGACACCTGAGTTTGGGCGTCCGGAGATTCCGCGGACGAAGAAAACATCATGCCGGGGATGATCGGACAGAACACGGGTGAAGGGCGGGCACGTCTTGGATATTTCGGCATCCGCATCGATCAGTAAAACGTCGTTTCCGCGTGTGAGCTGGTCAATTGCCAGTTCGAGCTTCGTCCATTTTGGATGAAGCTTTGATCTGGTCGGGTCAATGACCCGGTGGTCGAACTGGTTTCTGGAGCAATAGGTTTTCTGGCTGTCGATACAGAAGCGCCACTGGCGCGCGTAGTCAGGGGTTGCAACGGACAGGACGACGGGCTTCTCGTCTGGTCGGACAATGGATCCCATCGACCAGAACATTTTCCGGTACGATGCTTTGTCGCTGGACGGAACGATCATCGAAGCGGTATCGCGCGCCTTCAGCAGCTTGTCCGCGAATTTCATCTCGATATCGCGGTCGTAGTCATCGACAAAAACATGCGTTCGATCTGACGCAAGTTTCGAGGCCCAGTATATCGAGATGGCGCGCCCTGGATCGTCAGGTGCATATCCCAACGGGCCATCGACAAGGATGACGTCCCATTCGCGGTCGGACAGATGTGCGGGGGGAGGAAAACGGGAAAGATCGCTGGCGCCCATCGTCGCCGAACCCTGGACCGTCGTGCCGTGGTCGGGGAACAGGCCGATGGAAATATCTGGAATCTTCTCCTTGATCGCAGCGATCCAGTTCTGGTCGCCTTCGAGAAAATGCGTTTCACCGTCGGGATTCAGCGCAAGCCACAGCGGAGTATCATTGCCGACTCCGAATACGAGCATCCTGCATCCCGGCGAGCGTGAGCGGATCGCGCCTCCGATGATCTGGGCCTGGTACTGTGAGAGCTGAATCTTGTCGTTGTAGTGAGCGCCAAAGGAATCAAAAAACCGCAAGCCTGTACTCATTCGCCCTCCGATTCAGCGGCGAGAAGATAGACCAAGACCAGGGCAGCTGGAAGCCGCGCCGAGCCCGTTCTCGCGGATCGCCAACCTATGGAGCCAAGCCGATGCGCTGGCCTGCCATCGGAATCCTTCTGACGCTTGTGGCCGTGTTCGGCTGGTTCATCTGCCTCTGAACTCGCTAGAGTCTTGCATCATTGCAATGATGCAAGGGCGTGGCGGCGCGCAACCGGGAGAACCGGTCGCGGCTTCTATGCGCCGACTTAAGTTCACTAAAATGCTGACCTGACCCACCTCAGCGGCGCGGTTATTCTCCAGGAGATGGTATTCCGGATCGTGGTGAGTTCGTGCCGTGCCCTGGCAAGTTCAAGCTCCGCCGGCGGGACGTGCCACTGCGACGGGCGCTCGCCAAAGACGACCAGCTGTGAACCAAAGAACTCAACCGGCTCCTTGCTGATGGCGTCCTTGAAGGCGCGCTTGAGTTCATCCGCATACCGTTTGGCGAAGTCATCCGACGTCGTCAGATAGAGTTTGTTGGGAGAAATGGCGAAAGGCACCAGGCCGCCTGAGGCTATGAAGTACCTCGCGGTGCCTTCGATTACTCCGAGCCAGTGCGAATTGAGGATATCGTCGAGCACAACGATTGAGCCGGGGATCGCGCAGGTCTGTGCCAGAGCGAGGTCGTTTTGCGTGATCTCGGATGTGTGGCCCCCGTCGACCGAGAACATCCGGAACTTGCGCTTTGCGAAGTCCGAGTTTGTCAGATCGAGGCTCGACTCCTGCACGATATCGACAGCCGAGTGAGGCGCGAACTTCCGGAGATGGCCCTCGAATATCTGGCGGTCACCGTAGCCGGATTGGTCAACGTTCTTGTGCTGATCGCTGAAGATATCGACGGCGACAGCACGCTCGTTGCCGGATGTCACGTTTGCAAGAATGAGAAACAGCTTCCCGTGATGAATTCCAATCTCACAGGTGTCACCGGTGATACCGATGTTTGTCTGGAATCGCGCCAGGTGCGCGATAAATTCAGCGGACGTGAGCGAAAGCCAGCCGACAACCTCTTTGATTCCGCCTCCAAGGTAGTGGTCGAGTGAGTTCTGGCCTGTCAATTCCACGCGAATATCCTCTCGTCGCCCGCCTGTGAGCCCTGGATGAAGGCCTACCTTTAGAACGGGCCATCTACGTGAGCAAGACGGCCGAACCACGATAACCCCTGCGAATATCTCACCAACGGCCCGCCCTTGCGGGCCGTTTTCACATGGAGAACCGGTATGAACCTCACGTCGTTGCGTGATTGCCTTTCCGCGTCTGCGGCATGGGTCGCGACGCAGGTCGCGGCGCGGCCCAAGGTCGCGCTGATGATGTGGATCGCATCGCTCGCGCTCGTCGCGTGGGTCTTCTGATGGCGGTTGCGTCTTATGAAATGGCGCTGACGCGATTGCTGAAGGACGAGGGCGGTTACACCGATCATCCGTCCGATCCCGGCGGGCCGACTAATTTCGGCATCACGCTCAATGATGCGCGGCGCTACTGGAAGGGCAACGCCACCACGGACGATGTTCGCGCATTGCCGCAAAGTGTCGCGCGCAGGATTTATCGCGAGCGCTACTGGAATGCGATGCGCTGCGATGAGCTTCCGGCCGGCGTCGATTACGCGGTGTTCGACTACGGCGTGAACTCGGGCATCGGCCGCGCCGGGAAGGTGTTGCGCCGGGTGCTGAAACTGTCCGATCGCATCAGTGTCGTCAGCGACGATGTGATCGCCTCAGCAGGGGAGCGCGTGGCGAGCGATCTCGTTATCGCGATCTGCGCGGAGCGGATCGACTTCCTGCGCGCCTTGAAAACATTTCCGGTGTTCGGACGTGGCTGGACCGGGCGCGTCAACGGCGTGCGCGCCGCGGCGCTGGCGATGGCGCAGAGCCGTCCGCTTGCGCCGCTCGCGAATGTGTCCACAGAAGCGTCCCCGGGAAAAGCTGTGGTGCCTGTGACAATTCCGGCGGGTCCGGCGTCGGCGGGGGCGGTGATTGCTGCGGGCGCGGCAAGCGCCGTCGCAACATCGCGGCTTGAGATCGCGGCGCTGGTCGTTGCCGCCGCGGCGATCACGGCTCTCGCGATTTTTCTCGTCTGGCGCTGGCGGCATCGCGCGCATCAGGAAGCGGTGGTGGCTGGAGAGACTCCTCCAAAATGAGGGTCCGAACATTGCGTCGTTTCACCTCTCCCCAACGGGGAGAGGTCGCGAACGAAGTGAGCGGGTGAGGGGGATCGGATTTCTGTTCAGACATCTACAGCCCCTCACCCCAACCCTCTCCCCAACGGGGAGAGGGAGCACACCGGACTCGCGGTTGATGTTTTTGACCTCGCTCTTGAGCGTTCATTCGGACTGAAGCGGAAAGGAGATCCAATGGATTGGGGTGACATTGCGAAGCAGGTGATCGGGCTCGGCGCGCCTATTCTCGGGACGGCGCTCGGCGGTCCGCTGGGTGGCGCAGCCGGCCGTATTCTCGCGGAGGTGGTCGGCGCGTCTGACGCGACGCCCGAAGCGGTCGGCAAGGCGTTGACGACGAGCAGTGCGGACCAGATCGCGCAGGCGGAGAATGTCTGGGCCGAAGCTGTCCGCGCCGAAGCCGAGGCCGTGCGCGGTTCGGTCGCCGAGACGCAGGCTACGATCCGCGCGGAACTCGCCAGCGAGGATTTGCTGCAACGCTGGTGGCGTCCGCTTTACGCGCTGGAACTGACTTTGGAATGCGCGGCCCTTTGGGCCGTTTTGGTGCACGAATTCTGGACCGGCGACATGACGGCGATCAACGCGCTGATCGGCGCGACCGGCCTGCTGGTCAGCTATTGGGGCTTCCGATTCGGCGTGTTAGGCGTCTACATGAGCGGCCGGACCCGCGAAAAGGTCTGCGCAGCTACAGGTCAAAGTACGCCTGGCGTGCTCGACAAGCTGGTCAAGGCGGTTGTGACGAAGAAGTGAGTATGGAGAAAAAGTAATCTCCGGCACGGCTTTGTTCATGAGGCATTCACCGCCGTACCGTTCATGTTAGCCTATCGCAGGCTTACCATCCGGAGACGACGTTGCGCCTTCTCGTTGTTGAAGACGATCCCGATCTCAACCGCCAGCTGACGACGGCTCTGTCCGATGCGGGCTATGTCGTTGACCGCGCATTCGACGGCGAGGAGGGGCATTTCCTCGGCGACAGCGAGCCTTACGACGCGGTGGTGCTCGACATCGGCCTGCCGAAGATGGACGGCATTTCGGTGCTGGAGGCCTGGCGGCGCAACAAGCGCACCATGCCGGTGCTGATCCTGACGGCGCGCGACCGCTGGAGCGACAAGGTGCAGGGCTTCGATGCCGGCGCCGACGACTACGTGGCCAAGCCTTTTCATCTCGAGGAAGTGCTGGCGCGGATTCGCGCACTGCTGCGGCGAAGCGCGGGGCACGCCCAGTCCGAACTGACCTGCGGGCCGGTGATGCTCGACACCCGGACCAACCGCGTCAGCGTCAACGGCAATCCCATCAAGATGACGTCGCATGAATACCGGCTGCTGGCCTATCTGATGCACCATTCCGGCCGTGTGGTGTCGCGCACCGAACTGGTCGAGCACCTGTACGATCAGGACTTCGACCGCGACAGCAACACCATCGAGGTGTTCGTCGGGCGCATCCGCAAGAAGCTCGATGTCGACATCATCCAGACCGTGCGCGGCCTCGGCTATCTGCTGACGCCGCCGCCCGTGACCAATGCGAGCTAAAGCTTGATCTGTTCAGGCGGGAGTGAAATCCTGCCACGCCGTCATTGCGAGCGGAGCGAAGCAATCCAGTCCGGGAGCCAGAAAAGCTGGATTGCGTTGTCGCGAGCGCTCCTCGCAATGACGCGCGATGGGACGCGCTTCAAGCACGGGGAGAATTTTTGAACGGTCGCACGAAATCTCTCGCGACACGCCTGTTTCTGTCCGCGACGGCCTGGGTGGTGCTGATCCTCGTCATCACCGGCGTCGTGCTGTCGACGGTCTACAAGCGCTCGACCGAGCGCGCCTTCGACCGCCGGCTCAATTTCTATCTCCGCACGTTGATTGCCGAAGCGGCGCAGCCTGACGATCCGAACGACAAGAGCGACAAGTCCGAAAGGTCGGTGCAGTCGCTCGGCGAACCGTTGTTCGAATTGCCGCTGTCCGGCTGGTACTGGCGCATGGCGCGCACCGACGGCGACAAGCCCGAGGTGCGCGCGTCGCGTTCGCTGTGGGATGCCTCGTTGCCGAAGCTCGAAGATCAGGGCGTCGAACTCGATCAATCCGGCGTGCGGCTGGGCTACGTGACAGGTCCGGAAAACCAGAATCTGCGCATGGTGGAGCGGCCGGTCGATCTCGGCACCGAGGGAAAATATCTCGCGAGCGTGGCAGGCGACGCCACCGAGATTTACGAGGAAACCTGGGCCTTCAATACGTATCTGGCGGGAACGTTCGCGGCGCTTTCCGTCGGCCTGCTGCTGACCACGATCTTTCAGGTGCGTTTCGGCCTCGCGCCGCTCAAGCGGATTTCCAGTTCGCTGGCCGCCATCCGCTCGGGGCAGGCGGAGCGGCTTGAGGGCGAGTTCCCCGAGGAAATCGCGCCGCTTGCGCGAGAGACCAATGCACTGCTCGATGCGAACAGGGCCATTGTGGAGCGTTCGCGCACCCATGTCGGCAATCTGGCGCACGCGATCAAGACGCCGCTCTCTGTCATCGTCAATGAGGCGGGGATCAACCGCGGCGATCCGTTCGCGGCCAAGGTTCTGGAGCAGACCGACATCATGCGCGATCAGGTCGCGCATCATCTGGAACGAGCGCGCATTGCCGCGCGCGTGACCACCATCGGCACGGTCACCGAGGTCGCGCCGGTGATCGAGGCGCTGGCGCGGACGATGGAAAAGATCCATCGCGACCGGGATATCCTCATCGACAGCGAAATCCATGCCGGCGCGAAGTTTCGCGGCGAGCGGCAGGATTTCGAGGAGATGGCCGGCAACCTCGTGGACAACGCCTGCAAGTGGGCCGGTCAGCAGGTGCGCGTCGAGGTGATGGTGGAGCGCTCGGCCGCGAATGCGCCCGATCCTGTCCTGCGCATCATTGTCGACGACGACGGCCCGGGACTGTCACCCACCGAGCGAACCCAGGTGGCCCGCCGCGGCCAGCGGCTGGACGAGACCAAGCCCGGCTCCGGCCTCGGCCTGTCCATCGTCACCGACCTGGCCCAGCTTTACGGCGGCAGCCTTACGCTCGGCGCAGCCCCGATCGGCGGTTTGCGGGCGGAACTGGTGCTGCCGGGGGTGTGAGGGCCTCAATCTCGCTAGGCGTACAAAAGGTTGTAATATTGCATCACTTTCATTCATATTGGGGTTCCATTTACTAACGCCAGTCATATTTGGGGGTAATTGTTGACAAATAAGTCAACAGAAGATCATCTTTCGGAGCTTCATAGGACCGGCAGTCTTGTCCATTACTCCCCTGATCTATGGCCAGACCGATCTTGCAAACGGCGCCTTTGGCTTCATCCGAAAGTTCATGCGTGGGCCAACGCGCCAGACGAAGGTGCTGAATATGGCGCGCGTATTCGCGCAGTATTCCGTTCGTTTGTGGGCGGAGCGGATTTTGATGACGATGCCTTGTTCAAACCGATCACTAAAGGCCCCGACGGCAAGCTTGGATTATGGGAAATCAAGATCATCTATGTTCCACAGGCGCGTGTCTTTGGAGGTTTTCTTAGGAAGGGGGAGTTTGTCGCTCTGTCTTATGGAATTCGCAGCCATTTGGCCTCGTATGGTTTTCAACCGATAATCGACCTTGTTCGTCAGCGCTGGGAAGACCTCTTTCCTGATCGTTCGATGTTGAAAGCGCCTCGCGTAGAGTTATTGGGAGATTTCGATGGCGGGATTTGATCTGAAAAAATTGTCTGATGTTGAGCAATCGGACTATAAGGCCGATGGTCGAATGCGGGCATACTTGGCACTCAAATCAGCCTTCAAAAAGCGCGCTAAAGAAAACGGTGTAACGGTAAAAGCGCTTGCTGATGCATTAGGCCGCGACAAGGGTCAGATATCGCGTGTTCTATCCGCGCGCTCAGGAATAACCTTAGACACTATAGTTCTTTTGACATCGGCGCTCGGGTTCCGTTTAGCGTTTCTTCCAGAAGCTGTTGAAGAGATGCGGCCTCACAATTGGACAGCAGAGCCAATTACAAACTCATACAGCCCACCGGCAAAAAATGTTGTCGGAAGTTTCTTCTTGGCTGGCAGTCAGTTGCCGAAAACTTCAAATGTAATGTCAACTGTTATCGGCCAGGCGACTAAATGATTGAGATTCCAGATATCCGTTTTGTCCTGATGTCTGACTTTGCCACGATGGACCAGTCGGGAAAATTTGTAATTGGCGGGATGTATACGGAGGACATGATTGTACCTGAACTGCCTACCGTAGTTCCAATTTTGGTTTTCACTGTTTTCGCACGAAGCCCGTCGAAAGAAATCGATTTGACAATGAGGATTCGGGCCCCTAGCGGGGCAATAGTCGTAGGAGGAGACGTTATTTTGTCACCGTCGCCGCCTCAACAAGGTACTGATGGTCGCTCTATCATGGGATTCCAATTCAATGGCCTTAAGCTCTCTGAAGCCGGCCAGTATCGGATGACGCTTTCGCTGCGTTCCGATCCAGGCAATGAAATTGAAATTCATGATTTTCGAGTTGCCGTTGGCCAGATTCCTGAACATTTAGTTGCTGAGGATCTTAAGTTGTCAGGCTCTCCCGACAGCGCATAAATTTTTCGGGCTACATCTTCCTCAACGCGAAATTAACGACGCCCCGGCTATGACACCCGGTGGGGCCCTTTCGGCTTCCAGTCAAGGTGAGCGTTTGGGCGCATGAGCCAATCGTCGATCGAGCGATTGAGAGAGTATCTCGGGCAGCTTCCGCCGAAGGCGCAGGCGCTGCTGATGCGCGAGTTCGAGCGTGCGATCGAGCGCGGCGAGGAGGTGACCGTCGCGAATTTCGTGCTCGAGCAGTTGCGCATGATCGTCCGCTCATCAAGCGAGGACATGACCCCGCGCACTGATGACCCGATGCGGCGCGTGTTCCGTCCGATCGAGCCGTTTCTGGTGGAGAATGTTGCCCATATCCGGCCCGGCCAGATCCGGCGGTCGTCGCTGGCCCCGATCTGGATGTGGCTCGGCCACGAGGGCAGCCCCGACGCCCTTCGCGCCTTCGAGGCTGCGCTGGCGCAGGGCTCGACACCGGACATCAACGCGGCGGTCCGCACCATGCAGATGGCTGCCTCCGACGCCATTGCCAATGTAACCGGAGCGCTCTCCAGCGGAGAGCGCCAGCGTACGCTTGGCCGCCTCGGCGCGCCGAGCGTGGTCGAGGATATTGCGCCGATCGGCGCGGTCCTTGCCGCCAGCGATGTGCTCGACAAGCTCAGCGCCAAGCTGCCCGGGCAGATCCGGGTGTTTGCGGACTCTCACGTCGCCTCGGCGATGGCTGCGCTGAACCAGCCCGCGCTGCAAACCCCGCAAGTTCTGCCGTTCGCCGTCTCGCTGGTGATGCAGCGGCTGGCCGCGCCATGGCAGATCGTCCGCCTCGGGATCATGGTCGCGGCCTCCGACGACGAAATCCGCGTGGCCAGCACGCCGTTCGGCGCCACCGTGACGATGGCGATCCATGATCTGTCGCGCGTCGCCTCGGAACTGCGCAACGACATCAAGCGCGGCCAGTTCGCGGATACCTCCAATCATCTCAAGACGCTGCATGACGGCGTTCGCGGCCTGCGGACCGAACTCGACATCCGTTCGGATTCGGCGTGGGGCAGGCAGCTCGCGGCGATCCGCGCCGAAATATCCAATTCGCTGCAATCGGAAATCGACGGGGTGCCCGGCCGCGTGCGCCGGCTGCTGCGGCAGGGGCCGGACAAGGACGTGACCACGGCGAACCGGATCGATCCGGTGGACGTCGAGGAAACCGCGGCGCTGATCGACTTCGTCGCGGTGTGCCGCAACTACGCAAGCGAACTCGCGATCAATGAAGTGTCGCTGCGCGCCCATACCGAGCTGCAGCACTACGTCGAGAAGGCCACCGAGACGCTGGTGGAATCGCTGCGCACCCACGATCAGAAGGTTCGCGCCTTCCGCATGATGCAGATGAAGGTCGCGATCCGCTTCTGCGAGGTGATGTATGGCCCGGATTACGCCACGCTGATGAGCAAGGCCGCCGAGATGGCGCGGCCGGTCGAGCGCAAGGCGGCCGAGAGTGCAAAGCCCGCCAAGCAGCCCCGCGCGGGTTGATCCAGCGCAAGGCCGCCCGGCTGCCTTCTAACCGGACAGCGGCAGACATGCCAAAATCGGCGCGAATGACCCAAAGCAGACATTAGAGCGCACGATTTGTCCGGCTCGAGCTTCCTGCACTTCCATGGCCTTGCCAAGCTGGTACATTGAATGGCGATTTCGGCGAAACACCATGCTCAATGCAGATTTCTGTCTGAAGAAACGGGGGTAACGCCAATGCCAATTTTCCTCGACCGACACGATCTCTCAGGCCTGACAGCTTCCGATATCGCTGAGGCCCATCGAAAAGATCTGGAAGTGCAAGATCAGTACGGAGTTCGTTTCCTGACGTATTGGTTTGATGAAACGCGCGGTACGGGCTTCTGTCTCATCGACGCACCGGATATCCAAACTGCGATGCGGGTTCATGACGAAGCTCACGGCGAAGTGGCGAAGGACGTGATCGAAGTGGACCTCTCAGCGGTCCAGGCGTTTCTGGGGAGAGTGTCAGATCCGGAACCGAGCGGCGAGGAAAACAAGGCTATAATCGACTCGGCCTTGCGGGCCATTATGTTCACCGACATCGTCGGCTCTACCAGCATGACTGAGCGTCTTGGGGACGCCCGATCTGTGGAGATGGTTCGGGCGCATGACGCGCTGGTTCGCCGCGCGTTGAAGGACAAGGGTGGTCATGTGGTCAAGCACACTGGCGACGGCATCATGGCATCCTTCGCCGACGCGGCCGCCTCCGTGCAATGCGCCCGCGCCATCCAGCAAGCGTTCGAAGCCTTCAACCTGGCAAGCAAGGAGAAGCTTCAAGTGCGAATTGGTATTGACGTCGGAGAACCGATTGCGGACAGCAACGACCTTTTTGGTGCGACCGTTCAGTTAGCTGCTCGTTTGTGTCAGTTGGCCGAGCCCGATGCCATTCTTGTATCAAGTGCCATCCAGGATCGCATCCAGGATCGTTTGCATGTCACGAACATTGGTCCCTGCCATCTCAAAGGCTTCCAGCAGCCTGTTGATGTATTCGGAATCGAATGGCGTTAACTGTCGCGGCACGATTGTCGTTCGTTCTGTGGGACTTCATCGGATCAATCAGTAGTTCGACCACAGTCTGATGGTCGTGATGCACGCAGGGTATTCGGACGTCCGGATGTCGGACCAGCACTGGCCGACGACGGCGTGCCCGGCCGTCTGCGAAGGGATGTTCGGCCCGGATTACGCCACGCTGATGAGCAAGGCCACCGAGATGACGCGGCCGGTCGAGCGCAAGGCGGCCGAGCCGGCAAAGCAGCCGCACGCCGGTTGATCCAGCGCAAGGCCGCCCCAAGGCCAAGCGGCTTTAATCCCACCACACATCAGTTCCTGCGGAAAAGGCCGAGCTTTGGTCCCAAACCGCATTGAATCCGTGACGGAAATGTCAATTGCGCGCGTTCGCCAGCCATGGTGTAAACCGGCCACTTGTAACGGTTCTAGTTTCGCCGGGAACTCCGTGGAATGACGCTCTGGTTCGTATTGGCGCTGATGACTGCCGCAGCGGTATTTGCCGTGCTGTGGCCGCTCGGCCGTGGCAACGCCTCGGCGCGCGAGGGCAGCGAAACGGTGGTCTATAAGGACCAGCTCGCGGAGGTTCAGCGCGATGTGGCCGCGGGCATGATCGGTGCGAACGAGGCGGAAGCCGCGCGCGTCGAAATCAGCCGCCGGCTGCTCGCAGCGTCGGACGCCGAGGCGGGTGCATCATCGCCGTCGAGCCTCTGGTTTCGCCGCGCCGTCGCCCTGATCGCGCTTGCCGGCCTGCCGCTGGTCGCGGTCGGGCTCTACGCGACATTCGGCTCGCCATCGCTGGGCGATTTCCCGCTCGCCGAGCGCAGCCGCGCGGCGGTCGCAACCGCGTCGATGGACAAGCTGGTGTCGCAGGTCGAGACTCATCTTGAGAAAAATCCGACCGACGGCCGGGGCTGGGAAGTGCTGGCACCCGTATTGGCGCGGATCGGCCGCTACGACGACGCGGCGCGCGCCTGGCGCAATGCCATCACCTACAACGGCGAGAGCGCGCCGCGCCGCGCCGATCTCGGCGAAGCCATCGCAGCGTCAAGTGGGGGCGTGGTGACCGCCGCAGCCAAGGCCGAATTCGACCGGGCCATCGCGCTCGATCCCAATGAGGTGAAGGCGCGCTATTTCATGGGAATCGCCGCTCAGCAGGACGGACGCAAAGATGACGCCGTGAACATCTGGCGCGGCATGCTGGCGTCGGCGCCAGCCGATGCGCCATGGCGCCCGCTGGTGCAGGAGGCGCTGGTGCGCGCCGGCGTCGTCGCGCCCAAGTTGTCCGATGATACCATCGCGGCCACCAAGGATATGACCGAGGGCGACCGCAACACGATGATCCGCGGGATGGTGGATCGCCTCGCGACGCGGCTGAAGGACAACGGCAACGATGTCGAAGGGTGGTTGCGGCTGGTGCGTGCCTATATGGTGCTCGGCGAACGCGACAAGGCGCAGGCCGCGCTCGCTGATGCGCGTCAGGCGGTCGGTAGCGACGCAGCGCGGCTGCAACTGCTGAACGACGGTCTCAAGAGTCTTGGACTGGATGGGTAAAATGCGAGTTGCATCATTCACGTCATTGCGAGCGCAGCGAAGCAATCCAGTCTTGATTCAGCAAGAACTGGATTGCTTCGTCGCAAGCGCTCCTCGCAATGACGAGTTGCGAACGACGTACCTGACGAAGGAACACGCATGACACGCAAGCAGCGGCGATTGACATTGATCGGAGGCGCGCTCGCGGTACTGGCGATTGCGGCTGCGCTCGTGCTGAATGCGCTCCGTGACTCCATCCTGTTCTTCTCGACGCCGACCATGGCCGCTGAAAAGCAGATCCAACCCGGCCAGCGGTTCCGCCTCGGCGGCATGGTGCGCGAGGGATCGCTGGTGCGCGGCGAACAGCTTAAAGTGAAATTCGAGGTCACAGACGGAAATGCAATCCTGCCGGTGACTTACCAAGGTATCCTTCCAGATCTGTTCCGCGAGGGGCAGGGCATCATTTCCGAGGGCGCGCTCGACGCGCAAGGCGTGTTCAAGGCGGACACGGTTCTCGCCAAGCACGACGAAAACTACATGCCCAAGGCCGTCGCCGAGGAACTCAAAAAGACCGGCCACTGGAAGGACGACTACGACAAGAAGCCGCAAAAAGCCCCAGGCGTGCAGGGAGCCGCGAAGTGATTGCCGAGGCGGGACATTACGCGCTGGTGCTGGCGCTGGTTCTGGCGCTGGTCCAGTCGGTGGTTCCAGTGGTCGGTGCGCGCCTGCGCGATCCGGCGCTGATGAATGTCGCGCGCTCGACCGCACTGACGCAGTTCGCGTTCACCGCTGCGTCGTTCGCGGCGCTGACCTATTTGCATGTGACGTCGGATTTCTCGGTCGCGAACGTCTTCGAGAATTCCCATTCGCTGAAGCCGCTGATCTACAAGTACACGGGCGTGTGGGGGAACCACGAAGGCTCGATGCTGCTGTGGGTCCTGATCCTCGCGCTGTTCGGCGCGCTGGTGGCGGCGTTCGGCAATAACCTGCCGCGCTCTCTGCGCGCCCATGTGCTGGCGGTGCAGGGCTGGATCGGGGCGGCGTTCTATCTCTTTATCCTCGCCACATCGAACCCGTTCGCGCGGATCGCCAATCCACCGATGGAGGGCCGCGACCTCAATCCGATCCTGCAGGACATCGGCCTCGCGATCCATCCGCCGATGCTCTATCTCGGCTATGTCGGTTTCTCGATCTCGTTTTCGTTCGCCGTTGCCGCGCTGATCGAAGGCCGCATCGATGCAGCATGGGCGCGGTGGGTTCGGCCATGGACGCTGACGGCGTGGATCTTCCTGACACTCGGCATCGCGATGGGTTCGTACTGGGCCTATTACGAACTCGGCTGGGGCGGCTGGTGGTTCTGGGACCCGGTGGAGAATGCCTCGCTGATGCCGTGGCTCGCGGGCACCGCGCTGCTGCATTCCGCCGTGGTGATGGAAAGGCGCGACGCGCTGAAGGTCTGGACCGTTCTGCTCGCGATCCTGACGTTCTCGCTGTCGCTGCTCGGCACCTTCCTGGTGCGCTCGGGCGTGCTGACCTCGGTGCATACCTTCGCCAGCGATCCATCGCGCGGCGTGTTCATTCTGATGATCCTGTGCCTGTTCATCGGCGGCAGCCTCGGCCTTTATGCGTGGCGGGCGACGACGCTGAAGCAGGGCGGGTTGTTCGCGCCGATCTCGCGCGAGGGCGCGCTGGTGCTGAACAACCTGCTGCTGACGACAGCCTGTGCGACAGTCTTCGTCGGCACGCTGTATCCGCTCGCGCTTGAAGTTCTCACCGGCGACAAGATTTCGGTCGGTGCGCCGTTCTTCAATCTGACGTTTGCACCGTTGTTCCTGCCTTTGCTGGTCGCAGTTCCGTTCGGGCCGCTGCTGGCGTGGAAGCGCGGCGACATCGTCGGCGCATCGCAGCGCCTGACCGCGGCTGGCATCGTTGCGCTGGTGGCGATGGCTGTGCTGTGGGCGTGGACCCGCGGCGGTGGCGCATTTGCGCCGCTGATGATCGGCATCGCGGTGTTCGTCGTGCTCGGCGCGCTCACCGACATTGTGGAGCGCACCCAACTGTTCCGCGGTCCGTTCACAACGTCGCTGCATCGCGCGCGCGGTTTGCCGCGTTCGACGTGGGGTTCGGCGTTTGCCCATGCCGGGCTCGGCATCGCGCTGATCGGGATCGTCTGCGAGACGACATGGAACTCGGAGAGCATCGCGTCGATGCGTCCGAAGGACATTGTCACCGTCGGTGGCTATCAGGTGCGGCTCGATGATGTGACGCAGCAGCAAGGTCCGAATTACCGCGAGGCGATTTCGCATTTCACCGTGATGCTGGACGGCAGGACCATCGGCATCCTGTCGCCGTCGAAGCGCAATTTCGCGACGCGCGACATGTCGACCACGGAAGCGGCGCTGCTGACGCGGGGCGCGAGCCAGATCTACATTTCTCTCGGCGATGCCCATGCCGACGGATCGATCGCGGTGCGAATCTATCACAAGCCGATGGTGCTGCTGATCTGGTTCGGGCCGGTGCTGATGGCGTTCGGCGGCTTGCTGTCGCTCACCGACAGGCGGCTGCGCGTCGGCGCGCCGAAACCGGCCAAGGCCGGCAAGAAGACTGGCGCGTTGCAGGCGGCGGAGTAAGATGTTCGGCGCTGTCGCAAATACATATACGGCGTCGTCCCCGCGAAAGCGGGGACCCATAGTCGCCGCACTCCCGGTGGAAGTGGCTGCGCAGCCACACATCGAATCGAACGACAGGGAGTATGGGTCCCCGCTTGCGCGGGGACGACATCATAGTTGGGGCTCGCGTCTGCGTATCAGCATGACGATCCTTGGACTCGCGATAGCAATCGCATCTCCCGCGCTTGCCGTGCAGCCCGACGAGATCATGGCCGATCCGGCGCAGGAGGCGCGGGCGCGCAACCTGTCGCGCGAACTGCGCTGCATGGTTTGCCAGAACCAGTCCATCGACGACTCCGATGCGCCGCTGGCGCGCGATCTGCGCCTGCTGGTGCGTGAGCGGATCGCGGCGGGCAGCACCGACCAGCAGGTGATGGACTTCCTCGTCGCGCGCTATGGCGAGTTCGTGCTGCTCAAGCCGCGCGTCCAAAGCCGGACGCTGTTGCTGTGGCTGGTTCCCCCGCTGGTTCTGCTCGGAGGCGGGCTAGTGCTGTGGTTCGGCAATCGCCGCCGCAACCGTGCGGCCGCAAGCGAGGGGGGTGCGTCATTCCAACTCACCCCCGAGGAAGAGGCGCGGCTGGAGAAGCTGATCGCCGCTCAGGAATCGCCGGAAAAGCCCCGCTGAACAGCCGTTTTCGGCCGGTTCCGGGAAGATGTTTCGCGTGACCTCAGAAGTCCGCTCGCGCCCTGATTTTATTACAAAACATTAATTCCCCCGTCAGAGCGCGGTAAGGCCGCGTGCCCCATCTTCCAGAGCACAGGTGCACACACATGCACCGCGAGATTCTCATCCGTTTCGCCGTTCTCCTGGAGATAATTCATGACAGACCGTCCCACCGATCTTTCCAAGCTTCCATCCTACACCGCTCCACGCCGTTCCATTTTCTCCGCGCGCAAGTTCGCGCTGATGGCATCGGTGGTCGCGGGTCTGGGTGTTGCCGCCTATGGCCTCAGCCCCTCGAATAACTTCGATGTGCTCACCACGACCGCGCATGCGCAGGTCAACAAGGAAGTCCGTCAGGTTCAGCAGCCGATCGGCTTTGCCGATATCGTCGAGCGCGTGAAGCCGTCGGTGATTTCGGTGCGCGTCAAGATCGCAGAGAAGCCGGCAACCACCGGTGAGGCGAGCCCGGAAGATAATCCGTTCCCGCCGAACTCGCCGATGGAGCGCTTCTTCCGCCGCTTCGGTGGTCCGGATGGATTCCCGGGCGGACGTGGTCCGCGTGGCCGTGGCGGCCAGACCGGGCAGGGCTCCGGCTTCTTCATTTCGGCTGACGGTTTTGCCGTGACCAACAATCACGTGGTCGATGGCGCCGACAAGGTCGAAGTCACGACCGATGACGGCAAGGTCCACACCGCAAAGGTGATCGGCACCGATCCGCGCACCGACCTCGCCTTGATCAAGGTCGATGGCGTCAGCAATCTTCCTTACGCCAAGCTTTCCGACGGTCAGCCGCGCATCGGCGACTGGGTGCTTGCGGTCGGCAATCCGTTCGGCCTCGGCGGCACCGTCACCGCCGGCATCGTTTCGGCACGCGGCCGCGACATCGGCAACGGACCCTATGACGATTTCATCCAGATCGACGCGCCGGTGAACAAGGGCAACTCCGGTGGCCCGACCTTCAACACCGAAGGCGACGTGATGGGCGTCAACACGGCGATCTACTCGCCGTCGGGCGGCAGCGTCGGCATTGCCTTCGCGATCCCGGCGTCGACTGTGAAAAGCGTCGTCGAGCAGTTGAAGGACAAGGGTACAGTCAGCCGCGGCTGGATCGGTGTCCAGATTCAGCAGGTGACGCCTGAGATCGCCGACAGCCTCGGCCTGAAGAAGACCGAAGGCGCGCTGGTCGCCGAACCTCAGGCCAACGGCCCTGCCGCCAAGGCAGGCATCGAATCCGGTGACGTCATCACCCGGGTCAACGATCAGCCGGTGAAGGATGCGCGCGAACTCGCCCGCACCATCGGCGGCATGGCCCCCGGTCAGACCGTCAAGCTGGTCGTGGTCCACAAGGGCCAGGACAAGATCCTCAACATGACGCTCGGCGAGTTGCCGAACGCCAAGGCTGCGAAGGCCGACACGAACCAGAAAGATGGCGGCAAGGGTCGCGGCAACGTGACGGTGCCGAACCTCGGCCTGACGCTGGCTCCGGCCAACAGCGTTGCCGGCGCGGGCAAGGACGGCGTGGTCGTGACCGACGTCGATCCGAACAGCCCGTCGGCGGAGCGCGGTTTCAAGGAAGGCGATGTCATCCTCGAAGTCGCAGGCAAGCTGGTTTCGAACCCGGCTGAAGTTCGCGACGCGATCACCACTGCGCGCAACGAGAACAAGAACAGCGTTCTGGTTCGCGTGAAGTCCGGAGACTCGTCGCGCTTCATCGCGATGCCGGTCGCCAAGGGCTGATCAAAGTTTAATCCTCGCCGGGAGGCGAGGACGAGATGGGGAGTTGTCGCCGGCATAGTAGCCCCCGCCGACGGCTCCTTCCCGGGGGCGGGCCAAAAGCCCGTCCCTTAAATCCAGTGTGGTGGTTCGCAAGTCCGCGTCGTTTTTGCAGCGCGTTCGTTTGCGGACTTGCGAACCGAAACCACACTGGAATTATGATTACTGGTGTCCTTTTGAATCCGAAGTTCGCCACCGAAGGCGCTGCTAGATAAAGCGAACTTCGGATTCAGGACACCAGGCGTGATGCTCTTTCTGCATCATGCAGAGATGCTTTCGATGGAAAACGCCCCCCTCCGTCGAAGGCGGCGCGATCGCACTCCAGTCGGTCGTGCAATGCGGGCGGTGAAGTCCCCCAGCTTCGCCGCCCGTTTTCTTGCTAATGCACCAGGGGCTGGCGGCCGCAGGCACGTCATTCGCTGCCTTGCATGAGGACGATCATCGCGCCATGGTGACACAAAGTTCCGCTGCTCAAATCCAGACCGAATCACAGATGCGACTGCTCATCGTTGAAGACGACCGCGAGTCGGCCGACTATCTCGTGAAGGCGTTTCGCGAGGTCGGTCATGTTGCCGACCATGCAAGCGACGGCGAGGAGGGTCTCGCGCTCGCCGAGTCCGGCGAGTACGACGTGCTCGTGATCGACCGCATGCTGCCCAAGCGCGACGGGCTGTCCATCATCGGCACCCTGCGAGGCAAGGGCAATCATACCCCCGCGTTGATCCTGTCCGCGCTCGGCCAGGTCGACGATCGCATCAAGGGCCTGCGCGCAGGCGGCGACGATTACCTGCCGAAACCTTATTCATTCGCGGAATTGCTGGCGCGCGTCGAGGTGCTGTCGCGCCGTCACGGCGGTCCGTCCGAGGAGACGACCTATCGTGTCGGCGATCTCGAACTCGACCGGCTTTCGCATCAGGTTAAGCGTGGCTCTACCGAGATCACGTTGCAGCCGCGCGAATTCCGGCTGCTGGAATACTTGATGAAACATGCGGGGCAGGTCGTGACCCGCACCATGCTGCTCGAAAACGTATGGGACTATCATTTCGATCCGCAGACCAACGTGATCGACGTGCACATCTCGCGGCTGCGCTCCAAGATCGACAAGGGGCAGGACAAGCCGCTGCTGCACACCATTCGTGGCGCCGGATATATGGTTCGTGACGGCATTCGGTAAACTGATACGAACCACAGCGTTCCGGCTGACGCTGGTCTATCTGCTGCTGTTTGCGCTGTTCGCCGCGTCGCTGCTTGGCTACTTCGCCTGGAACACGCGGCGCATGATCACCGAGCAGATCACTGACACCGTCAATTCCGAACTGAGCGAGTTGACCGAGCAATATACGCGGGGCGGTCTGCGCGGACTTGTCACCGCGGTCGAGGGCCGCGCGCTGCGTCCGGGCGCGAATTTGTACCTCGTGACCACGCCGCAGGGGCAGGGGGTGGCCGGCAACGTGTCCTCGCTCGAACCCGGCGTGATGGACCATCCCGGCTGGGCGGAGACCTTTTATAAGCGGCTCGAAGAGACCGACACCAAGAGTCACTACGCGCTGGTGAAGGTGTCGCAGCTTTCCGGCGGTTTCCGGATTCTGGTGGGGCGCGACCTTGAGGAGCGGCGGCGGCTGTTCGCCATTGTCGCAAAGGCCGCGCAATGGTCGGTGCTGATCGTGGTCGTGCTCGGCCTCGGTGGCGGCGTGTTCGTCGCGCGGCGCGTGCTGCGCCGGATCGACGCGATGACCGGAACCACGCAGCGGATCATGGCGGGCGACCTGTCCGAGCGATTGCCGGTGGGCCGAAGCGGCGACGAGATCGACCGGCTCGCGGAAAATCTCAATGCCATGCTGGAGCGCATCGAGGCGCTGATGGTCGGCCTCAAGGAAGTGTCCGACAACATTGCCCACGATCTCAAGACGCCGCTGACGCGGCTTCGCAACCGCGCCGAGGAGGCGCTGGCGAAGGCGGGCAACGAAGGTGAATACCGCGCAGCGCTCGAGCGCACCATCGACGAGTCCGACGGCCTGATCCGCACCTTCAACGCGCTGCTGATGATCGCGCGCGCCGAATCCGGTCAGGCCCGCGACAACATGATCGACTTTGACGCGGCCGAAGTGGCCCACGGCATCCATGAACTTTATGAGCCGCTCGCCGAGGACAAGGGCCTGTCCCTCGACGTCGCGGCTGACGCCGCGACCATTCACGGCAACCGCGAACTGATCAGTCAGGCGCTGGCCAATCTGGTCGAGAACGCCATCAAATATGGCCAGCCCGCTGGCGCGTCCGCGGGGAACGACCCCGCCGCATCCGGCGCCGCCGCAAAAACTCCCGATATTCTGATCGAGGCGCACCGGGAAGGGGACAATGTTCTTCTCAGTGTCACGGACCACGGGCCAGGTGTCCCGGAAGCCGACCGCCAGCGCGCGGTCGAGCGGTTTGTCCGGCTGGAGGCCAGCCGCACCCAGCCCGGATCGGGGCTCGGTTTGAGTCTGGCATCGGCTGTCGCGACGTTGCATGGTGGCGACCTGCGACTCGCGGACAGCCAGCCGGGGCTGCGCGTGACGCTTGTGATCCCGAGCCGGGGCGTGGAACAGAAGACTGTATGAGTTCACCTGAGATGGGCGGTGCGGACCGACCCACCCTGGCGGCCCGTTTCGTGGCCGGACCGAAACTGTTCGCGCCTGACGATGCCGAACGGCGGCTCGCGGATTGGCTGGGCGATATCTCGCCCGAGGCCGCGACTGCGCTCAAGGCCATATCCGGCTCGTTCCCGCAGGCCAAGGCGATCCTTGAGGGCATCGCGGAAGCCTCGCCCTATCTGTTCGATCTGATGCGCGCGGATGCCGGCCGCGTCGTCCGCCTGCTGCAATCCGATCCCGATGACCACCTCGCGGCGCTGATTGTCAAGGCGGTGGCCGATGTCGCCGCCGCCCCGACCGATGCCGAGGTCATGACGGCGCTGCGCCGGATGAAATCCGAAGCCGCACTGCTGATCGCGCTGTGCGACATCGGCGGCGTCTGGCCGGTGATGCGGGTGACCCGGGCGCTGACCGACATCGCCGTGACTTCCGTTCAATGCGCCATTCGCTTCCTGCTCAAGCAGGAAGCCGCGCGCGGTCGGCTGCTGCCGCCCGACGCCGAGCATCCGGAAATCGGCAGCGGCCTCGTCGTGCTCGCCATGGGCAAGATGGGCGCGGGGGAACTGAATTACTCCAGCGATATCGACCTGATCGTGTTCTACGAGCTGGACGCGCCGACGCTGGCCGAAGGCATCGAGCCATCGCCGTTTTTCGTCAAGGTCGCGCAGGGGCTGTCGCGGCTGCTGCAATCGCGCACCGCCGACGGATACGTGTTCCGTGTCGATCTGCGGCTGCGGCCCGATCCCGCATCGACGCCGGTGGCGATCTCCATCGCGGCGGCACTGCACTATTACGAGCGCGAGGGCCGCACCTGGGAACGCGCGGCAATGATCAAGGCGCTGCCCTGCGCAGGCGACCTGAAAGCCGGCGATGCGCTGCTCGCCGAGATCGCGCCGTTCGTCTGGCGCAAGCATCTGGATTTCGCGGCACTCGCCGACGTCCACGACATGAAGCGGCAGATGCAGACGTTCCGCGGCCAGAACGAGATTTCCGTCGAAGGCCATAATGTCAAGGTCGGCCGCGGCGGTATCCGCGAGATCGAATTCTTCGCCCAGACCCAGCAACTGATCGCGGGCGGGCGGCATCCGGAACTGCGCGTGCGCCCGACGCTGGAGGCGCTTAATATTCTGGCGAACAGCAACTGGATCACGTTCGAGGCGCGCGACGAACTGACGGTGGCTTACGATTTCCTGCGCCGGGTCGAGCATCGTCTGCAAATGGTCGCCGACGAGCAGACGCATACGTTGCCGACCGAGGCCGAAGCGGTCGAACGTTTCGCGCGGTTCTTCGGATATGACGACCGCGCCGCGTTCGCCAGGGATCTGCTGGCGCATCTCAACTGCGTGCAGAACCACTACAGCCGGTTATTCGAGGGCGATCCGGCCGGCGCCGAGAAATTGCCGGACGTGGACTACAGCGCTGGCCCGGACGACAAGCGGCTGCTCGAGTATCTGCTCACGCTGGGCTTCAAGAAGCCGAGGATGGTGGCGGAGACCGTGCAGCGCTGGCTGAGCGGCGAGTATCGTGTGTTCCGTGTGGATGCAACGCGGCAGGCATTCAACGAATTCGTCCCTGACCTGATGCGCGGTCTGTCTCGCGCCGAGGAGCCCGACGATGCCGTGATGGCGTTCGACCGCTTCCTTCAGGCGTTGCAGCGGGGCGGGCGGCTGATTTCGCTGCTGAGCCAGAACAAGGATCTGGTGGCGCTGGTCGCGCTTGTGCTGGGCGCGGCGCCGCGCCTGAGCGACATGCTGGCGCGGCAGCCGCAGATCATGGACGGACTGATCGATCCGCGCTTCTTCGGCGCGATGCCGGATCAGGACGAACTGTCGGCGCGGCTTGCGGCGACCCTGTCCGACGCAAATTCCTACGAGGAGTTTCTGGACCGGCTGCGGCTGTTCGGGCAGGAGAGCCTGTTCCTGATCGGCACCCGCATTCTGTCCGGCACGGTGTCGGCACAGCACGCGAGCGTCGCGTTTGCCGACGTGGCGGAAGGCATCGCGCATACCGTGAATGGTCTGGTGATGGGCCAATTCGCGGAGCAGCATGGGCGGATCAAGGATCAGGAAACCGCCATCGTGGCGATGGGCAAGCTCGGCAGCCGCGAAATGACGGCGTCGTCCGATCTCGACCTGATCCTGATCTATGACTTCGATCACGAAGCGCCTGACTCGGACGGTGCGCGATCGCTGCACGGCTCACAGTATTTCGCGCGGCTGACCCAGCGTCTGATCAGCGCGTTCACGACGCGCACCAATTACGGCGTGCTTTATGAGGTCGATATGCGGCTGCGCCCGTCGGGGCGGGCGGGTCCGCTGGCGTCGCGGATCGACTCTTTTTCCGAATATCAGGAACACGAAGCCTGGACCTGGGAGCACATGGCGCTGACGCGCGCTCGTGTTATTTCGGCGTCGCCGGCTTTTCAGGCCAAGATCGAGGCCGTTATCCGCGATGTGCTGACGCGCAAGCGCGAGACCGGCATCATCGCCAACGACGTTCTGGAAATGCGCCGCGCCATCGCCGAGGAAAAGGGCGAGAGCGACATCTGGGATCTGAAAAATGCCGCCGGCGGCATGGTCGATATCGAGTTCATCGCGCAGTATCTGCAACTGATCCACGCGGCGGACAAGCCGGGCATTCTCGACGTCAGCACGGTGCAGGTGCTGGATAGTGCGGCGCGGCTTGGAGTTCTGTCGCAGTCGGATGTCGACATCCTGCGTGCGGCGTCACGGCTCTATCACGATTTGACCCAGATCATCCGCTTGTGCGTGACGGAGAAATTCAAACCGGAAACAGCTGGGGAGGATCTGCTGCGGGTGCTGACGCGGGCTGGCGACGCGCCGGATTTCTCGTCGCTTGAGGCGCGCGTGCGAGAGACCCAGAACGACGTGCGCGAGGTTTTCCTGAAGCTGCTTGAAGGGACGTCTCGGCAATAATGCTGGGCGCGGCCTGTTCGCCGTGTCCGCACGGCAGCATCACGCAGACGATGGTGCCGACACCCAGCCGCGAGCGCAGCTTCATCGATCCGCCATGCAGGTTGGCGAGCGACTTTGCTATGGCAAGCCCGAGGCCCGAGCCGTGATAGCTCTTGGTCAGCTGGCTTTCGACCTGCTCGAACGGCCGCCCGAGTTTCGCCAGCGACTGCGGGGCAATGCCGATGCCGCTGTCCGCGATGGTCAGCATGATCGATCCGTTGCGCATCCGGCTGCGGACCGTGACCTTGCCGCCGTCGGGCGTGAACTTCACTGCATTCGACAGCAGGTTCACTGCGATCTGCTTCATGGCGCGGCGATCCGCGACAATCGGGATCGCACCGCGAATGTCAGCGGTCACTGTCAGGTTCTTGTTTTCGGCGCGGCCGGAGACGACGCGCAGGGATTCGGTGAGGGTTTGGGCGAGGTCGAGCGGTTCGTAATCGAGCTTCATGCGCCCGGCTTCGATCTTCGACATGTCGAGGATGTCGTTGATGACGTCCAGCAGGTAGTTTCCGCTGGTCATGATGTCGTGGCAGTACTCCTGATACTTTTCGGAGCCAAGCGCGCCGAACATGCCGCTGCCCATCACTTCCGAGAAGCCGATGATGGCGTTGAGCGGAGTGCGCAGCTCGTGGCTCATGTTGGCGAGGAATTTCGACTTGGTCTGATTGGCTTCCTCGGCGCGGTTTTTCTCATCGGCGTATTTCTGCGCGAGTTCGGCAAGCAGTTGCGCCTGACGCTCCAGTTCAGCCTGCGAGCGTTTGAGGTCGATCACGTTCGCGGTGAGGCGCATGTCGTTGTCGATCAGCTTCTGCTCGTGCAGCTTGATCTGGGTGATGTCGGTGCCGACGGAGACGTAGCCACCGTCCTTGGTGCGGCGCTCGCTGATGTTGAGCCAGCTGCCGTCTTCCAACTGGGCCTCGAAGGTGCGCGCGCCAGGGGCCAGTGAGTTCGGCAGCCGGGTGCGGATTTCCGGCATGCTGCCGACTTCGATGACGGTCTCGTAGGAGGTGCCTTGCTTGACGGCGGAGTCGGGGAGCTTGTGCAGGCGTTTGAAGTGCGAGTTGCAGAGAACCAGCCGGTTATCGGCGTCCCACAGCACGAAGGCTTCCGGGATGGTCTCGATGGCGTCGCGCAGTCGCAGGTCGGCCTCGACGGTTCGCTCGGCGAGGCTCTTCTGTTCGGTGATGTCCACCGCGATGCCGATCAGGTGGCTGCCGCCGCCGTTCTGGCCTTGGCTGAGTTCGCAGCGGACCCGCAGCCAGATCCAATGTCCGTTGGCATGGCGCATCCGGAATGTCTGGTCGATATGATCGAGGTTGCCGGAGACGAGCTGGTCAGCGATGTGGAACAGGTCGATGTCGTCGGACTTCACCAGCGCGTTGACCTCGCCGAACGTCAGCAGGTCGCTGCGGCTTTCCAGCCCGAGCAGTTCGAACATCGACTGTGACCAGAAAATCCGGCCGCGCGACAGGTCCCAGTCCCACAGGCCGCAACGGCCGCGGTTGAGTGCCGTGTCGATCCGCGAGCGCACCGCGTCGTTGATCAGATCGCCCTCGCGGGCGCGGGTCGATTGCCAGTGAAACGCGAAGCCGAGGATCAGCACCACGAAGCCGGTGGTCGCTGAGAGCGTGATCTGTAGTGCGGCGTCGGAGCGCCAGGGGGACTCGACCTGTTCCTGAACCACGATCACCTGGCCGGGGAGCGATTTCACGGTGCGCTGGGTGGCGAGGGCGCGGGGGCCGCCCGGTAGTTCGACCTCGATCACAGTGGTCTGCCCAAGAACGCTGAGTTTGGACGTGGCGCTGAGCACGTCGAGGATGCGCCCTGCATTCTCGGCAGGGGTATCGATGGGGATGCGCGCGATGATGCGCTGTTCGGGACTGGTCACGATGATATGGCGGCCGGCGGCGGTGCCCCATGAGGGGACCAAGCCGGGCAACAGGCTCTGAAGCCGCTCGGCCGACGCCGCGCGATCCTGACGAACAGGGCCCGCGCGGTCGAGACGTTCCGCCAGCAGGTCGGCCAGCGCTGAGAGGTCACGCTTGATGGACGCGCGCTTTTGCCGGGTCTGGTCGATGACCTGGACGAATGCACCGATGCAGATAGTAATGAGGAAGGCGATGATCAGGGTGGGAACGGCGCGTCGCAACGCAGGCTCCGCAATCAGCAGCCGGTGATATGCCGGCTTCGCGATCGACTGTGCCAATCCCTTGATAGAATCGGATTGGACACACGTTGTCGCTGCGTGCGAACGCGCCATTCCTTCGCCCCTCGAACTTTATTGTCTGCACCCCGTTCGGCCGGTTTCCCCAACCCTCCGAATCGAATGTGATTTGAATCCACTTTTCCCACGCTGTCGAGAGTCAACGAATCGTTAATGCGAAATAAATGTTGTCCCAAGGAAATTCAGACTCGTTTTTGCGTGTTGAGTTGAGTCCGAAACGAGAACGGTGCGCGTGAGAGCGTCATTGCGAGCGCAGCGAAGCAATCCAGCGTCTGCGATCGACAAGCAAAAAACTGGATTGCTTCGTCGCTTTGCTCCTCGCAATGACGGACGAGATTTCTTCAGAGATGAGGCGAGGAAGGGGAGTAAGACTCGCTAGCGCGCGGGCTCGGCGTGGCTGATGACGCGCTTCACGGACGGAAACGCGCGGCGCAGGGCGCGCTCGATTTCGTCGACCTTCTCGTGAACCGCGATCACACTCATCGACGGCACCGCGCGGCAGTGGAAATTGACGATTTCGCCGGCGTCGGTGTCGCGCACCCGCACATTGTGGACGTCGTGAATCGCCCCGCTCTCGGCCGCGAAGCGCGACAGGGCCTGCTGGATAGTCTCGACGCGGCTTATGGCGGCGTCGGTGCCGTGCGGCAGCTCGGGCTCGAGCGGCTCGATGTGGGTATCGACCTCGACGTCGGCGCCGAATTCATCGCGGATGGCGTGTTCGAGCCCGTGCGCGATGTCATGGGCCTCGTTCAGCGGCATGTCGCCGTCGACCTCGAGGTCGATGCTGACGGTCAGCTTCCCGCCGAGGTCATGCACGGTGACATGATGGATCGCCAGACCCGAGTTGCGGGCGATCACCATGATTCGCTCGCGCACGCTTTCGTTGTCGCGCGCCACCGGGACGGCTGTAAACGTCAGATCGGCGTCGTAAAGCGCGCCGGTCACGGCGTCCTGCGCCTTGCGCTTGATGCCATCGATACGGTCGATGGGGTAGGTGCGGGGCACCTGCACCGTCGCATCGACGAAGTGCCGGGCGCCGACCATGCGCACCCGCAGCCGCTCCACATCGACGACGCCGGGAATGGCGCGGATGGCCGCTTCGGCCTTCTCGGAGGCGCCTTCGGGCGCGCGATCCAGCAGCGTCTCGATGGTCGTTTTTCCCAGCCGCAATCCCAGAATTGAAATCAGCACTGCCACCGCGATCGCCGCACCGGCATCGCCCCAAGCATAGCCGAATGCCGCAAGGCCGAGGCCGATGATGACGGCGAACGAGCCCAGCACATCCGAGGCGAAGTGCAGCGCGTCGGCTTCCAGCGCCTGGCTCTTGGTTTCCATCGCCGTACGATGGAGCGCCCGGGCGCGCCAGAAGTTCACCACGATGTCCACCACCAGCACAACGAACGGCAAAGCGGTCAATGTCGGCGGCGCCACGCCTTCGCGCAGGCGACTGTAGGATTCGACCACGATGCCGCCGGCCAGAATGTAGAGCAGGGCGATGACGCCGAGCGCCGAGAGGCTTTCGAGCTTGCCGTGGCCGTAGTGATGTTCTGCGTCGGCAGGTTTGTCCGATACCCGCACCACGATCCATGTCACGACGGTGGCGATCAGATCGACCGATGAGTGCAGCGCTTCCGAGATCAGCGCGATACTGCCGATGGCGACGCCCACGGCGAATTTGACCGCGGCCATGCTGGCGCTGGCGGCAATCGAAATGACGGCGACCCGTTGCTTGACTGCGCTCATCGGCTCCTCAATGCGCGGGTCTTGTCACGGCCGTGCAGTGAACGTCAATGCGGGAGTTCGCGATTCAAAATGCGTATCATTCGCAGGAGCGACAGTACGTCAGAGCTTGAGGACAATCTTGCCGAAATGCCTGTTTGCCGACATGTAGTCCACAGCCTGCGCGATGTCGCCGAACGCGAACACACGGTCGATCGGTAGCTTCAGCTTGCCGGATTCCACCGCGGGCCAGATGTCCTGTTTGACCTTCGCGAAGATGTCGCGAATTTCCTCGATCGAACGGGTGCGGAAGGTCACGCCGATGTACTGGATGCGGCGCGCAGCATGCAGATCGAAATCGAAATCGCCGTGAGTGCCGCCGAGCCGCCCGACATTGACGATGCGGCCGAGCACTTTCGTTGCCGCGAGGTTCTGATTGGCGAGCTTGCCGGAGACCTGATCGATGATGATATCGACGCCTGCGCCGCCGGTGGCCTTCAGGACCTGATCGACCCACGCCGGATCGTTGGAGTCGATTGCCATATCTGCCCCATGGGCGGTGAGTTGCGCACGGCGTGCAGCATCCGTAGACGATCCGATCACCAGCTTTGCGCCCTTGAGCTTCGCGATCTGCTGCGCCATCAATCCGACGCCTGAACTCGCGCCTTGCACCAGAACGGTCTGGCCCGGCTGGAGTGCGCCGTTGGTGACCACGGCATTGTGCATCGTGGACAAGGCGATCGGCAGCGTGGCCGCCTGCTCGAAACTCATGGACGCCGGAATAGGGAAGAGGCGGCCGTGATCGGTCACCGCATATTCCGCGTAGCCGCCGGGGCCGGAGCCCATCACCCGGTCGCCGATGGTGAGGCCTTTTGCATCGGGGCCGAGTTCGACAATCTCTCCCGCCCACTCCATGCCAAGCACAGTGCCGACGCCGCCGGCTGCACCGTGAACATGGCCCTTGATCATGCCGAGATCCGCGCGGTTCATGCCGCAGGCGTGGACTTTCACCAGAACCTGCGTGCCCTTCAGGGAGGGCTTCGGCACATCGGTGATCGCGGCGCCGTTCGCGCCGTAAACATAAGCCTTCATCGGATTGCTCTCTGAGTTACGCGCGCTGAGGATGGTCTTCACAGGGTATAGCAGTACTTTCGCGGTCGCGTAAAACCAGCATCCCCGGCGCTTGTCGAGACAGCGCCTATTGCCGACGCGGCGAAATAGCCGACAATGACCTGCATTTTGGTAAGGCGGCGCTCACCGAATTCTGTCACAGCTTTGTTATCGGATTCGCGGCACCTGCCTGCGGATAGCATCATTGCGCGGAGAGACGATGATCCTGCGGATGGCCTGTCTGGTGGTCATGTTGCTCTCGGTCCTGCCGCTCGCGCAGGCGGAGGAGACGACATCGGCGATTCCGCAGCGCGAACTCGTGGTCGGCGTGAAGGATGCGCCGCCATTCGCCGTGAAGGGCGCCGATGGCGCGTGGTCGGGCCTCAGCGTCGAGCTCTGGCGTCAGGTCGCGAAGGCTGAGAATCTGAAGTATCGCTTCGTCGAACAGAAGGACATGCCGCAGCTGATCCGGGAAACGGCTGCCGGAAATCTCGATATCGCGATCGGCGCGATCACGGTCACCGTCGACCGCGAGAAGGTTCTCGATTTCACGCAGACCTATTATTCGACCGGTACGGGCATCGCCGTTCCGGTCGTGAGCGTCATGAACTGGGGCACGCTGCGCCGGGCGATGACCTCGTTCAATTTCCTGCAGGCGATCGTTGCGCTGATCGGGCTGACGCTGGGCGCCGGCATTCTCGTTTGGTTGCTCGAGCGGCGGCAGAACGAGTACTTCGGCGGAGGCGTCACCAAGGGCATCAGCTCCAGCGTGTGGTGGTCGACATTGGCGATGACGCAGAGATCGTCGGCGGAGAAGGGGCCGCAGACCATTCTCGGCCGGTTCGTCGCGACCATCTGGCTGGTGGTGTCGGTGATCACGATTGCGGTGTTTACGGCCGGCGTCACATCGGTGCTGACCACATCGCAAATTCAGGGGACAATTACCGGCGTCTCCGATCTGGCTTCCGTTCGCGTCGGCACCGTCAAGGGAACGTCGTCGGAGGGCGATCTCATCAGGCGCAAGCTCAAGTTTCAGCCCTATGAAACCGCCCGCGATGGTTTGAAGGCGCTGCGTGCGGGACGCCTCGACGCATTCGTCTATGACAAGCCGCTGCTGGCGTGGGCCATCCGTCAGGGTTATGCGTCGCGGCTCAAGCTGCTCGATATTTCCATCGAAGCGCAGAATTACGCGTTCGCCGTGCCGCCCGATAGCCCGCTGCGCAAGATGCTGTCGATTGCCATACTCGATACGATCCAGAAAGAGGAATGGACCGAGGCGCGCATCCGCTACCTCGGAGAGGATTCGCTGAGCTCGCCCTGATCTGCCGCTCGCCGGTCGCGAGAGCTGGCGCTGGGGGCGGGGTTCGGAGCGCTCGGCTGTGTCATGAGCTTCCTGCGCCTGACTGTGCGTTGACGCTCCGGATTTTCCAGCCTACCGATTGTTGAAAGAAACAATCTAGTGTCCTGAATCCGAAGTTCGCCTTATTTTGCAGCGCGCTCCATAGCGAACTTCGGATTCAAAAGGACACTAGAAATGATAATTTTAGTGTGGTTTTGGTTCGCAAGTCCGCAAAAGAACGCGCTGTAGGAATGACGCGGACTTGCGAACCACCACTCAGGGGGAGATGTCAGTGACCGATGAACAGCCGGTGCTTCTGAAGGTCGATGGGCCGATCACCCGCATCGTTTTCAACCGCCCGAAAGTGCTGAACGCGCTCAACGTGGCCGCCGCGGAGGCATTTCTCGCCGCCTGCAAAGGCGTGGCTGCGGACAAAGGAAATCGCGTCGTCATCATCGCAGGCGAGGGCCGCGCCTTCATGGCGGGCGGTGACATCTCTGCGTTTGCGGGACCGGCGGAAGAAGTTCGCAAGCGTGTGCCGACGATCATGGAGCCGCTGCATGAAGGTCTCGAAATTCTGGCGGGGCTGCCGCAGCCGGTGATCGCGAGCCTGCACGGGCCCGTGGCCGGGGCGGGCATGAGCATCGCGCTTTCCACGGATCTCGCCATTGCTGCCGATACCGCGATTTTCACGCTGGCTTATTCGAAGCTCGGCACCAGCCCGGACGGATCGTCGTCGTGGTCGCTGCCGCGGCTCGTCGGCCTGCGCAAGGCGATGGAGATCGCGCTGCTGTCGGACGTCTATGATGCGCCGGAGGCGCTCCGGCTCGGTCTGATCAATCGCGTCGTGCCGGCGGCCGATCTGGCGAGCGAAACCGACAAGCTGGCGCGCCGTCTTGCCGACGGACCGACTTTCGCGCTTGGAAAAGCCAAGGCGCTGCTGCGGGGTTCGCTGGACAATTCACTGCACGATCAAATGGAGGCCGAGGCGGTGGCGTTCGGTGCGTGCATCGGGACTGCGGACTTCGCGGAAGGTGTCGGCGCGTTTCTTGCCAAGCGGCAGCCGACCTTCAAAGGCAAGTGAAGATACCATCCGTAACCGGAATTTTGGACAAGCGAACATTTGGGAGAGTGATTCATGAAAGCGAGACTAAGCCCGCACAAGGTTGCGCCCGAGATCATGAAGGCGCTCGGCGCGCTTGAAGCTGCCGTTATGGCCAGCGGGCTGGAGAAATCGCTGATCGAACTGGTCAAGACCCGCGCCTCGCAGATCAACGGCTGCGCGTTTTGTATCCACATGCATACCCGGGATGCCCGCGCGCTGGGTGAAACCGAGGAACGGCTCTATGTGTTGAGCACCTGGCGTGAGTCGCCGCTCTACACCGATCGCGAACGTGCGGCGCTGGCCTGGACCGAATCCGTGACATTGGTGTCGCAGACCAATGTCCCCGACGACGTGTACGAGCAGCTTCGCGGCAGTTTCTCGGACGAGGAAATCGTCAAGCTGACCATGCTGGTGGCGACTATCAATGCCTGGAACAGGATCGCGATCAGCTTCCGGTTCATTCATCCGGTGAAGACGGCGGCTGTCGCCTGACCGTCATGCCGCCGGAGATGCCGCCGCCGCGGATTTCTGCGGCGGGCTGATCAGGCCAGCTTTGTCAATTTGCGCAAACGCAACGGTGATCAGCCAACCCGCACGATGTCATCAGGGGCAGGGCGCGCGTCCGGCTGTGAAATTGCACGGAGGTCGAACGCCTCTCCCCGCAACTGGGACAGCGATGCCAACGCACGGTCGCGGTCTCCCTCAAGCAACCGTCCATGACTGGCCACTGCTGCGATAGGGTCCCTGCGTTTGATCGCTTCGAGAGTCGTAACCATCAAGTCGGCAGCGGCGCGGCGGAGATCGGGTGTTTGATAGTCGAGCGGCGACTTCCAGATCGTCGTCCAGACCGTTTGATTGGCGAGGTCGGTAAGCAACTCCACCAGAAGTTCGTTGCCCGAGCCGCGCGCGACGGTTTTGACCGCGCGTGTCGTGACGCGCGCGAAGGCCATCGGATCGCCGGTCTCGACCAGTTCGTCTAATTCCGCGCAGCGCCGTGCTAGTGTTTCGACATAGCTTTCGATAGGAGACGTCGCCATCGCGCGAACCGCCAGCAGCGAAAGCGCCATGCGCACGTTGAACAGGTCGGCGATCGATTTCAGCGAGAGCGGCCGCACATAAGCGCCGCGCCGCGGCAGCAACTCGACGAGGCGACGGCGTTCGAGAATGCGGATGGCCTCGCGGATCGGGCCCCGGCTCACGCCAAAGTCTCGCGCAAGGTCTAGCTCGACCAGGCGTTCCCCGGCCTTGCGGCGGCCGGCGACAATCTCGGCGCCGAGTTCGTCGGCGACCTGATCGGGGATCGTCCGCGCAGCGAACTTTCTCTCGGAATCGTCGTCGCCTCGGCTCGTTGGTGCTCGCAGGAGTGGTGCCACGGTCTGACTCTCTATCTGGGGCCCGTGGATCGAGCCCCGTGGTTCTATTTTACTGTAGAAAGTCAATTGTTGACAATCGACAAATGATGACCTTTCATGCCTTGGACGTCACCTGGCAGGCGAGCCTCTCGCTTTTGCCGGGATAAACGCTTGCTCGGGTCTCGATTTGACTGATTGGGGCTCAAAAGGCGGACGATCGATACCCGGCAGAAAGACCGGGCAATGCAGGGATGGAGCAACTGATGACGGCACCGCGTGCGACGTTGGTATTTATGACTCCGGTGGCCGGAAAGGGTTGCCGTAACGACCGCGCGGTGTGCGTGCCGGCCCTGAAGTCCCGCTCTTTTCAGCTTTGCGTCTGATCGCGCGATGGTCAGCGCGACGGAATTGTCCGACCCCACGGTGATGCCTCCGCAGTCCGCGTCGCGGCTGCTCGATGTGCGCGGTCTTTCGCTTTCCTTCGCAACGAACGAAGGTGAATTGCCGATCACCAAGAACGTGAGCTTTTCGATCCGGCCCGGCGAGCGGGTCGGGATTGTCGGTGAGAGCGGCTGCGGCAAAACGGTGACGGGCCTTTCGCTGCTGCGCCTGCTGCCGCCGCAATCGGCGCGCGTGCGAGGCGAAATCCTGTTCGAAGGCACCAACCTCGCAGGGCTCTCGCCGCGACAGATGCGAGCCGTGCGCGGCCGCGATATCGCGATGATCTTTCAGGAGCCGATGAGCGCGCTCGATCCCGTCTTCACTGTCGGTGATCAGATCAGCGAAGCCTATCGGGCGCATTTCCCGGCCAGCCGCGCCGAAGGGCGCGAGCGCGCCATCGCCGCGCTTGCGGAAGTCGGTATTCCCGCGCCGGAGCGGCGCTGCGACGAGTATCCGCACCAGTTATCCGGCGGCATGCGCCAGCGCGTGATGATCGCGATGGCGCTGATCTGCAAGCCGAAACTCCTGATCGCGGACGAGCCGACGACGGCGCTCGACGTCACGGTGCAGGCCCAGATTACCGATCTTCTACGCTCGCTGAGCGAGCGGACCGGGACCGCGCTGATTTTCATTACCCACGATCTCGGCGTGGTCGCCGAAGTCTGCACCCGCATGATCACCATGTATGCCGGTGAGGTTGTCGAAGACGCGCCGGTCGATGACGCGCTGTTGCGGCCGCGCCATCCCTATACGTCGGGACTTCTGCGTTCGTTGCCCGGCCTCAGTCAGCGCCGCGGCGTGCTGCCGTCGATTCCGGGCCGTGTCCCGTCTCCGACCGGCATGCCCGCGGGCTGTCGCTTTCGTCCCCGCTGCATGCACGCGGCAGACGGATGCGAGCGCGAACAGCCGATGATCGAGGTGGAGCCGGGCCGTCTGGCGCGTTGCTGGCGCGCGCCCGATCTCACTCTGCCGGGAGCGGTGAACTGATGGCCGAGACCAATTCCGCAACGAAAGACATTCTTGCGGTGCGCGATCTGCGCATCCTTTTCCCGACGCGCGATGGCCGCGATACGGTGAAGGCGATCGACGGAATGGACTTTGAAGTCCGGGCCGGAGAAACCTTCGGCGTGATTGGTGAATCCGGCTCCGGCAAGACCACGCTGGGCCGGGCGCTGGTGTCGCTGATTGCGCCGACGCACGGACACATCCTGCACAACGGCACCGATCCTGAATCGCTCAGCACCAGCCAGTTCAGGAAACACCGGCGCGATTATCAGATTATCTTCCAGGATCCCAATGCGGCGCTCAATCCGCGGATGACGATCATCGACAGCGTAATTGAACCGATGGAAGTGATGCGAGAGGGCAACGACGCATCGCGCCGCAAGCGCGGAGTCGCGGCGCTGGAGCGGGTGGGGCTTTCTCCGGAAACCGCTGGCCGGTATCCGCACCAGCTTTCGGGCGGCCAGAAGCAGCGCGTTAACATCGCGCGGGTTCTGACCCTGCGCCCGAAGGTCATCGTCTGCGACGAGGTCGTGGCCGCGCTCGACGTCTCGATCCGCGGCGATGTGCTCAATCTTTTCAGCGACCTGCAGCGCGAATTCGGGCTGACCTACGTTTTCATCACCCACGATATTTCGGTTGTCTCCCATGTCTCCGATCGCGTCGCCGTGACCTATCTCGGCAGGCTGATGGAGCTTGGCCAGACGGAAGACGTAATCGAGCGGCCGTTTCATCCGTATACGCGGGCGCTTCTGTCGTCGGAGCCTGTTCCGCTGCCGTCGAGCATGCGGGTTGATAAGCGGATCATTCTCCAGGGCGAAATCCCGAGCCCGGTTGCTCCGCCGTCGGGCTGCCGGTTTCGCACCCGCTGTCCTTCGGTTCAGCCGCGTTGCGCAGCCGAAGTGCCGGTGTGGCGCGAACTGAAGCCCGGACATTCGGTCGCCTGTCATTTCGCCACGGCGGAAGGCCCGCCGCCAGACAATCAAAATGCGCCTCTCGCGCAATAACAACAGGAGGAAACAAGAATGAAGAAGTTCGATCACATGGTGGGCGCGTTGCACCGCCGCGAGATGCTGGCGCTGATCGGTGGCGCTGCTGCCGCAAGCACCTTCGGGCTGCCGGCGTTTGCCCAGGAGCAAAAGAAGGGCGGCATCCTGAAGATTGCGGCTCCCGCCAACCCATCCTCGCTCGATCCGGCGACGGGCGGCGCAGGCTCCGATCACAGCATTCTCTGGACCATGTACGACACGCTGGTCGAATGGGATTATCCGACGCTGAAGCCAAAGCCGGGTCTCGCAAAGTGGAGCTACCCGGATCCCAAGACCCTGGTGTTCGACATCCAGAGCGGCATCAAGTTTCACGACGGTACGCCGCTCGACGCCGAAGCGGTCAAATTCAACATCGATCGCGGTCGTCAGGACCAGCGCTCGAACGTGAAGGCGGATCTCACCAGCGTTGAATCGGTTGAAGTGACTGGCCCGCTGCAGGTCACGCTGAAGCTCAAGAACGCGGACAGTGCGCTGCCGGCAATCTTCTCCGACCGCGCCGGCATGATGGTGTCTCCGACCAACATCAAGGCACTCGGCAACGACACCGACCGCAAGCCGGTGGGCGCCGGACCGTGGAAGTTCGTGCGGTGGGCCGACAACGAAATCATCGTCGTGACCCGCAACGAAAGCTACTGGCGTCCGGGGCGGCCGTATCTCGACGGCATCGAGTTCAACATCATTCCGGAACTTGCGACCGCGTTGCGCTCGGTGGTTGCCGGCCAGAACGATATGTCGTTCGCGCTGCCCGCTCGCCTGAAGCCGGTGATCGATCGCGCGAAGAATCTCACGACTGTGACGTCGCCGACGCTGTACTGCATTCAGATCTACTTCAATCACGCCCGCGCGCCGCTCGACAACGTCAAGGTCCGGCAGGCGATCAATTTTGCGCTGGACCGCGACGCCTTCGTCAAAGCGACGATGAACGGCCTCGGCGAGCCGGCAAGAATGACATTGCCCAGCACGCACTGGGCCTATGACAAGTCGATCGCCAATCTCTATCCGCATGATCCCGACAAGGCGCGCAAGCTGTTGGCGGAGGCGGGCTTCAAGGATGGTCTTGAACTGACCATTGGCGGCTACATGGATCAGGACTCGGTCCGTCGTGGCGAGGTGATTCAGGATCAGCTCGGCAAGGCTGGAATCCGGCTCAAGTTCTCGCGCGGAACGATCGCGGAAATCAGTTCGCAGTTCTTCGCCACCGAGAAGAAGTTCGATCTGCTGGTGTCCGCATGGACCGGGCGGCCGGACCCGAGCATGACTTATGCGCTCGGTTTCGATAAGGGCGCTTACTACAACGCCGGTCGTCTCGCGGCTCCCGAACTGTCGGCGATGATTCAGGAAAGCCGCGAAAGCGAAGACCTGACCAAGCGCGCCGCCGTGTTCGCGAAAATCCAGCGCTTCACGATGGAAAACGCGCTGTCCGCTCCGCTCGCGTTCCAGTTCGAGATCGACGCGCTGTCCGAGAAGGTGAAGGGCTTCAAGCCAAATCTGCTCGGCAAGCCGAAGTTCGAAAACATCTCGCTGGGATAACACCCATGCCGGCGCCGCTGCGATGAGCGCGGCGCCGGTCATTCGGTCATCGAAGGTCTGGTTTCGTCATGATTACCGCCGCCAAGCTCAGCATCATCGGCCGCCGTCTGCTTCAGACGTTGCCAGTGATCGTGTTGTCGACCTTCATCGTCTTTGGTCTGCTCAAGCTGGTGCCGGGCGATGTCGCCGTGACGCTGGCGGGGGACAATGCGTCGGAGCAGCGGATCGCGGAAATCCGTGAAATCTACGGCCTCGACCGGCCGTTCTTCGTTCAATACGGGACGTGGCTCTGGAAAGCCGCGCATGGTGATCTTTCGAACTCGCTGGTGTCGAGCGAGGCGGTCCTCACCTCGATCAAGCGGTGCCTGCCACACACGTTGTTGATCGTCGCCATGGCACTGATGCTGGCGCTGCTCGTGGGAATCCCGCTCGGGATAGCGGCGGCAAGCAGACCCGGCTCGTGGATCGACAGCTTCGTTATGGCCGTTGCTTCCCTAGGTGTGGCCGTGCCGAATTTCTGGCTGGGCATGTTGCTGGTGGCCTTTTTCGCACTCGAGATGAACTGGCTGCCGGCCACCGGGGCGGTGGCGTTCGCGCAAGATCCGTGGGGTGCGTTACGTCACGCGCTTCTGCCCGCGATAGCGCTGGCGTCGGGCGGCATCGCCGAGGTCGCACGGCAGTTGCGCTCGTCGCTGGTTGAAATCCTGTCATCGCAGCAGGTGCGCACGTTGCACGCCAAGGGTCTGCCGCCGTCCTCGATCCTGTGGCGGCACGGACTGAAGAATGTCAGCGTTAATCTTCTTACCGTCGTGAGTTTGCTGGCCAATCGCATGCTGGCGGCGACGGTCGTCGTGGAGGCCGTGTTTGCCATTCCGGGCATGGGCAGCCTGATCGTCAACGCGGCGATGAATCGCGACTTTCCGGTGGTGCAGGGGGTTGTCTTCGCGATGGTGTTGATTGTGGTCGGTCTCAACTTGTTGACCGACATTCTCTACAGCGTTCTCGATCCGAGGATTTCCTGAGATGGCGGACACAGTCGTTATCTCAGAGCGCAAGCCGAGCTGGCTCGCCGGTTTCGGCCGCTGGTTCCGGTCCGATCTGCGCGGCGCGCTGAGCCTTTCATTCCTCTTCGCCCTCATTGTGATTTCGACTCTGGGGCCGTGGATATCTCCTTATTCACCGACGATGCAGGATCTCGATGCAGCGTTGTCGCCGATGACGGCGAAGCATTGGCTCGGCGCCGACGATCTCGGGCGCGATACGCTGAGCCGGCTGATCTACGGCGGCATGGCGTCGCTCTATGCCAGCTTCCTGGCGGTCGCCATCGCGGTGGCGATTGGCGTTCCGGTCGGCGTGCTGGCTGGTTATCTCGGAGGCTGGGTCGATGAAGCGATCAGCCGCGTCGTTGACAGCTTCCTGTCGTTTCCCGCCATCGTGCTGGCCATCGCGGTCACGGGCGCGCTGGGCATCGGCCTGACCAACGGCATGATTTCGGTCGGCATCGTCTTCGCGCCGCAGCTGGCGCGGCTGGTGCGCGCGCGGACGCTGGTGGTGCGGAATGAGCTTTATGTCGATGCGGCGCGATGCTTCGGCGTGTCCACCGGCCGCATTCTGTGGCGACACGTTCTGCCGAATGCGATCCAGCCGGTGATTGTACAGGTGACGCTGCTGCTGGCCGCCGCGTTGCTCGCGGAAGCGAGCTTGAGCTTCCTTGGTCTGGGCATCCAGCCGCCGGACCCGAGCTGGGGCGCGATGCTGGCGCGCGCTTACCAGAACATGGAGATCGCGCCCGAGCAGATGTACCCGCCGGGACTAGCGATTCTGTTCACCGCGCTTGCTTTCAACACACTGGGCGAGTCGATGCGCGTTGCGCTCGATCCGACCATGAAGCGCCGCTGATATTTGATTTCTGAAAATAAGAAGGAAGACGGGAATGGCCGCGGGCCTCAACGAAAAGGAATACCTCGAGCAGTTGCACGCCTTGTGGGACAAGGCGTGGCCGAAGGGCATCGCTCGAAAGCCGCATTACCCGCACGGCGAGGTGGCTCTGACCGAATATCTGCGCGCCTGGGCGAAGGATCGGCCGCAACGACCCGCGGTGATTTTCTACGGCCATGTAACGACCTACGCTGAACTGGATCAGCAGAGTGACCGTTTCGCTGCGTTGCTGCAGGCCAAGGGCGTGCGCAAAGGCGACCGCGTTGCGGTGTTCCTGCCGAACTGTCCGCAGTTTCACATCGTGTTCTTCGGCATCCTCAAGCTCGGTGCGATCCATGTGCCGGTGAGCCCGCTGTCGCGTGCGTTCGAACTTGCCTACGAACTGAATGATACTGATGCCGAAGTGATCGTCGCGCTCGACCAGCTTGCGGCAACGGTGGATCAGGCGCGCGGGGAAACCAAGCTGCGCGAGGTTATCGTGACGAGCTTCGCCGATGTGCTTCCTGCGAAGCCCTCGATTCCGGCTCCGGATTCGATCACGGGTCCGCGTCTCGCGGTTCAGGGCGCGACCGATCTGCTGCCCGCGCTGGCGGCGATGCCCGCGCCGACGCCGCTGCCGCCCGCCGGTCTCGATGATGTCGCCGCATTGAACTACACCGGCGGCACGACTGGTATGCCGAAAGGCTGCGTCCATACGCAGCGCGACATGGTCTATACGGCCGCGGCCAATCAGGGCATTTCGGTTACGTCCAACGAGGACAGCATCTTCCTGTCCTTCTTCCCGGAGTTCTGGATCGCGGGCGAAAATTTCGGCCTGATCTTCCCGCTGTTCACCGGCGCGACGCTGGTGTTGCTGGCGCGCTGGGACGCGGTCAGCACGCTCGCGGCCATCGACAAGTACAAGGTGAACATCACGGCGATGCCGGTCGATGGCGCCGTCGAGCTGATGGATCACCCGCGCTTCAAGGAGTTTAACCTGTCGTCGCTGACGCAGGTGCGCGTGGTTTCCTTCGTCAAGAAGCTCAATCCGGATTACCGCAAGCGCTGGAAGGATCTCACGGGAACGATCCTGACCGAAGCGTCGTATGGAATGACCGAAACCCATACGTCCAACACCTTCACCGCCGGTTTCCAGGACGGCGATTTCGATCTCATCTCGCAGCCGATTTTCGTCGGACTTCCGGTGCCGGGTGCGGAATTCAAGATCACCGACTTCCAGACCGGCGAACTTGTTCCGCTTGGACGCGAGGGCGAAATCCGTGTTCGCACACCGTCGCTCTTGAAAAGTTACTGGAACAAGCCGGAAGCGACTGCTGAATCTCTCGTCGATGGCTGGTTGCGCACCGGCGACATCGGGTGCATCGACACCGATGGCTTCATTCATTTCCTCGGCCGCCGCAAGGAGATGCTGAAGGTCAAGGGCATGAGCGTGTTTCCGCCGGAGATCGAGGCGCTGCTTGGTCAGCATCCGGCAGTGCTTGGATCGGGCGTTATCGGGCGCGAAGACCCTGACAAGGGGCAGGTGCCGGTTGCGTTCATTCAGCTCAAGCCAGAGGCGATCGGGACGACCAAGCCGGAAGACATTCGCGCGTGGTGCGCCGAGCGGATGGCCACCTACAAGGTGCCGGAAGTGAGGATCATCTCGGCGCTGCCGATGACCGCGACAGGCAAGGTCAAGAAGCAGGAACTGGACGCATCCACGCCTGCCGCCTGAGCTGATCGCTGAATTTTTCGTTCGGTGCGGTGTCATAATGGCCGCGCCGGACTGACGTTGTTCCCTGACGGAGAGTGTTATGTCCTTTCGCAAGCTGCTGATCGCCAACCGCGGCGAGATCGCCATTCGTATCGCGCGTGCCGCCGCAGACGCCGGGCTCGCCACGGTCGCGATCTATCCGGCTGACGACGCATTGTCGCTTCATGTCCGCGCCGCGGACAAGGCTTGCGAAATTCCGGGACGCGGTGCGCGCGCCTACCTCGACATTGAAAGCGTGGTCTCCGCAGCGAAGTCCACCGGATGCGACGCACTGCATCCGGGTTACGGATTTCTCAGCGAGAATGCCGTGCTGGCGCGGCGCTGCGCGGAGGAGGGGATCGTCTTCGTCGGCCCGTCACCGGCGGCGCTCGAACTGTTCGGAGACAAGGTCGCGGCGAAGGCGCTGGCGAAGCGCTGCAACGTTCCGGTGATCGAGGGCACGGTTGGACCGACCACGCTGGACGAGGCGAAGGCGTTCTTCGCGTCGCTCGGTAAGGGCGGCGCCGTCATGGTCAAGGCGATGGCCGGCGGCGGCGGTCGCGGCATGCGTGCCGTCGAGAATGCTGCCGATCTGGCGGAAGCCTATGCGCGCTGTCAGTCCGAGGCGAAGGCAGCGTTCGGCAGTGATGGTGTTTACGTCGAACGGCTGATCCGCAAGGCCCGGCATATCGAGGTGCAGATCATCGGCGACCGGCACGGCGCGATCAGCCACCTGTGGGAGCGCGAGTGCACGATCCAGCGCCGTAACCAGAAGCTGGTCGAGGTCGCGCCGAGTCCATCCCTGAGCGATGGCCTACGCGCGCGTATCCTTGAGGCGGCGAGGCAACTGGCTGCTGCTGCGAACTATGACAGCCTCGGCACCTTCGAATTCCTGGTGGATGGAGAAGCCGGTGAGGGCGACGGCGCCTTTGCCTTCATCGAGGCAAATCCGCGTCTTCAGGTCGAGCACACCGTTACGGAAGAGGTGCTGGGCGTAGATCTGGTGAAGTCGCAGCTAGCGGTCGCGGACGGTGCGACGCTGGGGTCGCTCGGACTGGCGCAATCCGCCGTTCCCGCGCCGCGCGGCTACGCGATGCAATTGCGCATCAACATGGAGGTGATGGACGAGAGTGGAGCGACGAAGCCGACGGGTGGCGTACTCGCCGTGTTCGAGCCGCCGTCCGGCCCGGGGGTTCGTGTCGATACGTTCGGTTACGCCGGCTACAAGACCAGTGCGGCTTTCGACTCGCTGCTGGCCAAGGTGATTGTCCACGCGCCGTCCGCGCGCTGGCCGGATGTGGTGACGAAGGCGGCACGCACATTGCGCGAATTCCGCATCGGCGGCGTCGCCACGAACGTTCCCTTCATGCAGGCGCTGCTGGCGAACGCAGATTTCATCGCCAACAAGATCAGCACGAACTTCATCGATACCAACGTGGCTGCGCTGGTTGGCGCGGCGCGGGAAACCGCGCCGCCGCTGTTCTTCGCACCCACAGGCGCTGGCGCGGACCCCACGGCGGCAACGAAGAAGAATGACGCAGGCATTGCGCCCGCGGGTTCGGTGCCGGTGTCCGCGCCGCTGCAGGGAACGGTGGTTGCGATCCCGGTGGCCGAGGGCGATGTGGTTCATCCGGGGCAACAACTTGCGATCATTGAATCGATGAAGATGGAGCATCTGGTCACTGCGCAGCAGGGCGGCAAGGTCACCAGGATCGCGGTGACTGACGGCACCACGCTGATGCAGGGCGAACCCATTCTTTACATCGAGCCGGTGGAGATGGACGAGCACGTGGCGGCGGAGGAGGCGGAGATCGACCTCGACTTCATTCGCCCCGATCTGGCTGAGATGATTGCGCGTCAGGGCAACACGCTGGACGAAAACCGCCCTCAATCGGTGGAGCGCCGCCGCAAGACCAATCAGAGGACCGCGCGGGAGAATATCGCGCAACTGGTCGACGAGGGATCGTTCATGGAATACGGCTCGCTGGCGATTGCCGGCCAGCGCCGTCGGCGAGCGGTCGATGATCTCATCAAGAATACGCCGGCGGACGGTCTTGTTGCCGGTGTCGCGACTGTCAATGCCGCCAAGCTCGGCGAGCAGGATGCCCGCTGCATGGTGATCTCTTACGACTACACCGTGCTGGCCGGCACCCAAGGCCACATGAACCACAAGAAGATCGACCGGATGCTGTCGCTTGCCGAACAGTGGCGCATGCCGCTGGTGTTCTATGCTGAGGGCGGTGGCGGACGGCCGGGCGATACCGACCGACTCGGCATGACCGGCCTCGACGGGCCGTCCTTCGTGCAGTTCGCGAGGCTGTCGGGACATGTGCCCGTTGTCGGCGTTGTCTCGGGCTATTGTTTCGCGGGCAACGCCGCGATGCTCGGCTGCTGTGACGTTATCATCGCCACAGAGAATGCCTCCATCGGGATGGGCGGCCCTGCGATGATCGAAGGCGGCGGTCTTGGCGTCTATCATCCCGCCGAAGTCGGGCCGGTCTCCTTCCAGTCGCCAAATGGCGTTGTCGATATTCTGGTGAAGGACGAGGAAGAGGCGACCGCCGCCGCGCAGAAGTATCTGTCATACTTCCAGGGCGCGCTGGCCGACTGGAAAGCGCCGGACCAGCGCCTGCTGCGCCGCGCGATCCCGGAGAACCGGCTGCGGGTCTACGATATCCGCTCGGTGATCGAACTGATCGCCGACGAGGGATCCGTTCTCGAGATCCGGCGCGACTTCGGCGTCGGCATGATTACGGCATTCATCCGCGTCGAGGGCAAGCCGTTCGGCCTGATTGCGAACAATCCGAAGCATCTGGGCGGCGCTATCGACGCCGACGCAGGCGACAAGGCCGCGCGATTCCTGCAGCTTTGCGACGCCTATGACATTCCGATCGTTTCGTTGTGCGACACGCCGGGATTCATGGTGGGGCCAGAGGCGGAGAAGACTGCGATCGTGCGTCACGTTGCGCGGATGTTCGTCACCGGGGCAAGCATCACCGTGCCGCTGTTCGGTATCGTGCTCCGCAAGGGTTACGGCCTCGGCGCGCAGTCGATGATCGGCGGCGGATTCCATGCGTCGTTCTTCACCGCTGCCTGGCCGACCGGCGAATTCGGCGGGATGGGACTGGAAGGGTATGTCCGGCTCGGCTTCCGCAAGGAGATGGAAGCGATTGCCGATCTGGCGGAGCGGGAGGCTTACTACAAGGCCAAGGTCGCCGAGCTGTATGCCAACGGCAAGGCCACCTCGATCGCGTCGGTGTTCGAGATCGACAATGTGATCGATCCTGCCGATACCCGAAGCTGGATCATGGCGGGACTTCGCTCGGTGCCAAAGCCGGCGCCGCGGGAGCATCGCAAGCGTCCGTGTATCGATACCTGGTAGGACTTGCGTTCCGGAAAGCGATCTCATCGCGATTTCGATCAGGAAGACGGGCCTACTAGTGAGGTCCGTCGTCCGCACCGAGCCGCTTTTGCTCATGCGGCCGTTCAAAAAAGTCCTTGGTCAGCACAGCGACCTCGGTTCTGTTCCTGGCCCTGAGTTTTCGCATGATGTGGCGGAGATGAACCTTCACCGTATGTTCGCTCATGCCTAACTCATAAGCGATCTGCTTGTTGGCCATTCCCTGACAGAGCGCTTCGACGACCATCATTTGCCGTTCGGTCAGGAGATCGCCGGTTTTCGCCGTCGGCTCCTGTTTGCTGCCATCCATCGCCAGGCTACTCACAGGCACAAAGGTGCCGCCGGCTTCAACCAGCCGCACGGCCTCAACGGCGACATTGAACGACAAACTTGTCGGGATGTATCCGCGCGCTCCGCCTTTAAGAGCTCGCACGACGTAATTCACGTCATCGATATCCGACACGATGACAACAGGTGTATCTATCGCGGTTGCTTCGAGAAACTGGAGATCGGTGATACTTGACGCGTCGTTGCCATCGACGAAGTACACCACAATTGAAGGGTTGACGGCGCTCTCCAGCGGTGAGGCCCGCCATGTGCAGATATTGGCGAACGCCATGATGTTGTGGCTTGTGTAAGAAATCTCCAGGCAGCGAACAAAGCAGTCACGGAAGAAAGCGCGCGGATGAATTACGACGAGCCCAGGTCTCTTTGGGACGGCAAGCGGGTCATCAGTTCTCGCCGCTCCGTTGACGCGCGTGACCTCGTTGGGTCTTGTCGGGATTTTGATGTTGACGCGGTGCTGCGCTGAGGGATGGCTGTCCTGGCCGTTCGTCTCGCGCCGGTTCGAGCAATTCGCTCGCGCATTGAGACGGAGTTCGTCAGACAATATCTGTGAGGGATGGCGAGGGCTGCTCAGTGCAGGTCGTATCGATACAGAGGATTGCGGCAATTGGTCCGAGCGCTTGATGGGAGGATCGCTGCTACTTTGATCAATGGGGCAAGATACAACTTCACTGACAGGTAGTCGCTGTTGGGAGCGAGCAGAGCTTTGTTGCCTTTGGCGCAATGAATGCGAATAACCGGTGATACTCATGACGCACCCCTACTCGTAATACTCCGTCTTGAAGCGATTTCCGTTCGTATGAATCTGCTAGCTCTGCGGAATTCGTAATTTTCTGCTCAAGTAATTCATTCAACTTTAGGATACCCTGCGTTTATTGCAAGCCCGTGATGCTTTTCCGGCGGGCGTTTGGCGCGTTGCACAATGAAATGACGGTTCCGGGCATAGAACCCGGTTTAAAAAGTCGAACCAGAACAGCGTTTCTGCTCAAGAATATTCGAAAGGCGATTTGCCGAGCCCTGTTTCGATGTCGCAAATGTGTAGTGAGACATGAGCATCGAAGAAACGTTCCCAAAGGGAAGACACGTCGTCCCGTTCCGACCAGATCGCCGTGGCATCGTCCCGCAGATCTAGATTCTGATCCTGCCAATCTGCGCTGAGGCCTACCTTCAAGATTGAATTGCCTATCAGCATGGAGCCGAGTGTCATCGCATTCTGGCAACCGATTTCGAAATCGCGGTTTCGTGCGGCGTTGAGCAGAAGAACTTCTTCGCCGATCAAATCTGATCTCAAGGCGGTGATGTCCTCCCATGCCTTCGTCTGCACCAGGCACAGGGTTTGGCCTTCGATTTTTCCGACCTCAATCTTGGCTATGATCGTAATCAGCATGACCATGAAGCCGACGATGTAAGGACTCGACCACGCGGCGTCGGGGATGGCGCCCAGGCGATGGCGGCTTCTCGCAACCATGGGAGAGATCGCCGCGCAAGCTGCCTTGCGTGCTCTGCGGACTCTGGAGAGGTCAAGAACCCAGCGCAGCATACCGTCGCTCCCTGCGGGCGGTTCTAAAATAAACCAAAATGCACGGGGCGCCCTTGTGTTGTCCAAGGACCTGCCTGATCATACATCCAAGATACGCGATGCTCCAGATCAAGTCAGGAGTGGACCAGTTTCATGGTGCTAACCCAACTCCCGCCAAAACCGGATTTTGAGGCGCTCGCCGCGTCCGCGCCGGCAACCGCCGATCGTCGCACGCAGATCCTGGCCTTGATCGGAAATCTGGTTTCAAGCTGGTCCAACAACGAAAGCCTTTTTATCTATGTCCTCATGATCCTCATGAGAACCGATCCGGCGTCGGCGGCGTTGACATTCGCCACGCTCAACACCACCAGGGCACGCCTCGATCTTATCCAGCGTCTGGCGAAGATCACGATCAAGGACAAGAGCCTCGACCGGTCGCTTTCGAAGATCATCGAACGGTTCAATGAAACGACGCATGTGCGAAACGAGTTCAATCACTGCATGTATATTGTCGATGCCGGCGGGCAGATAACCCACACGCAATCGATGCGAATTGTGCAGACAAAGAACAGCCTTCATTTCGGCGAAACGAAGCCCATGGATGAGGTTCGGCTGAAGGGCATGGTCAAGACCATCAAGGATATGACGCGCATCAACCGCGACATCTGGGATTTCCTGCCGCGGCTTGAAAACCACCTGCGGCCCGCAAGTACTGCGACGCCCTGACCGAGCAGAACTATGCGATCGGCCCCGCAGGTCCTTCGGAAATGATCTCCAGTGGATAAGCTGCCGAACAATTCACTTCGTCGCACCTTCCGGCAGGCGGCATGGTAAGCTCCCGAAGCGCCAATGGTGCTGCACACCAACAGCATCACAACAGGTTGCAACTTCCAAAATCCTGCCGCGTTTGGAGAGTCAAGCTAACCGAAAGGATTAGCGCGCCGATCATATGGCGGATGGCTTATCTCAAAAGCATCAGGCGGCTGCTCCCCGTCCTAATGCCTAAGGCTGCGGGCGATGCCCGAATGTGCGGCTATTCCCTGACTTCCACATAAGCAACGCTGACGATGCGGAGTCTCGCAAACAATTGCGAGGGGACCGCAGTCGGAAGGTCCGACATCAACGGCATCGTAGCGCGTAGACAATCGCAGACGCAGAAGATCAGCGATTTTCGAGGCGACGGCGATGCTCCTTAACGGACAGGAGTTCGTCATGCCCACCAACAACACACCACATCCACGTCCCGACCCGAAGCACGACCCGAAGCAAGACCAGAAGCAAGACCAGAAGCAAGACCAGAACCAGGATCAGAAGCAGGCCAATTTGCAGGCTCAGCTTCAGGCTCAGCTTCAGGGTCAGGGTCAGGGCCAAGGCCAGGGTCAGGCCCAGGCACAGATCGCTGTTCAGTCGCTCGACTCCAAGAGCGACAACAAGAACAGCAACGATAACAAGAACAGCAACGACAACAAGAACAGCAACGACAACAAGAACAGCAACTGGAACGAGAACAAGGTCGACAACAAGGTCGATAACAAGGTTGACAACAGCCTTGACAACAAGGTCGATAACAAGATCTCAAATACCATCGACAACAAGGTCAATGTCGCAGTTGACGTCAAGATTGATCTTGACCTCAAGGCCGATGGGCTCAGCAGTCCGGTTATCGATATTTCGAATCTCCACAATGTCCTCGGTTCGGTGATCATGCCGGACGTGGTCGATCAGAAGCTCGGCAGCGGTAACCAGTTCAATATCGATCAAGTGAACAACATGATCGATGCGGACTACCTGACCGATGCCAAGGTTTCGTATCATGGCGGTAGCTTCAGTATCGACGCGAAGGCCTATGGTGGCGATCCCAAGATCGATTCGAAGATCGGCGACATCACCGGAAACGCTGCCAGTGGCGTTGCGGCAAGCGCGGATGCGGCCATCTCGCAGGACGCATTCAACCAGACCATCACGCAGGGTGCGAACATCCAGTTCAACAGCATCGAGATGACTGTGGCTGGACGCGATCTGAACGACGATCACAGTCTGAGTTAATCCCAATGGCCCGCGCGGCGTCAGCCGCGCGGGTCTTTCCTGTCAAGCTAATTGACCGGCTGTCGTGAATAGCCCCGGGGATCGTTGATTCCCGAGCCTGACACAGGAGGCTCCCATGGTGCCTGGCGGCGTAACCGAAGTAGTCTGGCATTTCGCGGGCTATTTTCAGATCATAAATGACATTGCGCGGGACCGCATCGGCTACGACGAGTCAGCCTTCCGCAACTTGCAAGATGATTACATCACGCCGCGCCCCAATTACGGAAGCAACCCGGATTTCAATCCTCTCGACAGCCACGGTTTGCCTGGTCCGTTCATTGGACCGTTTGAAGAACTGCACCATCCCCGGATCCTCCCGATCAAGTCATTGAGCCCGGCAGCGCCAAGGCCGGATCTGGATTTCAATCTGTCCGACCGGCTCCCGCCGTTCCTGTTTCCCGGAGCGTCAGGTGGAGGCGGCGGTGGATCCGAATTCAAGATTACGGTTCAGTATCAGGAGGGCGGCGAGCAGAGCCTGGTCCAGATTCGTCAGTACAATTTCATGTCGGATGGCGACAGCATCCTCGTCGGCGGCAGCGCCGACGACATCGCTTGCGATGTCGCGCGTATTGCATCCGATACCGAAGCTATCCTTCAGAAGATGGCGGAGAGCGCAAGCGAACATATTCCGAATGAATGGCTGATTCCGCAGAGCACGGCAGGCGCGGCAGAATTCGTCCAGGACTATGATGCGGACTTCGCCTCTCGGGACGGTGCACCAGGCGCGCATTCAGTCGAGCCTGGTTACTATCTGAACGGTGAGCTTCAAACGCCTCGGCCTGAGCCGCCGGCCGAGACGCCGCTTCCGGACCCCGTACCCGCGCCCGATCTCGGTAACGGTCTCGGGCAATGGGCCGAAACCGGAGCCAACGACAGCTGGAACGCCAGCTTGATAGTCGATCTGAGCGAATCCGGGCGCTCCATGATCGTGATGGGCGATTACTTCAAGACAAACGCGATCTTCCAGACCAACTCCATCATGGATCAGGACCAAATCGAGATGGCTGGAGGCGCCGCGCTTCCTGTCGTGGAGGGTGGCAACAAGACCGACAACATTGCCGATTTCATTCAGAAACCCGGGATCTATGCCGAGTTGAAAGCGGCATTCGCCGGACCGCAATGGAACGTCGATGTGGTGGACGGCAACTACTACAGTGTGCACGCGATTGTGCAGATGAACTATCTGTCCGACAACGACATCGTGGTTCAGAAGAGCGCGGACACTCACTATGAGTTATATAGCGGCGGGAACGAGCAGGGTAACCTGATCGCGTTGTTCGACGGAACGATTCATTACGATCTGATCATCGTCGCCGGTGCTTATCACGGCATGAATGTGATCTTTCAGAATAATATCTTGTTGAACAACGACCTGATCAAGATGTTCGCGGACGGCGGCGACCCGTCGCAGTCTGTCGTGTCGGGCCAGAACGAGCTGACCAATACGGCGACAATCGCGAGCTATGGCGACGACAATTTCCTTCCGATGAATAACAACCTGAATAGCCTTGTCACCGCGATCGAAAACGGTTCGACCACTCTCGATCCCTCCTATGGCAAATTCGTTGATGGTTCCGGCGGCGTTTTCAACGTGTTGTACATCACGGGCGACTATTACGACGTCAACGCGATCTGGCAGACCAACGTCATCACTGACGTGAACATCGTTATGCAGTTCCTCGATCCGCTCTCGGCGGCTGCCTTGGCTCTTGATCCAGACGGCGCCGACGCACAGTCGGTGACAAGCGGCAAGAACCTTCTCACCAACGATGCTGCGATTGTCGATGTCGGCGCGACGAACACCTACGTCAACGGCGAGGTGTATGGGGACACGATTCTCGTGCAGGCCAATTTGGTGGCGACGGACGATGATCATGTGCTTGCCGGTGATGTGGAGTCGCTGGTCCCGGAGCTTATCGCTTTCATCGACGATGGCCCGGAGGAAGCGCCGGCGGTGCAACCGGTAGCAACCGCGCCTGCTTATGAGGATCCTGTTGCAAGCGTCATGCACTGATGGCCGAACCAAAAAAGCGCGAACCTTGAACTGAAGTAATGGACGGCGGAGGTTGGGGGAATGACCCGGGGCAGCGACAACGAATTTGACGACGAGGATCGTTCGCTTGCGCAATTGACTGATGAAGAGCGCGCAAAACTGTATTCTGCCGAGATTGTTCCGTTTCCGCTCCGGCATGACGATGCGTCTGACAATCATCCATCGCCGGTGATCCCTCCTGAAGCTGCAACGCCGGGAGGGAATCAAGCCGGCACGGCCGCCGCAATTCAACAGGTTTTGGTGGCTGCGGACGGCACCGCCAGGCGGTCAGATGCTTCTCCGCTACCCGAGACAGCGAAAAATCCTCCGCATCCAGAAATCGAGGGGCGAGCGTCGGAAAAAAGTGGCCCAGCCGGCGACAGCGCTTCGGTTCCGGCGGTTGCGACGGGCGGCGGCGGTACTCCTCCCAATGGCAGTGGAGGCGGCGGTGGTGGCGGCGGGGGTTCCCAGCCGCTGCACAAACGCTCGAGCGACAATGAATTCCGCGACGTGCTGGGCAAGGGGCTTGCCAATGCTCGGCGCAATCTTGTGACCGTTGGAATCTTCTCTGTTGCCGTCAATCTCCTGGTTCTGGCGATTCCGGTCTATCTCTTCAACATGTCGGATCGGGTGATGACGAGCCGGAGCACGGATACGCTCGTTATGCTAACGATAATTGTCGTCGTTGCGATAGCTGCGCACGTCCTGATGGACATGATGCGGCGCGTCATCTTGATGCGGGTTGCCGTCGAGACGGAAGCCAAGCTGGGCGGACCTGTCCTCAGCGCGGCCGCAAAAGCTGCGCAAGGTGGATCGATCCGTGAATTTCAGACACTGGCGGACCTTCAGCATCTGCGCGCGTTTATCACCGGTCCTGTCCTGCTTACGATGTTCGATGCGCCGGTCGCCCCCGTCTACTTTGCGGTTGTGTTTCTTATTCATCCGCACCTCGGCCTGATCGTTCTGTCGTCCGGAGTGGTGTTGATGGGCGTCGCGTTGCTCAATCAAAGAGTCACCGCGGTTCCATTCACGCGCGCGAACGCATACGGGACCCGCGCCAATCTCCAAGCCGAATCGATGGCGCGCAATGCACAGGTCATCAACGCCATGGGAATGATTCCGGAGGGCGTTCAGGTCTGGGGGCACGAAACCGTCGAGTCGCTAAAGGCACAGGTCGCCGGGCAAGACCTCAACATCATCATGACCGGAATATCCAAATTCCTGCGTCTATGTACCCAAATCGCCATCCTGGGCTGGGGTGCGTGGCTTGCGCTGGAAAGCCAATTGACGAGCGGCATGATCATCGCTGCTTCAATCGTGGCGAGCAGGGCGCTGGCTCCGCTGGAAGGCACAATCGAAGGTTGGCGCGGATTCGTCCAGGCGCGGTCGGCTTACGGGCGCGTGAAAACGCTCCTGAAAAATTCGCCGTTGAATTTTGATCGACTACGTTTACCGCGCCCCCAGGGGCACCTGAGCGTGGAGCGAATTCTCTACGTCCCTCCGCCAACCAAGAAGGTCATCCTGAATGGCATCAGCTTCCAGCTGGAGCCAGGCGAATCACTGGCAATCGTGGGCGATTCCGGGACGGGAAAGACGATGCTCGCACGCATGCTCGTTGGCTCCATCATTCCAACGGCGGGTAACGTGCGGCTCGACATGATGGATCTCCGCAACTGGGACACCCGCCAATTCGGCGAAAGCGTCGGTTACCTGCCTCAGGACGTTCAGCTCTTTCCAGCCTCGATCAAAGCGAACATCGCGCGCATGCGCCAGGATGCCATCGACGAGGACATATTCGACGCCGCCGAAACCGCCGACGTTCACGAGATGATATCAAACTTCGCTCAAGGCTATGAAACCGTCGTTGGCATGGACGGGAGCCCATTGTCGGGTGGACAGAGGCAGCGGATCGGGCTGGCACGCGCATTCTACGGTAATCCGCGGCTCATGGTGCTTGATGAACCCAATTCAAATCTCGATGCCAACGGCGAGCGTGCGCTCGCCAGGGCGCTCATTCGTGCAAAAGAGAAGCGGATCACCGTCGTGACCATTACGCAGCGCGCCGCGCTGCTGAGAAGCGTCGACAAGATCATGATTCTCCATAACGGGTCGGTCAAGGCGTTTGGCACCCGCGACGACATCATTCCGATGATTACCGGACGGAAGCCGAATGGATCCGGTGGCCCGGGCGATGGGCCGCCGATGCTGAACTCTTAGTGAAAATGCGATTCCAGGGATTGTGGCGTACTTGAAGCGAGCGAGCTGATCATCGAGGTATCGAGATGTCTGGCAAAGAACTCACTGCGAAAGCACCTGTTGCCGATGTGACTTGGTATGACTCGCTCCCGCGCTCGACGCGGTTTCCGACTATTGCGGGCGTTGTCGTGATGGCCGGCATGGTGATGGGTTTTGGCGTGTGGGGCAACACGGCGCCCATAGCCGGCGCGGTGGTTGCATCTGGCGTCTTCGTTGCGACAGGGCAGAACAAGATCATCCAGCATCTTGAAGGCGGTGTCATTCGCGAGATCCATGTGCGTGAAGGCGACGTGGTCGAACAGGGGCAGCTTCTGGTTGAACTGGACAGCACCGCCCCGAACACCGAACTGCGCCGGCTGTTCCTGCGACGCACGCGATTGACCGCGATCGACGCCCGGCTGCACGCTGAAATGCGCGAGCAGCCGGAGATAACGTTTCCGGAAGAACTGACAGGTTCCGATAGTCCTGAAGTAAAGGAAATTCTCGAAAGTCAAAGACTGACATTCACCGCCCGGCGAAACAATATGAACAGTGACATTGCCGGCATCAACGAGGGCATCAACGCGCTGAATGAGCGTATTCAGGGATCAAGGATTCAGTTGGATGGCGTTCGACGCCAGATCAAGTTTATCGAGGAAGAAGTCGAAACAAAGGAGCATCTGCTCAGGACAGGGTTGGTTCGAAAGCCTGAACTTCTGATCCTGCAGCGTACGCAGGCAAACCTCGAAGGAGAGGTTGGCCGGATCATGGGCGATATTGGAGATGCGAAGGAGCGCATCGCGAGGGCGCTCGAACAGATCAATGGCGTCAAGAAAGCCGCAATCAAGACCGCGGTCGAGCAGATGCATGAGGTCCGCGGAGAGCTGGTCGATGTGCGCGAACGAATGCTCAGTGCCAAGGGCGTTCTCGATCGCATTCGCATCACGGCCCCCGTCAGGGGAGTCGTCGTCAAGCTCAGGTACCACACGCAAGGCGGAGTGATCGAGGCTGGAAAGAACATCATGGAGATTCTGCCGCTCAAGGATGAACTTATCATTGAAGCGCGCGTGCGTCCGCAGGACATCGACAACGTGAAGCATGGTCAGCATGCGACGGTTCGTCTGACGGCGCTGAATCAGCGCATCACGCCGATGATTTCAGGGGAGGTTATCTATCTCTCCGCCGATGCGCTGGCTGATGAGCGTAAATCGCAGCAAGTGGGGCCGACGGACATTTACATCGTTCGCGTCAAGCTGAGCACCGTGGAGGCTGCAACTATTCCCGGCTTCAGCCCCACGCCCGGTATGCCAGCAGAAGTATACATCAAGACATCGGAACGGACGTTCTTTCAGTACATCGTAAAGCCGATACACGACAGCATGCTGCGGGCTTTCCGCGAGCGATGAATAAGCCGCAGGGCCGAGAGGAAGAGTTTGCAAGAATCGAGCAGAAACGCCGAGACATGAACCCGCAAGCGAGGTGATGAGATGCGCATCGAAGTCATCGATACATTGACCGATCTGGCGAAGGTCGAGGACAACTGGAACGCCATTTATGATGCGGATCCGGATGCGCAGCTCTTCATGTCATGGAAATGGCTCTCGGGTTGGCTCAGGCAAGTCGCCGGTCCGTGGTTCGTTCTTGCGGCGAAGATGGATAACAAGGCGGACGGGCCGTATGTCGCCTTTCTTCCGATGCGGATTCAAACCAGGACGGAGAACGGGCGTATCCACAATGAGCTGAATATGGCCGGGAACTTCGCGGCGGATTATACGGGCTTCCTGTGTGCACCGGGCGCGGAGCATTTGGCGATACCGGCGTTCGCCAGATACGTGAAGCAGTTGAACTGGTCGCGTCTGAACTTCGAGAACTTCCGTGTTTCGGAATCCAGGATGCGTCTTCTGCTGGCGCATTTTCCAAAAGCGAACTTTCAGACAAGCGAGACAAGTCGCGTCGGAAAAGTCGATGGCATTGACAACAGTCTGTGCCCATTCGCAGTGCTTCCGCCGGACTGGGATTTGTATCTCGAGACATTGAGCACGAATACCAGGCAGAAAATCAGGCGGTTGCTCAGGCAGGTCGATGCGACGGGTGAATATCGTATCACTGTGGCGACACCTGAAACCATCGAGCGGGATCTCAATACGCTCCTCCAGTTCTGGGAGACGAAATGGAAGCCGCGGAAAGGCGATCTCACTCAAACGCTGGTGCGCTCAAATCGGGCGATGCTGACGCGCAGCTTCCACGCGGACCTGCTGTATCTCCCGACGCTTTGGAAAGAAGACCGCCCACTGGCAGCGCTCGCCACGCTCATGGATTCGCGCAAGCGTTCATTCCTGTTCTACATGACGGGACGCGATGAAACTTTCGACGGTCTGCCTCCGGGTGTCATCCTCCACGCGCACAGCATTCGTTACGCTATTGCCAACGGTTTTACTGAGTACGATTTCCTTCGCGGCAACGAGCCTTACAAGTATTCATTCGGTGTGAAGGAGCGCCGGATTCGTTGCACCGTGGTCGGGACGAAGAATGGACGGAACCTCGGCGGGAAAATCGATCCGCGAACCGTCCCTGAGGTTCTGGAGCAGGCGACCGGACTCCATCAGGCCGGCAAACTCGTGGAAGCCGAACGCGGATACCGTGAAGTGCTTAACGTCCAGCCGAAGAATGCTGATGCGATCCATCGGCTTGGCCAGCTCTTTACCAACAAGGGCGATCATATCGCAGCAAAGCGGCTTTTCAAGACTCTGAGCACGATCAGGCCAGATGCTTACAAGTCGTGGCTCTGTCTCGCGCAATCATGCGAAGCGCTGGAACAGTATCTGGATGCAGCCCACGCCTATCGCGAGGTTATCCGGCTGAGGCCGGATCTGCCTGATACCTTCAAAAACCTCGCAGGGATTCTGATCAAGCTTGGCCGTATCGAGGAGGTCAATGCGGCATTGGTCGCCGTTCTCGGACAAACGGCGAGGGCGGCCAAGAAGAATGGCAGCGAGTTGAAAACAAGGCGTATCGCTGATCGCACAATGGTCCAGGGCGAAACAGCGTCACTGTAGCTGCGGAAAACGTGGAGCCGAGGCACCAGAACCCGTATGAACAACGCCATCACGCAAGACTTCTCCGGGCTGTCAGTCGTGGACGGCTTTGTATTCGCGACGAGCGATGATGTGCCCGGGGAAAGTCACGCGGCTGCCTTTGTCGGCGCTGAACTGCTGTTCTCTGGAAACTACAATCGCGTTGGCGTCGATCTGGTTATTTCCAATGAAGCCGGAAGTGTCACCGTTCCGGAATACTTCAAAGGCGAAGATCGCCCGACATTGATGTCGCTGGAAGGAGCCAGCCTGTCGGGACGGGTCGTTGAGGCGATGACGGCAAGAGTCCAGTACGCCCAGGCGGACCAGATCGCGAGCGCGGTGCCCGCCGTTGGCAATGTCGTCAAGATGAGCGGCAGCGCGGTGATCACCCGGAATGGTGTTCCTGTAGAGTTGAAACAGGGCGATCGGCTTCTCAAAGGTGACGTCATCCAGACGGGGCCTGATACCACGATTGGAATCAGTTTCGTCGATGGTACGGCCTTGGGTCTTGCATCCAATGCACGCATTGTTCTGGATGAGATGACGTATGATCCCAATGGATCGTCCAACTCGTCGCTTTTAAGTCTGGTGCAAGGGGCCATCACCCTCGTTGCCGGACACACGGCCAAATTCGGCAATATGCGAGTCGAAACACCTGTTGCAACGATGGGCATTCGAGGCACCGCCGTCATGGTGGAAATCGCTGCAGACGATGGACCGAGCAAATTCTCCGTGCTCAAGGAGCCGGACGGAAAAATCGGTTCGTTTCATCTCTATGACAAGGTAACCGGCGATCTGATCCGGGTGGTGTCGCAAGCGGGGCTCGTGACGGTTGTCTCGCCGCATGGCGCCGGCCAGCCAGTCTCCGCCGTCGATCAACTGAAAACGCTCGCCGACATCCAGAGCGAGAAGAACCTTATTCAGCAGGTCTTTCAGATTTACTATCCCAACTATAATCCGGACGGCCCCGGAAACGATCGGACCGGTTCCAGCGTGAACCCGCTTGCAAATCCCACCAGGAGTTTTGCGACGCTGGGAAGTGAATCCGGCGTGCCCGCGCTGATCGCCCTTGCAAATGGCGTTGCAATCGTACCAGCCACGGCCGCGCTACAGGAGTTTCTGGTTTTTCCGGAGGCCCCCGAACCTCCGGAGGTGCGCACGGTTGCAGTGGCAGATGTGGTCGATGTCCAGGCATCGCAGGGACCCGTCGAACGAAACTTTACCATCAGCGATCAGGTCACGGTCACAGTCGATGGTGAGGTTATCGGAGAATCGGCCGGACGCTATGTATCGGGCACCGGCGCTGTTACCGGCGTGGAAAGCACGGTGCCGCCGCCGGAAGGCGTCAATCTCGCCGAGCTGGTGCGGGTCGATCCAGCAACCGGCGTCGTGACGTATGACGCGAGCCGATTTGCATTTCTGGGCGTTGGGGAATCAGCGATCTATACGATCGGCTTTGATAGCCAACCCGGAACGTCTGTTGTTCCAGAAACCCTGACTCTCACCATCAACGGGCTGAACGACCGGCCAACTGTCGAGCACGCGATTCCGGACCAGCGCGCACGGGAAGGCTGCAGATTCGAATATGTCATCCCGGCCTGTGTATTTGCCGATCTCGATGCCAACGATACGTTGAGCTACCGTGTAATGCTGGCGAATGGCGATCCGCTTCCTGGCTGGCTCACGTTCGATCCGGTGACGATGACATTTTCCGGAACACCGCCCAAGGGTGAAGAATGTGTTCTTCATATCAAGGTCGTCGCAAGCGATGAGCACAATGCCACGGCCGTCGATCAGTTCGATCTTGTCATTGCAGACAGTCATCATCACCACCACCACCATGATCATCATCACCATGACGACGGTGTAAACGGCGCGATCGCCTCAAATGACTCTGATCTTAGCCGCGATCCGGCGGCAGCAGAAACCGGCGACACTGTCAACGACGAGAGCCAGGGCCGTCATAGTTCCGAAGTGAGTAAATCCGATTCCGCCGATTGCGGTGAAAAGTGCTCCCGCGATTCCACGCGGGAGAGTGATGAAAGCTCGTTGTCGTCAAGAGAAGTTGCATCGTCTTCCGGCGAGCACACTTCATATCAAGTATCATCGAACGGTGCCCACGACAGCAGCGCGAACGATGCACGGGCGCACGGATCAACCCATACACCTGCTCCGACGGACTTTGATTCTGACCGTTCTAGCTTTGCGGATACGGGCTGGTCCCGCACCGTCGCCGAACATTCAAGCCAGACGAGTTCGTCACACCATAGTCACAGCTCTTTTATGACCAGTCACAACGTGGCGTTCTCATGGAATAGCAGTTCCGGAGAACAGCGCGATACTTGGAGTGGGGACCATTTCGTTTTCAGATCGAATTTTGGCCGCGACGCGGATCACGAGGCACGCTCAACCTCCGATCCGATACAGACCGGAAGATCGTGGTCCGGGGACGGGCCTGATGTGGCTGCTCTCGTTCACGTGATGACGAGCTTTGATTTTTTCAGCGCTCACGATGAGCATGGGGCAACCCGGCTCAGTTCATCGGTGGAACTTCATACGCATCAAAGCGATTTCCACCTGGTTTAGACCGGTATTTGAGGACACTGGGGCGGTCCGGAACACTCTTCCGTTGATGCGCTACATGGATTAAAGCACGGCCGAAACTTCTTGTTCCGGGTCCCGTGCGCACATGATTCGTCTCGACAATATCAGCAAGCAGAATGGCCACCAGATTCTCTTTATTGAGGCTTCCGCAGCACTCCAGAGGGGAGAGAAGGTCGGATTGGTGGGGCCTAACGGAGCAGGCAAGACGACGCTGTTCCGGATGATCACAGGCCGTGAGTTGCCCGATGAGGGCCAGGTCGCCGTCGACCGCGGGGTGACCATCGGCTACTTCAGCCAGGATGTCGGCGAGATGTCTGGCCGCAGCGCCGTGTCCGAGGTGATGGACGGGGCCGGCCCTGTGAGCGCTGTCGCCACCGAGTTGAAGGAACTGGAAGCCGCCATGGCGGATCCGGACCGGGCAGACGAGATGGACAGCATCATCGAGCGCTACGGCGAGGTGCAGCACCGGTTCGAGGAACTGGACGGCTATGCGCTCGAGGGCCGGGCGCGCGAAGTTCTCTCAGGCCTCAGTTTCAGCCAGGAGATGATGGACGGCGACGTAGGCGCATTGTCCGGCGGCTGGAAGATGCGCGTGGCGCTGGCCCGCATTCTCTTGATGCGCCCCGATGCGATGCTGCTCGACGAACCGAGCAACCATCTGGATCTGGAGAGCCTCATCTGGCTGGAGGAATTCTTGAAAGGCTATGAAGGCGTGCTGCTGATGACGTCGCACGACCGCGCGTTCATGAACCGCACCGTGACCAAGGTGGTGGAGATCGACGGCGGCGGGCTGACATCGTACTCGGGAAACTACGAGTTCTACGAACAGCAGCGTGCGCTGAGCGAAAAGCAGCAGCAGGCGCAGTTCGAGCGCCAGCAGGCGATGCTTGCCAAGGAAATCAAGTTCATCGAGCGGTTCAAGGCGCGTGCGTCCCACGCCGCCCAGGTCCAGAGCCGCGTGAAGAAGCTGGACAAGATCGAGCGGGTCGAGCCGCCCAAGCGGCGCCAGACGGTTGCGTTCGACTTCCTGCCGGCGCCGCGATCGGGCGAGGATGTCGTCAGCCTGAAGAACGTCCACAAGGGCTATGGCAGCCGGAGCATCTACGAGGGGCTGGATTTCCAGATCCGCCGCAGGGAGCGCTGGTGCGTGATGGGAATTAATGGCGCTGGAAAATCCACGCTGTTGAAGCTTGTGACTGGCTCGACCGAGCCGGATGACGGAACGGTGGCTGTGGGAGGTAGCGTGAAGCTGGGCTACTTCGCCCAGCACGCGATGGATTTGCTCGACGGCGAACGCACCGTGTTTGAAGAGCTGGAGTATTCGTTTCCGCAGGCGGGGCAGGGTTCGCTACGCGCGCTGGCCGGCTGCTTTGGATTCTCGGGCGACGATGTCGAGAAGAGATGCCGTGTGCTTTCCGGCGGCGAGAAGGCGCGGCTTGTCATGGCGAAGATGCTGTTTGACCCGCCGAACTTCCTGGTGCTGGACGAACCCACCAACCATCTCGACATGGCGACGAAAGAAATGCTCATCACGGCGCTGTCGCAGTACGAAGGCACCATGTTGTTCGTCTCGCATGACCGGCACTTCCTTGCCGCGTTGTCGAACCGGGTGCTGGAACTAACGCCCGAGGGCATTCACCAGTATGGCGGCGGGTATACCGAGTATGTCGCACGCACCGGCCACGAGGCTCCCGGCCTGCGTAGCTGAGCAGGTTCGGGCTCGCCTGCAATCGGCTTATGTCGTTCGCAAAGCTAGCGGCGGCTCGGACGGGCGTATCAGCGCAAACGCAATCTGGATGATGCCAGCCGTCAGACCTATGGCGACGCCGACCTGCCACGCCAGTGTGTAGGAGCCGAGCGAGTCGTAAATCAGGCCGCCGCCAAGCGCGCCGAGGAAGCTGCCGAGTTGGTGGCTCATGAAGGCAAGGCCGCTGATCATCGCCTGCCACTTCAGTCCGAACATCTCGACAATTGCGCCAGCAACCAGCGGGCCGACGCCGAGCCACAGAAAGCCCATCAAGGCCGCGAAGATCAGTGTCGTCGTGGTCGTTGGCGTCTGCATGAAGTACCACGCCAGAATGAGAGACCGCGAAAAATAGATTCCGCCGAGCAGCGCGAGCTTATTCCATCTGCCGCCTGCCCAGCCGAAGAACAGGCTGCCGAGCACATTGAAGCCGCCGATCACGCCAAGTGTCTGGGCGCTCAACATCGGGTCCATGCCGCAGATTGCGAGATAGGTTGGAAGATGCGTCGTGAGAAAGACCAGTTGCATTCCGCAGACGAAATACGCCCCCGTCATCACGATGAAGGAGGCGTTTCCGAATGCGCGGCCGGCCGCGGTTTTCGCGGAGATATTATCCATATCAGTTGAGGTTGCCGCGGGAAGCGGGACCTTGTCCACTTTTCCGGCAAACCATGTTGCGGGGATTAGCGCCAGCGACAGGATCACGAAACCGGCAACGCCAAAGCGCCAGCCATATTCCTGATTCAGTGCCTGACCAAGCGGCGCCGCGATCAGTGCACCCAGCGATCCCGCGGCCGATACGATGCCGAGGACCAGACTGCGCGATGGTGCTGCAACGGCACGTGCCGCCACCGCCATGCTCACCGACGAAGCGATACAGGACAGCGATGTGCCGATCAGAATGCCGGCGCCGATCATGATGCTGAGAAAACCCTGAGCGATCACCATGAGGATGAGGCCGGCAATGTAAAGTCCCGCGCCGATCAGCATGATGGGCCGAAATCCGAAGCGTGCTGCATAGGCACCCGCAATCGGCTGCGTGAAGCCCCACGCCAGGTTCTGGATTGCGATTGCCAGTGTGAACTCGGAGATCGAGATGCCGACATCCTGTGTCAGCGGCTGCATGAAAATGCCCAGACTCTGCCTGATGCCCATGCTCAGGGTGAGCATCAACGATGCGCCGAGCAGGATGGGGAAAGCGGGACGAAGTGCTTGCAGCGCGTTCATTGGTAGCGTCCTTTTCTTGTTCTATTTTACGCTGCAAGTCGGTTGATTACACCGACCTGTGTAACTAGATTGGGGCCGAAGCTTTACGCTGTCAAGCAGCGATAAACCCCGGTCCATGACATATGCCGTCATCTCAGAAACAGCCCCAGAAACAACCGATGAAGCAGCGGATTCTCGAAACCGCCGATCGGTTGTTTCATCTACAGGGGATTCGGGCAGTCGGGGTGGATACCATCGCAGCTGAAATCGGCATCAGCAAACGTACCCTCTATAACCATTTTCCGTCCAAGGATCAGCTTGTCGCCGCCTATCTCAAGGGCCGGTTCTCGACGATCCCGCCGTCGGACCGACCGCCTGCCGAACAAATCCTGCGTGCGTTCGAGAGGCTTGAGCGCGGATTTGCCAGCAAGGACGTGCGCGGCTGTCCCTTTGTCAACGCCGTGACCGAGGTCGGCGCGACCGACCCGCAGGTGAGGAAGATCTCCAAGGCTTTCAAGGAAAGCCGACGTCAGTGGTTCAGCGATCAGGTCACCAAACTCGGGGTGGAGAACCCCGAGCTTCTGGCGACGCAACTGGCTGTCCTTGTCGATGGTGCGATTGCGCAGAACCTCGTCCTGCGTGATCGCTCGGTTGCCAGGGCGGCGCAGGATGTGGCTCGGCTTTTGCTGGTGAATGCGGGCGTCAAGTTGCCCGACGTATAGTCAGGAAGGCTGCATCACAATCTGTCGGCGAAGCATTACGCGGCTGGCTTGTCCGCAGAACATCCTCGCGAGCGCTAGCGCGCGAGGATGGGTTGTCGTCGCTTCGCCCTACGGCTTGTCTCGCCCCCACGGGAGGAGCGACGCAGGAAAGTCCGCCGCATAGCGCCGTCCCTTGGGCGGGTGCGGAGGTTCCTGCCAAGGATGTGGGTCTGGCTCGAGCACCTTCCTATAAAGATGCCATGTGGCATGACCGAGTACGGGCAGGACGACGGCGAGACCGAGGAACAACGGAATCGATCCGATCACCAACAGCGCGGCAACAATCAGTCCCCACGTTGCCATGGCAATCGGGTTCTTCATGACAACCTGTAGCGAGGTTCGGATTGCATCGGTCGTATTCGCGTGCCGGTCGAGCATCAGTGGAAACGCCACGACGCTGATACACAAGGCGATAACGGCGAACAGAAAGCCGACGCTGCATCCCACGATCATCAGCTTCAGTCCCTCACTGGTCGTAAAAATGCGTGAGGCGAAATCGGGAATGCTTGCGGCTGGGGTGTTGCCAAAGATGGCAACGTAAATGGAGTCCGCGGTGGCGACCCAGACCACAAACAGGATGAGCAGGATCACACCTAGTCCGAGCATGGCTCCGAACGAAGGCGATCTCAGCACACCGAACGCATGCCATGCAGAGGGTTCTTCACCGCGTTCGCGGCGGCGGCTGAGTTCATAAAGGCCCAGAGCCGCAAAGGGGCCAATCAATGCGAAGCCGGCCGCCAGCGGAAACAGGAGTGGCAATACCGAATAGCCCAACACCGTTCTGGCGATTACAAGACCCAGTACGGGATAGATGATGCACAGGATGATTGCGTGGCTTGGAATCGCTTTGAAGTCCTCCCAGCCCAGCCGCAACGCTTCACGTAAATCGGAGAAGCCGATGTTGCGAACAACAGGGGTGGCGACAAGATCAGATACAACCTGCGGAATGTTGTCGGAATACGGTGTGGCCATGGTCACAATCTCCCATGCATTAGCACTGGCGAGATTGGGCGTCACTTTTGGAGCGGCGTTCAATCGCCTTCGTGCGCAGAAGTCGCGATAGAATCCGAAACAGGGCGCGACCTGTAGAGCAAGTATAACGGAATCCGGGAAGAATAGCACGCGCTGTTAGATCGATTGTGCATCTGCAAAAAAAATCTTTCCAGTAGCCTTGGGTTCCCTTGTCTGAGTCTGACGCTGCGTAGTCCTCTAGATTGCGATGCGGTATCGCGCGCGACGACACGCGAATGTCTCAACAAGCTGCTCACGGCGTCGGCTCGCCTAAGCCGGTCTATTGACAACCAAGCCCGCCGAGGAACATCCTGTAGTGGTAATGCCCATAGTTCGATGACACCAGCGATCGCAACATCTCGCTGAATTGAACCCGACCGACTTGAACCACTTAATGTCGAGTTCAACGTTGCGACCGGTTAAGGGGGCAAGGCGGCCAGCATTGCGGTGGCTAGCTTCAGGCATGCCATCCGATGCCGACATGATCCATGCCCCTTAAAGTCCGTAGCCTCTAGAGGCAAGGATGAACAAGGGATGGCTGTAGCGCTCATATTTCTTTTGGTCGCGGTCGCCTCGGTGGCGTTCCACCTCTGGAGTCCATGGTGGTGGACGCCGATTGCCTCGAACTGGAGTTACATCGACGACACCATCACCATGACCTTCTGGATCACGGGTGCCGTCTTTTTCGCCATCGTCGCCTTCATGGCCTATTGCGTTTACCGCTTTCATCACAAGGAAGGCAGGAAGGCAGCCTACGAGCCGGAAAACAAAAAGCTCGAATGGTGGCTCACAATCGGAACCGCGGTTGGCGTCGGAGCGATGTTGGCGCCCGGTCTTGTCGTCTGGCATCAGTTCGTGACAGTCCCTGCGGATGCGACCGAGATCGAGGTCATGGGTCAGCAGTGGCGCTGGAGCTACCGGCTCCCAGGTAAGGACGGTCGGATGGGGACGTCCGACGCCAGCAACGTCAGCGCTGAAAATCCTTTGGGTTTGAATCCCAAGGATTCCGCCGGACAGGACGACATCGTGATCGAGAACGGCGACCTCCACCTGCCAATCGGCAAGCCGGTCAAGGTGCTGCTGCGATCGATCGATGTCCTGCACAATTTCTATGTGCCGGAGTTCCGCGCCAAAATGGATATGGTGCCTGGTTCGGTCACTTACTTCTGGTTCACTCCCACGCGGACGGGAACGTTCGAGGTTCTCTGCGCGGAGCTTTGCGGCCTCGCGCACTCGCAGATGCGGGGAAAGGTCATCGTTCAGGAAGAGAAAGATTATCGGGCGTGGCTGGAGCAGCAGCAGACGTTCGCGGAACTGTCCGGTCCGCGCAACATTATGAAGGCGACTTACACGACAGGCAGTGAATAAAAAATCGATGAAGAGACGCCGCATATCGTGAGGCGAACCCTTCTCCGACGAGAGGAAGACCAAGGAGGACATTTCGATGGTTGATGTCCCGTCTGACGTCATTGCACGCATTCCGCCGGCTGAGGTGGGAGAGGTCGATCTTTATCATCCGCACAGCTGGTGGACGAAGTACGTCTTCTCTCAGGATGCCAAAGTCATCGCCATACAGTATTCGCTCACCGCGATGGCGATCGGGATGGTCGCGCTGGTGCTCTCGTGGCTGATGCGGCTGCAACTCGGATTCCCCGGCACGTTCTCGTTTATCGACCCAAGCCAGTATCTCCAGTTCATCACCATGCACGGCATGATCATGGTGATCTACCTGCTCACCGCGGTGTTCCTGGGCGGCTTCGGAAACTACCTCATCCCGCTGATGGTGGGCGCGCGCGACATGGTGTTCCCGTACGCGAACATGCTGAGCTACTGGATCTATCTGCTTGCCGTGGTGGTGCTGGTTGCGACTTTCTTCGTTCCCGGTGGTCCGACCGGCGCCGGATGGACGTTGTACCCGCCGCAGGCAGTTCTCTCCGGCACGCCGGGGCAGGAAGCGGGCATCATCATGATGTTGTTGTCGCTGATCCTGTTCATTGTCGGATTCACCATGGGCGGCTTGAATTATGTGGTGACCGTGCTGCAGGCCCGCACGCGCGGAATGACGCTGATGCGCATGCCGCTGACGGTGTGGGGCATTTTCACGGCGACAGTCATGGCGCTGCTCGCTTTTCCAGCGTTGTTCGTCGCGTCCGTGATGATGCTTCTGGACCGGCTCCTCGGCACCAGCTTCTTCATGCCCACACTTGTGGAGATGGGCCAGCAGATGAAATACGGCGGCGGCAGTCCGCTGTTGTTTCAGCACCTGTTCTGGTTCTTCGGTCACCCCGAGGTCTATATCGTTGCGCTGCCGGCGTTCGGCATTGTGTCTGACCTGATCAGCACGCATGCGAGAAAGAACATCTTCGGTTATCGCATGATGGTCTGGGCCATCGTCGGAATCGGCGCGCTGAGCTTCGTGGTGTGGGCGCACCATATGTATGTCAGCGGCATGAATCCGAAATTCGGGTTCTTCTTCGCAACGACCACGTTGATCATCGCTATCCCGACAGCCATCAAGGTCTATAACTGGGTTCTGACCCTGTGGCGCGGCGACATCCATCTGACGGTGCCGATGTTGTTCGCGCTCGGCTTCATCGTCACGTTCGTCAACGGCGGGCTGACCGGTCTGTTCCTCGGCAATGTGGTCGTGGACGTGCCGCTATCCGACACAATGTTCGTCGTCGCGCATTTCCACATGGTGATGGGCGTGGCGCCGATCATGGTCGTGTTTGGCGCGATCTATCATTGGTATCCGAAAGTCACCGGACGGATGCTCAACGATTGGATGGGCAAGTTCCATTTCTGGGTCACGTTCCTCGGAGCTTATGCAATTTTCTTCCCCATGCACTATCTCGGCCTGCTGGGTGTACCGCGCCGCTATCACGATATTGGCGATACGGCTTTCGTCCCTGCATCCGCGCACGACCTGAACGCGTTCATGAGCGTGGCGGCCTTGATCGTCGGCTTCGCCCAGCTGGTGTTCGTGTTCAATATGTTCTGGAGCCTGCGCAAAGGGAAAGAGGCGGGCGGGAATCCGTGGAACGCCACCACGCTGGAGTGGCAAACACCGGAAACTCCGCCGACGCATGGCAATTGGGGCAAGGAGCTCCCCGTCGTGTATCGCTGGGCTTACGATTACAGCGTCCCCGGGGCTGCGCGGGATTTCGTGCCGCAGAATGAGCCGCCGTCCGCATTAACAGGGCAGGGAGCTCACCCATGACCGCGATCATCCTGTTCATGGCTGGGCTGGCGGCCATTGCGGGATGGTGGCTCTCGCAGCAGCGGCTCGCGGCGAAACCCTGGCTGGAGGAAGGGGCAATCGGCGATTTTCCTGGTGGAGGCGCTTCGTTGCTACCGCCGGCAAAAATTGGGCTGGGTGTGTTTCTTGCGGTCGTCGGCTCGCTGTTCGCGCTCTTCATCAGTGCGTACTCCATGCGCATGGAATTGACTGACTGGCGCTCGCTGCCCATGCCCAAGCTGTTGTGGTTCAACACCGGCGTTCTGATCGTGAGCAGCGCGGCGCTGCAATGGGCGCAGGTCGCCGTACGCCGGGATGACAGCGACAATGTGCTGATTGGTCTGCTTGCGGGAGGTGTTTCCTCTGTAGTGTTTGTGATTGGTCAGCTTCTGGCGTGGCAGCAACTCAACGCCGCCGGCTACCTTCTGGCGGCAAATCCGGCCAATGCATTCTTCTATCTCATCACTGCAGTTCATGGGCTGCATGTACTCGGCGGCCTCGCGGTGCTGGGCAGAACCACCGCGAAGGCATGGCGCGGTGTGGAAGTTTCGCGGCTGCGTCTGAGCGTGGAACTGTGCACCATGTACTGGCACTTCCTGCTTCTGGTTTGGCTGATCCTGCTTGCGCTGCTGACGGGCTGGGCGGACGATTTTGCCGCCATCTGCCGCCAGTTGCTGACCTAGGGAGAGGTGAGCGCAATGGCTGAAACTGCGCTGACAAACGCCGGACAACAAACCCGAGCGCGGCCTGCAGGGTTGCGAGGCATCGTCGCCGACTGGTCTTCGGATCAGCGCGCGTTCAAGGATGTCTCGTGGGGCAAGGCCATGATGTGGATCTTTCTTCTCAGCGACACCTTTATTTTCGGCTGCTTCCTGCTGTCGTACATGACGGCGCGCATGTCGACGACGGTGCCTTGGCCGAACCCAAGTGAAGTGTTCGCCCTCGAGATTGCGGGACAGCATCTTCCGCTCATTCTGATCGCGATCATGACCTTTGTGCTAATCAGCAGCAGCGGAACCATGGCGATGGCGGTCAACTACGGCTATCGCCGGGATCGTCGCAAAACTGCGATACTGATGCTGGTGACCGCTGTGTTTGGTGCGATGTTCGTCGGCATGCAAGCTTTCGAGTGGACCAAGCTGATCACGGAAGGGGCCCGGCCGTGGGAAAACCCGTGGGGCGCGGCCCAATTCGGCGCGAGCTTCTTCATGATCACGGGTTTCCACGGCACCCACGTGACCATCGGCGTGATTTTCCTGATCATCATCGCGCGAAAGGTTTGGCGGGGGGACTTCGACACCGAGCGGCGCGGCTTTTTCACGAGCCGAAAAGGACAATACGAGATCGTCGAAATCACAGGGCTTTACTGGCATTTCGTGGATCTGGTGTGGGTGTTTATCTTTGCCTTCTTCTATCTTTGGTGAGGTGACGGCATGGCCGAAGTCACGATGAACGGAGTTTCTCAGGCAGCGCATCCGGCCACGTCGGCAACCTCGCATGCCGAGGGACAGCAACATCCTATCAAGCTGTACCTTGTTGTCTGGGGATGGTTGTTTATCCTCAGCGCCTGTTCGTATCTCGTCGATTACTTCGGCGTTCACGGATATTTGCGCTGGTCGCTGATCCTGCTGTTCATGGTTGCGAAGGCCGGTTTGATCGTTGCCGTCTTCATGCATATGGCCTGGGAGCGGCTGGCATTGAGTTATGCCATCCTGCTTCCGCCACTGGCGCTGTTGGTCTTCGTGGCCATCATGGTGCTTGAGTCGGATTACACGCTGCTGACCCGGATCGTGTTCTTCAAGTCAGGAGCGTAGAAGCGGGGGCCTCGTGCGCAGGGAGGACTGCCATGACCACCTATGTCATGCTTGCAAACTGGACCGACAAAGGCATTCAAAGCGTGAAGGAGTCGCCACGTCGTTTGGACGCGGCGAAGAAAGCCCTCAAGGATATGGACGGCGAGTTTAAACTGTTTTTCCTGACCATGGGCGACTACGACATCGTCGCGATTTATGAAGCCCCGGACGATGCAGTCGCCGCGCGTTTCAACCTGCAGCTTGGAATGATGGGTAACATCCGAACGCGCACGTTGAAGGCGTTCCCTGAGGCTGCTTACCGGGAAATCATCACGTCACTGGGCTAACTCGCCAACAGCACGCTCGTTCAGATCTGACTTTATCAGCCATTTTGGCTGTCAGCCTTGGAGTGGTCGCATGCGCATTTTTGTTTTCGCCATCGCAGCAGGATTCCTCTCGACCGTTTCCGCCTCCGCCCAGGACGCGGCGGCGGGAGAGAAAGTTTTTGCCCAGTGCAAGGCGTGCCACCAGGTCGGCGAGACGGCGAAGAATGCGGTCGGTCCTCTGCTCAACGGATTGTTCGGGCGAAAGTCCGGGACGATTGAAGGGTTTAATTATTCACCTGCGAACAAGAATTCCGGCATCACCTGGGATGAAGCAACCTTCCGCGAATACATCAAGGACCCGAAGGCCAAGATACCCGGGACCAAGATGATTTTTACGGGCTTGAAGAATCCACAGCAGATTGACGATATCATCGCCTACCTCAAGCAGTTCGATTCCAGCGGAAAGAAAGCAGAGGTAGCTTCCGGCGGAGCAAAACTGACGAAGGCTCAATGATCGCGAAATGACTGGTCGGCAAATGCGGCTTGCGTTGGATGAGCAGCAGTGGACCCTGTCTCGGAGGGCCGAACGAGCGTCGCAAGCGCGCTATGGCCATGCCGCATAAAATGGGCCGCGTTTCGCCTGCTCAACTCGGGCCCGACGCCGGTAGGCGCCGGGTGAGATGCCCTGATGCTTGCGAAAGAAGCGGCTGAAATAACCCGGATCGCGAAAGCCGAGACCGTATCCAATCTGTTCGACCGGCAGATCGAGTTGATGGAGCCGGGTACAGGCCTCGTGAATCAATCGCTCATGTATGATGGCACGCGGGCTGCGCGCTTTTTCGCGCTTGCAATGCGCGTGCAGTTTGTCGTCGGTAACGCCGAGTGCCGCGGCATATCGTGCAATCGGCCAGCCGTCGCGATAATGCAGTTCGACCATCTGAAGAAAATTGCCAACAAGGCGCGGCCCGCCGCCGCGACGAGCTGCTTCGCCGGTGGTTTCCTCCAGGGTCGCCGAGCGCCACAGATGCAGGCAAAGCAGCAAAACATGGGATGAAACCATGGTCATGCTGCCGCGGGCCGGCGCGTGGAGTTCACGCACCAGCGTCGCACAGGAGTCTGCGACGGCTTCGAATGCATCCTCGATTTGCGATTCTCTGAGCATCACGAACCGGTCGATCGTGCGTTGCAGGTGAAGAGCTTCCGCGCTGCCTGCGACGATCCGCGTCAGGAAATCCTCGGAGATGGCGACGAGATGGCCGGTCGTGCCGGCCTGCACCTGGAGATGGGCGTCCACACCTCCCGGCAGCCACAGCAGGGCGGGGGCTTCAAACGCAATCGCTGTCCCGCGGAGCCTGGCAGTGCCGCCTCTGGTCTCGATCACAAGCAGATGCGCGCGCCGATCGATGTCGTGACGAATAACCCAGTCGCGTGGCGCCAGTCCGCCGGAGAAACCCTCCGCATACAGGGCCGGACTCGCTGCCTCGGCAAAGCCGGCCGGGCCAGGGGTGAGATGCGTCGCGCCGTGCTGCATTGAGACAATCCGTCGCTTGAAAACCGATAAACGTGACGAAATAGTACAATCTTTCCCCGGAACCGTCCAATTCCATGCCGAGAACGCTCCATTAGTCTTTCTCCCGTCGAACGCCATCAAGGCGACGGACGGAATATCTCTGGGAGGAGAACATGGTGTCACCAGTCACGCGCCTCGCGGCGGGGGTGCTTGCGATTGCCGGCGCTGCCGTTTTCGGAGCGAACGATGCCGCTCAGGCGCAAACGTCGGTCAAGATCGGCTACGCGATCTCGCGAACCGGCCCAAATGCCGGGGGAGCCGCGGTCAGCACGATTCCGAACTACGACCTGTGGGTGAAGGAAGTGAATGCCGCCGGCGGGCTGAAGCTCGGCGATAAGCGCGTACCTATCGAGATCGTGCAGTACGACGATCGCTCGAGCGCGGAAGAAGCGGCGCGCGCACTGGAACGGCTCATCAGCCAGGACAAGGTGGACTTCATCCTGTCGCCTTGGGGCACGGGTCTGAATCTCGCGGTGGGGCCTATTCTCAACAAGGCTGGATATCCGCATCTCGCCGCGACCGCGGTGACCGACCGCGCACCCGAACTGGCAAAGCGCTGGCCCAACAGTTTCTGGCTGCTCGGCACCAGCGCGGATGCCTCCAAGACTCTCGTTGAACTGCTGGTCAAGCTGCGAACCGAAGGCAAGATCGGAGACACGGTCGCGATGGCAAGCATCGCGGACGGGTTCGGCATCGATCTTTCGGCGGCGGCTCGCCCAGCGCTTACAGCGGCGAAATTCAAGCTCGTTTACGACAAGACTTATCCGATCGGGACGCAGGATCTCGGACCTATTGTCAACGAAGCGAAGGGGCTCAATCCCGATGTCTTTATCGCCTTCAGCTATCCACCGGATACGCTTGGAATTACCGAGCAGTCGCGCATTGCTGGCTTCAACCCCAAGGTCTTCTACACTGGCGTTGGCACGGCGTTTCCGCTGTTCCGGCAGAAGTTCGGCGCGAACGCCGAAGGCGTGATGGGCATTGGTGGCTGGAGCGGCGACAGCCCGGCGATCAAGGACTATCTCGCGCGCCACAAGGCTGCATCCGCGAATGGGGCCGAGCCGGATCGCTGGGCCAGTGCGGTGACCTATGCCAGTCTTCAGATGCTGCAACAGGCCATCGAGCGCGTTGGCAAGATCGATCGTGCTGCGGTCATCAATGACTTGCAGACCGGCACGTTCGACACGGTGATCGGAAAAATCAAACTCGAGAACAATATGCCGACCAAATACTGGTGGGTCGGACAATGGCAGGGCGGCGAGTTCTACGGCGTTGGACCCGCAGCTAACGAAGGCGCGCGTAGCGCTGTCGTGCCAAAGCCGGCCTGGAAGGCGCAGTGAACGCCCAATCCGGTTGGTTTGAACAAAGATGACGAACGCGGTCCTCACCGGACTCATGCTTGGCGGTATGTACGCGCTGATCGCCATGGGTCTGACGCTTCAATATGGCGTGGCGCGGATTATGAACCTGTCCTACGGCGAGTTTCTCGTCGCTGCGGCCTTTGCGTCTTATTGGCTGTTCACAGGATGGGCTCTCAGTCCGTTGCTTGGATTGACGCTCGTCATCCCCCTCAGCTTTGGCGTGAGCTACGCACTTTACCGTGTGCTGCTCACGCCACTGGTGCGGCGCGCCCGAACGCGCGATGCGCTTGAGGTTGAAAGCATTCTGGCGACGTTCGGAATGATGTTCATCGTTCAGGGCATCATGCTCGCGATGTTCGGAGGCGCTTATTACAGCTATTCGTTTCTTGCGATTCCGGTCCAGTTGCTCGGCGAGAGCCTCGCGCTCAATCGGCTGATGGCGTTCGGTCTCGCCGTGGTCATAGGCCTCGCGCTTTATCTGGCGTTGACGCGCACTCGTATCGGGACGTCCATTCGCGCCGTCGCAGTCGATCCCGCAGCCGCGCAACTGGTCGCGATCAATGTTGCGCAAACGTCGGCGCTTGCCTTTGCGTTGGGCGGCGCGTTGGTGGCCACCGCCGGTGTGTTGATCAGCATGTTCCTGACGTTCAGTGCCAGTTCGGGCGTGGTGTTTACGATGAAGGCGCTCATCATCGTTGTGATGGGAGGCGTGGGCAATCTGCTGGGATGCCTTGTTGCCGGTCTGCTTCTGGGTCTCAGCGAAGCCCTTGTGGCGACGTATGTCGATCCGGGTCTGACCCTCGCGGTCAATTTCGCGCTGTTTCTTACGGTGCTGCTGATCAAGCCGGCCGGTCTGTTCGGGAGGGCGCAGCGATGAGCCCGTCGCGGATTGCGCTCGCTGTGGCGGCCATCAGCGGCCTTGTGATGCTGGCCTTTCTCCCATTTTTCGTGAATGCCTACTATTTGTCGCTGGCGATGAGCCTTCTCCAATTTACCGTTCTTGCAACGGCGTGGGGTATGTTCTCCGGCCCCACGCGCTACGTCTCGCTGGCAACCGCAGCCTTCTTTGGTGTTGGCGCCTATACGGTCGCGGTGCTGGGCGAAGTCCTGGCCTGGCCGCTGGTGCTCGGCATTGCGGCTGCGATCGGCGGATTGATGGCGGCGGTCGTCGGCCTGTCGACGCTGAGGCTCAGCGGCGTTCACTTCGTGATTTTCACCTTTGGACTTGCGGAACTCGTGCGCCAGCTCGTGGTCTGGTACGAGGTTAACAAGACGCGCGTGCTTGGACGCTATGTTTTCGTGGATATCACGCAGAACGATATCTACTGGCAGCTTCTTGTCCTCGCGATTGCGGTGTTCGCCATCGGCTGGATCATTGCGCGTTCGCGGCTCGGCTTCGCCCTTCGCATTATCGGCGAGGACGAAACCGTCGCGCAGCATTGCGGAATCAATGTCACGATCGCCAAGGTTGCGTTGTTCACGATTAGCGCCACGGTCATGACTTTGGTTGGTGCGATCATGTCGCCGCGCTGGACATACATCGAGCCGTCGATTGCGTTCAACGCGACGATCTCTTTTCAAGTCGTGATCATGGCGCTGCTCGGCGGCGCGCACCGGCTCTGGGGCCCGATCCTCGGTGCAGTACCACTGACCTTGCTGTTCGAGTTCTTGTCGGCGCGGTTTCCAAGCACTTCAACGCTCGTGATGGGCGTCGTCTTTCTGCTGATCGTGTATGCGCTGCCGTCCGGAGTGGCTGGTTTGTGGGACCGCGTTGCCGCGCGGCCGCTGTGGCGACTGACGAAAAAGGCGGAGGCATAATGCAGCCCACCGCGCAATCGCCTGTCCTTGAAGTTTCAGCCCTGACCCGCGCGTTCGGCGGTCTGGTCGCGGTGAATGCACTTGATCTGACCGTGCACCGCGGCGAGATCGTAGGACTGCTCGGTCCGAACGGATCCGGAAAAACGACGGCGCTCAATCTGATGTCGGGCCTGCTGCGCCCGGATTCCGGAACGATCCGTTTTGCCGGAACTGACATTGCCGGACTGCCGGCGTATCGCATTGCGCGTCTCGGTCTGGCCCGCACGTTTCAGCTTGTCCGCGTGCTCGGCGGCATGACCTGTTCCGAAAACGTCCGGGCAGGGCTGACATTTCATCGCTCGCCGCTTGCGTCCGGTGAGATGAATGATACCGCGGCGATATTGCTGGAACGCGTCGGACTGGGAGGGCAGGGCCAGCGGCCTGCGTCGGAACTCACCTACATCGATCAGAAGCGGCTTGAACTGGCGCGTGCACTGGCACTGAAGCCGCAACTTTTACTGCTTGATGAGTGGCTCGCAGGCCTAAACCCGTCGGAACTGCTGATAGGGATCGAGTTGATTCGTTCGCTGAAGAACGACGGGCTCTCGATCTTGCTCGTAGAACACGTGATGGACGCGATCCGTTCGCTTTGCGATCGCTGCGTGGTGATGAACAGCGGCCGCAAGATCGCCGAAGACGAACCTGGTCTGGTCCTGACTGATCCCGTTGTCATCGAGGCTTATCTCGGGGTGGTGGCGGATGCTTGAGGTCTCAAATGTCAGCGTTGCCTATGGTCAGCATCGAGCGCTCACCGAAGCGTCGCTGAACGTCGGCGACGGAGAAATCGTCGTCATTCTTGGCGCGAACGGCGCGGGCAAGACCTCGCTCATGAAGGCTATCGCGGGCATTACTCCATGCCTTCCCGGCAAGAGCGTCAGACTTTCCGGTTGCGATCTCTCCAGTCTTCCGGCGCACGAGATTGTTGAAGCAGGCCTCGCATCGGTCCCGGAGGGGCGGGGTATTTTTGGCGAATTGACCGTCGCCGAAAATCTGCTGCTCGGTGCCAATCCAAAGCGAGCGCGCGATGGCGAGGCGGCGCGCCGCAAGCAGGTATTGTCGTTGTTCCCACGTCTCGGCGAACGACTGACACAGACCGTCCGCACCATGAGCGGCGGCGAGCAGCAAATGGTCGCGATCGGCCGCGCGCTGATGTCGAACCCGGACATTCTGCTGCTTGATGAACCTTCACTCGGCCTGTCGCCGTTGATGGTTCGTGAACTGTTCGCCTCGCTCAGGCAGGTGCGCGAGGCCGGTGTCGGCCTGCTGCTGGTCGAGCAGAACGCGCAGGAGAGCCTTGCGCTCGCCGATCGCGGTTATCTCATCGAGAACGGAAAAATCGTCGGCAGCGGCACGGCGTCGGCGCTGAAGTCCGATCCGGCGGTGCGGCGCGCTTATCTTGGCGGTCTTCCAGGCAGCGCGGCATGACCCGGAACGCCTCAAGGAATCACAGAGGGAAGTTCAGATGAATCAGATTAATCTGTTGCTCGAGAACCGGGATGTTCAGGCAGTTGATGGCGTGACCTTCGACCGGCTCAATCCGATAACAGGAGATGTGGCCACGCGCGCTGCCGCGGCGAAGATCGCGGACGTCAGGCGGGCAGCCGATGCCGCCGCTGCCGCCTTTCCTGCATGGTCTGCAACAGGACCAAGCCAGCGCCGCACGATCCTGCTGAAGGCGGCAGACGTGCTAACGAGCAAAGCTCCCCAGTTCGTCGAGTTGATGGCTGTGGAAACTGGCGCGACCGCTGGTTGGGCGGGGTTCAATGTCAATCTTGCCGCGGGCATGTTGCGCGAGGCAGCGTCGATGACGACGCAGATTTCCGGCGAGGTGATCCCCTCCGATAAACCCGGATGTATCGCAATGGCGATCCGCCAACCTGCCGGTGTGGTGCTCAGCATTGCGCCCTGGAACGCGCCGGTCATCCTCGGCGTGCGCGCGGTGGCGTTGCCCCTGGCCTGTGGAAATACCGTCGTCCTCAAAGCGTCGGAGATCTGCCCCGGCACGCACCGGCTCATTGCCGAATGTTTGCGCGAGGCAGGCCTGCCGCCGGGTGTTCTGAATGTCATCACGAATGCGCCGGAAGATGCGCCCGCTCTTATTGATGCGCTGATCTCTCATCCATCGGTGCGACGGATCAACTTCACCGGTTCGACCCGGGTGGGGCACATTATCGCCCAGACCGCCGCGAAATATCTGAAGCCTGTCCTGCTCGAGCTTGGCGGCAAGGCGCCGCTTCTTGTGCTGGACGATGCTGACATCGACGCCGCGGTCGCTGCCGCCGCATTCGGTGCATTCATGAATCAGGGGCAGATCTGCATGTCGACCGAACGAATTGTCATCGATACGAAGGTCGCTGACGCGTTTGTCGCAAAGCTCGCTGCCAAGGCAGGGACGCTCGTGGCGGGCGATCCACGCACGGGAAACATGCCGCTCGGATCGCTGATCGGCATTGAAGCTGCAAGCCGGATTCAGGGCTTGATCAAGGACGCGGTCGGAAAAGGCGCGCGGGTTGTTGCGGGCGGGAAGGTCGATGGCACGCTGATGTCAGCGACGGTGATCGATCATGTCACCTCGACGATGCGGATTTACGGCGAGGAGTCATTTGGACCTATCGTAACGGTCGTCCGGGTCAATGGCGTAGACGAAGCTGTGCGGGTTGCGAATGACACCGAATACGGATTGTCGGCCGCGGTCTTTGGTCGCGACATTGCGCGCGCGTTCGATGTCGCAAAGCGGATCGAGTCCGGCATCTGTCATGTCAACGGGCCGACGGTGCACGATGAAGCGCAGATGCCGTTCGGTGGCGTCAAAGCGTCAGGCTATGGGCGCTTCGGAGGCAAGGCGGGTATCGCCGAATTTACTGAACTGCGATGGATCACCATTGAAACCGGCCCGCAGCACTATCCAATTTGAAATAGTCAGGGAAGGTTCCGAAGAACAGACAACCAAAACTAGCAAATGGAGGAGGAGCACAATGACGCGCAAGCAAGGCTCTCTGAACCCTTCGTGCGGTTCAATCAAGCGATCAGGGGCGTTAGGCGTGACGCGTCGCCAGGTGATACCGCTGGCCGGCGCCGCAGTATTCTTGCCGCTGATCGATCGGCGCCCCGCACGCGCGTCGAACTGGCGCCCGACGAAGAGCGTTCGCCTTGTCGTTCCTTTTGCTGCCGGCGGCGCCAACGACATCATCGCGCGCGTACTCGCCGAGCGCCTGAGCGCGATGTGGGGCCAGCAGGTATATATCGAGAACAAGCCCGGCGCAGGCGCCAATATCGGGACGACCGAAGTGGCGCGCGCCGATGCGGACGGACATCATCTCCTGATCACATCGAGTGCGATTGCGGTGAACCGCTTCCTTTTCGAAAAGCTGCCCTTTGACCCGATCGCCGACTTCGCGCCGGTATCACTGGTGGCGGTCATTCCCAATGTGATGGTCGTCCCAACCTCCTCGCCGGCGCGAAGCGTGACCGACTTTATCGCAATGGCAAAGGCGAAGCCGGGGACATTGAATTTCGGCTCCGCCGGCATCGGCTCATCGTTGCATCTGATCGGCGAGTTGTTCAAACGCTCCGCCGGCATCGATATGAAGCATGTGCCGTATCGTGGCGCGGCGCCCGCGATGAACGATCTGGTGGGAGGGCGTATCGACGTCATGTTCGATACAGCGACCGTATCCATGAGCCAGATTCGCGGGGGCACGATCCGCGCGATCGGCGTTTCGACGCGCGAGCGCATTCCGGCCCTGGCCGAGGTGCCGCCGATCGCCGATACCGTGCCTGGCTTCGATGTCGGCTCTTGGTTTGCGCTATTCTACCCGGCGAAGACGCCGCGCGATATCGTCGAGAAAGTATCGGAGGATGTGCGGGCGGCTCTGCAGCACGACGCGGTGAAGGCCCGGCTGGAGGACCTTGGCGCTCGCGTCGCCGGTTCGACCCCGGATGCGCTCGCGAACCATGTACGCGCCGAGATGGATCGTTGGGGCGCGGTCATCCGCGAAGCCGGTATCAAGGCGCAGGACAATTGAACGGCCCATGGACTCGCGTGGAGTAGCATGATGACGACAAGAACGCCGGCGGCAACCGACAAGATAACCGTTCGCGAAGCGACAATCGATTTACTGCGCCGGCTCGATATGACGACAGTGTTCGGCAACCCCGGTTCCACCGAGTTGCCGTTCCTGAACAACTGGCCGCGTGATTTCCGTTACATTCTCGGTTTGCAGGAAGCGTCGGTCGTGGCGATGGCGGATGGCTATGCGCGCGCCACCGGCCGCGCCGCCTTCTGCAATCTGCACTCCGCTGGCGGCATCGGTCATGCGCTCGGAAGCGTCTTCACGGCGTTCCGCAATCAAGCGCCCCTGGTGATTTCTGCCGGGCAGCAAGCTCGCAGCCTCCTGCCGATGCAGCCATTCCTCGGCGCCACGGAAGCGGCGAACTTTCCTCAGCCCTACGTCAAATGGAGTTGCGAACCGGCGCGCGCCGAGGACGTGCCGACGGCCTTGGCGCATGCCTATCATATCGCCATGCAAAGGCCTTGCGGGCCGACTTTTGTTTCCATCCCGATGGATGACTGGAGCGCCGAGACCTATCCCACCGCCGCGCGCATTGTCAGCCGCGACACGGCGCCTGATCCTGATCTGCTTGCAGCGCTGGCGCGCGCGCTGGGGAGATCGGAACGTCCGGTGCTGGTGATCGGACCGGAAGTCGATTCCGAAGGCGCGGGCGAGGCGGCCGTCGCGTTGGCCGAACGTCTCTGCGCCCCGGTCTGGGTCAGCCCCTTTTCGAGCAACGTCGGCTTTCCGGAAGAGCATCCGCTTTTTGCCGGTTTCTTGCCTGCCGCACCGGGAGCGGTATCGGCGGCGCTATCTCCTCATGATCTCGTTGTCGTGCTGGGAGCGCCTGTCTTCACCTTTCATGTCGCCGGCGATTGCGCGCTGTTCAGGAGCGATACGCCGCTCTTCCAAATCACGACAGATGGCGAGGCGGCCGCAGCCGCGCCGATCGGGACGGGCATCGTCGGCAGTTTGCGTCTCGCGCTGCCCGCAATCATGGCGCTCTTGCCCGCGCGCAACCGCGTCGCGCCATCGCAACGCCCCTTGCGCGAGATACCGCTGGCGCGCGATCCCATCCCTGCCGAGTATTTGATGCATATGATCTCTGCGACGATGCCGGCTGGCGCCATCATTGTGGAAGAGGCGCCATCGCATCGGCCCGCAATGCACGAGCATCTGCCGATCCGCGGCTTTGGCCAGTTCTACACGATGGCGAGCGGCGGGCTTGGCTATGGGCTGCCCGCCGCCGTCGGCGTCGCGCTGGCGAAGCCGGAACAGCGCGTCATTTGTATCATGGGGGATGGCTCCCTGATGTATTCCATCCAAGCCCTTTGGACGGCAGCACAGCATCGCCTGCCGATTTCGATCGTCGTCGCCAACAACGGCGGCTATGGTGCCATGCGTTCGTTCAGCCGGGCCTTGAATGTCGAAGGCCCGCCGGGCATTGATCTTCCTGGCATCGATTCCGTGCAGATCGCGGCCGGGTTCGGCTGCGCCGCCTCCCGAGTCCGTGACGCCGCGTCGCTTGAAGCCGCGCTGATCGAAGCTTGGCGGGTGAACGGGCCCGTTCTCATTGATGTGCCCGTCGATCGCGCAGTTGCCACCCTGTACTAGGGCTTGTTGAGTTTTCCCGCTGCGCCGCACTGGCGGACTCGGTGGCAGCGATCACAGAGCACTCACCCCGCTAGAACTGGTTAAAAAATCTAACCGCTACAGAAAACCCAATGAAATCAGTGTACATACATGCCGTGTCTTCCCAAGGCTGGACCGATAAGGGTCGCTAAGTGACTGATAACAGATGTAAATTTAGCGTTGCGCCCATGATGGACTGGTCGGATACTCATTGCCGAGTATTCCACCGCATGCTGTCACGCCGTGCCCGGCTCTATACCGAGATGGTGACCACGGGCGCGGTCATTCACGGCAATCGCGAGCGGCTGCTGAGTTTCGATGCCAGCGAGCATCCTGTCGCGCTTCAGCTTGGCGGTTCCAACCCACGTGATCTCGCCGAAAGCGCACGGATCGGCGAAGGCTTCGGGTATGATGAGATCAATCTCAATGTCGGCTGCCCGTCCGACCGGGTAAAGGATGGCCGTTTCGGCGCGTGCCTGATGGCGGAGCCGCAACTGGTTGCGGAATGTGTCGCGGCGATGAAGCAGGCCGTGAAAATTCCCGTCACGGTGAAATGCCGCATCGGAATCGACGATCAGGATCCCGAGGTTGCGCTCGACGTGCTGAGCCGTGCCGTAATCGCCGCAGGTTCGGATGCGCTGGTCGTTCACGCGCGCAAGGCGTGGCTCAACGGATTGTCACCGAAGGAAAATCGCGACATCCCGCCGCTCGATTACGATCGGGTCTACCGCCTGAAGGCGGCGTTGTCCGATGTGCCGGTCGTCATCAACGGCGGCATCGCCACCATCGCGGACGCGAAGCAGCATCTTACGCATGTGGACGGCGCGATGCTGGGACGCGCAGCCTATCATGAGCCTTGGCGATTGCTCAGCGTCGATCCGGAACTGTTTGGTGAGTCAGCTCCGCACGCGACAATGCACGACGCCATCGAGGCGTTGATGCCCTATATCGAACGTCAGCTGTCGCTCGGTACGCGGTTGCATTCCATCACCCGCCACCTTGTCGGCGCGTTTCATGGCGTGCCGGGCGCGCGCGGGTTTCGCCGCTATCTTGCGGAGGTCTGCACGAAGCCAGGCGCAGGAACGGATTCGTTGCGCGAGGCGCTTCGCATTGTTGGACAACGCACCGATGCGTCGATCGCTGCGTAGCTAGATCCGGACAGAATTTACGGATATCCGCGCAGCATCAGCTTGTCGGGGCGGACTTCCCAGCTTTCCAGCCGGTTGAGAAAGCTCATGCCGAGCAGGTTTGATTTCATCTGGCCGCGCGGCACCACCAGCGCAGGCACCGAACGCTCGACCAGTTTGCCCACAGAGAGACGGTCGAGCGTCAACCGTGCGGCGCGAACGCGGCCTCCTGCGGTTTCGACGTCCACGCTGTAGTCGAGCAACTCCAGCGGCAGACCGGCGGCCTTCGCGGTCTCATAGGTCAGAACGACGGAGGTTGCACCGGTGTCGATCACCATCGGCGTGCTCACGCCGTTAATCTTTGCCCGCAGCGTAAATTCACCGCTATCGCCGCGTGCGATCTCGACGGAGCGAGTCGGCCTCGTATTCAAGGTCTGGTCCGTAGCGCGGATCAGCGCGCCTTTCATGCTGGCGAATGCGACGGGATGGGACATCGAGAGCAGAAAGCCGACAGCAGATACCACGACGGCAATGATCGTCAGTCCGCGCATCATGCGGCACCTGTGACGATCAGGAGCCAACCTGTCGTCCGGATGGTGACGCCAGAATCGGCAATCCGGCGTCCAGCATGCGCTGATGCAGCGTGGCCATCACGGCGCGTCGTTCGGCGTTGTCCATTTTGTGCCAGCTCGCGATCTCGGGCAGGGTACGTCCGCAGCCCAGACAAAGCTTGGCCTTGGGATCGATGAAGCACACGGCGATGCAAGGCGTCTCTTGTTTCGAGGTGGCTTCCTGGTTCATGGACGTTACTGATGGCCATTTTCATCGCTCGCGCAAGGTCCTTACAAGCCAGTTCCAGCATTCATGATCGGTTTGTAACGGGGGCGGCTTTTGTCTCCGGTCATTCCTTCCGGCGGTCGGTCGGGCTGCAGCGGCGGGGAATCGTCTCGCATCGGCGCGAGGGCCGTCATCACGCGCTCCGGCGGATAAGTGACAATCACCTCGGTTCCGACACGCAAGGTCGATTTGAGCGTAAATGTGCCGCCGTGCATGTCGATGAGGCTTTTGGCGATCGGAAGGCCGAGGCCGGCGCCTTGCTCGGCGGATTTGATCGAGTTCGATCCCTGGCCGAACGATGCCAGCACGACCGGGATCTCGTCCTCGGCGATGCCGGAGCCGGTGTCCTTGACGCTGAGATATTGTCCGCCCGATGCCGTCCAGCCGACCTTGAGCCAGATTTCGCCGCCGGGCGGCGTGAATTTGATCGAGTTGGACAGCAGGTTGAGGACGACCTGTCGCGTGGCGCGCTCATCGCCCCACAGCTTCGGCATGTTCTGTTCGAACACTTCGTGAATGGTGATGCCGCGGCTGGATGCACGAAGCTTCAGCAGGTGGTGGCAATCCGCGACGACATGAACCAGTGCTACGGGTTCTTCGTTGAGTTCGTAACGTCCGGCCTCGATGCGCGACAGATCGAGAATCTCATTGATGAGGTTCAGCAGATGGACGCCGGAGTTATGAATGTCAGCAGAGTAGTCCTTGTAGACCTCGACGGCATGCGGTCCGAAGATTTCGCTCTTCATCACCTCGGAAAATCCGAGAATGGCGTTCAGCGGTGTGCGCAACTCGTGGCTCATCTGGGCGAGAAAGCGCGACTTCGAGACGTTGGCGGATTCGGCGCGATGGCGCGCTTCGTCCGAGATTGCCTTGGCCTGTTCGAGTTCACCGATCAGCGCATCCTTTTCGGCGCGCGCCTCGAGTGTCGCAAGTGTTGTCGAATGCAAGCGATGAGCGAGCAGGGCGAAGTAACCCTCCGCTGTTACGGCGAGCGCTGCAAGAATATAATCGTCGAAAGTGCCGCGAAGAACGAAGTTCATGGCGATGGCCGCCGAAACCGGGACGGTCGCGGCAAAAGCTGCGATCGGCAGGCTCGCGGCCAGCATGCTCGACACCGCAATGACCAGCAGCATCACGAACAGCATCAGCGTATTCGAGACGACGTCGATACCTGACGGATGGATCAGGACCAGTGTCCATGCCAATCCATAAAGCAGATCCAGTCCCACAAACCGTAGGCGCCATTTGCGTGTGATGGCCGGCGATGAGGACGTAGCGGTAAGAAACTTCGAACAGAACCGGATGACGACGCCGTGGATTGCGAGAATACCGGCAGTCCAGACCAGCGCAGCGACGGGAGGAATCCAGAAGCTCGCCAGGATGCCGGTCGAGACAACAAGAAGAATGACGACAAGCGAGGCCGAGATGCGTGTTTGCGCATACTGCCGCAGCAATTCATGATCGAAAGCCGGCCGGGTTCCGCTGGTCGATGTCAGACGATCGCGCGCCTCGCGCACGCGTTGCGAGGCTGCCCGGCGGCTCCGCGCCGGCATTTCCGCCGATGTTGCGGAGAGTTCTTTCCTGTCGGCGGGCTCACTCATATTTACGCGACAAATCCTGGACAAATGCGAATGATGCGCTTGGCCGCGCGCATACTCCTGCCCGCTATTTCTGGCGCTAAATCATTAAGAGGTGGCTTAAAGGTCAATTTATTCGGGTTAAGAAAGTATGAATTTCGATGCCGCCTAATCGCGCAAACGAGAAAGGCGGCACGGGATACCGTACCGCCTCAAATCTCGGTCGTTCGCGACCGATCTTATCGCTGGAGTCGCGCCAAAAGGCTCGATGTGTCCCAGCGCTTGCCGCCCATCTTCTCGACTTCAGAATAAAAATTGTCGACGAGCGCGGTCACCGGCAGGCTTGCGCCGTTGCGGCGAGCCTCCGCGAGACAGATTGAGAGGTCCTTCCGCATCCATTCGACGGCAAATCCGAAATCGAACTTGTCCTCGTTCATGGTTTTGTAGCGATTCTCCATCTGCCAGGACTGTGCGGCCCCCTTCGAGATGGTGTCGATCACAGCCTGAACATCGAGCCCGGCTTTCTTGGCGAAATGAATGCCCTCCGACAGGCCTTCGACGAGCCCGGCGATGCAAATCTGGTTCACCATCTTGGTGAGCTGGCCGGAGCCGGCGGGGCCAAGCAATTTGCACATGCGGGCGTAGGAGGCGATCACGGGCTCGGCTTGCTTGTAAGCCGCTTCGTTGCCGCCGCACATCACCGTCAGCACGCCATTTTCAGCGCCCGCTTGGCCACCTGAAACCGGCGCATCGATGAACTGAAATCCGCTCTTCGTTGCGGCTGCATCAAGCTGCCGGGCAACCTCTGCAGAAGCGGTGGTGTGATCGACGAAAATGGCGCCCGACGTCATGCCCGAAAACGCTCCGTCTGCCCCGATAGTGACGGCGCGCAGGTCGTCGTCATTGCCGACGCAGGCGATCACGAAGTCCTGACCTTCCGCGGCGGCCTTGGGCGTTGCTGCGGCGCGCCCGCCGAATTTCTCGGCCCATGCCTTCGATTTTGAGGCGGTACGATTGTAGACGGTCACCTCGTGACCACCCTTGGTGGCCAGATGTCCCGCCATGGGGAATCCCATGACGCCGAGACCGAGAAATGCGACTTTTGCCATATCTTGCTCTTTGGATTGTTGGTGTGTTTCGGCCGGGTTTCCCGGCAGGTGGGATGGCAACAGCTATGCGAATGATGGACAGCCTTGCAAGGCCGTTGACGGCGCAGGTGACGCGCGTATGAAGGCCCGCGAGGCGGCGGCACACCGGGGCCGTATGCCGGGAGGTTGGTTGTGGCAGTCGATACAGCTCAGGTTCTTGCGGCCCTTCGGACCGTGGCTTCGCCGCGCGGCGTATCGCTGACCGAAGCAAAGGTGCTCTCTGAAATCATTGCCGCTGACGGCAAGGTTTTCTTTTCAATCAACGTCGATGCCAATGAGGCTAGGGCGTGGGAAGAGGTTCGCGCCAGAGCCGAGGCGGCGGTCCGCGCTATTCCGGGGGTGACCACCGCAATGGTCGCGTTGACTGCTGAGCGCAAACCCGGCGCTGCCGCGGCTCCACACCAGCATTCGCACGGTGTAAAGCCTGTGGCGCAGCACAGGCCCCACGGCGCACCGGCGGATTCTCCGATGGGGAAACAAGCTTCCATTCCGGGCATCAGCTCCATCATCGCAGTGGCGTCGGGCAAAGGTGGGGTCGGCAAATCTACCACGGCGCTCAATCTTGCCCTGGCGCTGCGCGACCTCGGCCTGCGCGTCGGCCTTCTCGATGCCGATATTTACGGTCCGTCAGTGCCGCGCCTGACCGGGGTGCACGAAAAGCCGACGCTTAATGACGCCAAGAAAATGGTCCCGATTGTGCGCTTCGGGCTGCCGCTGATGTCGATCGGTTTTCTGGTCGAGGAAGAGACCGCGATGGTCTGGCGCGGACCGATGGTCATGTCCGCGATCCGGCAGATGCTGTGGGATGTCGCTTGGGGCGAACTGGACGTCCTTGTGGTGGACATGCCGCCGGGAACAGGGGACGCGCAACTGACGCTTGCCCAGCAGGTGCCACTCCGGGGCGTGGTGATTGTTTCTACGCCGCAGGATCTGGCGTTGATCGACGCACGGCGGGGGATCGCCATGTTTGACAAGGTCAACGTGCCCACCCTCGGGATCATCGAGAACATGAGTTATTTTCAATGCCCCGAATGCGGCACGCGCTCCGATATTTTTGGACATGGCGGAGCACGGCACGAGGCTGAACGGCTCAAGGTGCCGTTTCTGGGCGAAGTCCCGCTACATATGGCGATCCGGACGTCTTCGGATGCCGGCACACCGGTGGTCAACAGCGAGCCGGACGGCGTTCACGCAGCGATTTACCGCTCCATCGGCGCGGAAATCAAAAGGCAGGTTGTGGGCGCGGCAGCGGCGGTCTGATGATCTCAGATGCCTCGTTTTATGGTGGTTTGAGGCCTTATTCGACTTTGGTTTAATGCCCGCAGGAAGCAGTGCTACTGCATTTTCCGCCGGTCAACTTCCGTGCTAGAGACCGCCCCAGAGGGATTTCAAAAAGAAACGCCCCCAAAAAGGAGATGCCAATGAAGCGTCGTGATTTTTTGAAAGTAACTGCGGCCGGAGCAGCAGCAACTGCGGTTGCCTCGCCGGCTATTGCCCAGTCCTCGCCCGAGGTTAAGTGGCGCCTGGCGTCCAGCTTCCCGAAGTCGCTCGATACGATTTACGGCGGCGCCGAGCAGCTCTCGAAGTATGTCGCCGAGATGACCGACAACAAGTTCCAGATTCAAGTGTTTGCCGCGGGCGAACTGGTGCCGGGTTTGCAGGCTCTTGACGCGACCTCCAATGGCACGGTCGAAATGAGCCACACGGTTTCCTACTACTATGTCGGTAAGGATCCCACCTTCGCGATCTTCGCATCGGTGCCGTTCGGCTTGAACACCCGCATGCAGAATTCGTGGCTCGATCAGGGCGGCGGCAACCAGCTGGCCAACGAGTTCTACAAGAAGTACGGCGTGATCGGCATGCCTTGCGGCAACACCGGTACGCAGATGGGCGGCTGGTTCCGTAAGGAGATCAAGACGGTCGCTGATCTTCAGGGCTTGAAGATGCGCATCGGCGGCATCGCAGGTCAGGTCCTGGCCAAGGTCGGCGTCGTTCCTCAGCAGCTTGCTGGCGGCGACATCTATCCGTCACTGGAAAAGGGCACCATCGACGCTGCCGAGTGGGTCGGTCCGTATGACGATGAAAAGCTCGGCTTCAACAAAGTCGCGAAATATTACTACTATCCGGGTTTCTGGGAAGGCGGGCCGACGGTTCACGCCTACACCAATCTCGAGAAGTTCAACGCGCTGCCGAAGAACTATCAGGCGATCCTGACCAACGCGGCGGCACACGTTAACAGCTGGATGCCTGCGCGTTACGACATGCAGAATCCGGGCGCGCTGAAGCGTCTGGTGGCTAGCGGCACCCAACTGCGCCCGTTCACGAACGAAGTGCTCGACGCATGCTTGAAGGCAACCAACGAGTTGTGGGCTGAGATCTCAGCGAAGAACGCCGACTTCAAGAAGGTGATCGATGCGATGCAGGCCTACCGTTCAGATCAGTACCTGTGGTGGCAGGTTGCAGAGTACACCAACGACAGCTTCATGATCCGGTCGCGCACCCGCGGCTGATCCCGGCTTTATCTACCCTACGGCAAGCCCGGTCTCCGCAAGGAGGCCGGGCTTTCTTTTGCAGTGCGGTCAAGGAAATCGGCATGGATATTCGGAAGCGCTTGTTCCATGCTGAGATCAAAGCCTCGGAAAGAAAGGCGGACACGGAAAATCACATCCAGGGAGTTATTCATGAAACGTCGTGAATTTATCAAAGTCGCGGGTATCGGCGCAGCCGGTGCCGTGATCGCTTCACCTGCCATCGCCCAGTCGTCGCCTGAAATCAAATGGCGCATGACGTCCAGCTTCCCGAAGTCTCTCGACACCATTTACGGCGCGGCCGAGGTGTTTTCGAAAGCTGTCGCAGAAGCCACCGACAACAAGTTCCAGATTCAGGTCTTCGCCGCAGGCGAAATCGTCCCCGGCCTGCAGGCTCTCGACGCTGCGTCGAACGGCACCGTGGAAATGGCTCATACGGCCAGCTACTACTACATTGGCAAGGACCCGACTTTTGCGATCGGGACCGCCGTGCCGTTCGGCCTGAACAGTCGCATGCAGACCGCCTGGTTGCAGGTCGGTGGCGGCGGCGAACTTTTCAACGAGTTTCTGAAGCCGCATAATGTTGTTGCGCTTCTGGCCGGAAATACTGGCTGCCAGATGGGTGGCTGGTTCCGAAAGGAACTTAAGGAGCCGTCAGATCTCAGCGGTCTGAAAATGCGGATCGGCGGCTTCGCCGGCAGGGTTCTGACCAAGCTCGGCGTCGTGCCGCAGCAGGTCGCAGGCGGCGATATCTATCCGTCGCTGGAAAAGGGCACCATCGATGCGGCCGAGTGGGTCGGTCCGTATGATGACGAAAAGCTCGGGTTTCAGAAGGTTGCGAAGTACTATTATTATCCGGGCTGGTGGGAAGGTGGACCTGCGCTGCACAATCTCATCAATCTTCCAAAGTGGGAATCGTTGCCGGCAGGGTACAAGTCGATCCTCAAGTCGGCGTCGTCACTCGCGAACGAAACCATGCAGGCACGCTACGACGCCTACAATCCGCCGGCCCTGAAGCGGCTGGTGGCGAGCGGAACGCAATTGCGTCCGTTCACGGCGTCGATCATGGATGCGTCGCTGAAGGCTGCGAACGAGGTGTATGCCGAGACCTCGGCGACCAACGCCAACTTCAAGAAGCTTTATGAGGCAATGGCCGCGTTCCGTAACGACCAGTACACGTGGTGGCAGGTCGCGGAGTATGGCTTCGACAGCTTCCAGATCCGGTCCCGCACGCGGACCTGATCGTTTCGCGCATAACGAAATCCCGGCCTTCGCGAGAAGGCCGGGATTTTTGCTTGGAAGGAGATAAAGACCGCGGCCTTACTTGCTGCTCGGCGGCCCGAAATCGAGCGGTGGCATTTCCTGCTGCTGGATCTGGATGTCGACTTTGTTCGGATCGACAGTCGACAAAGCTCCCTTGTAATGCATGACCATGGCGGGGAAGGCGATCACGAGACCGACCATGATGACCTGGATGATCACGAACGGCACCGAACCCCAATAGATCTGTCCGGTGGTTACAGGCTCCATCCGCTTGCCGCTGAGGCGATCGGTATACGCTTCCTTGGGTGCCACGGAGCGCAGGTAGAACAGAGCAAATCCGAACGGGGGGTGCATGAACGAGGTTTGCATGTTCACGCCGAGGATCACGCCGAACCAGATCAGGTCGATACCGAGCTTTTCGGCCGCGGGGCCAAGCAGCGGAATGACGATGAACGCGAGTTCGAAGAAGTCGAGGAAGAACGCGAGGACGAAGACGAAAGCGTTGACGAAGATCAGGAAGCCGGTCTGGCCGCCGGGCAGCGAGACAAGTAGCTCCTCGACCCAGCGATGGCCGTCGACGCCGTAGAAGGTGAGAGAGAACACGCGGGCGCCAACCAGAATGAAGATCACGAACGCAGAAAGCTTCGCGGTGGATTCCGCAGCCTGCCGCGTCAGATCGAAACTCAACCGGCGTTTCATCATCGCAAGGATCATCGCACCGGCGGCACCCATCGCGCCGCCTTCGGTCGGCGTTGCGACGCCGATGAAGATCGTACCGAGCACGAGGAAGATCAGGCCAAGCGGCGGCACCATCACGAACACGACCTGTTCGGCGAGCTTCGACAGCAGCTTCAGGCCGGAAACACGGTTGATGACGGCGAGCACGAACGACATCGCGACAACAAGGGACATGGTCAGCACAACATAGTCTGCGCCGGCCTTGACGTCGGTGAACTGCATGATTTCGAGTGCGATCGCGGTAGCGCCGATCAGAACCACGAACAGCGACAGCGTCATCGTGCGGATGATGCCAATGAAAGGTTTGGCAAAAAGTCCGGTGATCACGACAAACCAGAAGCCGTGCCGCACCAGCGGATTTTCCGAGATCATGTTGAAGACGGGCGAAGTCCAGTCGAACAGTCCGAGTTTCACCACGAAGAAATAGGCGGTCGCAGCGGCGGAAACCGCTGCCAGCGGCATGATGATTGGATGCTTGGCAGTTTCGGGTTCGCGCAGGGTCTGCGCTTCCAGCGGCAGGCCGGGCGTTGCCTGCGGATAGAAAGTCGCGACCAGGAAAATGTACACCGCATAGAGAATCGAAAGCACAATGCCGGGAATGAAAGCGCCTTCGTACATGTCGCCGACGGATCGTCCGAGTTGGTCGGCCATCACGATGAGCACCAGCGATGGCGGAATGATCTGCGCCAGCGTGCCGGAGGCGGCGATCACGCCGGTGGCGACGCGCCGATCGTAGCCGTAGCGCAACATGATTGGCAGCGAGATCAGGCCCATCGAAATTACGGATGCGGCGACGACGCCGGTGGTTGCAGCCAGCAGCGCGCCGACGAAGATCACCGCATAGGCGATGCCGCCGCGGATGCTGCCGAACAATTGTCCGATCGTTTCGAGCAGATCCTCGGCCATGCCTGATCGTTCGAGTATCAGCCCCATGAATGTAAAGAACGGGATCGCCAGCAGCGTCTCGTTGTTCATGACGCCGTAGACGCGCTCAGGAAGCGCCTGGAGGAAGTCAGGCCGGAACAGCCCGAGTTCGATGCCGATGAACGCGAACAGCAGCCCGTTGGCGGCCAGAGAGAATGCGACCGGATATCCCAGAAGCAGGAACAGCACCAGCGACGCGAACATGATCGGCGCCATGTAGTGGATGAACATAGCCGCCATTAGAAATCTCTCTCGTTGAACGCTGTGACGGCGACGCCGGTCATGGTTTTTCGGGTGTAATGGCTTGCGCCAGCTTCAAGGCTTCAAGCTCGGCGATCTCATGTGCACTCAATGCGTGTGCGTTCGGGTCGGGCAGCAGACCCTGCATCACGGCGGCGCGCTTGATGATTTCCGATATCGCCTGAACGAGCAGCAGCGTGAGACCGATCATGATCAGGGATTTCGCCGGCCACTGCGGCAGTCCGCCGGCGCTGAACGATTGTTCGTTCTGATGATAGGAAACCAGGAAGAACGGAATGGAGGTCCAGATCAGGATAATGCAGAACGGCACGAGGAAGAACACGTGCCCGATCATATCAATCCAGCTTCGGACCTTGAGAGGCAGGTTGTGATTGATGATGTCGATCTTGATGTGTTCGCCGTTCAGCAACGTCCATGGTGCGCAGAGCAGGAACACGACGCTGAACAAAACCCACTGCAATTCGAGGTAGGCGTTCGACGATACGTCAAAAATCTTGCGGATCGTTGCGTTCGCCGACGAAATGATCACGGCGAGCACGATCAGCCACGATACCCAGCGGCCGACAAGTGTATTGAACGCGTCGATCGCGCGGCTCAATTTGAGAAGCGATTGCAAACCCCATCCTCCCGAATATGCCCTTGCGTTGCTTGGCTCTGCCGGGACCAGGAAGGGTGACGGCATGCCGGCTTTTTACAGCCGAAGGCGCATAAAGCCGCTCGACCAAATCAGCGTGTCACGCCGCCGTCAATTGGAAGTTTGTTGATTCCAAGGCGGAATGTTGCGTCGCTCAGAGGGCACGGAAATTTTTGGCAAGCAAAGCCGCCGGTGCGGGAAACAATCGTAACCGGACTAGCCGCCGGTCACGCTCATGTGCCGGCTGACGCTCGGCCGATTGTGGCGGCGATCGATAATGAAATCGTGCCCCTTCGGCTTGAGCCCGATTGCCTGATCGATCGCGGCCGCGAGGAGGGTGTCGTCATTGGACGCCCGCAGCGGTTTGCGCAGGTCGGAGGCATCCTCGTGGCCGAGACAGGTGTGGAGCGTCCCGGTGCAGGTGATGCGAACCCGGTTGCAGGATTCGCAGAAATTGTGGGTCATCGGCGTGATGAAGCCGAGCTTTCCGCCGGTCTCGCTAACGCCAGCGTAACGTGCCGGGCCGCCGGTGTCGTCGGCGAGGTCGGTCAGCGTGTATCGGGTGGCGAGGCGAGCCCGGAGCAACGACAGCGGCAGGTACTGGTCAATTCGTCCTTCGCCGATATCGCCCATCGGCATCACCTCGATCAGGGTGAGGTCCATGCCCTTGCCGTGCGCCCATTCCATCAGCGAGGGGATCTCGTCCTCGTTCATGTTCTTCAGTGCGACGACGTTAATCTTGACCTTCAGGCCCGCAGCTCGCGCAGCTTCGATGCCGCGCAGCACCTTGTCGAGGTCCCCCCAACGGGTGATGGCGCGGAACTTCGCGGGGTCGAGAGTGTCGAGCGAGACATTGATGCGCCGCACGCCGTGCCCCCTGAGCTCGGCAGCAAACTTCTCGAGTTGCGATCCGTTGGTTGTCAGGGTCAGCTCGTCAAGTGCGCCAGTATCAAGATGGCGGGACAGCGACTGCACCAGCGACATCACGTTGCGCCGAACCAGCGGTTCGCCGCCGGTCAGGCGCAGTTTTCGAACGCCCTTGGCGATAAAGGCAGAGCAAAGCCGGTCGAGTTCTTCGAGTGAGAGCAGGTCCGATTTCGGCAGGAATGTCATGTCTTCCGACATGCAATAGAAACAGCGCAGATCGCAGCGGTCGGTCACGGACACGCGCAGATACTTGATCGTCCGCCCGAAAGGATCGGTCATCGCGGAGGTGGTGGGTTCTGCCATGGAGCTCGGAAGCGATCCGGTCATTCAGCGCGCCTTGATTGTCGCAAGATGCCAAGCCGTTGTGGGCTTGGCATGCCAGTCACAATCTAGGGACGATCGGCTGCGGACACAATGAATCTGTCCGCAGGAAACCGTCAGCGACGCGGTGGCGGCGGGAAGGGGGAGTTCGGTTCCTCGGCTGGCTCAGCGGCTGCCGGTGCGGGTGGCTTTTTGGCTTTTGGCGCGGCTTTAGGGGCTGCCCGGCCTTTCTTGGTAGGAAGGGCTGGTTGTAGCTCAGCATAGACCGGATTCGGATCGACGACGACGCCGGGGCCACTTGGGTCGCGGATGATCTGAACCGGGACTGTTTCCGGCTGATACTTCGGCAGCGAGAACGTCACAGAGAAATTCTCAGCCGCAACGACCGAGAGCGAGCAGGGGGTTTTGCATGTCTCGCCGCTGGAGGCGCGCGCCTCAGCGCCTGCGGGCAGCGATTCAAGCTGAATCGTCGCGCTCGGCGGCGTCGACTTGAACATGTCGGGCATGGAGAACGATGAGCAGCCCGCGAGGCCAAGACCCGCCGCGACAACAACAATGATACGCATGGTGCATCCGTCATGTGATGCGGTTGTAGCCGCATAGTCCCCGCGCGGACCTTAGAAGTGTCGTTCCGCGCGCGCAACGGTTCGCATCGGATTCGTTAAGAGAGGGTTAATGTCGGGCCTGAAATCCAAGATGGTATAAATATATTAAATATCAACGCGTTACGGCTTGTTCCAGAAGGTTTGTAACAGCGCTTGGCAGTTCCCGCATGTGACCAATGACAGTGTCAGGCTTCAGGTCGGCAATCGGAATTTCCGTGTAGCCGAATTCAACTCCGATCACCGGAATGCCGGCCCGCCGCGCGACCCCGACATCCGGCCCGGAGTCGCCGACCATGATTGATCGCGAAACTTCCCCGCCTGCTTGCACGATGGTTTGACGCAGGATGGTAGGATCGGGCTTGGCCACCCCGAAGGTGTCGGCCCCGCAGATCGTCGCAAATCGCCCGGTCATATCCAGCTTGTCGAGCAGAAGTCTCGAGAGGCCCTCGAGCTTGTTGGTGCAGACGGCGAACCTGAATCCCTGTGCTTCGAGCTTGTCGAGGGCCGCATGGAGACCGTCGAACGGGCGCGACGCGTCGGCGATGTGGTCTTTGTAGTATGCGATGAAATCGGCGGTCAGCCGGTCAACATCCGCGACGCTCATGACCCGGCCTTCCAGTTCCAGACCGCGCTCGATCAGCTTGCGTGCGCCGGCTCCGATCATAGCGCGCGCTGATGCAACCGGCACGAGTGGCAGGCCCTCGCGTTGAAGCACGAAGTTCAGCGCCCCAACCAGGTCGGGCGCGGTATCGACGAGGGTGCCGTCGAGATCGAAGACGATAAGGGGTGGAATGGCCATGGCGGATCGCTAACGGGCGGGGCGCGATCATGCAAGACCTGCAGTGGAATTGGTCTTATGCCGGCCCCTTTCGGCGGCTTTTTCCGCCGCAAGGCCGTATCCACCGCTGCGGAAACCGCGCTATATGCCTCGCGTTCCATGGGAACGGAACGTCGAGGGCGATGATGTCGATGGACGATCTGAAAAGACAGGCTGCAGCACGTGCGGTTGAGCAGGTGCGGGACGGCATGAAGCTTGGGCTCGGCACCGGTTCCACCGCCAAGCACTTCGTCGAACTGCTCGGCGAACGTGTGCAGGCGGGCCTAAAGGTTATTGGCGTTCCGACCTCGGAAGCGACACGAGCCGACGCCGAGCGCTGCGGAGTACCACTGACCACGCTGGAGGAGGTCGACCGACTCGATCTCACCGTGGATGGCGCCGACGAAATTGATCCCAATCTTGAACTCATCAAGGGCGGAGGCGGGGCCCTGCTGCGCGAGAAGATCGTCGCGGCGGCCTCTGACCGGATGATTGTGATCGCAGACGAGTCCAAGTGGGTCAAAACCCTAGGGCGCTTTCCGCTGCCGATCGAAGTCGTTCCGTTCGGCCTCGGCGCGACGCGCCGGGCCATCGAGGCGGCCTTTGCGGAAAATAACGTTTCCGGCCAAATGGATATTCGTAAGGCCAAAGACGGCCATGCTTTCGTCACCGATGGCGGCCACTGGATTATCGATGCCCGCCTTGGGCAAATACCGGATTCCGCCAGATTGGCAGTGTCACTGAATTCGATTCCGGGCGTGGTCGAACACGGTTTGTTTATCGGACTCGCGCGGACGGCTGTGCTCGCTGGCCCCGAGGGTATTCGCGTTGTTGAACGGCCCTCGCGCCGCAATTGAGGAGAATTGAAATGAAGAAGTTTTCGAACGTGTTGCTCGCGGCCGGCGCGGCGCTTGTCCTGATGGTGGGTAGCGCGATGGCGCAGGCTTCGAAGCCGCCATCCGCCGCTGCCCTCGGCTATGCCAAGGACATCCTGACGTCCAAGAATGTCAGCATGATCTATCAGGGCGCGGTCCCGGGTCTCGTGCAGCGGACCAAGGATGTGCTGTTGCAGTCGAACCTGAACTACCAGAAGGACCTCAACGAAGTCGCTGTCCAGGTCGCGAAGGACCTCGCGGGCCGCGAAAAGGAAATCGGCGAGGAAATGGCGCGGATTTACGCCACCGCCTTCACCGAGCAGGAGCTGAAGGAGCTGGCCGCGTTCTACAAGTCGCCGCTCGGCGTCAAGGTGATCGCGCAGGAGCCGGTGGCATTCAACACAGCGCGCCAATATATGGATCAGTGGGCGCAGAAATTCGGCGAAGAAATCAACGGCAAGTTTCGTGCTGAAATGAAGAAGCGCGGCAAGGAAATTTAAGCACGATCGGAATTCCTATGGCGGACTTCGACGTTGATCTGTTCGTGATCGGCGGTGGCTCGGGCGGCGTACGCGCTGCCCGGATTGCCGCCGGCTACGGTGCAAGCGTTTTGGTCGCCGAGGAATACCGCATGGGCGGCACCTGCGTGATTCGCGGCTGCGTGCCCAAGAAGCTGATGGTCTACGCATCCCATGTTCGCCACGAACTGGATGACGCTGCGGGCTTCGGCTGGACCATCCCGCCCGCAACCTTCGACTGGCCGACCCTGATCGCCAACAAGGATCGGGAAATTGCCCGGCTCGAGGCGGCCTATACGTTCAATGTCGAAAAGGCCGGCGCCAAAATTCTAAAAGCGCGCGCGACGTTCGAGGACGCACACACGCTGCGCCTTTCGACAGGCGAAACCGTTAGGGCAAAATATATCCTCATTGCCACGGGCGGCGCGCCGAACCATGGCGAAGCCATTCCAGGCATCGAGCATGTGATCTCCTCCAACGAGGTGTTTCACCTTACGACGTTTCCGAAGCGGATCGTGATTCAGGGCGGGGGTTACATCGCGCTGGAATTCGCCTGCATCTTCGCCGGTCTTGGTGCGGATGTGACCGTGATCTATCGCGGCGAGAACATCCTGCGCGGTTTCGATGACGACGTGCGAAAGCATGTGCGCAACGAAATGGAAAAATCCGGCATCACAGTGCTGACCGGCTGCGTCGTCACCAAAGTCGACAAGCACGGTGAAGCTTTCACGGCGCATCTGTCGAGCGGATCGAGTGTTGCCGCCGATCAGGTGATGTTTGCAGTCGGGAGACACCCGAATATCAAGGGACTTGGGCTGGAGAAGGCTGGCGTTGCGCTGAACCCGGTCAATGGCGGGATCGCGGTTGACGGATTTTCGCAGACCAATGTCCCGCACATCTATGCGGTGGGCGATGTTACGCATCGGCTCAACCTGACGCCCGTCGCGATCCGCGAAGGGCACGCGTTCGCTGACACGGTGTTCGGCAAACGACCAACCCGCGTCGACCATGCGGACATTCCAACCGCAGTCTTTACGCAGCCTGAGGTGGGCACAGTGGGGCTCAACGAAGCTGAGGCGCGGGCGCAATATACCCACGTCGATATCTACAAGACCGATTTCCGTTCGCTGAAATCGACACTGTCGGGAAGCGAATCCCGGATCATGATGAAGCTGATCGTCGATGCCTCGACCGACCGCATCCTCGGCTGCCATATCGTGGGGCCGGAGGCGGGCGAACTGATTCAGATTGTCGGCATCGCCGTGAAAATGAAGGCGACCAAAGCTGACTTCGACGCCACCATCGCGGTCCATCCGACCGCGGCTGAAGAACTCGTGACCTTGCGCACCCCAAGCGCACGCCACGTCCGCCAGGCCGCGGAATAGCTGGCCCGGGTCTGGCTGAACCAAACGGCCGGCCCGGAAATTCAGCCAAAACCGGTACAGTACCCGCCAAGGCAGCCTTGTCTGAGCCGGCAAGTCCCTGATCCGTCATGCCGATTTGCAACTGGCAAGACCGGGACCACCTGTGTATAACCCGGCGCTATCACGCGATTGTCGTTTCCTGAGGAGTTTCAGTCATGTCCGAGCGGTGGACGCCCGACAGCTGGCGCAAGAAGCCAGTTATGCAAGTGCCGGATTATCCCGATGCGAAAGCGTTGGCCGATGTCGAGGCGCAGCTTGCAACGTTTCCACCGCTGGTTTTTGCAGGTGAAGCGCGCAACCTGAAGAAATCGCTGGCCCGCGTCGCGGCCGGCGAAGCCTTCCTGCTGCAGGGCGGCGACTGCGCCGAGAGCTTTGCCGAACACGGCGCGAACAACATCCGCGATTTCTTCCGGGTGCTGCTGCAGATGGCGGTGGTCCTGACCTATGCCGGCGCGCTGCCGGTGGTGAAGGTCGGCCGCATCGCCGGACAGTTCGCCAAGCCGCGCTCTTCACCGATGGAAAAGCAGGGCGATGTCGAGTTGCCCAGCTATCGCGGTGACATCGTCAACGACATGGCTTTCACGAAAGAGGCGCGCATTCCAGATCCGCAACGCCAGCTAATGGCGTACCGGCAGTCGGCGGCAACGCTGAACCTGCTGCGCGCGTTCGCAACCGGCGGCTTCGCCAACTTGGGCAGCGTGCATCAGTGGATGCTCGGCTTCGTGAAGGATTCGCCGCAGTCTCGTCGTTACAAGGAACTGGCCGACCGCATTTCCGAGGCGCTGAATTTCATGCGCGCCTGCGGCCTCGATCTCGAGAGCCATCCGGAACTGCGCGCGACCGACTTCTACACCAGCCACGAGGCGCTGCTGCTCGGCTACGAGCAGGCGTTCACGCGCGTCGATTCCACGACGGGCGACTGGTACGCGACCACGGGTCACATGATCTGGATCGGTGACCGCACCCGCCAGCTCGATCATGGCCACATCGAATACTTCCGGGGCATCAAGAACCCGATCGGCCTGAAGTGCGGCCCGTCGCTGAAGCCGGATGAACTGATCAAGCTGATCGACGTCCTCAACCCCGACAACGAGCCGGGCCGGCTGACGCTGATCAATCGTTTCGGTTCGGACAAGGTTGATGCTCACCTGCCGCAGTTGATCCGCGCTGTGCAGCGGGAAGGCCGCGTCGTGGTCTGGTCGTGCGATCCGATGCACGGCAACACCATCACGTCCACGTCCGGCTACAAGACCCGGCCGTTCGATCGTGTGCTGTCAGAGGTGAAGTCGTTCTTCACGATCCATGCCGCGGAAGGCACCCATGCCGGCGGCGTCCATCTGGAAATGACTGGGCAGGACGTCACCGAATGCATCGGCGGCGCGCGCGCGATTACTGATGAGGACCTCAACGACCGCTATCACACGGTCTGCGATCCGCGCCTGAACGCCGAGCAATCGATCGACATGGCTTTCCTGATCGCCGAGCTTCTCAAGCAGGAGCGCGCGGGTAAGGTGAAGCCGATGCCGGCCGTCGCGGGGTTCTGATGGTGCGAGTGGTGCTGTCGCGGATGTGCCGCGCCACGATCAACAGCCGGAACGGATTGGCATTTGCCTTCCGTTCCGAACAGGCCTTCCGCGAAGAGTTGATTGCGCTCCTGCTGGCGATCCCGCTGGCATGGCTGATTGGCGTCACGCCGGCGCGACGTCTTGAACTTGTGATGGTCGTGCTACTGCTGATGGTGGTCGAACTCCTGAACACCGCCATCGAAAAGCTCGCCGACCGTCTCACGACCGACCACGATCCCCAGATCGGCCGCGTCAAGGACATGGGATCAGCGGCAGTCGCCGTGATGCTACTGATCGCGGGCATTTTCTGGCTGTTTGCGATCGCCGAACGCATAGGTCTCATCTGAATTGTGCTCATATTGAGCAATTGCGGATGCTGCAGTCGGCGGGCTAAAAGCGATCATGACCAAATCCCAGTTCACGATCACGCTCGCGCAGCTCAATCCCGTCGTCGGCGACGTCACGGGCAACGCTGCCAAGGCCCGTGCAGCCCGCTCGCGGGCGAAAGCCGATCGCGCCGATCTGCTGGTGTTGCCTGAATTGTTCATGGCGGGCTATCCGCCGGAAGACTTGGTGCTCAAGCCGGCGTTTCAGGTAGCATGCCGCGCCGAGGTTGAGGCGCTGGCGCGGGAAACCTCCGATGGCGGACCGGCGGTACTGATCGGCACACCATGGGTCGAGGACGGCAAACTCTATAACGCCTGCGCGCTGCTCGACGACGGCCGGATCGCAGCGCTGCGGTTCAAGGTCAACCTTCCGAATTACGGTGTTTTCGACGAGAAGCGGGTGTTTGCGCGTGGGCCGGTGTCCGGCCCGGTCACGATCCGCGGTGTGCGGGTCGGTGTGCCCATCTGTGAAGACACATGGATGGAAGAGTCCGAAGACTACGAAAACGTCGTCGAGTGCCTTGCGGAGACCGGCGCGGAAATCCTGATCGTACCGAATGGCTCGCCTTATACGCGCGAGAAGAACGACATGCGGTTGTCGGTCTCTGTTGCCCGTGTGGCTGAGAGCGGACTGCCGCTGATCTATCTCAACCAGATCGGCGGGCAGGACGAACTGGTGTTCGACGGTTCGTCTTTCGCGCTGAACGCGGATCGCTCGCTGGCCTTCCAGTTGCCGGGGTTCGTGGAAGACATCACGACGGTACGCTGGACCAAGGGTGAGGGCGGCTGGAGCTGCAAGGGGCCGGTCACGCCGGTGCTAGACGGCGACAGGGGCGACTATGCAGCCTGTGTGCTGGGTTTGCGGGATTATGTCGGCAAGACCGGTTTCCCAGGTGTGCTGCTCGGTGTGTCCGGCGGTATCGATTCCGCCTTGTGCGCGGCCATTGCTGTGGACGCACTCGGCGCGGACAAGGTGCGCGGCGTGATGCTGCCGTTTCGGTTTACGGCGCAGGAATCGCTGGACGACGCGGCAAAGCTCGCGAAACAACTCGGCATCAAGTACGAGGTGCTGCCAATCGCGGCGGCGGTGCAAGGGTTTGAGGAAATCCTGAAGCCGGCATTCGCGGGGCGTGAACGTGATGTCACCGAGGAAAACCTGCAGGCGCGCACGCGCGGCGTGCTGCTGATGGCGATTTCCAACAAGTTCGGTTCGATGCTGGTGACCACCGGCAACAAGTCGGAAATGTCGGTCGGCTACGCTACGCTCTATGGCGACATGAACGGCGGCTACAATCCGATCAAGGATATCTACAAGACGGAAGTGTTTCGGCTTTCGACGTTGCGCAATTCATGGAAGCCCGAGGGCGCCTTTGGTCCGTCCGGCGAGGTCATTCCGCCGAATATTATCACGCGTCCGCCGACGGCGGAATTGCGCGAGAACCAGACCGATCAGGATTCGCTGCCGCCTTACGATGTGCTGGACGCCATTCTGGAGAGATTGGTCGAACGCGAGGAGCCGCTTGCCTCGATCATCGCGGAGGGGTTCGATCGGGAGACCGTCACGCGCATCGACCGGCTGTTGAATATCGCCGAATACAAGCGCCGTCAGGCAGCACCCGGCGTGAAGGTGACGCGCAAGAATTTTGGCCGCGACCGTCGTTATCCGATCATCAATAAATTCCGGGACACCGGGACGGAGCCGTCCGCGCCTGATCATTCGCTGGTGACGCGATCCAGCCGCGGCTCGGCGGAAGCTTTCGAGGGCTGAGCCAGCCTTAGCGTGCGGGGATAAACGTCGGCCCGACCGAGCGGATCGGCTTGTCGCCGGAATCGGCGGGTGCAGCCGGTGCGCCAGTCGGCAACGGTTGCGCGTTCGTCGGCGTTGCGACGGAGCCCGCTTTCTTCTGGGCCGGTGCCGGAGCTTTTGGCTGCGACATCTTCTTCGAGCTCTCATCGGTCACGATGATGTCGCCCTGCTGGGCGGCAGTGGCCTTGTCGTCGATGTTCTTCAGCGCGTCGGACCACGTCTGGCCCACGGCCTTGCAACTGCACGACTTGTCGAACGCCTGGCGATACTTGAATGCGTTCGGGGACTGAGCGTACGGCTGGCCGTTGACCGACACCGCCTGGTTCATGTCTTCGCCGGGATTGCGATAGCTGTAGAGCGTCGCGTCCGCGGCGGGGCAGAGTGCCTTGCAGGTGCGTTCGTCGTCCGCAAAGCGGCCCGGCACGGTGGCGAAAGAGATCGGGAAATAAAAGCCATCGCAGCTTCGCGCACAGACTGTTCGGTAGGTGCCTGAGGCTGCCCCGTTGTCGATCGGCGCGCCGGTATTGTTATTGCCGCCGAACAGGTTCTCGAGGAAGCCGCCGCCACCGCTGTTGCGCAACTGAGCTGCGTATTGCGGACCGCAATTGTTCTGCGCGAGCGCCATCAGCACAGAGCGGCGCTGGTTCTCGCGCTCCGAACCGCCGAACCCGCCGCCGCGCAATCGTTCAAGATTGTTGGTGATCTGGTCCAGGTTGGACCGCATCTGCTGAATACGCGTGTTGATCGGCCCGCATTGCGCGGACTGGCCGCTGAACAGCGAGAAAAACCCCGAACTGTCGCAGCCCTGCCGCTTGGCCTGATCCTGTACTCGCTCCAGCTCGGACTGTTGCCGGCTCTGGGCCTCTACATAACGCTGTATCTGGTCCGCCTTGGCGCTGTCGCCACCGCCACCGTCAACTGCCGATAACTGGCCTACGAGCCGCTGGCAGATGGGGTTGGCAGCCCCGGGCTGGCCCGGCGGCGGCGAAAATCCCTGCTGTGCCGTGGCGCCATGGGTCAGCATCGCCGCGCTCACAAGCGCAGCGCTGGCAAAAGTCCATCGCAGAAACGAAGAATTCGGCAAGCTGTCCCGATCCGGCTGGCTGACCGCGGCGCGGTCGACGGACGCTCACATACTAGCTTCCGGCGGCAAGGTCACGTCGATTCAGGGACGAAGATAAGGCAGGGAATCGTGACGAAAAGAAGCCCCATGGAACTGGGATGGCCTGCTTCAGCGATGGCAGGTGATCGCGACAAACTCGCCATGACTTCCGGTTGTGCCGGTGGATGCCGGGATTGCGCCCGTCACCTCGTCGGGATCGATGCGGCGGTAACCGGTGGCCTGCGCGAAATCCCGCGATTGGCAGTAGGCCCGCGCAGCAGGGGCTCCGCATTTTTCACCCTTGGCCAGACACTCGTCGACGCCGTAGCCGTCCGGCTGGTTGGCGATGATGAAAACACGGCTGTCGGCGCGGGTCTCGGCCGCAGCCATCAGAGATACGCAGGCAGTCAGTGTGAACAGGAATCGCATGGTGGCACCAGTTCGGGAGAAGCACAGGCGCCTCCATCAATAAGCCCGAACGGTTAAGAATGATTAAGGACGGCGATTCCGTGGCAGCCAGCCCTATGGAAGCCGAAATCCTTGGAGTGTGACCTTGACGCGGTTACCCCGGCTGGACCATTGTGCGGCCCATGAACGGTTCTGTCTCCATTTTCGGCATTTGCCGCGAGATTATTAGCTAGCGATTCGCTGGCTGGAGCCGTCTTTTCTCAATCGAGATCATGGGACGACCCGGCCGCAAGGCAAGGGATTCTATTTCCATGGAGCTAAAGCTCTACGACACGCTGACCAAGGAGAAGCAGCCGTTCCGGCCGCTCGATCCCAAAGACGTGCGCATGTATGTGTGCGGGCCGACGGTCTATGACTTCGCGCATATCGGGAACGCGCGTCCGGTCATCGTCTTCGACGTGCTGTTCCGGTTGCTGCGGCATGTCTACGGCGCGGATCACGTCAAGTATGTCCGCAACATCACCGACGTCGATGACAAGATCAACGATCGCGCGGCGCGGGATTTCCCGGGGCTTCCGCTGAACGAGGCGATCCGCAAGGTCACCGAGCAGACTGAAAAGCAGTTTCATGCCGATGTGGATGCGCTGGGCTGCCTGCGGCCGACGGTCGAACCGCGCGCGACCGAGCATATCGCCGAGATGCGGGAGATCATCGAAAAGCTGATCGCCAACGGAAATGCCTATGCCGAGCAGGACCACGTCCTGTTCAAGGTGGCGTCCGATCCGAACTACGGAAAGCTCGCGCGCCGATCGCTTGACGAGATGCTGGCAGGCGCGCGCGTCGACGTTGCGCCCTACAAGCACGACGCGATGGATTTCGTGCTGTGGAAGCCGTCGAAGCCGGGCGAACCGTCGTGGCCGTCTCCAGCCGGCATCAAGGCCGAGGGGCGTCCGGGCTGGCATATCGAATGCTCGGCGATGGCGTGGAAGCATCTAGGCGAGCAGTTCGACATTCATGGCGGCGGCATCGATCTCGTGTTTCCACATCACGAGAACGAACTCGCGCAATCATGCTGTGCCTTTCACGAAGAGCGCATGGCGAATGTCTGGATGCACAACGGCTTCCTTCAGGTCGAAGGCGAGAAGATGTCGAAGAGCCTCGGCAATTTCGTCACGATCAATGAGTTATTGGCGACGGATAAGTTTGGCGGGCGGAAGTGGGATGGAGAGGTACTGCGCCTCGCTATGCTGAGGACACACTATCGGTCTCCCATTGATTGGACGGTTGAAGCGCTTGGCGTAAGCAAGAAGGCTATCGACTATTGGTACGACGTAATCGGAGACGATACCGAGCCTTGTGGTGACATTGATGCAGTTTTGCATGATGCGCTTCTCGACGATTTGAATATTTCGAACGCAATTGCGCGTCTGCATGCAATTGCTCTGGAGGCTCGTGGTGCTGCTTCTGGGAAGGCGCAGCTTGATCTAAAGCGCAACCTAAAATCATCTGCTATGATTCTTGGGTTGCTTGGTCGAACCAAGCGTGAGTATCTAGAAAGTGATCCTCAAGTAATTTTGGTTGATGAAGCCAAGGTCGAAGTGTCGCTCGCCGCACGCACTGCCGCCCGCGCCCGAAAGGATTTCAAAGAGTCCGACCGTATCCGCGATGAGCTTGCTGCGATGGGTGTTGCGATTAAGGACGGCAAGGATGCCGACGGCAACCCCGTGACTACATGGGAGATCGCGCGATGACCAAGCCGGACACGCCGTTTCCAAAGCACTGGCGCTACTACATCGTGTTGAAGTGGGTCGTGATCGTGGCTGCGGTCGTGATCGCGCTCAAGCTGTTTGGAGCTTTTTAGTCCGATGGGACAATCTATGCCCAAAGTCGGCCTGCGGCCGTTTCTCCCCCAAGACACCCCGGTGCTCGCGGCGATCTTCGTCGCCAGTATCGATGAGCTTGCCGAGGAAGACTATTCGGATGCGCAGCGCGAGGCATGGGCAGGCGCTGCCGAGGATGAAGAGAAATTCGGAAAACGTCTCGCCGGTCAGCTCACGCTGGTTGCAACCATCGAAAGCTCGCCGGTCGGCTTTGCCTCGCTGAAAGGCAAGGATCATCTCGATCTTCTTTACGTGCTGCCGGGTTTCGCGCGGCAGGGCGTTGCGACGTCGCTTTGCGATGCGCTTGAGAAACTAGCCGGAGCGCGAGGGGCAACGGCGCTGACAGTCGAAGCCAGCGACACCGCCGAACCGTTCTTCGTCAAGCGCGGCTACACAAGCCAGCAACGCAATACGGTGTCGGTCGGCGACGAATGGCTTGCCAATACGACAATGAAAAAGTCACTGGGCGGCGATGCGCCGCGAGGCGAAATGCCGGGAAGGCCATCATGAGCCGCGAGCGCCTCTATCTGTTCGACACCACTTTGCGCGACGGCGCGCAGACCAACGGCGTCGACTTCACGTTGCACGACAAGCGGATCATCGCCGACATGCTCGACGATCTCGGCATCGATTATATCGAGGGTGGCTATCCGGGCGCAAATCCGTCCGATACCGAATTTTTTGCAGCCAAGCCGAAGTTCGAGCATGCGAAATTCACCGCCTTTGGCATGACGCGCCGTCCTGGCCGCTCGGCATCGAACGATCCGGGCCTTGCGGCTTTGATCGAAGCCAAGGCCGACGCAATCTGCTTTGTGGCGAAGTCGTCCGAGTATCAGGTGCGGGTGGCGCTAGAGACCACCAACGAGGAAAACCTCGCCTCGATCCGCGACAGCGTTGGCGCCGCCAAAGCGGCGGGCCGCGAGGTCATGCTTGATTGCGAGCACTTCTTCGACGGCTACAAGGAGAATCCGCAGTTCGCCTTAGCCTGCGCCAAGGCTGCGTATGAGTCCGGTGCGCGCTGGGTGGTGCTGTGCGACACCAACGGCGGGACGATGCCAAACGAAATCGAGGCCATTGTCGGCGAGGTGGTCAAGCATATCCCCGGCGATCACGTCGGGATCCATACCCATAACGACACCGAGCAGGCGGTGGCGAATTCGCTGGCCGCTGTGCGCGCGGGCGCCCGGCAGATTCAGGGCACGCTGAACGGGCTTGGCGAACGCTGCGGCAATGCCAATCTCTGCTCGCTGATCCCGACACTGAAGCTGAAGAAGGAATTTGCCGACAAGTTCGAGATCGGCGTGTCGCAGGAAAAGCTCGCAACGCTGGTCCATGCCTCGCGTGCGCTGGATGACATTCTCAACCGCGCGCCGGATCGCCATGCGCCGTATGTCGGCGAGAGCGCCTTCGTCACCAAGACGGGCATCCATGCCTCGGCGGTGCTGAAGGATCCGCAGACCTACGAGCATGTTGCCCCCGAAGCGATCGGCAATCACCGCAAGGTTCTGGTTTCCGATCAGGCGGGGCGCTCCAACGTCATCGCCGAACTGGAACGCGCCGGTATTCCGTTCGACAAGAACGATCCGAAGCTGACGCGTCTGGTCGAGGAAATGAAGGAGAAGGAGGCCGCGGGTTACGCGTATGAGTCCGCGGACGCTTCGTTTGATCTGCTGGCGCGGCGAACGCTCGGCAAGGTCCCGGATTATTTCCGTGTTGTGCAGTTCGACGTCAATGTCGAGCAGCGTTACAACGCACTGGCCCAACGTGTCACCGTGGCGATGGCGGTGGTGAAAGTCGATGTTGCCGGCGAAATGCTGATCTCGGCGGCGGAAGGCAACGGCCCCGTGAACGCGCTCGATGTCGCGCTGCGCAAGGATCTCGGCAAGTATCAGAGGTACATTGAGGGCCTTAGGCTGGTCGATTACCGCGTGCGTATCCTCAATGGCGGCACCGAGGCGGTCACGCGCGTGCTGATCGAAAGCGAGGATGAGGCCGGCGAGCGCTGGACCACGGTCGGCGTGTCGCCCAACATCATAGATGCCTCGTTTCAGGCGCTGATGGACTCGGTCGTCTACAAGCTGGTGAAATCGAACGCGCCGGCATAGCTGATCCCGAAAGCGGGAAGGGGCTCAATGATTGATCACGTCTCGGTGGGCGTTGCAGATCTCGAGCGGGCCGCAAAATTCTACGAAGCGGCATTCGCTCCATTAGGACTGACCAGATTGATCCGGCGGTCGGCAACGATCGGCTTTGGAAAAACCTATCCGGAGTTCTGGATCAATCTTCGTGCGGGCATGTCACCGGTGCCGCCGGAAAGCGGCACGCACATTTGCCTGCGTGCGAGAAGTGCCGCAGAGATTGACGCCTTTCATGCCGCAGCGCTCAAAGCGGGCGGCCGTTCCGACGGTGCGCCGGGGCCGCGTCCGGAATATCACCCGAGCTACTACGCGGCGTTCGTCACCGATCCCGACGGAAACCGCATCGAGGTGGTGACGTTTCTGAAGGGCGGTCAACCGGCGGCGTGAGCCGACGGGCTTACAGCCGGCTCGCGACCTGATCGTCCATCAGCTTGGCGGCTTCGGGCACCTGCGCGGCTACCTTCTGAAGGGTCGGGAGAATGTCCTCGACCCGATCAGCGGTCAGCACATCCACCCACAGGTTCGCGCGGATGAATTCTGTCTGCTTCATGTGATCAATCAGTACGAGCAGGGGATTCCAGAAGTCGTCAATGTTGGCGAGCAGGATCGGCTTGCTGTGACGGCCGAGCTGCGACCACGTCATTTGCTCGACCAGTTCTTCCAGGGTGCCGACGCCGCCGGGAAACGCCACGAAGGCATCGGAGTGCTCGAACATCAATTGCTTGCGCTCGTGCATGTCCTTGGTGACGATAACCTCCTGCGCGTCTTTCAGCACATGCTCCCGTTTCGTCAAAAACGTCGGGATGATGCCCGTGACCTTGCCGCCGTGGTCGAGCGCACCGGCCGCGACCGCACCCATCAGGCCGATCGACCCGCCGCCATAGACGAGGCCTACGCCATTCTGGGCGAGGGTCTTGCCGAAAGCTGTGGCCGCTTTGACGAATTCGGGATTGGTACCGGGACCGGAACCGCAATAGACGCAAACGTTCTTAATTGTATTCATACCGGTTATTTGGCGATTTGTTGCGACATCTTCAAGGCGTGTGTCTCGCAGTGCAAGGTGGATAGTTCTCCAAATCGGCGGTTTTGGGGAAAAGAATCGATGGGGAAGGGTGCGAAAACCGCGCAAACGCTTTATATGATGGCCATGACCGCAATCATGAACAGGCGCCCCGCGCAGCATCAGGCTCCGTTTGGCCTTAAGGCGACTGACGTTTAATGGCCGACCTCTATCCTGCCCCGCCTGACGAGGTGTCGGACGACGCCAAGCCGCCGGCGCCTGCTGATTTGAATGCCGAGAAAGCAACGCTCTTCGGAACGCTCGCCCATCTGTGGCCGTATATCTGGCCGGGTGACCGAGACGACCTCAAGATGCGTGTCGTCTGGTCGATGGTACTGCTGCTCGTTGCTAAGGCGGCGACACTGTTCGTCCCGTTCACATTCAAGTGGGCCGTTGATGCCCTGACGGGCGCGGACACCGCGCCGGTTCAGTCCTCGAACTGGATGTTGTGGCTGATCGCGTCGCCTCTGATCATGACACTCAGTTATGGCGCCATCCGCATCATCATGATGGTGCTGACGCAATGGCGCGACGGCCTTTTCGCCAAAGTGGCGATGCATGCGGTGCGCAAGCTGGCCTTTCTCACCTTCGTGCACATGCATGAATTGTCGCTGCGGTTTCACCTTGAGCGCAAGACCGGCGGTCTGACACGTGTGCTGGAGCGTGGCCGAACCGGCATCGAGACCATGGTGCGCATGGTCATCCTTCAACTCGCACCGACCATCGTCGAGCTTGCGCTGATGATGGGCGTGCTGTTGTGGCAATTCGACTGGCGTTACGTATTGGTGACGTTCATCACCGTCGTGATCTACATGGCCTTCACCTACTACGCGACGGAATGGCGGATCGACATCCGCCGCAGGATGAATGAATCCGACACCGAGGCGAATACCAAGGCGATCGACTCGCTGCTCAACTATGAAACCGTGAAATACTTTAGCGCGGAACAGCGTGAAGCGCAGCGCTATGACAAATCCATCGAGCGGTTCGAGCGCGCCAGCGTTCACACCTATACGTCGCTCGCGGTGCTGAATACGGGGCAGGCGGTGATCTTCACCTTCGGCCTGACCGCAACCATGATGATGTGCGCCGTCGGCATCCGCAACGGCACCAACACGGTCGGCGATTTCGTCATGATCAACGCCATGATGATCCAGCTTTATCAGCCGCTGAATTTCATGGGCATGGTGTATCGCGAGATCAAGCAGGCGATCATCGACATTGAAAAGATGTTCGGCGTGCTGTCGCGCAATCCGGAGGTGAAAGACATCCCGGGCGCGGAGCCACTGCAGATTTCTGCCGGCACGGTTCGTTTCGAAGATGTGCAATTCTCTTACGATCCGGAGCGGCCGATCCTGAAAGGGCTCTCGTTCGAGGTGCCCGCAGGCAAGACCGTGGCTATTGTCGGCCCCTCGGGCGCGGGAAAGTCGACAATCTCCCGATTGCTGTTCCGGCTGTACGACGTCAGCGGCGGCAAGATCACCATCGACGGCCAGAATATCCGCGACATCACGCAGTCGTCCCTGCGCGCATCCATTGGCATGGTGCCGCAGGACACTGTGCTGTTCAACGACACCATTCGCTACAACATCCGTTATGGGCGCTGGGATGCGACCGACGCGGAAGTGGAGGCTGCGGCGGCGATGGCTCAGATCGACGGCTTCATTCGCATGTCGCCGCACGGTTACGAGACCGAGGTCGGCGAACGCGGGCTGAAATTGTCCGGCGGCGAAAAGCAGCGCGTTGCGATCGCCCGGACCATCCTGAAGGGGCCGCCGATTCTGGTGCTGGATGAGGCTACGTCCGCGCTCGACAGTCACACCGAACGGGAGATCCAGGATCAGCTGGAGAAAGTCGCGCGCGGCCGAACGTCGCTGGTGATTGCTCACCGGCTGTCCACGATCGTTGGCGCGGACGAAATTATCGTGCTGGATCAGGGACGCATTTCCGAACGCGGCACCCACTCACAGCTTCTGGCGGCAAATGGCCTTTACGCGAGCATGTGGAACAGGCAACGTGAGGCTCAGGAAGCGCGGGAAAAGCTGGCCATGATGGCCGACGAGAACATCGCGCCCAATCGCGCGCCGCCGCCGGTCGACGATCCGCTGGTCACGCCCGCCGCCGCCGAATAGTTTTGGGTCACATTAAACGCAGGTCTTTGAACTCATGTCCGTCGTCAATTCCATTCGCGCGCAAATCCCCCCGGTTCATCCGGAAGGCTATCCCTTCATCGGGGCTTTCGCCTTCGCCAGCCTGATCCTGTTCTGGATCTGGACGCCACTCGGCTGGATCGGATGCGGATTGACGGTGTGGTGCGCGTTGTTCTTCCGCGACCCGGTGCGCGTCACACCGGTGCGCGAGGGCATCGTGGTGTCGCCGGCCGACGGCCGGGTGTCGATGGTGGTGCAGGCGGTGCCGCCGGCGGAACTCGGCCTTGGCGACAAGCCACTGCCGCGCATCTCGATCTTCATGAGCGTGTTCAACTGCCACGTGAACCGCAGCCCGGTGGCAGGCCGCATTGATCGCATTGCGTACCGGCCCGGCAAGTTTCTGAACGCCGATCTCGACAAGGCCAGCGAGGACAACGAGCGCAATTCGCTGGTCATCTCCACGCCGGCGGGCCGGATCGGGGTGATCCAGATCGCGGGTCTGGTGGCCCGGCGTATCGTGTCCTTCGTCAAGGAAGGACAGGTCCTTGGGGCAGGCGAGCGGTTCGGGCTGATCCGCTTCGGCTCGCGGCTCGACGTCTTCCTTCCCGAGGGCGCCAAAGCCCTTGTATCGGAGGGCCAGACTGCCATCGCCGGTGAAACCGTGCTGGCCGATTTCAAGCTGGGCGACGGCGGGCGGAGCTACCGCGTGGATTAACCAAGCCTGCGATCATCCGGCAGGCTTTTCGCCACAATGGCGACGCAGGGTGGGGCTTGTTATATAAGGTCCCATGGCCATGCTTCCCGATCCCAGAACGCCCGACCTGCGCCGCCGCCGGTTTCGCCAGATTCCGATCCGGATGCTGGTGCCCAACGTCATCACGTTGCTGGCGATCTGCGCCGGACTGACTGCGATCCGGCTGTCCATCGAAGGCCGCAATGAACTCGCCCTCGCGGCGATCGTGTTCGCGGCGATCCTGGACGGCATCGATGGCCGCGTGGCACGCATGATCAAGGGCCAGTCCCGTTTCGGCGCCGAACTCGACAGCCTCGCGGATTTCGTCAATTTCGGCGTTGCGCCCGCGCTCATCCTGTATTTCTGGCAGTTACATGATTTGAAGAACGTCGGCTGGATCGCGGCGATGATCTTCGCGATCAGCGGCGGTTTGCGACTGGCTCGCTTCAACGCCACTATGGACGACCCGAACAAGCCACCGTTCGCGGCTAACTATTTCACGGGCGTACCGGCTCCGCTGGGCGCGCTTTGCGTGTTGCTGCCGATGTACCTGGTATTTATCGGCGCGCCGCAGTTGCCGGCCCCGATCACGGCGGTATTCACCTTATCGATCGCGTTCTTGATGGTGTCGCGGTTGCCCGTGTTCTCCGGCAAGATGATCGGCGGCAAGATCGCTCCGGACATGGTGCTGCCGGTGGTCGTGCTTGTCGTGTTGTTCATCGCTGTGCTGATCAGCTATCCGTGGCAGCTTCTGACCGGTGGCTCGCTGTTGTATCTGCTTAGTCTTCCCATCGGCTGGATGTCGTATCGCGCGCATGAGCGACGCGCCCGCGAAGCCGCGGCGGCAAGCGAACCGGGCCATGCGAGCTCCACAGCACCGGATTTCAACGTGCCGGTTGATCCTGTCGAAGAGAATCGCCCGCCGCGTCTGAACTAATCGCAGGCTGCCACGCGCGGTCGTATGGTTAATGATTTCCTGAAATTTGTTCAGATTGATGTTGCGCGCGGTGCCGTTATCGATCCCGATCGCTACCATTTGACCGCTTGCGGCTGTTTCCGCCGACAATCTCACCGCGGCTGCGCATCAATTCGATAACCTTTACCCGACCTTAATGGCCCCGACGCTAGGGTTTCGATGCGCCCTCAGAACGAGTGCGCCGTTGAGTTGCGTCGGAGTTCTCATGGATATCGCCACAAGTATCGGTCTGCTCGTGGGCATTGCGGTGCTTTGCACCCTGGTTCTGATGGGCGGCGATTTCCGGATGTTTTACGACATTCATGCCGTCATTATTATTTTCGGCGGATCGTTCGCCGCGACCCTGATCCGTTTTCCGCTTTCCGCGATCATTCACGGCATGCCGCTTGGCGCAAAATACGCGTTCACACTGAGCCGCCTGACCGCGCGCGATCTTGTTGATGAGCTGGCCCGGATCGCGGAAGTTGCCCGAAAGCAGGGGCCGGTCGGCCTTGAGAAAATCGAAGCTGACGATCCGTTCCTGGCCAAGGGCATTCGTTACATCGCGGATGGCTACGATCTTGAGTTTATTCGAGACAATCTCGAGCGCGATCGCGACAACTTCCTGATGCACCTTACCGAGGGTTCGAAGATCTATCGCGCGATTGGAGATTGCGCGCCTGCATTCGGCATGATCGGTACGTTGCTCGGCATGGTGCAGATGTTCTCCAACATGTCGGACCCGTCCAAGCTGGGGCCATTCATGGCGGTGGCACTGCTGGCAACACTGTACGGCGCGCTGGTTGCGAACCTCGTCTGTCTGCCGATCGCAGACAAGCTGCACGTCAAGGTGCTCGATGAGGAGACCAATCGCACGCTGATCATCGACGGAATCCTGATGATCCGTGATGCGAAATCTCCAACACTCGTCCGTGAAATGCTGCTGGCCTACCTGCCGGAAAAACATCGTCACGAAGAGGGTGAGCCGGTTCCGGCTTAAACGACGGCTGCGGAAACGGATCCACCGGGATGGCCAAGAAAAAGCGCGCAGAAGAGCATGGAGGTCACGGCTGGTTCGTGACCTTCGCCGACCTGATGGCTCTTCTGTTGAGCTATTTCGTGATGCTTGTGGCGTTCTCCAATCAGGACTCCGACAAGCTGAAGATCGTCGCCGGATCGATGCGCGACGCATTCGGCGTTCAGACGCAATCTCGCTTCTCCGGCATTATCGAGTCGGACGGGCTTCCGACCCGCGCGCGGCTGAAGAACACGGCCCACGTTCCGCCGGACGAGGCGTCGAACAATCCGACGCCGGATCAGGAAGACAAGCACAAGACTGCCGGCGCGCGCATGAAGACCGACCGCGAATTTGCGCTCGCGTCGGCCTCGCTGCGCCAGGCGCTGCAGGACTTGCCGGAAATCTCCGAGTTGTCCAAGCACATCCTGTTCGAGGAAACCAAGCAGGGGCTCAATCTCGAAATCGTCGATCAGGATGGCCGCTCGATGTTTGCCGATGGCTCGAAGCAGCCGCTGGAGCGAACCCGCCGCCTGCTTCAAAAACTTGCCTCGCCGCTGAAGGCGACGCCGCTGCGTGTGGCCATCGTCGGCCACACCTCTGCGGGCTTCATGCCCACGCGATCCGGATACGACGGTTTTGATCTGTCTGCGGACCGCGCCAATGTTGTCCGCCAGATCCTTGAACAGGAGGGGTTGCCGGCCTCGCACGTGTTCTCTGTCTCTGGCAAAGCGGATACCCAGCCATTGTTTCCGGACGATCCCTCGCTGGCCGCAAACCGCCGTGTGACCATTACGTTGATGAGGGAGGATCCGCCGCTGCCTCCGAACCTCAAGCCTTGATCGGACTGTATTATTGTACCATTTAGCGGTATGTTCCGGGTTCCGGCTTCCTGTCGCAGTAGACATCGGGTGGTAGTGATATAAGAAGCGCCACTCCAAAGTGATCTCCGGGCTTGCCGGGATCAATGACACCGTCAGGGCGTTCCCTCGATCATGGCTGCCAGCGACTCATCTGCCGATACGCCCCAAGAGGTGCCGGTAACCACCGGCTTTTGGGCCCTCACTCTCGGAAGTGTCGGGGTGGTGTTCGGCGACATCGGTACGTCGCCGTTGTACGCCTTTCGCGAGGCGGTCCATAACGCGGCGCATGGTGGTCCCGTCTCCCGTGAGATCGTGCTTGGCGTGCTGTCGCTGATCCTGTGGTCTCTGATTGTTGTCGTCACCATCAAGTATGTGCTGCTCCTGCTGCGCGCCGACAACAACGGCGAAGGCGGCACGCTCTCTCTGATGGCTCTCGGCCAGCGAGCGCTGGGGCGGCGCAGTTGGCTGCTCCTCGCCCTTGGTGTGATTGGCGGATCGATGTTCCTCGGTGACGCGATGATCACGCCGGCTATTTCGGTGCTCTCCGCGGTCGAAGGCTTGAAGATCGCAGCGCCTGCTCTCGAGCACTTTGTCGTCCCGCTCGCTATTGTCATCCTCATCTGTCTGTTCGCGGTGCAAAGCAGGGGAACGGCGATGGTCGCCAGCGCTTTTGGCCCGGTGATGATTATCTGGTTTCTGACGCTGGGTGTCATGGGCCTGATGCACATCAGCGACGATCCCACAGTGGTTTATGCGATCAATCCCTGGCACGCCGTTAGTTTCCTGCTGACCCACGGCGTGATCGGGCTGGTGATTCTCGGCGCGGTATTCCTCGCGGTCACAGGCGGCGAGGCGCTCTACGCCGACCTCGGGCATTTTGGACGCAAACCGATTCAGGCGGCGTGGTTCTATTTCGTGCTGCCGTGCCTGCTGCTGAATTATTTCGGACAAGGCGCGTTGGTTCTGGCGAATCCAGGCGCTATCGAAAATCCATTCTATCGCATGGTGCCGGAAACATTCCTGGTGCCGCTGATTTGTCTTGCCACGGCGGCCACCGTGATCGCGAGTCAGGCTGTCATCACCGGCGCGTTTTCGCTTGTGCGGCAGGCGATTCAACTCGGCCTGCTGCCGCGGTTCGAGGTTCGTTACACATCGGAGACCCATGCGGGACAGATATATCTGCCGCGGGTCAACATCATGCTGCTGATCGGTGTCTTGCTGTTGGTCGGGCTGTTCCGCACCTCAAGCAATCTGGCATCGGCCTACGGGATCGCGGTGTCGACGACAATGGTCTGCGACGGCATCATGTGCTTCGTCGTGATCTGGAAGGTTTGGAACTGGCGAGCCGCGACGGCGGCAGCGCTAATCGTGCCGTTGGTGATTGTCGATCTGACATTCCTGGCCGCGAACCTCCTAAAACTGTTGCAGGGCGCATGGGTACCGGTGCTGTTCGGAGTCTTGATGGCCGGTCTGATCTGGACATGGCGCCGTGGCGCCGCGATTCTGACCAACAAGACCCGGCGCACCGAGGTCCCGTTACTCGATCTCATCAAGAGCCTGGAGAAACGCCCGCCGCATATCGTCAAGGGCACGGCGGTATTTCTGACCAGCGATCCCGAATACGTGCCGACCGCATTGCTGCATAACCTGAAGCACAACAAGGTTCTCCACGAACACAATGTGATCCTGACCATCCACACAGCCGAAACGCCGCGTGTCGATCTGGCGGATCGTGTGCGGATGGCGAAGATCAGCGACAAATTCTCCACCGTTCGGTTGTCGTTCGGCTTTATGGAATCGCCGAACGTGCCAAAGGCGCTGGCAGTTGCCCGCAAGCTCGGCTGGCAATTCGACATCATGTCGACGTCGTTCTTCGTGTCGCGGCGCTCGCTAAAGCCAGCGGCGCAATCCGGCATGCCGCAGTGGCAGGACCATCTGTTCATCGCCTTGAGCCGGTCGGCGAACGACGCCACCGACTATTTCCAGATCCCGACAGGGCGGGTGGTGGAAGTCGGTACGCAGGTCACCATTTAAGGGACAATCGGCGGTCTGCCGCGCTTGATTTTCTTGCTGCAAAAAGAGAGGTTGTGCGCCGTTCGCGCGTAATCTCGGGGCGTGATTTTTCGAAAAGCTGCGACCGCTTTTCGGATTGCCCCCGGTGGAGGTTGATGTGTCACAGGCTGAAAAAGTTCACGATCTGACGGCGGAAGAGGTTGCTGCGGGCATTGCGCAGGGGCGCTATCTCCTGATCGACGTGCGTGAACCGAATGAAGTTGCCGTCGAGGCTTATCCGGACGCGGTGGTTCTGCCGCTTTCGACCTTCGATCCGGCGGAAATTCCCGACCCGCAGGGCAAAACAGTGGTTTTTGCCTGCCGCTCCGGCAAGCGTTCGGTGACTGCATCGCTGGCTGCACAAGCCAGCGGCAAGCCTTATGACTCGCACCTCGCAGGTGGCATGTTGGCGTGGAAGGCTGCCGGGCTGCCGTCCAAAACCGGCGGCTGATCTTCCGATGAACAAGATTTTCGCGGACCTGCCGAATACCATCTTCGACGTCATGTCGCAGGCCGCCCGCGATCTCAACGCGATCAATCTGGGCCAGGGCTTTCCGGACGATCCGGGCCCGCTCGACATCCGGGAGAAGGCCGCGGATGCCGTCCTGAACGGCTACAACCAGTATCCCTCGATGATGGGGATACCGGAACTGCGCCAGGCCATCGCCACCCACTACGCGCACTGGCACGGCGTACAACTCGATCCGATGAGCGAGGTGATGGTGACCTCGGGCGCCACCGAAGCTTTGACGGGATCGATCCTCGGATTGGTTCAGCCCGGCGACGAGGTGCTGGTTTTCCAGCCGATGTACGATTCCTATGTGCCGATCATCCGGCTCGCCGGCGGCACTCCCAAGTTCCTACGACTTGAGCCCCCGCACTGGCGCCTGCCGGAAGAGGCGATCCGTGCCGCGATCACCCCCAGGACGCGTTACGTGATGCTCAACAATCCGCTCAATCCGGCGGCCGTGGTCTATCCGCGCGAGGACCTCGAGATGCTCGGGCGGATTTGTCAGGAATACAACCTGATCGCTATCTGCGATGAGGTTTGGGAGCATGTGGTGTTCGACGGCCGCGAGCACATTCCGCTGATTGCGATTCCGGGAATGCGCGATCGCACCGTGAAGATCGGGTCCGCCGGCAAGATGTTCGGATTGACCGGCTGGAAAATCGGTTTCGTCTGCGCCGCGCCGCATATCCTGCGCGTACTTGCCAAGGCGCATCAGTTCATCACCTTCACGACCCCGCCCAATCTTCAGGTCGCGGTCGCTTATGGTCTTGGCAAATCTGACGATTACTTCCTGCAGATGCGCGCCGATCTTGCACGGAGCCGCGATCGCTTGAGCAAAGGCTTGACCAGCCTTGGTTTCCCGGTGCTGCAATCGCAGGGGACTTATTTTCTCAATGTCGATCTCGCGCCGCTTGGGTTGAATGAAAGCGACGTGGCTTTCTGCAAGCGTATCGTGCACGAGCACAAGGTTGCTGCTATCCCGGTGTCGGCCTTCTATGAAGAGAACCATGTCACTTCGGTGGTGCGGTTCTGTTTCTCGAAGAAGGACGCAACGCTCGACACGGCGCTGGAACGGCTCACGCACGTTCTTCACGGTTGAGGGGAAATCCGGTGTCCGCTGGCATGAAGAGGGGATTGCCCCTCGCAACAGTCTTCTCAGTTGCCCTTGTGGCTTCGGCGTCATTGGCGCAGGCGCAGCAGCGCAGTGTGAATTTCTACAACTGGTCGAACTACATGGCGCCCGGCGTCCTCGAACAGTTCACCAAGGAAACCGGCATCAAGGTTACCTACGACACGTTCGATGCCAACGAGACTCTTGAGACCCGGTTGCTGGCCGGAAAGTCCGGCTACGACGTGGTGGTGCCGACGGCCTACTTTCTGCAGCGCCAGATCGCGGCCAATATTTTCCAGAAGCTCGACAAGTCGAAGCTGCCTAATCTCGCCAATGCCTGGCCTGAGGTGACCAAGCGCCTTGCAGTTTACGATCCCGGCAACGCCTTCGCGGCTAACTACATGTGGGGCACCACGGGCATCGGTTACAACGTCAAGAAGGTTCAGGAGATTCTCGGCGCGGACGCGAAGATCGATTCAGCGATGAATTCCTGGTCCATCGTGTTCAAGCCCGAGAATCTTGCCAAGTTCAAGGATTGCGGAATCCACATGCTGGATTCCGTTGACGATATTCTGCCGGCGGCGCTGAATTATCTTGGTCTTGATCCGAACACGGCGAAGCAGGCCGATCTCGATAAAGCAGCAGAACTGGTCGGCAAGGTGCGGCCCTATGTGCGCAAGTTTCATTCGTCGGAGTATCTGAACGCGCTTGCCACGGGCGAAATCTGCTTCGTGGTCGGCTGGTCGGGCGATATCAAGCAGGCTCAAAGCCGCGCGGCGGAAGCCAAGAACGGTGTCGAGATCGGATATGCACTTCCCAAGGAGGGCGCGCAGATGTTCTTCGACAACTTCGCCATTCCGGCGGACGCGCGGAACGTCGCCGAGGCCCATGAGCTTATCAATTATCTCTATCGGCCTGATGTCGCCGCAAAGAATTCGGACTTCCTGTCTTATGCGAGCGGGAATCTTGCCAGCCAGAAGTTGATCGATCCGAAGATCTACAACGACAAGACGATCTACCCGGACGAGGCGACGCTGAGCCGTTTGTTCGTGATCACGGCACGCGGTCCTGCCACCCAGCGCATCATCAATCGCTTGTGGACGCGGGTGAAGACCGGGCGGTGATTACCGCCAGCGGCGGTGGAGCCAGAGCCATTGCTCGGGATGTTCGCGAATCCATCCCTCGAGCACCGTGGTGATCGCCTGCGTCGTGGCTTGCACATCGACCTTGCCATCGGCGTCACGTACCGGCTTCACCTCGTCGGATATTTCGGCGCGGAAGCGGTGGTTCGGCAGCCGGACGATGCGCACGCCATGAATCGGGACTTCGACCTGTCGCGCAAGACGCGCGAGCAAGGGATTGGCCTTGGTGACGCGGCCAAAGAACGTGACATCGACACCGCGCCCGAAATGCTGATCAACCAGCATGCCGACATGCACGCCCTTCTGCAGCGCCTGCGCCAGCCGCAGCGGCGCATCGTGCGTGGTCGCGATCATCGTGCCCATGTTGACGGAGCGGATCTCCTGGATCGCGCGGTCCACCGCGGCGATGTTGGGCCGGCGAAACAGCACCGCCGATTCTAGTCCGTAGGCCGGGCCTGCGAGCGCCGGCAGTTCCCAGTTGGCGAGATGGCTCGCGAACACCAGCGCACCCTTACCGTCATCGCGCAGCGCTTCGAACTTCGCCGTCGCGTCGGGGGCCAATTCGATGCGGCCCTTATCTGGATGATTGGGATCGAGGTTCCAGATGTGATCGAGATGTGCGAACTCCGCGCCGACCCGGCCGAGATTGTCCCAGACGCCCATGAGAATGGCGTCGACCTCGGCAGGCGGCTTGTCCGGAAATGCGGCGATCAGGTTGGCGCGACCGATCTTGTGCTCGGGCAGCCAGGGACCAACGGCACGTGTCACCAATGCGAAGAAGTTCGCGGTGCGGTCCGGATCGAAATAGCGAGTCACACGTAGCAAGCCGACCGCAATCGCGCCCAGGATCGCTCCCGTCACAGGCTTCAGCGCATCGCGCAGGATGGCTCTTGTGCGGAGGAGCAAGCGACGCATCAGAACGTGACGACGATTTTGCCGAACACCTGTCGGCTTTCCATCCGCTTGAGCGCGGGGGCGACATCTTCGATCGGCACTTCGGTGTCGATCACCGGCTTCATGCCTTGAGCCATCTTGTCGAGGCTCTCGGTGATGTTGCGCATGGTGGCCCCGAACGATCCGAAGATGCGGTATTGCTGCTGGAACAGTTGCATCAGGTTGATGGTGGTGGTCGGCCCCGAGGTCGAACCACAGGTCACCAGCCGTCCGCCACGCTTCAGAACCAGCAGCGAACCGTTGAAGGTGTCCGCGCCGACGTGCTCGAATACGACATCGACACCCTTCTTCTTGGTGATCTTGCGGGTTTCGTGTTCAAAGCGATCCTTGCGATAATTGATGACGTGATCGGCGCCGAGCTTCTTCACGCCATCGATCTTGGAATCGTCGCCCACGGTGGTGATGACGGTACAGCCGATCGCTTTGGCCATCATGATCGCGACCGTGCCGATGCCGGAGCCGCCGGCATGCACCAGCACGCTTTCACCCGGCAGCAGTTTGGCATTGTCGAACAGCATGTGCTGAACGGTCGAGAACGCGATCGGCGCGCAGGCGGCGTCACGGTCGGACACGCCGTCCGGCACCGGGATGACCAGCCGTTCGTTGAGGTTCATCAATTCGCGGGCAAAGCCGTCGACATGGAATCCCATGATGCCGGCGACGTTTTCGCAGAGGTTATCGCGGCCGGCCTGGCATGCGGGGCAGGTGCCGCAGGTCAGCGCGCCGTACATCACGACGCTCTGACCCGGTTTGAAGCGCGTCACGCCTCCGCCAATAGCTGCGATTTCGCCGGACGCTTCTGCGCCGACCACGAGCGGGAGCTTGCGTTTGGCGAAAGCCATGCCGCGATAACCCCAGACGTCAATGTGGTTGAGGGCGACGGCCTTGACGCGGATTTGCACCTCGCCCGCGCCGGGCGGCGGGGGAGGCGGCGTATCCGCGACCACCAGCTGGCGGTCGGCAACAAGACTGAGCGCACGCATAATATCGCGTCTCCGGCACGAAGGATTGTGGACTGTTGGGCTGCGTATCGCCGGTTCGGCGAAGGCCGTCAACCGCCGAAACCCGCGTCCGTGGCTGTTAGATCGGCTCGCGGGTTAGGATCAGGGAGGCGTTCTGGCCGCCGAAGCCGAATGAATTCGACATCACCGCGCTGACGCGCGCGTCGCGGGCCGTGTTAGGCACCACGTCGAACGGGATCGCAGGATCGGGCACGTCATAATTGATCGTCGGCGGGATGCGCTGGTGCTCAAGGGTGAGCAGCGAGACTACTGCCTCCACCGCGCCGGCGGCCGAGAGGGTATGCCCGACCATCGACTTGTTGGACGATACCGGGATTTCCTTGGCGCGCTCGCCGAACACCATCGAGATGCCGAGATATTCCATCTTGTCGTTCTCGGGCGTACCGGTGCCGTGCGCGTTGATGTAGTCGATCTGCTCGATACTGACACCCGCGTCGGCCAGTGCATTGCGCACGCAGCCGACGATTGGTTTGCCGTCGGGGCTAGAGCGGGTGCGATGGAACGAGTCGGCGAGTTCGCCGCAGCCCGCGACCACGCCGAGGATTTTCGCGCCGCGCGCAGTTGCCGCTTCCAGACTTTCAAGCACCAGTGCGCCAGCGCCTTCAGCCATGACGAAACCGTCGCGGTTCTTGGAGAAGGGGCGCGCCGCCGCGTGCGGCGGATCATTGTGGGTAGAAAGAGCAGATAGCAGCGAGAAGCGGATCAAGGCTTCCGCGTTGACCGAGCCATCGGTTGCGACGCACAGCGCTGCGTCGGTTTCGCCGCGGCGGATCGCCTCAACGCCGAGCTGGATCGCGGTCGCGCCCGATGCGCAGGCGGTGGACAGCGAAATGGGAGAGCCCTTGGTGCCGAAGGTGTCGGCCAGATGATCGGCGACGGAGCCGAAGATGAATCGGCGATGCAGATTGGTGAAGCGTCCGCCGCCGCTGGCTTTCAGCAGCGCATCGTAGTCAATGCCGGAGTTCATGCCGGTGGCGCGGGCAATGTCCTGCCGCGGCTGCCATTCGAGTTCGACCGGTGCAACGGCCAGAAACAGCGGACCGGGGAAGTCGCCCTTGGCGCCGATTCCGGCCTGCGCAACGGCCTCTTCGGTCGCGACGTCGGCAAGACGCTCGGACAGTACCGTCGACGAGAACGGCTCGACCGGAATGAAATCGATCGTGCCTGCCATCGTGGTCTTGAGACCGTCGGTGGGGAAACGCGTGATGGTTCGGATACCGGATTCGCCAGCCGTGAGCTTGGTCCAGTTATCGGATTTGCCTGCGCCGAGGGATGTGACGACACCCATGCCGGTGACGACGACAATAGGCCGTCCGAACTTGTCGCGAGTCGATGTCATCGTGCCCTCATATGTGGCTTATACCGCTTCGACCAGCGCCATGCCTTCGCCGCGCCAGTGTCCCGCCCCGATCACAACAATCTGGGACGGCGGCTTCGTCATTTCAATCTCGACACCGGCGGTATCGTTCGCCGGAAACAGCGCGCCTCGCGAAATCGACAGGGCGGCGAGTGCGATCCCGAGTGCAAACTGCGCCTCCACGGCATGCCCGAATGCAGTGCCGGTCGCGCGTGCCGGGGTGTCGCGATGCTTGGCCAGGAATGCGCGCTCCTCGGCGGTGACGGGGGAAGCGCCGGTCGCGCCGGTGATGATTGCGCTGTCCTGGCCGACAGTTCCAATTCTCGACCACAGGCCGTCGAGTATTGCGGTCACATCGCCGGCAGTCTTACGCTTGGCGCGATCAGCAATGACGTTCGTGAGCTTGGCGTAGGGCTTGGCGCCGCGCGCCTGCGCGTGTTCCTTGGACTCGATGACGAGGAACACGCCGCCGGAGCCGAGCGCGAAGCCGTTGTCGCGCTCCCAGACCGGCTTGAATTTGTTCTTCATATTGAAATCGCCGAACTCATAGAGCATCAGCATTTCCTTGCGCTCGCTGTTCTGTGCGGCGCCGACAAGGGCGATGTCGCTTTGACCTGAAGCGATCCGCGCCAGCGCAATGCGCGCGGCATCGACGCCCGCAGCTTCCTCGCCCATGAATGTGCGGGACGATCCGGTGACGCCATGGACGATCGAGATGTTGCCGGCGAGCAGGTTGGACAGTTGCGCCAGAAACAGAGTGGGGCGCAGATCGTTCATCAGGCGTTCGTTGAAAAATCCGGGCGCGGCATTGCCTTGAACATCGGCATTGATGATCGAGGAATCCACGGCGAGATCGCGTTCGCCGCCACCGGCAGCGACGATCATATCCATGCGCGAGAGAATGTCGGCATTACCCTTGATACCGGCGGAGTCGAGCGCGAGACCGGCTGCATAAGTGCCAATCCGCTGCCACGCTTCCATCTGGCGTTGGTCGCCCTTCTTCGGGATCTGCGCATCGAAGACCAGCTTCGTCATGGGATGGACGACGTAAGGAGCGAATGTCGTCTCGTCGACATTAACTGTCTTGGCGTTCAACGCGTCCCAGTGCGCGTCGAGGCCTTCGCCGAGCGACGTCGCAAGGCCGATACCCGTGATCCAGGCTTCGCGCGGGCCGCCGGGCGATGAAGGGGTCTCAGCCATGAGCGATTACCTGTTCAGGAAAGCCGATCCGCTTCGCCACCGCTTCCATGTGTACTCGCAAATCGGGATGTGGAAACGGTGTGTGACGGAAAGTCAGCGTCGCATTGCACTTCAGCTTACCGTCAACGCGGACCCTGGCGTCGGTGACAGCGTAGCCCGAGCCATCATGAACCAGACTTGCATCGATCGTCAGCAGTTCGCCGGGCCTCACGAAGTCGCGCATCTTCGCTTCCTTGACGCTGGCAAGAAACGGCATGCGTTCGAACTTCAGAAGCGCGATCAGAAGCCAGCCCGAGGTCTGCGCCATGGCTTCGGTCAGCAGCACGCCCGGCATCAGTGGATAGCCGGGGAAATGCCCCTCGAAGACAGTGCTGGTCTCAGGAACCTGCGACTCGACCGTAATCGTCCGCTTACCGACGTCGAGATCGGTAATGCGGTCAACCATCTGGAAGTATTCGAGCTGCATGGCGGGGCGCGTCAGGCGCCCTTGGCGGCGACCAATTCGTCGATGCGCGCGCTGAGGTTCTTCAGGACAAAGTACTGCTCGGTCGTGGCCTTGCCGTCGTTGACCTCCTGCGTCCACTTCTCCAGCGGCAGCTTGATGCCGAACGCCTTGTCGATGGCGAAAGCGATGTCGAGGAAGTCGAGGCTGTCGATGCCCAGATCGTCGATTGCGTGGCTTTCCGGGGTGATCGTGTCGCGTGGAATGTCGCACGTTTCCGCAATGATCGTGGCGACCTGATCGAATGTAGACGACATGCTAAACCTTTGAGATTTTTGAGATAAATGCCATTTCTTGGCGCGGGACGCTGGCTTGAAACCGTGCCGCGTTCCCCTCGGGACGGGTTGAAACCCCGTATATCGGAGCCATGATCCGAGTTCAATGGCGCAGCACGGGCGAAGAAGGACCGGTTTCCAAGCCTAATTGTGGCGAATCGGATCGATTCTCTGCGCCGAAATCTGCGCGCAGTCCCGCCGACCCATCAGGACACAATCCTGCGTGTTGCGCAGATCGGCGAGAGCCATCGCCAGCCAGATACCGACGCCGGTCAGTACCGCCGTGAATGCGATGGCAGCGGCGTTCGCGATCATGCGGTGACGATAGTCATCCGGGCTTTCGTCAGCTTGCTCATACCGGGACAGGTCAGGCGCGAGTTTCCCCGACCGTTGAACCGCCGGTAGCGGTGTATGCGTACGCGGACGGAATTTCAGTACGCGATGCTCGCCGTCAGTCATCGGTAACGGTCCCAAATCAACGCGAACATATTAGCCCGCCGAGCAAGTGTGTCTTCGGACACCAGCGTAATGCTGGGATGTCAAAAAGGATAGCCGGGAACCGGGCGCGTTACGCCTTCGGTACGCGGCCCATCATATAGAATTCATCGTTCGGGCGCATGTCTGTGACGCTCGCCATGCGGTTCGACAGCGCAAAGAATGCGGCAATCGCCGCGATGTCCCAGATATCGTTGTCGCTAAAACCGTGGCCGCGCAATATCTCAAAATCCTGCGGCGACGTCTTTTGTGATTCCAGGCAAACCTTGACAGCGAAATCCAGCATCGCGCGCTGGCGCGGTGTGATGTCGGCCTTGCGGTAGTTGTTGGCAATCTGATCGGCGATCAGAGGATTCTTCGCGCGAATCCGCAGCACCGCTCCGTGCGAGACGACACAGTAATGGCACTGGTTGGCCGCGCTGGTCGCGACCACAATCATTTCACGCTCGGTCTTGCTCAGTCCGCCGTCTTTTTCCATCAGCGCGTCGTTGTAGGCGAAAAATGCCCTGAACTCGTCGGGCCGGTAGGCCAGCGCGAGGAACACGTTCGGCACGAAACCCGACTTCTCCTGCACACCGAGAATGCGCGTCCGGATATCATCCGGCAGCGCGTTCAGCGCAGGAACAGGAAAGCGGCTGATGGACGGTGTGGTCATGCTGATGATCCGATGCAGGCGGTAGGAGTGTCTGCAGGGACCATAGTCGAGGAAGGCACCGGCGCAAAGCGTCCGCCGATGCAAGGCAGTCCCACGCGGCGCGTAGTGATCAGCGAAGGGGCTTTTTCAGCAGCGAGAAGCGGTCGGGATCGAGACCTAGCGACGGTTGCAGCATCGGCGCTTCCGGTGCGCGCGGAATAGGCCGATCCATGCCGCCGCGATCGAACGTCGGATCGTTTGGCGTCTCGCGATGCGAAGTCGCGCCGCGCCAGCGCTCCAACACTGAACTGACGAAGGAAATGTCGTGACCGCTGAGCGCCGAAGGCGTCGTCGCGATGGTCGCTTCGCTGCGCGGCAACTGGTGCACAGGGACTTCCTTGAAGCGGAGCCGGGTTGGCAAAGCAACGCCTTCGCCGAACGCCAGCACTTCGCGGGTTCCCAGCGACGGGACAAACGACAGCAGATTCGCTGCAGCATCGGAGACAGCGGAGCGTAACAGCATCTGGTCCCGTTCGTTTGCAAGGCGCATCGCAAACAGCGTGTTGCATTGGGAAATGATCGTGGCATCCAGTTCCGCCGGGCGCTGCGTAACCAGCGCAAGGTAGACGCCGTATTTGCGGCCTTCCTTGGCGATACGCGAGACGGCCTTGCGTGTCGGCCCGAAACCGACGCCGCGATCGGCGGACGCGTAGCGGTGCGCTTCCTCGCAGACGAACAGCAGCGGCGAAGCGCCGTCGCTCCACAAGCCGAAATCAAACGCCATGCGGCAGAGTACGGATACAACGGAGTCCACGACCTCCGCTGGAAAGCCTGCGAGCTGCATGACGGTCATGGGCCGGCCATTGGCGGGCATCCGGAACAAGTGGCTGATGACTTCCGCCATCGTGTCGCCGCCGACATTGGCGTTTTCGAACATGAAGGCGTAGCGCGGATCGTTTTTGACGGTCTCGATGCGCGAAATCAGCTTGTGATAGACGATGCGCGAGGAGCGGTTTTCCAGCTTGCCCATGCGCTCATCAATCAACGAAATCAGATCGACCAGACGATAGGGCACCGGTGTATCGGCGGTGTAGCCGACGGTCTTGGCATCGACACGCTTCAGTCCGACGCGGTCCGTGTTCTGATATTGCGTGTAGGTCGCCTTCGCGACCGGGATGAGTTCAACGAGGACTTCGAGCTCTTCGGGAACGCCAGGGCGTCCGCCGAAGATCACGTCCACGAACTCTTCGAAATTGAAAAGCCAGAACGGCAGCTTGAGGTTTCGCGGATTGAGAACCAGCGATTTGTCCCCAAAACAGCGGCCATATTCGTTGTGCACGTCGAGCAGGAACACGCGCAGGTTCGGCCTTACGCGGAGAATCTCGTTCAGCAGCAGCGAAACGCCGCTGGACTTGCCGACGCCGGTGGAGCCGAGTACGGCGAAATGCTTGCTCAGCATATCCTCGACATCAACATAGGCGATGACGGACGGATCCTGCTGCAGCGTACCGATATTGATCTGCTCGGCTTTCGATGGCGCGTACACCGTCCGCAATTGCTGGTTAGTCAACACGTCCACCAGATCGCCGATGGTCGGATAGCTCGTGACGCCGCGCTGGAACCGGCCGGAAGGGCCGGCGGCGATCTCGCCCAGCAGGTCGACAGAGGCAATTGCGATGTAGTTGTCGGTGGGCGGCAGGTTTTCGCGGCTCACCTCGGTGATCATCGCAACGATGATGGTCGTGGCGGTGCGGATGCCGAAGAACTGGCCGACCGTGGCGCGGACATTCGCGTCGTTGATCTGGCTCGTCGTCACAAGGCCGACTCGCGCTTGTGAGCCGCGTACCGAAATGACGCGCCCGAGCGAGGCTGGCTGCGGTGAAGTCAACATAGAGCGATATGGCCTGTCTGAACTGCTGAATTTCCTCGACTGTACAAAGGCTTGTTGCAGGAATTGTTAAATGCCCCTGGTGACTTTGCGCGGTTCTGCGAGGTGGTGCCCATATGTCGGTACAACCGCTGAGATTTACCCGTCGGCTAAGGTCCCGAAGTTGAAGGGGTATTTTGATATTGGTTGACGAGAGCCCGCCGGCGGATTTCCCTGGCGTTAAGCCTTTGTTCACCTTGGACTAATGGATGATCTTCCAGCCCGGTTGAGGCGCCGGGTGGGTGGTTTTTTGAGCGTCGCTGGTGGACAGGGCAAGGCAGGGGTAGACCGCGGCGCAGCACCGCTCTATATCCAGCGCGCGACATCGATTTGCTGATTTGGACAGCGATCCGAACGGTGCTTCACCGTGCAAGATCAGGTCCGCGATCGATTGGGGAATGGTGTAACGGTAGCACAACAGACTCTGACTCTGTTTGTCTAGGTTCGAATCCTAGTTCCCCAGCCAGCCTTCAGAACACCGATTGCAGTCGCTCGACGTTCTTGGCACCGCAAAATTGCAAACAACCTAAACCCTGATCACTGGGCCGCCCACAACGAGCGGGCGCGTCTGCTGATGCCTTGATCAATTGATCCTGCCTCGTCGTTGGCCGCCGCCATCATGCAATGGCTTGTCGGACAAAGTGACATTGGGCGCAGAATCTTGTGCGATGCACCCCAAAATTTCGTTGCAGGCGCTGTTTTCAGGCCATTGACCGAGAAAGATTTCGCCCATAGCCTTTGTCCGACAAACAACGATGAGACGCTATGTCGTCCGTGGTCCCGAATTTTGCGCGTATCGAAGTAGCGCCGGCCTATCAAAAGGTGGCGGACGCGATTGAGCGTGAAATCGTCAATGGCCGCATCAAGCCTGACGATCCGATCGGAACGGAATCTGAACTCGTCCAGCAGTTTGGTGTGAATCGTTCCACGGTCCGCGAAGGCATTCGGGTGCTCGAAGAAAGCGGATTGATCCGGCGCGATTCCAGCCGCCGCCTGTATGCGTGCCTGCCGCGCTACAACAAGCTTGCCAGCCGGTTGAGCCGGGCGCTTGTGCTGCACGAAGTGACATTTCGGGAATTGTATGAAACCGCGATGATCCTCGAGATTGCCGCGATCGAATATGCTGTCGATCATGCGACAGATGACGACATTGCCGAGATCGCGGCGAACATCGAGAAGACCGAGCAGGCCATCGCAAATCATGCCGCATTCGCTGAACTGGATGCGGAGTTTCACATCCTGATTGCGAAGGCCTCCCATAACCGCGTGTTGCAGCTCGCGCGAGAACCGGCAGGTCTGCTGTTTTTTCCCACCACGGAGATGGTGGTCCGCAACGTGGCCGAAGGCATGCCGCGCCTCATCGTCGCGCACCATCACCTGCTCGACGCGATCCGTAGACGCGACAAGGAAGCGGGGAAAGTATGGATGCGGCGGCACGTTGAAGACTGGCGGAGAGGCTTTGAGCGCGCGGGTAACTCGCTCGATCGGCCGGTCGAGCGAATGTACATGGAACATGCCTTGGTGGGCCGCAAGCGATAGGCACCGAAGCGAGAGAACAGCCAAAAGAGCGGGTCAACCGCCGGGCAAGCCAAAAAAGGGGGGAGCGTCAGTTGAGTTCGATTGATTCACGCCGTTTGGAGACTGGCAGGCCGGCGGTAATCGCCGCGTCCCCGGCGCAGTTCGGCGCACGACGATGAGCAGTCAGACATCGTCGTCCTCCGCAGGTTTAGCCGTCAGCCATCTGTCGCTTGCGTTCGGCGGATTGAAGGCGCTGTCCGATGTTTCGTTTTCCGTCGCCCCGGGATCGATCACGGCCGTGATCGGCCCGAACGGCGCGGGCAAGACGTCGCTGTTCAACTGCATCTCCGGCTTCTACCGCCCGTCGGCCGGCGCGATCGAATTCGACGGCAACGACATTAGCAAATTGCATCCGCCGGCGCGGGCCAAAATCGGTCTGGCCCGCACGTTTCAGAACATCGCGCTGTTTCGCGGCATGACGGTGCTCGACAACATCAAGCTCGGCCGTCACGCACACATGCGGACGAATGTGTTTGACGCGCTGTGGTACTTCGGGCGGGCCAGGCGCGAGGAGCTTGAGCTGCGATCCGAGATCGAGAGGCGGGTGCTTGATTTTCTGGAGATGGAGCACATCCGCGACCAGCCGGTGGCGTCGCTGTCCTACGGCCTGCGCAAACGAGTCGAACTTGCGCGCGCGCTTGCGATGCAGCCGCGCGTGCTGATGCTCGATGAGCCAGTGGCGGGCATGAATCGCGAAGAGACCGAGGACATGGCCCGCTTCATCCTCGACGTGAAGGAGGAGTGGGGCGTGACCATCCTGATGGTCGAGCACGACATGGGGCTCGTCATGGACATCTCGGACCATGTTGTCGTGCTGAACTTCGGTCAGGTGATCGCAGCCGGAAAACCGCCGGAGATTCAGAATAACCCGGACGTGATCGCGGCTTATCTCGGGTCCGGCGATGTCGGAGATCTGTCGCGGCGGATCGCGGGCGAGAGGGCAGCGTGATGGATTGGCTGTTCCTGTTCGAGGTCGTGTTGTCTGGGCTTGGATCGGGCGCGCTGCTGGCGCTGACCGGCATCGCCTTCGTGCTGATCTACAAGGCAACCAAGGTTCTGAATCTTGCCGTCGGCGAGATGCTGATGCTGTGCGCGTACTTCTTCTTCGGAATGACCGCGGCATTTGCGCTTCCAATCTGGCTTGCGATTATTCTCACGGTGATCGGCGGCGGCATTCTCGGCGGCGTTATCGAACGTATTCTGATCCGACCGATGCTCGGTGAAAGCCCGATCTCGGTGTTCATGGTGACTGTCGGTCTCAGTTCGGTGCTGATCGGATTTGTGGAGTTCGTATGGGGGAGTGATCCCGCCACCTTGCCGAACTTCCTGCCGTCGAAGCCGATATTTATAGGCAGCGCATACATCTCACCAAAGATCGCGGTGAGCTTTGTGGTCGCGACGGTATTGATCGCAGCGTTTCTCGTTGTCTTCCGGACGTGGCGGGGCGGCGTCGCGCTGCGCGCCACCGCGACCGATCAAGGCGCGGCGTTTTCCTGCGGGATCAATGTTCCTGCGGTATTTTCGGTCTCGTGGATTGTCGCGGGTATGGCGGCTGCGGGATCGGGCATTTTGATCGGTTCGATCGGCGGTATTTCGCCAACCATGGGCGTGTTTGGCCTCTCGGTCCTGGTCGCGGTCATCGTCGGCGGGCTCGACTCGATTGCTGGCGCTCTGGTGGCGGGTCTCGCCATCGGCGTCGTCGAGGCGCTCGTCGGCACCTATATGGGCGGCGAATTCAAGCTGCTTGTCACCTTCAGTATCCTTGTGGTTGCTCTGATGATCCGCCCTTACGGATTGTTCGGCACAGTTGAAATCGAGCGACTCTGATGCGTATTGGCGCGGCCCACCAAACCTACGCGCAGGCAGAAGCGCTGCTCGATACCAACGTGCAGCGCGTGATGCTGGTCGCGCTGTTCGCGGCGCTGGCGCTGTTTCCGTTCATCGCGGACCAGTACTGGATCTATCTCGCCTGTCTCGTCCTGATCCACATCGTCAGCACCACCGGCCTCAACATCCTCACTGGTTATACCGGCCTTGTCAGCCTCGGGCAGGCGGCCTTCATGTCGGTCGGCGCATACACCGTCGCTATTCTTGAAATTCGCGTCGGTACGCCGTTCATCATCAATCTGATCCTTGCGGGCTTCGTGTCGGCCGCGGTCGGCCTCGTTGTCGGCGTGCCGAGCCTTCGCGTGAAGGGGCTCTATCTTGCGATTGCGACCATCGCAGCGTCCTTCATTCTGCATTTCCTATTCGCCAACGGGCCGGCTTTTCTCGGCGGAACGCAGGGGCTGAGCATGCCGCCCGCGCGGTTGTTCGGTTACGATCTCGCGCGTCCGTTCCAGCTTTATTGGCTGTTCATGCCGCTGACGGCGCTGGCTGTGTTCGTCGCAGCCAACCTGTTCCGGACCCGCATCGGCCGGGCCTTCATCGCTATTCGCGATCGTGACATCTCGGCGGAGGTGCTCGGTATTCCGTTGTTGAAATACAAGCTGCTCTCCTTCGCGCTGTCGTCGTTCTACGCCGGCGTTGCGGGCGGCATGTGGGCGTACTTTTTCCGCGTGGTCACGCCGGAAAGTTTCCCGCTGATCTATTCGGTATTCTTCCTTGCCGCGGTCATCGTCGGCGGAATGGGCACAATTCTCGGCGCCATCCTTGGCGCGATCTTCATGACCATGGTGCCGGAATTTCTGAAGATCGCGGTGTCCTATCTGACCTTCATTCCGAATGCGACAGCGCAATTGTCGCCGATCCGGACAATCGTTTTCGGCTTGCTGATTATCGGGTTTCTGCTGTTCGAGCCGCAGGGCCTTGCCGAAATCTGGCGCCGCGTGCGACGCTTCTTTCATCTATGGCCGTTCAAGAAATGACACACAGGGAGAAACAACCATGAGATTCTATCCAACGCGCCGAAAGGTGTTGTCTTACGCAGCTGCAGGCTGTCTCGCACTAGGCCTTAACGTTCCAGCGCGTGCTGCCGACGACATCGTGATCGGTGCGTCAATGCCGATGACCGGTGTGTTTGCCTTCGCAGGCATCGCGCTGAACAACGCGTTCCAGGATTACGTGAAGATCGTGAACGATGCCGGCGGCATCAATGGCCGCAAGGTCAAATATGTTGCTGAAGACACCGGCTACAAGGTCGATAACTCGGTGGCGGTCTTCAATCGCATCACCAGCCAGGAAAAGGTAAGCCTCTATTACGGAGACTCCACCGCCTTCTCGAAGACCATCAATGCCGAGCTAAATCGCCGTGGCGATATCATGCTTGCGGGTGCATCCTTTGCGACCGAATTGAACGATCCGAAGAACTTCCCGAACCAGTTTATCGCCGGTCCGGATTATTCGGAGATGATTGGCATTCTGCTCGAGTACATCGCCAAAACGAAGCCGGGCGCGAAAATCGCTCTGGTCAATTCGGATACGGAATTCGGACGTGATCCGATTGCACCGACCGAGAAGCGGGCGGCTGAACTCGGCCTGAAGGTCGTTGAAAAGATCGCGACGCCGCCGACCAGCGTTGACGTTTCGACCGAGGTGCTCAAGCTGCGCCGCGCCGATCCGGACTACACCATCTTCCACGGCTACATTCTGGCGCCGCTGCCGGAATTCATGAGTCAAGCCAAGCAGCTCGGTCTCAAGACCAAGTTCATGGGCACGTTCTGGTCGATGGACAATGCGATCTGGGCGAAGTCCGCCGATGTCGCGGATGGTTTCATGGGCGTGATGCCGTATCGCTATTACTTCGACACGGAAGGCAAGTCGCCGATGCTGGAGAAGATTCGGCAGATCCGTCCAGAGTATCAGTCGACCGGCTACATGCAGGGCTTCCTGACCGCGATGCTGATGACCGAAGCCGCCAAGCGCACGCTGGACGCCAAGAAGGATCTCACCGCGGCCAACATGAAAGCTTCGCTGAACTCGATCAAGGACTTCGACACCGGCGGCATCATCGGCGTACCGATCTCGATTCCCGGCAACACCGTTCCTGTTGGGCGCGTCTATCAGTATGACGGCGCGAACAAGACCATGAAGCCGGTCTCCGACTGGATCAAGATCGCGAAGTAATGACGATGACCGCGGAAGCACTCCTCTCCGTCAACAATATCGAGGTCGTCTATAACAAGACGGTCCAGGTGCTCCGCGGCCTCTCATTGAAGGTCGACAAGGGAGCGGTGGTCGCCTTGCTGGGCTCGAATGGGGCCGGCAAGTCGACCACGCTCAAGGCCATCTCCAACCTGCTTGAGTTGGAGGATGGGAAGGTCACCACGGGCGACATTCTGTTCAAGGGCCGCTCCGTGTCACGTCTCGCTCCGCATCAATTGGTGCGGGGCGGGCTTTTCCATGTGATGGAAGGCCGCCGAATTTTCGAGGACCTCACGGTCGAGGAGAATTTGACCGCCGCCACTTACGCAATGTCGGGTCGCAGCGGCGCGAAGACACCCTTCGATCTCGTCTACACTTATTTCCCGCGCCTGTTCGAGCGGCGTACCGGGCGCGCTGGTTATCTCTCCGGCGGCGAGCAGCAGATGCTGGCCATCGGCCGGGCGCTCATTGCGCAGCCGGAATTGATGCTGCTCGATGAGCCGTCGCTTGGTCTGTCGCCGAAGCTGGTCGAAGAGATATTCACCATCATCGCGCGCATCAGCCGCGAGCAGGGCGTCTCGATGCTGCTTGTGGAGCAGAATGCGGCTGTGGCGTTCGCTGTGTCGACGTATGGCTACATCATGGAATCGGGAAAGATCGTGACGGATGGTCCCACGGCGCAGTTGTTGCGCGATCAGGATGTTCGCGAATTCTATCTCGGTGTCGGCGCGGCAAATGCGGAGACCAAGGGCTTTCGGGGTATCAAGCACTACAAGCGCCGCAAGCGCTGGCTGTCCTAACGTCGTGATGAGGATCGCATGAGCGACAGATTTCCCCAATTGACGCTGCCGCAGATGCTGCGCGAAAACGCGCGCCGCTACCCGGACCGCGTGGCGATCCGTCAAAAGGAATTCGGAATCTGGAATCCTTCGACCTGGCAGCGCTATTACCAGCGGGCTTGTCATGTCGGGCTCGGCTTTCGTGCGCTCGGCCTTAACGAGGGCGGCCATGTCGCCATCTTATCCGAAAACCGGATCGAATGGGTGCTGGCGCAACTTGGCGCAAACATCGTCGATGGGATCGCGGTCGGTGTTTATCCGACCAGCCCGTCGAACGAAGTCGCTTATGTGCTGGCGCATTCCGAATCCGAGATCATCGTCTGCGAGGATCAGGAGCAGGTCGACAAGGTTCTGGAACGCCGCGAGGAACTGCCGAAGCTGCGCCGAATCATCGTCGTTGAAACCAAGGGTATCAGGGACTATCCGCCCGATCAGGTGATGTCGTTCGATGCGCTCGAAGCGCTGGGCGCCGATTTCGAAGCCAGCCCCGCAGCTTTGATCGATGGAATTATTGATCGGCAACAACTCTCGCAGATCGGGCTGATCATCTACACCTCCGGCTCCACTGGAAAGCCGAAAGGCGCGATGCTGAGTTACAAGAACATTCGCGCGCAGGCGATCGGCTGCGCGGATCGGCTGGTTGTGGATCAATCCGCAAGCGTTCTGTCATACTTGCCGCTGTGTCATGTCGCCGAGCAGATGACGACAGTGATGGTCCCGACGTATCTGGCGTCGCTGGTCAATTTTGGAGAGTCAATTCGGACCGTGCAGGAGGATCTGCGTGAGGTTGCGCCAAGCATGTTCCTTGGCGTGCCGCGCATTTGGGAAAAGCTGCACTCGTCGATCCATATCAAGCTGCTGGAGGCGGGGCGCATCCGGCGCGCGATGTTCGAACGGGCCTATGCTGCTTGCGAGCCGTTTGCGGAGAAGAACGCAGCCGACCGAACGGTGTCAGAGAAGCTCAAATTTGTGCTGTCGTACTGGCTGGTCTTCCGCGCGCTGCAAAACTTCATCGGACTGCGAAAGACCCGCATTGCCATGACCGGTGCCGCGCCGATCTCGCCTGCGATCGTGCATTTCTTCCGCGCCATCGGCGTGCCGCTGATCGAGGTCTACGGTTTGACGGAAAGTTCGGGCATCGCGCTGGGGCAGGTGTTGTCGGACCGGCGAGTGGGGACCGTGGGCAGCGGCATTGACCGGATGGAGACAAAGCTCGGACAGTCGAACGAGTTGCTCATTCGCGGCGATACGGTGTTTGAAGGTTACTATCGCAACGAAGAAGCGACCAGGATGTCGATCCGCGACGGATGGCTGCACACCGGCGATGTCGCGGAGTTCAAGGACGGCCACTTCCGCATTGTGGACCGTCTCAAGGACATCATGATTACGGCCGGCGGAAAGAATCTCAGTCCGTCAGAAATTGAGAACACGGTGAAGTCGAGCCCGTTCATCAAGGAGTGCATCGTTATTGGTGAGGCGCGCAAGTATGTCTCAGCGCTGATCCAGATCGACTATGATCTCGCCGGGAAGTGGGCCGAGGAAAAAGGCATCGCCTACACCAACTTCAAGAACCTCACCGAGAACGAAAGCCTACGTGATCTGATCCAGTCTGAGATCAACACTGCCAATGCGCAGCTTGCACAGGTCTCGCAGATCCGGAAGTTTCATCTGCTGACGAAGGAACTGGATCATGACGATGACGAAGTCACGGCGACGATGAAGGTCCGGCGTTCCAACGTGCAGAAGAAGTATGTTTCGGAGATCGAAGGGCTTTATAGATAGCGTTCTGGGCCTACGCAGAATTCCTGCGCTCACTCTGTCACGATCAGGCGCTCTGAAGGGGCCAATGATGGATGAGCGTAAAGCCTGACGCGGCATCGTCCTGACGAAGCAACGCCAGCCGATCAATAGGTATCGATTTCAGTTCCAGCGCGGCAAACCGTTTCCGCAAAACCTCGGTAACAGGTCCAAGCCGTTCTGCCGGAAGAGATCCTGCCAGCGTCATGTGAAAGCGAAACTCTTCGAACACGTAGGGATAGCCCCAGCGATCGAGATATTTGATCTGCCGGTCGGTGAGCGGCGACACATTGCGCCGCTCACGGTCTGGATTGGTTAGCGGTGCGCGAAAACTATCAAATTCCGTGACGCAATCTTCCGCGAATTTTTGTAGCTCGGGGCAAGGACCGTCCGGCACGATGGCGATGAAGCTGCTGATGCTGCGGACGGTGGGCACGATCACCGGGATGCTGCGAGGTGTCTGCGCGAACTCTTGCATTGCCGCCGTCAACTCATTCTCGGTTTTGCCCAGAGTGAGTAATATAGGCGCCTTGAGTGTCGCATGAAAGCCGTACTTGCGCGGATCGGCGGTGAGCGGCTTCCAGCCTTCGATTTCCGTCTCAATGCCACCGACGAATGGCAGTGGCTGACCGGTGTATGCATCGTAGCCAATCAGCTCGGCGCCGAAGCGATAAAGGGCGCTGGCAACTGAAGGCACGAAGTAAATCGCGTAACGGGGATACTGCGGCATGCAAACCCTGAGTACCCGCCCGGTCAGGCCGGTTCAACCCTTCGCGCGGCAACAACTCCCGATAAAATGCGTTGCGGCTCGGTAAGGTGAACGATACGACCGCCGGTAATCACTGCAACAACACGCGGCCTCCGCGGCTCGCACGCATCGACGAGGATGATGTCGGCCCGTTTCCCGGCGGCGATCTGACCACGGTCGTGTAGTCCAGTTGCCTTCGCAGGCGCTCCGGATACCAGCGACCAGGCCTGCGGCATCGGCAGAATACTGTCGGCAGCCAGCAGGAACGCCGCGAGCAGGGGCGCGGGATAGTAGTAGTCGGACGTGAGAATCGAACACAAGCCCTTGCTCACCATCTCGGCGGCGCTGGTCCATCCGGTATGGCTGCCCCCGCGCACTACATTGGGAGCGCCGAAGACGGTGAAATCGCCGCCCTCGATAGCCGTGCGTGCTGTTTCTTCGTTGATCGGGAATTCAGCGATATCGATGCCCAGGTCACGGAATCCGCTGCGCTGTTCGGGCGATTCGTCGTCGTGGGACAGCAGCGGGACGCGGTGATCGCGACCAATGGTTGCAAGCCGTGCAATTGACGCTGGAACATTATCCGCGCGGGCCAGAACCTGTTCGACCAGCTTGTCGAATTCTGTTTCGCCGAGGCCGGAGCGCTCCACCATGCGGGCGCGCTTCTTCGGGTTGCTCATCGACGCGGTGGTCATGTCCATGTGATCATTGAAAGCAAGGAGATCGATGCGCCCGGCAGTCAGCCATTCGGCGATTGTGGGCTCAGCGTCGAGATTGAATGTCTCCTGCCGCAGGTGAAAGCGGGTGTCGGCCGCGAGCTGTGGCTGCATAGTTTCTACGGCATTGAGCAGCCGGTGCGCGTTCTCCGTTCCGCGCAGACCCGGCTCCCACGACCATGTCGTGGCATGAAAGACTGTTGTGATGCCATTGGCGATCGCCTGACGATCACTATCAACGAGAGCCACATCGATCGGAAAGTCGACCCCGGGACGAGGCATCATCTGGCGCTCGAAGGCGTCGCCATGCATGTCAACGATTCCGGGCAGGGAGATCAGACCGCGGCTATCGAGACGCATGGCGGCAGTGCCGCTGCGCGACGATGTTTCAGCGATTGTTCCGTTCGCGATGTGGATGTTGGCATCCACGAGCTCGCGTCCCATCAGTGCCTTGCCGCCTTCGATCAAGATGTCCGTCATGTGCCAACTGCTTTCAAACCAAGGAGATCACGTCATCGGGAGTCTTCATGACGGTGGTGTGAAGCTCGAATGACACTGGGATTTTCATCACAGGATTTGCGATTTCGGGGCAGATCGGTCTCAGCAAGTCGCCATGTCACACAACTGTAGGAAACGCGCGCTAGCGAGGGGGAGGTTACATAAACGGAGTCGGCGCATGCTTGAGGTAGACGGATTGACGTGCCGGTTCGGCACAAAGGCGGCCGTCGACAATGCCTCTTTCTCGATTGAGCCGGGCCGCTTTGTCGGCGTGATCGGCCGCTCCGGAGCCGGAAAGTCAACGCTGCTGCGGATGATCAATCGGCTGGAGACTCCGACCAGCGGACGAATTCTGTTCGAAGGCGTCGATGTGACAGCGCTGCAGGGGCGCGATTTGCGCCGCTGGCGGGCGCGTTCCGCGATGATTTTCCAGCAGTTCAATCTGGTTGGACGACTGGATGTGCTCACCAACGTTTTGATGGGACGCCTTGCCGGTGTACCGCTGTGGCGATCGTTGATCCAGCATTGGCCGCAGAACGATAAGGCAGTCGCGATTTCAGCGCTTGAGCAGTTCGACATGATGCCCATGGCAGCGCAGCGCGCGGACCAGCTCTCGGGCGGACAGCAGCAGCGCGTGGCGATTGCGCGCGCGATCGTCCAGCAGCCGGACATTATTCTGGCGGACGAGCCGATTGCATCGCTCGATCCCCGCAACACCCGCATCGTGATGGACGCATTGCTGCGCATCAACAAGCATTTCGGTATTACGGTGATCTGCAACCTGCATTCGCTGGATCTGGCGAGGACCTATTGTGATCGCTTGATCGGAATGTCTGCTGGCCGCATCGTATTCGACGGCGCGCCAGCAGCGCTCACCGACAGCATCGCGCGCGAGCTCTACGATCTTGAGGCCGGCGAAGTGATGGATGACGCACCGGACTTTGTGCCCGGAGAGCTGACGCCAGCGTTCGGAAATGTGGCTGCGTAACTTCCTGTTCTGTAACGAACCTACCTGACTCACCGAGAGGACATCATGATCAATCGTCGTACCGTCATTGCCGGCGCCGCTGCGCTTGCCTTTAGCGCCACCGCGGCTTCCGCTCAGGAATGGAAAGCCAAGTATCCCGAACTCACTTTCGCAGTGGTTCCCGCGGAGAACGCATCAGGCGTGACCGAGCGCTGGGCGCCGTTCATCTCCTATCTGAGCAAGGAGCTCGGCGTGAAGGTGAACTTGCGTATCGCCAACGACTATGCAGCAGTCATCGAAGGTCAGCGAACCGGCGCGATTCATATTGCGAGCTACGGTTCGGCGTCGTTCGCGCGCGCTCGGATGACCGGCGTCAAGACTGAAGCTTTCGCGAACGACCGCAATATCGACGGAACCACGGGCTACTACTCGATGTTCTTTGTGCTGGCCAAGAGCCCTTACAAGAATATCGATGACATGAAGGGCAAGAACCTCGGCCTCGTCGATCCGAACTCTACCTCGGGCAACAACGTGCCGCGGTTCGAACTGAACAAGATGCAGATTACCGACGCTGAATCGTATTTCGGCAAGGTAGTGTATACGGGGAGCCACGAGAACGCGTTGCTTGCGCTCTCGCAGGGTACCATCGACGTCGCTGCCAATCAGTGGACTGCCGACAACGATTCGACGCTTGCGCAGATGCTGACCAAGGGCATGCTGAAGAACGCGGACGGCTCGGCAATGAAGAAGGATGATTTCCGAATCGTCCACAGGTCAGCTCCGATTCTGAACGGCCCTTATGCTGTCCTGACGGACATGCCGGCCGATCTGAAGGCCGGTATTGAGAAAGCTTTCTTTGCAGCTCCGACCAAGGACAAGGCCGCTTTCGACAGGTTGTCCGATGGACAGAAGAAGGACTTCAACGCCGCGACCACCAAGGATTGGGATGGCATGATCGAACTGATCAAGTTCGTTGACAGCCTTCGCAAGAAGAAAGCCTCCTGAATTTGAACGAGGGGCCGGACCTTTTTGCGGTCCGGTCCTTCTTCCTTTGTGCGTAGAGCGATCAATTGACGGTCAGCCTTTCCAGCTATCCCCCACAGCAGATCGCGGTGCTCGAAGCCGCGTATGACGCAGCTGTCGCGCGCAAGCGTTTGCGTTTTGCGGCGGGTCTCGTGGTGTTCGTGGCATTGCTAATCGTTGCAAGCCTCGGCGCGGAAGTCGCGCCGAAGACTTTTGTCGAGAAGATCGGAAATTTTGTCGGCTACTTCGATCGCATCCTGAATCTCGATACCGGCAGCAGAGTCTGGACCGACCCCGCTGAGTGGTTCTGGGGTTGGCAGAAGTGGCTGAAGTTGCTCGCGGAGACTCTGCTGTTGAGCTATGTCGGCACCACCATCGGTGCGGTCGGCGCATTTGGCCTGAATTTTTTCGCTGCGACCAACCTGTCGCCGCATCCCGGCCTTCGGTTTGTTGTGCGCAGGGTCATGGAGTTCTGCCGCACCGTTCCGAGCATCGTGTTCGCCTTGATCTTTGTGATCGCGTTTGGCCTCGGGCCTATGGCGGGTATATTAGCCATTGCCATTCATTCGATCGGCGCGCTGGGCAAGCTCTATTCGGAGCAAGCTGAAAATATCGACATGAAGCCGCTGGAAGGTGTCCGGTCCACGGGAGCGAGCTGGATGTCTTCCATCCGCTTTGCGGTGCTGCCGCAGGTGATGCCGGGTTTCGCGAGCTATACGTTGCTGCGCTTCGAGATCAATGTGCGCGAAGCGTCGGTGATGGGGTTTGTCGGTGCCGGCGGCATCGGCCAGGAGCTGGTGGTTGCGGTGCGCAAGTTCTTTTACTCCGACGTCAGCGCTATCCTGCTGATGATCATCGTCACGGTCTTCATCATCGACATTCTCACAGGGTGGCTGCGCGGGCGCTTGTTTGGCGTGGAGCAGCGTGTATGACGCCCGTGACGCGAGACCCAAACCAATTGGCGGCGCAATACCCGGAGCTTTTTCAGGGGACGCATACGGCGCGGCTGAAGGCGCTCGCCATCGGCATGGCGGCTTTCGCGCTGTTTCTGTTTGGGTGCTGGCATCTGGACTTTTCGCTGGATCGTCTGATGACCGGCCTCCGGCAGCTCAGCTGGTTCGTCATGCTGATGATCCCGCCAGATCCCGGAACGTCGCTTCCGACCTATCTGGCGGCTATGGGGGAAACGCTGTCGATCGCGTTTCTCGGCACGCTGCTCGGTGCGATACTGGCGCTCCCGATCAGTCTCTTGGCGGCGCGGAACATCATCCCATCCATTTTTCTTCGTTTCCCCGCTCGACGATTTCTGGACTCGATCCGCGGTGTCGATACGCTGATCTGGGCGCTGGTCTGGATCAACGTTGTGGGGCTCGGACCATTCGCCGGTGTGCTGGCAATCGCGACGGCGGATTTCGGCGCGTTTGGAAAGCTGTTTTCAGAAGCGATCGAGGGGGCGGATCGCAAGCAGGTCGAAGGCATCCGCGCGGCCGGGGGTGGCAAGCTGCATGAAATACGGTTTGGGCTGATGCCACAGGTGTTGCCCGTGCTTGCGGGGCAGATACTCTATTTCATCGAATCCAACACGCGCTCGGCCACCATCATCGGCATTGTCGGCGCGGGCGGTATTGGCTTGCAACTCGCCGAACAAATCCGCGTGCTGGAATGGCAGAAGGTCTCGACATTGATCCTGATGATCCTGGTCGCTGTCGCTGTCATCGACTTTATTTCGACCCGGCTGCGTTTCGCGATTATCGGCCGGGCGAGCGACGTGCGTCACTAATTCACGGACTTACTGATTTTCGATGACGAACTGAACGCGCTCGGCGGCAAAGCGCGCCCGTGTCGTGAGCAGGGGTGTGCCGTTGGGCTCCGTATCAAGACTGTCCGCGACCAGCACCGGACGTCCCAGAGCGAGATCGAGCCGTGCGGCATCCGCGGCGTCTGCGATGGCAGCCGAGACGGTGGTCCACTCGCGGCGGTAGTCACGCACACCAAAATGAGCCAGCAGCTTGGTCATTGAGCGGGTCTTTTCGTAGATCCGTCCGCCATCCGCGAAGCGGTTTGCATCGAGCCACGTCGTTCCAAGACAGATGGGAATGCGATTGGCCATTCGCATGGCGTCGATCCGCAGGAGGGGTGCATCTGCCTTGAGACCAAGCCGCTTCGCAAGTTCTCGCGGTGCGGATTCAATCGACGCGCTGAGCAGTTGACCACCGGCTTCCAGCCCACCGGCTCCGACAATCTCCGAAAACCGCGTACGTGAGCGCAGCGGATAGGCGATGCGCGGCGCTTCGACATAGGTGCCACTACCGCGTTCGGCGCGCACCAATCCTCGCTCGGCAAGAACCGCGAGCGCGCGGCGCACCGTATGGCGGTTGACGCGATGGGCTTCCGCGATCTCCAGTTCGCCGGGGAGGCGCGTGTCACGTGCATAAGTTCCATCGGCGATACCTTGCTCGATAGAATCCGCCACGCGTCGCCAAAGCGCTACGCCAGTGTTGGTTTCGCCGGTTAGGCTCATGATTGCCACACGTTGTGATGCACCTGTTGGGCAGTGAAAATCATATCGGGTGTCACCAGATTGTCATGGCCATGCGCTAGGAAGTTGTCTACTAACATAGACAACTTGGAATCGGCAAGTCGGACATGATCCAACCCCATAGAGATCCGCAGCAAGCCCGTCGCCGCGACGCCATGTCGATCCTGACGCATGCGGCGACGGAACGGATAGCGGCATGTCTGGTAACGATTGACCTTCCACCGCACGAGCCGGCGCGTCAGCCTGAGAGCGGCCTTGTCATGGTTCGAGGGCGGATTGGTGGTGACGGCGCGCCATTCAACCTCGGCGAGGCCAGCGTGTCGCGAGCGGCGGTGCGTCTCGCCTCCGGCGAGGTGGGATTTGGCTACGTACTGGGCCGTGATGGCGAGAAGGCGAAGTTGATCGCGCTGTGCGATGCGCTGATCCAGAGCGGCGATCTGGCGACCGAGGTCGAACAGAAAGTCATCGCGCCGCTGCGGCAGGAGCGGGAGACAGCGCGTGGGCAACAAGCCACTGAGACGGCCGCGACACGGGTCGATTTCTACACGCTGGTAAGAGGCGAGGGCTGACGATGACGCTTCACGCGAATCTTGTCTCCAGCGCGGGCCTTCCCGATCCGGTGCTATCGTCGCAATCGGTGTTTCGTAGCGTGATGAATGCGCTGGCGGGGCCTGGTTCAATTCAGGCAATCGCCGATACGGTGCATGCACCATCGCCGTTGATACAGGCGACCGCCGCGGTAGCACTCACACTGTTCGATCATGATACACCAGTCTGGCTGGACAATCATTTCGCCGGTGTTCCGGCAATTTCCGAATGGTTGCGGTTTCAGAGCGACGCGCCGCTGACGGTAGACACGTCACGAGCGAGCTTTGCTCTCATTCATTGCGGTACGGCGTTGCCGGACTTCGAGACTTTTGCGCTTGGGACGCCAGAATATCCTGACCGCTCGACAACGCTCGTTGTGCAGCTCGATACGCTGACCGAGGGGCCGGAACTGATTCTTTGTGGTCCGGGCATCAAGGGCACGGCGTCGTTGCGCGCCGGCGCGCTGCCGCCCGACTTTGTCGAACGCATCCGTGCTAATCGCGCGCTATTCCCGCGCGGGGTCGATTTGCTGCTGACGTGCGGGGCTAAACTTGTGGCCTTGCCGCGCAGCACGCACGTCACCGTAAAGGGGGCTTGACGATGTACGTTGCGGTTAAAGGCGGCGAGCGCGCCATCGAAAATGCCCACCGGTTGCTGGCGCACGAACGCCGCGGCGATCCGGCTGTACCTGATCTCTCGCTCGCACAGATCTCTGAGCAGCTCACGCTGGCGGTCGATCGCGTCATGACCGAAGGCTCGCTCTATGACCGCGAACTTGCGTCGCTGGCGATCAAACAGGCGCGAGGCGACCTGATCGAGGCGATTTTCCTGCTGCGCGCGTTCCGCGCCACGCTGCCACGGTTTGGCGCGACCGAACCGGTCGATACCGCGACCATGCAGGTGCGCCGCCGTGTCTCATCGACGTTCAAGGATATTCCCGGCGGGCAGATCCTTGGGCCGACGTTCGATTATACGCATCGGTTGCTGGATCCCTCATTGACGGAGGAGACGCCGATACCTGCGCCCGCTCGGGGCGATGTGGATGATGCGCCGATGCCGCGCGTGACCGACATTCTCGGCGCGGACGGCTTGATCGAAGCGTCGCCCGATGCTGATCCCGACCAGCCGATCGGTGATCTCACCCGTGAGCCGCTGAGCTTCCCGGCGGACCGCGATCTGCGCCTGCAGAATCTTGCGCGCGGCGACGAGGGGTTTCTTCTGGCATTGGGCTATTCAACTCAGCGCGGGTTCGGCCGGACTCATCCGTTCGCCGGCGAAATTCGTTTCGGCGAGGTAGAGGTCGAATTCATGGCGGAAGACGCTGGCTTTGCTGTCCCGCTTGGATCGATCACGCTGACGGAATGTCAGATGGTGAACCAGTTCAAGGGATCGGCCACGGAGGCACCGTGCTTTACGCGCGGCTATGGTCTCTCTTTCGGTCAAAGTGAACGCAAGACCATGTCGATGGCCCTGGTAGATCGTTCGCTTCGTGCACGTGAATTCGGCGAAGAAGCGCGATCGCCAGCGCAGGACGAGGAGTTCGTCATGTCGCACTCCGATAACGTGCAGGCGACGGGATTCGTCGAGCATCTCAAGTTGCCGCACTACGTGGACTTCCAGTCCGAACTGGGACTGCTGCGGAAGCTGCGCAAGGAATTTGAGGCCGCGAAAGAGAGTGATGTCGCGCTCGCGGAGGCCGCGGAATGAACGCACCGGTCTATAATTTTGCCTACCTGGACGAGCAGACCAAGCGGATGATCCGCCGCGCTATCCTCAAGGCTATTGCTATACCCGGCTATCAGGTGCCGTTCGCCAGCCGCGAGATGCCGATGCCTTACGGCTGGGGCACCGGCGGCGTTCAGGTAACGGCAGCGATCCTCGGCCGCGACGATACCTTGAAGGTGATCGATCAAGGCTCGGACGATACGACGAATGCGATCTCGATCCGGAAGTTTTTCGAGAAGACCGCCGGTGTGAAGACCACCACGGTGACCTCGGACGCGACCGTGATCCAGACGCGGCATCGAATTCCCGAAACGGCGCTGAACGACAATCAGGTTCTGGTCTATCAGGTGCCTATCCCGGAGCCGCTGCGGTTTCTTGAACCGCGCGAAACCGAGACACGCCGCATGCACGCACTCGGCGAGTATGGGCTGATGCACGTCAAGCTGTATGAGGACATAGCACGGCATGGCCATATCGCGACAACCTACGCATATCCCGTGAAGGTCAATGACCGCTACGTGATGGACCCGTCGCCGACGCCGAAGTTCGACAATCCAAAGATGGACGATTGCGCAGCGCTGCAATTGTTCGGGGCGGGGCGCGAGAAGCGCATCTATGCGATCCCGCCGCACACCAAGGTAACATCGCTCGATTTCGAGGATCACCCGTTCGAGACCTATCGGTTCGATGCGCCATGCGCGCTGTGCGGATCCGGTGCGTCCTATCTTGATGAAGTCGTGGTTGATGACAAAGGCGGGCGGATGTTTGTTTGCTCCGATACGGATTACTGCGAAACGCGCCGCGCGGACGGCCATCAGGGCGCGGGTTTCGGCGCCGATCACCAGGTGACGTGATGAGTAACGACGATCAGCCGCTGCTCATCTGCGAGGGACTCAGCAAGTCCTATGGCCGGCAGCTTGCCTGCAAGAACATCTCGTTTCAGCTTTACCCGGGAGAGGTGCTTGCCATTGTGGGCGAGTCCGGCTCGGGGAAGTCGACGCTGCTACAGATGCTGTCCACGCAGCTCGCGCCAAGCAGGGGACGCTTATCGTACCGCATGCGCGACGGCGTGACGCGCGATCTTGCGACCCTCGGCGGAGCGGAGCGGCGGTTTCTGTTCCGCACCGATTGGGGGTACGTCCACCAGGACCCAGCCATGGGACTCCGTATGGCCGTGTCGGCCGGCGCCAACGTCGGAGAGCGGTTGATGGCGGTCGGCTGGGGGCACTACGGCCGAATTCGTGAAACGTCGTCGTCGTGGCTGAAGCGCGTCGAGATTTCGACGGATCGGATCGACGACGCGCCGAAGACATACTCAGGCGGAATGCGGCAGCGGCTTCAGATCGCGCGCAACCTTGTGACCGAGCCGCGGCTTGTGTTCATGGACGAGCCCACCGGCGGCCTCGATGTTTCGGTTCAGGCACGGCTTCTCGATCTGGTGCGGGGACTGGTCAACGAACTTGGGCTTGCCGTCGTCATCGTCACACACGATCTCGCGGTGGCGCGGCTATTGTCGCACCGGGTCATGGTGATGAAGGGCGGTGAGGTCATCGAATCCGGATTGACAGATCAGGTGCTGGACGATCCGCATGAGCCATACACCCAACTTCTCGTTTCCTCGATTTTGCCCGCGTGAGGACAGCATGTCTCCAATGATCGAGATATCCAGCGCTTCGAAGACGTTCACGATGCATTTGCAGAATGGCGTGCGGCTGCCAGTGGTGTCGGGCGTATCGATGCAGGTCAATGCCGGTGAATGCGTCGTGCTCGCCGGGCCTTCGGGTGCGGGGAAATCGTCGATCCTGAAAATGATCTTCGGCAATTATAGCTGCAACCACGGGCGTATCGCCGTGCGCCACGATGGTGCCCTGGTTGACATCGCAACGGCGCAGCCGCGCGACATTCTGCGCGTCCGCAGACAAACGATTGGTTATGTCAGCCAGTTTTTGCGCGCTGTGCCGCGGGTGGCGACGCTCGATGTGGTCGCGGAGCCATTGATCACGAACGGTGTTGCCCGTAATGAGGCCCGTGCACAGGCGGGCGCATTGTTGCGCCGGCTCAACATCGCGGAACGGCTCTGGACCTTGCCGCCCTCGACTTTCTCCGGCGGCGAGCAACAGCGCGTCAATATCGCGCGTGGCTTCATTTCCGACATGCCGATCCTGCTGCTGGACGAGCCGACCGCGTCGCTCGACGGAGCCAATCGAAAGATCGTGGTCGATCTGGTCGCAGAGAAAAAGGTGCGCGGTGTAGCGATGGTGGCGATCGTTCATGATGACGAGGTGCGCAACCTGATCGCGGACCGCATTATCGACGTGGCGTCGTTCGCGGCGGCAGCGTAAGAGGAACAGGATGATTTCCGAAAGAACCGACAGAATCTTTAGCAATGCCCAGGTAGTTCTGAAGGACCGTGTGATTGAACGGGGCTGGGTTGCGACGGCCAACGGAACGATTGCAGAGGTCGGCGAGGGGGATTCCCCCGAGCGCGGTGAGGATATGCGCGGCGATCTCCTGATGCCGGGGCTGATCGAGCTGCACACCGATCATCTGGAAGCGCATTATGTGCCACGACCGAAGGTGTTCTGGGATCCGGTTGCTGCCGTGGTGTCCTATGACGGACAACTTGCCACCAGCGGCATTACCACGGTGCTGGATTCTCTGCGCGTCTGGCGCGAGGAGGGGGCCGAGGATGTGGACGGCCAGGCAGAGATTCTGGCACAGGCCATTTCATCTGCACGCGATGCGAAGTTACTGCGTGCCGAGCATTTCCTTCACCTGCGCTGCGAAATTCCGATGCCTAGCGTCGTGGAGGAGGCCAAGGAACTGGTCGGCCGACCTGACGTGCGGCTGATGTCCCTGATGGACCACACGCCGGGCCAGCGCCAGTTTCGCGATGAAGGCAAGCTGCGCGACTACTATCGCGGTAAGAGCGGCGGCCTGACGGACGCTGAACTCGACGTGATGTTCGAACGTCGGTTCTTCTATCAAAAGACCTATGGCGAGGCCAACATGCGCGAGATCGTGGCGCTCGCGCACAGCTATGATATTCCACTCGCCAGTCATGATGATACGACCGAGGAAAACGTCACCGATGCAATCCGCGATCGCGTGTCGGTCGCGGAATTTCCGACCACGATGGAGGCTGCGCGCGGGCTGCATCAGGCGGGCATCGCTGTCCTGATGGGCGCGCCAAATGTGGTGCGTGGCGGATCGCACTCCGGAAACATCGCCGCGGTTGATCTCGCCCGCGAAGGCCTGCTCGACATCATGTCGTCGGACTACATCCCTTCGAGCTTGTTGATGGCCGCGATGCAACTGCCTCACCACGTGCCCACGATTGATTTGACATCGGCGGTGCGGACGGTGACCAAAACGGCTGCTGAGGCCGTCGGACTCAAGGATCGGGGAGAGATCGTTGCTGGCAAGCGTGCCGATTTGATCCGCGTGCATCTCGCCCGTGATCTGCCGGTGGTCCGCAGCGTATGGCGCGAGGGGTATCGGGTAGCATGAGCGACGTAGCGGCATTGCCTGCTCCCAGCACGGATTTGATCGGGCCCGGCCGGCTTGTGCTGGTTGTCGGGCCGAGCGGGGCCGGCAAAGACACGCTGATCAGCCTTGCGCAGGTGGCATGTGCTGATGATAACAACATCGTGTTTCCGCAGCGGGTTGTGACGCGGGAAGCCTCTTCCTTTGAGAACAATGAGGCGGTCAGCCCGATGCAGTTCGGGCAGATGCTGGCTCGCGGCAATTTCGCATTTCAATGGGAAGCGCACGGTCTGCGCTATGGAGTGCCATCTTCGATTGTTGAAGACATAAGAGCAGGGCGCGCCGTCATCGTGAATGCGTCCCGCACCATCATCGAGTTCTCGCGCAGATCGTATGCCAATGTAACAGTGATTTCGGTAATTGCCCCGCCAGATGTTCTCGCGGAACGGCTAACCGCGCGGGGGCGCCCGAGCGACGGACAGATCGGAGATAGACTCCGCAGAGCGGTTGTTGCTCCTGTACCTGATGTGGTCATTAACAATGTCGGCCTGGCGGAAGATCGCGCCGCCGAGCTATTGAGGGCTATCGGTCGGGTTTGACAGGTGGCACCGTCGCGCGCGAGAGAAACTGCACAAGCGCCTTGCGGTCTTCGTCCGAGCCGATGCGTTGCTCGGGCATCTTTGTGCCGGGTGTGTAGGCTGCCGGGCCAATCTCGAAGAGTTTCGACACCGTTTCCGGCGTCCAGAAGATATCGAGCTTCTTCAGTGGCTCAGAGAAATTGTAACCCGGCAAGGTTGCTATCTTTCGGCCGAAAATACCCGACAGCGTCGGACCGGCCTTGTTGCCCTGGTCCGGCGCGAGCGTATGGCAGGCGACGCAGGCGCGAAAAACCTCTGCTCCTCGGTCACCCGCATATACGGCAAGTGGGTCGTTCGGATTTTCCTGAATGGTCGCCCCGATAGGCTCACCTGTCAGCGCATTCCAGCGCCGGATCACGCTGTCCGCACCACCGGTAAGAAGTGTGCCGTTGTCTGGTATGAACGCGACGGACCACACCGGAAGCCCCGGTCCGACCAGCCTGCGAGCAAGCGTGCGTGCCCTGCGGTCGATGATTGCGACCGATCCGCGAACGTCCGCCGCCGCGAGCAGTGCGCCATCCTGCGACATTGCCATCGCGATCACCGGGATCGGCCCTGCGACGGCCTCGCCGACGAGTTTGCCTGTGCGATCAAGGAAGTAGATTTTTCCATCGGCGCCAGCGGCGGCAATCTCACCGTCGCTGGATGCGACAACTGAATTGAGTGGTGTGGGCAGGGTGGTAATGGCCGGTGCTGCTGCACTGTCGAGAGGCCAGATGCGGAGGGTCAGGTCATAGCTGGCGCTGATGAGGTTCCTGCCGTCAGCGCTGAATGCTATTCCGTTGACGTTCTGCGTGTGCCCTTCGAGTATGCGCGATGCGCCGCCTGCAAGGGGCCAGAGTCTCACGGTATGATCCCACGATGCCGAAGCAAGAGTTGCACCGTCCGGCGACAATGCGAGCGCCGCAATTGGCGCTGTATGGCCCTCGAATACAGTGTCAGGCTGCTGCTTGCCGGAACTCCAGATTGCGATGCGTCCGTCAGCGCCTGCGGTTGCTGCGCGGCCGTCTTTAAGCAGTGCTGTAGCGTTGACAGCGTCGGCGTGAAATCGAAGAACCTGTTCGGCGGCATCGCGACCAAGCGACCAGCGGATAGCGCTGCTGTCAAAGCTTCCTGAGAGCAACGTCTGTCCATCGGATGAAATTGCCAGCGCTCGAACCGGTCCACCGTGACCCCGCAGTTGCGCGACCGCGGGCGCGGCGCCAAGCGCAGCAATCAATACTCCAATTACGAGCGGCAGACGAAGTGGACACCTTCTGCTGTGACGGTCAGCGTCTCGCACCGGCGGTTCCCTTGAAACTCAATCCGTGTCTGAACCGTATCGAAGCACGAAAATCTGGTTCAATAAACCGATGCTGCAAAGGTTCGCATGACGGGGGCGAACCAGCCGTCAGGCGAAATAGCGGATCGTGCCGGCCGGCATGGTATCGTAACCCGTGAGATCTTTCGCGCGCTGTTTGAGCAGGGGCTTCGACATGAAGCTCATCAACGCCTGCAAGGACGGCTTGAAGTAATCACGCTGATGCATCAGGAGATCGAAGTTCTCCCATAGCAGCGGCACAAAATCGAGACCGGCTGCTTTGGCGGCTGCGCGCGTCGCGATCCCGCAGTCGGCTTCGCCCGCTCGAATAGCCGCCGCCAGATCAGGTCCGGTCAGGCACGGCGGATCGAGCCGGCGGAGATCCTTCAACTTCGCGCCATGCTGTTTCAGGAGTGCATCGAGCAGCATTTGTGCGCCCGCGCCTGGTTGCCTGACAGCCATGGTAGCCCCGGACGCGAGAACACTCGCGATGCTGGTGAGATCCTTCGGATTCCCCGGCTGGAGTAGGAGGCCCTGTTCGCGCCGCACAAATCCGACAAGCACCGCATCGTGCAAAGTAGCGAACGCGCGCACTGCAGAGACGTTGGCGTCCTCGCCGGTATCCCGCACATCATTTTCAGTATGGAAATGGATCGCCGCGGCGATTGCTTCACCGCGCAGCACCCGGCCGACGCCACTTTCCGTCCCCTCAACAAGTGTCGCGAGGCCGGAGCCGGATTCGCGCAAACTCCACTCGAGCAGGGCGTCCTGGCTTCCGCCAACGATCAAAGGTGCATCCGAATGACCCATGCCGGCTGGCCGCGTCAATCCTGACAGCACCCATCGATCAAGCTCTTCACGCGGGAAGAGCCACTTGCCCGTCACCTTGGTGCAGGGGATCGCGCCCTCGGCCACCAGCTCGTAGAGCTTGCGTTCTCCGAGCCGTAGGTACTCCGATGTCTCACTGGTAGTTAGCAAGTCCATCCTGCACTTGTATGCATATTCCTGTTTCTTTTCAATCTATTGACATAGTCGAAAAGTATGCAGGATTACACACAAGAGGAAGTCATGCTGGATGGGTTGAGCGCTTGGCAATTGATCATGAGCGGCGATGCGACGCTGTTCGCCATCGTCAAATTGTCGCTGGCCGTCAGCCTTTCCGCTGTTGTTCTCGCGGCCCTTGTCGGCTTGCCGCTTGGTGCGTTGCTTGCGCTGATGCGCTTCCCCGGACGGAGCGCCATTGTCGTGCTCGTCAACGCTTTCATGGGGCTGCCGCCCGTTGTTGTCGGTCTCGCGGTCTATCTCCTGCTGTCGCGCTCGGGGCCCCTCGGCAATCTCGGCATCCTGTTCACGCCGACGGCGATGATCGTCGCGCAGGCGATATTGATCGTACCGATCATCGCAGCCCTCACGCGCCAAACTATCGAAGATCTCTGGATCGAATACCGCGACGAACTGTCGGCGATGGATGTCGGTCCGTTTGGTCGCATTACGACGCTGTTGTGGGACGCACGCTTCAGTCTGCTGACTGCGCTGCTTGCGGGTTTCGGACGCGCTGCGGCGGAAGTCGGCGCCGTCATGATTGTTGGCGGCAACATCGAAGGCTTCACCCGCACCATGACCACGGCGATTGCGCTCGAAACGTCGAAGGGCAATCTGCCGCTCGCGCTCGGTCTCGGCATGATCCTTGTGGTGATCGTTCTAGCGATCAATGCCGCGGCGTGGGGTGCACGAATCTGGTCCGAACGGCAGGCGGGATGACGATGCGGGCGCCGGTGACCGATCTTCCCATTGTCTTCGATCGCGTCTCGGTGCGGGCCGGCGTCACGACGATCCTCGATCGCCTCACCCTGACGTTATCGTCTGGTTCGCCGACGCTTGTTATTGGGCCCAATGGCGCGGGCAAGAGCACCTTGCTGCGCTTGTGCATGGGGCTTGCGGTGCCGACCGAAGGCCGCATCACGTGGGGCGGTCGCGCCGACGCAAAGCCGACACGCCGCGCGTTCGTGTTCCAGCGGCCGGTAATGTTGCGCCGGACTGTGGCGGCCAACATCGCCTACGGGCTGACCCATGCGGACTATCCGCGGGAGAAACTGGCTGCGCGCACAACCGAATTGCTCGAGCGCGTGGGCCTGTCGGATCTGGCCCTGCGTCCTGCTCGCCGCTTGTCGGGGGGCGAGCAGCAGCGGCTGGCGCTGGCCCGCGCTTTGGCAAGAGATCCAGAATTACTGCTGCTCGACGAGCCCACCGCGAGTCTCGATCCTGCGGCCACGCGCAGCGTGGAGGAGATCATTCGGATTGCCGCCCAATCCGGCATCAAGATCGTGATGGCGTCGCACGATCTCGGCCAGGTGCGGCGGCTCGCGGGAGACGTTGTTTTCATGGTGCGGGGCAACGTGCGTGAGCAGACCCCGGCAAAAGATTTTCTCAAAAACCCGTCGACTTCGGAGGCCGTGGCCTTCGTAAACGGCGATCTCGTTGTCTGAACTGAACTCTTGAGGGACACGTCATGAAACGCCAATACGCTTCTTTTGCCTTCGCGCTGTCGTTGCTCGCGGTGGCGTTCGCAACACCTGCCTCCGCGCAGGATACGTCCATTGTTGTGGCTTCGACCACATCGACGCAGGATTCCGGCCTGTTCGGTTACATCTTGCCCCTGTTCAAGGCCAAAACCGGCATTGAGGTGAAGGTCATCGCGCAAGGCACTGGACAGGCGCTGGATACAGCGCGGCGCGGCGATGCCGATGTCGTTTTCGTGCACGCCAAGTCGCAGGAAGAAAAATTCGTCGCCGAAGGGCACGGCGTGAAGCGCTTCGATGTCATGTATAATGACTTCGTCCTGATCGGCCCGAAAAGCGATCCCGCCGGCGTTGGTGGATCGAAGGATATTGTCACCGCACTAAAGGCTATTCAGGGAAAAGCTGTGCCGTTCGTTTCTCGAGGCGACAAATCTGGCACGCATTCAGCTGAACTTGCGCTGTGGAAGCAGGCGGGCGTCGATCTCGATACCGCCAAGGGTCCATGGTATCGCGAAATCGGACAGGGCATGGGTGCCGCTCTCAATACGGCTGGAGCGATGAATGCCTATGTGGTCTCCGACCGGGGAACGTGGCTTTCTTTCAAGAATCCCGGTGATCTCGTCATCGCAGTCGAAGGCGACAGGCGGCTGTTCAACCAGTATGGCGTCATTCTGGTGAACCCCGAGAAGCATGCGGCGGTGAAGAAAGATCTTGGCCAAAGCTTCATCGACTGGTTGACCTCAGCCGAAGGTCAGGGCGCTATCGCGGCCTATCAGGTCAACGGCAAGCAGCTTTTCTTCCCCAACGCGGAGAAAAAGGCGTCCTGAGACGGACGGACGAGACCTACTTCTTCGTTTCTGGCGGACAATCGGGTCGCGCCGCCATGGGTTTTCCATCGCTCTGTACCGTCGGGGCAGCGGAGCTTGCGTGCCCACCTGCCGATGGCAGAATCGCGCTCTTTTCCATACTTGTCGACGTCTGAGCTTTGGTGTCGGCATTGCCCGTGGTCGTGCCTGATGGTGTAGTATTGCAACTCGTCTCAGGCTTTTCGGCTGCGGGCGCAGGGGTCTGCGCCAGCGACGGCATTGCAGCAAACAGCCCCGCGACAGCAGCAGCGATGAGTTGAGTGCGCATCTTGAACCTCTGTGGCTAAATGGGCTGAATGAAACCTCCTCCTCAACGTGCCATATTTGAGATGGTTCCCGAGCGTTCGCTGCTAACCGACCGTCATCGGGCGTCAAGATGACACAGCGTTTGCCGGCCGTGTTAACTCCGCTCGATGTCGCCCTTCGTTTGCTGCTTGACGATGTGGGACCGGTTAAACCCATCGGCGTGTCGCTTGCAGATTCTGTCGGTGGCATTGCAGCTGAGGTTGCACCGCTGCGAACGGCCCATCCAGCGTTCAGTATCGCGGTCGCCGACGGCTGGGCAATGCGGGCGCGCGATATCGCCGGCGCATCATCCTATTCTCCGCTGCCGCTACCCGCATCGCCTGTATGGGTCGAAGCGGGTGATGGGCTGCCAGAGCATTGTGACTGCGTGCTTGATGCCGATATGGTCGAACAGACCGGACCGATATTTGAGGTTCTCGCTGAAGCAGTTCCCGGTCACGGCATTCGCCGGGCCGGAGACGACGTTGCCGCTGGGCGCTCGATTATTTCGCCGGGGCGACAGGTGAACGCGCGCGATAGACTTGCTCTCCACGCCATAGGATTGGACCGCATCCAGATTCGGTCTCCGCGTGTGTGCGTCATCGATGTCACCTCCACTGACGGCAGTGCCGCATCCTCGCAGTTCATTGTGGAGTTTGTGAAAGCTGCCGGTGCCCGAGCGGTTGGTGTACAGACAAGGGGACGCGACGCCGCCAGCATTTCCACTGCTATAGACGAAGGCACTTATGATTTGCTGATAACAGTCGGCGGCACGGGCCTCGGCCGCACTGATGCAACGGTTCAGGCGCTGGCAGCACATGGAACTGTTTTAGCGCACGGACTTGCGCTGCAGCCCGGGCGCACAGCGGCGGTCGCAAAGATCGGCACAACGCCGGTTATCGCCGTTCCTGGCACCCCCGATCAGGCGTTGGCGGTCTGTTTGACGCTGGTTCAACCTGCGCTGGACTTGCTCACTGAACGGGCGCAGCGACAGGCCATCGTTCGCCCCCTTGCGCGCAAGGTTTCTTCGTCTATCGGTGTTGCGGAGATCGTGTTGCTGGAAGCGCTGGATGACAAGTGGATGCCGGTTGCCGCCGGACAACTTTCGCTGGACGCTATCGTCCGCAGCCACGCATGGCTTGCTGTCCCAGGAGACAGCGAGGGTTATGCCGCCGGGACGGCGGTCGGCGCATTCTCTCTTCGCGATATGACGTGAGACTGTGTGATGACCGAACCGAAGCTGTCGCCGAATAGCGCGAATGTCGACCAGGAACAGTTTCTGACAATTCTGTCCCGTGAGGAGGCGCTTGCGCGATTTGAAGCTGCGCTATTTCCGCGTGACCTCACGGCTGACGACCTCGCGCTAGCCGATGCAATGGGGCTCGTGCTGGCGAACGATGTTGTTGCGGTTGTCGATGTACCGCCATTCGATCGCTCCAACGTCGATGGCTTTGCCGTGCGGTCCGCGGATCTCGTCGCTGCTGGCGAGGCATTGCCGGTTCGTCTACTCCTAAACGATGAAGTCATCGCATGCGGCACAGCGCCGCAATTGCCTGTGAAGCAAGGTACGGCGACGCCGATTGCGACGGGTGGTCCCATTCCGCGCGGTGCCGACGCGGTTGTCATGGTCGAGCACACGCAACCTGCAGGTTCGGGCGCAATCGAGATCAGACGCGCGACGTCGCCCGGGCAGTTTGTGTCCTATGCAGGATCTGACATTGCATGTGGCGAAGTCTTGCTGCGGTCTGGCACGCTGATCGGCTCGCGCGAAATCGGCATGCTTGCTGCGTCCGGCGTCGCTCGCGTTTCCGTAGTGAAGAAACCGCGCGTGACGATAATTTCCACCGGGGATGAACTTGTTCAACCCGGCCAAGCTCTCCGTCCCGCTGCGATCTTCGACACCAACGGTGCTATTGTCACGGCTGCTGTGTCCGAAAATGGCGGCGAGGCGCATTTTCTAGGCGCGTTTCCTGACGACGAGGACAAGCTTGAACATGTCATGCGCGAAGCGCTTGCGACCAGCGACATGCTTATTCTGTCCGGCGGCACCTCGAAAGGCGAGGGCGATGTCTCCCACCGTATCGTCGCACGGCTCGGTGAACCAGGCATTATCGCGCACGGCGTCGCGTTGAAGCCCGGCAAGCCGCTGTGCCTCGCGGTATGCGACGGTACGCCCGTTGTTATCCTGCCGGGTTTTCCCACGTCGGCAATGTTCACGTTTCACGACATGATCGTGCCGGTGCTGCGCCGGCTTGCGGGACTTCCGCCGCGCAACGACGCGCGGGTGACGGCGAAGGTGCCGGTGCGGATTGCATCGGAACTCGGTCGCACGGAATTTGTGATGGTCGCGCTGGTCGAGGGCGATGGTGGGCTGATAGCGTATCCGACCGGCAAGGGCTCGGGCGCCATCACGTCGTTCGCGCAGGCCGACGGGTTCCTGAAGATAGATGCGCTCGCCGAGCAGATGCCGGCAGGCACCCAGGCGGAGGTGACCCTGTTCACACCGCATGTGCGCGTGCCTGATCTGGTGATTGTCGGCAGCCACTGCACCGGCCTTGATCTCGTCACTGAACCACTGGCGCGCGCCGGTCTGTCGGTGCGATCGATCTCGGTGGGAAGTCTTGGCGGATTGTCCGCGGCACGGCGCGGCGAATGCGATCTCGCACCGATCCATCTGCTCGATGAGAAGACCGACACATACAATACGCCCTTTCTTGTCGAGGGCCTTGAGCTTGTGCCGGGCTATCGGCGGATGCAGGGCATCGTATTCCGCGCTGGCGACAAGCGCTTTGAAAGCCTCAATGCCGAAGACGCGGTGCGCGCTGCGTTGAAGGACCCTTCTTGTTTGATGGTCAACCGCAATCAGGGCGCGGGTACGCGTATTTTGATCGACCGTCTGCTGGGGGAAGCGCGGCCAGACGGCTACTGGAATCAGCCGCGCTCACACAATGCTGTTGCAGCAGCCGTGGCGCAAAATCGCGCCGACTGGGGCATGACCATAGCGCCTGTCGCTCACGCGGCGGGACTTGGTTTCATGCCATTCGCGGAAGAGCACTATGATTTTGCGTTGGTGACGGCACGAAAACAGCGTCCTGCGGTTCGGGCGTTTCTGGACGCACTTGCGTCAGCGGAAGTTCAGAAGGCATTGGAGCGGGCGGGATTCCGTCCGGCGTAGTTCGTTCAGATCAGACACCGTCGAGCACTGCGAGTTGCTCGGCCTCCGCGACGTCTTCGACCGTGTTGGCGTTGAAGAACGGATCGATCGGCTTATCCGGCCATGTCACCGTCGCCAGCTTGTATCGGGCGGTCCAGCGATCGATTTTGCGCATGTCTTCCATCACCAGCGCGTGCCGCAGTTCGCCGCGCAATGCGACGTTCCAGAGTCCGATCACCGGATGTATCTGTTCGCCGGAGGCCGCGACCGCGAGCTGTGCGCCTCCCTCGATCCGTGCACGCTGCAATCGCGCAACCAGATCGCGCGGCAAAAAAGGGCAGTCCGTCGCTGCGCTGAGCACCCATTCGACATCCGGCCTGTGTGTGGCCGCCCAGTCGAGCGCTGTCAGGATGCCGGCGAGGGGACCCGCAAATCCTTCGACAGTGTCTGCGATCACAGGAAGTCCGAACGCAGCGAAGCGCGCAGGGTCGCCATTCGCATTGAGAATGAGCCCGTCGCATTGCGGTGCGAGCCGCGCGATCACGCGCTCAAGTATGGTGCGGCCGCCGATGGTTTTCATCGGCTTGTCGCCGCCGCCCATGCGACGGGCCAGGCCGCCTGCGAGAAGCACGCCGAGCGTGGAGGGCCGGTCGTCAGTCATCGTCGCTGCCCTTACGCCGGTGGCGCGCGGATTCCTCCGCGACAAATTCGAGGCTTTGGTCGAACACGATCCGCTCCTGTCCTGACAGGGCGATGAACCGCTTGCCCTTGGTCCGGCCGATCAGCGTCAAACCGACCTGCCGTGCCAGTTCGACACCCCATGCGGTGAAGCCGGATCGCGACACCAGAATGGGAATGCCCATCCGCACCGTTTTGATCACCATCTCGGAAGTGAGGCGCCCAGTTGTGTACATGATCTTGTCGGCGACATCGACTTTGTGGCGCCAGGCCCAGCCCGCAATCTTGTCGACGGCGTTATGCCGTCCGACGTCTTCCATGTAGCAGACCGGCTCGCCTTCCTTGCACAGCACACAGCCATGAATGGCTCCGGCTTCGAGATAAAGCGAGGGCGCGGTGTTTACGGCATGGGTCATATGATAGAGCCATGATGTGCGCAACTCGGCATGGGGCAGCGAAGCGCCCTCGATGGCCTCCATCAGGTCGCCGAATGCAGTACCCTGTGCACAGCCAGAGGTGAGCGTCTTTTTCTTTAGTTTTTCTTCGAAATTGGTGCCGCACTCAGTGTAGACGACCACCACCTGCAGATCGTCGTCGTAGACCACTTCGGTCACGACATCGTCTGGCTTGAGCATGTTCTGGTTGAGAAGATAGCCGAGCGCGAGATACTCCGGATAGTCGTTGATCGTCATCATGGTGACGATCTCCTGTGAGTTGAGATAGAGAGTCAGCGGACGCTCGACCGGCACACTGATCTCGACCGGAGCGCCGGTCTGGTCGATCCCCATGACGCGCTCCGTCAGTCGCGGATTCTGCGGATCCGGCATCACGCGCGGCGCGGGCAGGTCCTCCCTTGCACTTTTCGGCTTGGCTTGAATTGCTTCGGTCATGGCTTACTCGATCACGATGCGCGGCGCGGGTCTGGCCGTAGCACCAGTGGTGATGGACATCCAGAGCTGGCGCGCGATGCCGATATAGTGTTTAGCGTGAACGCCTTCGGGATCGGTTGCGACGATGGGGCGTCCGTCGTCGGATGTTTGGCGGATAACCATGTCGAGCGGGATTTCGCCAAGAAACGGGATGCCGCGCTTTTCCGCGTCAAGCCGCGCGCCGCCGTGGCCAAAGATCGGCGTGACATGGTTGCAAGCCGGGCAGCAGAAGCTCGCCATATTCTCGATCAGACCCAGTATCGGCACATTGACCTTTTTGAACATTTCGATGCCGCGCCGCGCATCGATCAGGGCGATGTCCTGCGGCGTCGAGACGATGACGGCACCCGCCAGCGGCGTCTGCTGCGCCATGGTGAGTTGCGCATCGCCGGTCCCCGGCGGGAGATCAACGACGAGAATGTCGAGATCATTCCACGCGACCTCACGCAGCATCTGCGTGATAGCCGAAATCACCATTGGGCCACGCCAGACCATAGCGTTATCTTCCTCGACCAGAAACCCGATCGACATCACCTTAACCCCGAAGCGCTCCAGCGGCTCCAGCATGCGCGGACCCAGCAGGCGCGGCTTTCCGCGCAGGCCGAACAACTTCTGCTGTGAGGGACCATAGATGTCAGCATCGAGAATGCCGACTTTTAATCCCAGCGCGGCGAAACCGAGCGCAAGGTTGCATGAGGTGGTCGATTTTCCGACGCCGCCCTTACCGGACGCCACGGCAACGATGTGCCTCACACCAGGAATGCCCGCCGCCTTCGATGTCGCGGGTGTGTTTGGGGTAGGATGGGTAACTGACAAATTCGATCTCCTGATCGATCGCGCTTGCGGCGCGCCGGCTCATTGCGATCCGAAAGGATCGTTCTTTTTTGTTTCGCGCGCACGCAGATAGTCCTCGGTGGACATCACGGGCGGGCGTTGCGGGGCAGCGTGCGGATCGAAACTCTCATTGACGACAGCCTCGACGCGACAATCCGCGCACATCTTGATGACATCGAGCCGCCGCGCGTTGGCGCCTTCGAACATCCAGTGCTTCTCCTGCAACTTCGAGAGCACTCGCTCGATCGAGCTTCTGGTGCCGAATGGTGTGCCGCAGGCGATGCAATGGAATGGTTCTTCTTCTTTCAACACGCGCAGTGGTGCATTCCACGCCTGGAAGTCGAGCCGCGGCTCCAACGTGATGACATCCTCGGGGCAGGTGGCTTCGCAAAGCCCGCACTGAACGCAAAGGCTTTCGGTGAAGCGCAACATCGCCCGGTCTGGATTATCGGAGAGCGCGTTCGTGGGACAGGCGGTGACGCAAGCGTGGCAAAGCGTGCAGCCTTCGACATTCAACTGAACGCTGCCGAATGGCGCGCCGGGCGCCAGTGGAACGACGTTAACCGGAGTGGGAGCGGCCAGATGCAGTTCTCGGAACATTGTTTCCAGTACGCCGCGCTTGGCTCCGCGCGGAACGAAGTTCGCCGGATTCGGAGACGTAACGCCGGCGGGCATGGCGTCGAGCATCGCTCGCAACTGATCCGGATCGTCGGTTTCCAGAATGCGGACGACACCTTCGCCGAAGCCGAGTGCAGCGGCGATCGTCCCCGACATGTCGGCAGCGCGGCGCAGTCCAGCCGTTTCGTGCCGGGGCTGCGCACGCATCAGGAGCGCGACGCCCGTGCCGCCATAGGCGAAGACCGCCGCGAGAGATTCCGGACCGAGTTGCGTGACTTCGTTGACGCGCACCGGAAGCACGTTGGCCGGCAAGCCATCGCCGAACCGTGCCAGTGCATCTATCAATGACTCGCCGTGATCGCCGTCGTGAAACAACACAACGCCATTTTCTCCGCCGGCCTTGCGATAGGTTTGCAGCAGTGTACGCAGCCGCCGCATCAAGGCATCGGCACCCGGCAACGAATAGGACGCAGCGCCCGTCGGGCAGACCGATGCACATGCCCCGCATCCGGCGCATACATTAGGGTCGATGACGACGGCGTTGCCGTTCGGAGTGATCGCGCCGGTCGGGCACAAATCGAGGCAGCGTGTGCAGCCGGTAATGTTCGAGCGTGAATGCGCGCAGAGCGATTCCTCGAAATGGATGAAGCGCGGCTTATCGAAAGTGCCGACGAGGTTGCCCGCGTCCGCAATCGCCCTCTCGAGGGCGGCGCGGTCCCGCGGATCGGCGCGCAGATAGCCGGGGCGTAGTTCGTGGGCCGGAAACAGCGGCAGGCCGCCACTGAGGTCGAGGATAAGATCGCAGTTCGAGATTGCGCCGTCGTGTGAAGAGCCGAACACGAGCTTGCTCCGCGAGGAAGGGGCCGGCAGTGCATAGTCATCAATGGTCAGTTCGAATTGCCCGAGATATCCGCGCGCGTTGCGGATCGTGCCCTTGAGCACTGGAAACTCGTTGACTGCGCGCGGCGTCACGTCGCCGGGCTTGGTGAGAATGACTGTGATGTCGAGGCGATCGGAAAGACGTTTGGCCGCGTCGATGGCAATATCGTCGTGACCATAGATCAGCGCGACACCGCTGCTTTCGAGCGTGACCAGCGAGATCGGTGGCATCTCTTCCGCGGCTGCTGCGATCAGCGCCGCGGCTTTTGGTCCAGCTGCCGCCGCGTCCTTCGACCATCCACCGGTTTCGCGAATGTTGACGAAGGTGAGGAGGGCGTCGGGGAACTCCTCGGCGACTTCCTTAAACAGCGGCGCTTCCTGCGTACACGCCACCGTGATCGCTTCGCCCTCGGCGAGGGCCGCCTTGAACTGGTCAAGGTCCAGACCGCAGAGCTGGTTGGCCTGCGTCATGTGCGCCGTGCACCCGCGTCCGATCGCCTGCGCATCGAGCGGCATGGTCTTTTCGCAACTGCAAACCAGAAGGCGGGACCTTGCGCTGTTCATGATCTGCAACCTTGACCCTTGGCGTCTGCTCAGAGTGGTTATGTCAATCATATGGTGCCGCGGCAGCGGCTTGCGCAAGCACGCCGCCATCTTGACCGGGATAGCATAGACTGCCCAAATACAAAGAGCTTAGGGAAATTTTCTACGATGATGGTTTCGCGCACGGCGCAAGTGGAGCAGCCACTCGATCTCCCTCCGGGCTACACGCTCGTATCGCTTCGCGAATACGGCGATGCGTTCGCGCACGGCTGCACCATCGCAGCCCAAGCCGGCGCGGGAACATTGGTTTGGGTCCGGCGCTACGATCTGGTCGAGTTCGCCGTTGTCCTAGAACCGGATGAGCCGTTGGCATCGGCTCGCCGAGCATTCTTTGCCGGCATGAATGCGATCGGGGACGCTATTGCGGTGCACTGTCCGCCGGAACGGGAGGTGCAGTTTACCTGGCCGGACACGATCCTGTTCGACGGCGGTGTGTTGGGCGGCGGGCAACTTGGCTGGCCGAAGGACTGCCGCGAGGATGAAGTCCCAGCGTGGCTGGTGTTTGGCGTCATCCTGCGTGCCGCGGACATGGCGCATGTCGGAGAGGTCGAGGCGGCAAGCGGGGTTGCGCTTCTGAACGAAGGCTTTGAGATGGTCGATACCGAGGCAATGATCGGCAGTTTCGCCCGGCATCTCATGACGGCCTTCGATCAATGGAACGAGCGCGGCTTTGATCCGTTGGCGCGTGACTATCTGGAGCGGCTTTCCAAGGAGAACGCCGGCGAGCGGCACGGCATCGACGTCAACGGCGATCTTCTCGTCAAGGCACCTGCGGCGAAGGGGCCGGTGATACGGAGCAGTCTTGTCAATGCTCTCGCCAAGGTCGCGTGGTATGATCCGGAATACCGCGCACCGAAACTCGGGTGAGGCGGACATGCTGAAACTGCCGCGCACTATCAGGCTCGATCCCTCGGACACATTCGTGTTCGAGCGTGCCGCCGAGCCCGGCGAGTGGGCCGTGTCTGGTGCGTTTGTATTCTGGAACTGCGATCCTGCGACGCTTGGCCAGAAGCAGCGCGTGGCGCTGCGATCCGGTTTTCTCGGTATCGATAGTCTCGGGTGGTCGACGCTTGCAGTCGTGACTGAGGCAACTGAGGTCGAACGGCAGGGCGTGATCGTGCGGCTGGCGGAGCAACTGGTAACAAAATTCGGTGCGCCGGATATGGAAGCCGCGCTCGCTGCGGCCCAGGAGGAGGTCGCATTCGCAGCGTCCTTGTGCGACCACCCGCCGCAGACGATCTTGGCTGTGCAACGGACTGTTGAGAACGGCGAAATCCGCGAGCGTTTCCGTACCCTGAAGCCGCGCGAGACGGAACAGGGCTCGGATCGATTGCACACCCATGCACGCGCCTTTACCTTTCATGAGGTCGAGGGCGACGAGCCAGCCGAAGAGGTGGACCTTCTCGGATTGAGCAATACCGATCGGATCAAGGCGGATCGTGCATGAGAGAATTCTGGGTCGCTTCAGGTCATCACCTTACGCGCCGCGCCGATCACGGCGGGCTGATTGCGACGCCGGAGCTAATCATGGCGTATCTGGCGCGGCCAGAGTTGATGCCGCCCGATGACGCATGCGACGCCGAGCGTAATCTGCATGCTGATCTGCTGGCTGATCCGCTTCGTCCGGTATCCAAGGCCGACATTGCAGGGATCGCCGACGCCGATGCGCGCGAGAACTGGACGTTCATGATGGCTTTTCGCGACCGGCTTGTTGCGGCTCCTTCGCTGGAGGCGGTGTATGTCTCGCTGGCACGGAAGGGCGCAACCGACCTGCCGCCGATCTTTCTTTCGCAGTTGTGCCACCTGATCCTGCGCAACGCGCTCGAGGGCTGCGATGATCCGTATATCCTGCGCGCCGCCGAGTTGTTCTACCGCAGCCAGAAGGCCACGATTCACGACGGCGCTCTGCTGCTCGCCGATGCCGAAGTCGTCGAAGCGCAGCATCATGCGCAACATGATCTCCATTCATCGCCGTTGACCGCGATGTTGCAGCCACAGGCGTTCGGCGAGATGGACGTCATGGATGACGCGAATGCCTGGACCTATTGGTCGCGGTCGGATGCCCATGCGATGGTCATGAATCTCGGCGGCAATCAGAAAGCGCGCGATGCGCTCTGCCGGGTGATCGAATGCTGGATCGCCCATCTTTTGGGCGTTGCCGTGAAGGCAGAGACGGTCGCGTCGATAGAGGACCGAGACTGGCGCTGGTTCGTCGGCCTCGACAGCGAAGGAACCCGGATCGGCAACGCCCTCTGGAATGGAGATACGCCGGGCGCGGCTGCGGCCGGGCGGATTGTCGCCTTGATGCGTCTGATCTTTGATGACGCGCGTTTTGTCGATGAGCGTGTCGGAACCAAACCAGTTTATCTCATTCTGGCGATGGACGCGGATAAGATGGTGCGCCTGAAACCGCAAAATCTCGTCGTGGGCCTGCCGCTCGCGTCCACTGCGAATGTCGCGTGATTCACCGGCGACGGGAGGATCTGCAATGACCGAGATATCTCGTGAAGTTGGCGTGGTGCTGCGCCGCCGCGTCATCGACAATCCCTGGATCGACCATATGTGGTCGCCTGTGACGGTCCTGGACGACGTGCCGGCTACTGCACCTTGGACGGTGCTGTCGCAGGAGGCCGATGCGACGTTGTATTATGCCGGCCCTGCGACGATCGATTTGTTCAGCACCGATACGGCTAACTACCGCGACAATCTTGCCGACGGTGCGCCTCGAATCTGGATCGCGCTTCGGCGTCAGGACGGCGGGGCTGAGCTTGAACTGACAAAAGTGACCGCCGATCCGACCGAAGGGGAGGCGCTGTTCGAAAGTGGCACCGACGTGATTGGTACGGTCCCGATGTCGCCGGATATTGCGTCCTGGGTCGCGGCATTTGTCGATGAATTCCATGTCGAACATGTCTTCCACAAGCGTAAACGCGATGGGACGAGTGATGACCGCAGGCGCGGTGAAGATCCATCCGGCAGACGGAGGGACGATGCATGAGCCAGGACGAGAAGGAGAACGACAAGAATTTTCTGTCGCGCTGGTCGCAACGCAAACGCGAGGCGAAACTTCCGGAACACGACAGCGCGGCTGTAGAGCCGGCTGATGAGGCGGAGGCCTTGCCCGCGCCGACTGTGGCAAGCGACGCCGAAGAGCAGTTCGACCTCTCAAGCCTGCCGAAACTGGAAGAGATCACGGGAACCACCGATATCACCGGCTTCCTGCGCAAGGGCGTGCCAGAGAGTTTGCGCAACGCGGCGCTACGGAAATCCTGGGCGCTGGATTCGGCCGTCCGCAACTATGTCAATCCCGCACTCGACTACGCTTATGACTGGAATACGCCCGGCGGCGTGCCCGGAAGCAGCGAGCTCGCGGCGGGTACGGACATCGCGAAAATGGTTCTGCAGATCATGGGCAGCGATCCGGTCGCCTCCGGTCTGCAAGAGTCGGGCGGCGGGTCGCATGGTGACGCAAGCGATGGTGCCAGCGGCGATACAGACGTTGATGCGCCGCAAAATCCGGAGCCGATATTGCCGCTTCAGCAAGTGAGGCTGTCTGTGCCGGCGACAGCTTCAAATCCCGTCTCGGGTGATCAAGCTCAAGCTGAGCACGCTCAGATTGAACGCGCAGAGGATGCTGTGTTCAACGAGCCTAGTGCACCGCAACAAGACGTGCGACGCCATGGCACTGCAAAACCAAGGGTTTAGACAAAATTCTTTGAGACATAGGACGAACCTATGATACAAATTTAGAACTAGAATAGTTCCAATAAAGGAAGATGCCTGATTTGAGGGCACGGTGGGAGGGCTTCGGTTCGAACCATGCGGGACTCAGGATTAGAGCGGGCAATCAAGGCAGCAGGCGGCGTCGCCTCTCTGGCGAGAGCTATTGGAATTGCTCAGCCCTCAGTTTCGGCATGGTCGCGTATTCCAGCTGAACGCGTCCTCGCTGTTGAGTCCCTCACGCAAGTCTCCCGCTTCGTTCTCCGCCCCGACCTCTACGGATCAGCGGGAGATCATGTGAAATCAGACATCGACGAAATCGATCAGCTCCGCGCCGCGGAGTACGGCCTGCTGTCGTTGCTGATGGGCAGGGCGCCTACGGCGGACACGCTGTCCAAAGTAGCGATGCTGAAAGGCGATGCGTCCGACCTCGGCATGGCGCATATCGAACTCGCCGCAGCAGCGACGGAGTTCGACGAGCGCGCGATCTCCAAGGAGTTCTTCGATCTGTTCATCGGCCTGGGACGCGGCGAACTGCTGCCCTATGCCTCGTACTACCGGACCGGCTTCCTTCACGAGCGGCCGCTCGCCCGGGTCCGCGAAGATTTTGACATGCTGGGGATCGAGCGCGCGGGCTCCGCGCGTGAGCCGGAGGATCACATCGCGATTCTGCTCGAGGTCATGGCCGGTCTAGCGCGCGGGGACTTCGAAACAGACTTCGCCGCGCAGGCACGATTCTTCGAGCGCCATCTGAAGCCATGGGCTGCGCGGATGTTTGCCGATCTCGAAATTTCGCAATCCGTCAAATTCTATCGCGCCGTCGGGCGCGTTGGTCGCGTCTTCATGGAACTGGAATCAGAGGCCTTCACACTGTCCGAGTGAGGCCGAAAGCGAAATTTGGGGAATTGACTGGAAGGATACCGCGATGAGCAAGCCATCCAAGAGCAAGATACCCGCAGACAAGCCGCAGGATACAAAAGGTTTCGACCGTCGCCGCTTCTTCATGATGGGAGGGTCGGCGGTTGCAGCCGCGGCGGTGGTGCCGCTGACCGGCGAAGCTGAAGCGGCCGAGTCGGATAAGGACGCCAAGAAGGCTCGCTACAGGGAAACCGATCACGTCAAGAATTTCTATCGCGTCAACCGTTATTGATGGAAGCACGCACATGTTGATCAAGCGAAAAGAAGGATTTGCCGGCCGCACACGCTTGCAGGGCATTGCTGCTGGCCTCGCTTCCGGCGTTCTTGACCGACGTTCGTTTCTGCGCCGCTCCGGCTTGGTGGCAGGCGCGGGGGCTGCTGTCGGACTGATGCCGTTGGGATCGGTGCGCAAAGCGCAGGCCGGTCCGAAAATCGTCGGTGCGCCAACCGAAATCAAAAAGAACATCTGCACGCATTGTTCGGTGGGCTGCACGGTCATCGCCGAAGTGCAGAACGGTGTCTGGGTCGGTCAGGAGCCGGCTTGGGACAGCCCGCTCAACCGTGGCTCGCATTGCGCCAAGGGTGCGTCGGTTCGTGAACTGGTGCACGGCGACCGCCGCCTGAAGTACCCGATGAAACTTGTCAACGGCGAGTGGCAGAAGATCGGCTGGGATCAGGCCATCAACGAGATCGGCGACAAGATGCTCGAGATCCGTGCCAAATCCGGCGCCGACTCGGTTTATCTGCTGGGCTCGGCGAAGTTCTCCAACGAGGGCGGTTATCTGTTCCGCAAGTTCGCTGCGTTCTGGGGCACCAACTCGATCGACCACCAGGCGCGCATCTGTCACTCGACCACGGTCGCGGGTGTTGCCAACACCTGGGGCTACGGCGCGATGACGAACTCTTACAACGACATCCGCAACTCGAAGACCATCGTCTTCATGGGATCGAATGCCGCCGAGGCGCATCCGGTTTCGCTCCAGCACATTCTGACGGGCAAAGAGATCAACCGCGCCAACGTTTTCGTGCTCGATCCGCGCTTCACGCGCACCGCGGCACATGCGACCGAGTACGTGCGCTTCCGCTCCGGCACCGACATCGCGGTGATCTGGGGCATGCTGCACCACATCTTCGCCAACGGTTGGGAAGACAAGGAGTACATCGCCCAGCGCGTTTATGGCATGGACCAGATCCGCGCCGAGGTTGCGAAGTGGACTCCGGAAGAAGTTGAACGCGTCACGGGTATTCCCGGCGAACAAGTGAAGAAGGTCGCCGAGACCTTTGCAAAGCAGCGTCCGTCCACGTTCATCTGGTGCATGGGCGGCACGCAGCACACGGTAGGCACCGCGAACGTTCGCGCCTATTGCACGCTGCTGCTCGCGACCGGCAATGTCGGTGTGTTCGGAGGAGGCGCCAACATCTTCCGCGGCCATTGCAACGTGCAGGGCGCGACCGACATCGGCCTCGATATCACCTCGCTGCCGCTTTACTATGGTCTGGTCGAAGGGGCCTGGAAGCACTGGGCTCGCGTGTGGGAAGTCGATTACGATTATTTCCAGTCCCGCTTCGATGAAGTACCGGCGAAGGCGGGTCGTCCGGCCCGTACCCGCAAGCAGAACATGGAATTGCCGGGTATCCCGTGGACCCGCTGGTTCGATGCGACGCTTGCCAAGCCCGATGACGTCGATCAGCGCGACACCGTGAAGGGCGTGATTGTCATGGGGCATGGTGGCAACACCATCCCGCGCATGACGGAAATGGTGAAGGGCCTTGAGAAGCTGGACTTGCTGGTGGTTGCTGACCCGCATCCCACCACGTTCGCGGCGATCTCGGAGCGCAAGAACGGCACATATCTGCTGCCGGCCTGCACCCAGTTCGAGACATCCGGCTCGCGCACAGCGTCGAACCGTTCACTTCAATGGGGCGAGCAGATCGTCAAGCCGATCTTCGAATCCAAGGATGACTACGAAATCATCTACCTGCTTTCGAAGAAACTCGGTTTCGCCGATCCGATGTTCAAGAACATCAAGGTCGAAAACAATCATCCATCGGCCGAAGACCTGCTGCGCGAAATCAACCGTGGCGGCTTCTCGACCGGCTATTCCGGCCAGTCGCCGGAACGGCTCAAGGCGCACATGAAGAACCAGGGCAAGTTCGACCTGGTGACCCTGCGCGCAAAGAAGGATGAGCCAGAGATCGGCGGCGACTATTACGGGCTGCCGTGGCCCTGCTGGGGCACGCCGCAGATCAGGCATCCTGGCACTCACACGCTTTACAACACGAACCTCCATGCGAAGGACGGCGGCGGCACGTTCCGTGCGCGCTTCGGCGTGGTCTACGAGGAAAAACAGCCCGACGGCTCGGTGAAGAACGTCAACATGCTTGCGGAAGGTTCCTACAGCAAGGGCTCGGAACTGACCGACGGCTATCCGGAGTTCACTTACGGCGTGCTGAAAAAGCTCGGCTGGGACAAGGATCTCACCGAAGCCGAACTCGCCACCATCAACAAGATCGGCGGCAACAACCCGGACGGCGTGGGCTGGGCGGTCGACCTGTCGGGCGGCATCATCCGCGTCACGCTTGAGCATGGCGTGATGGCCTATGGCAACGGCAAGGCCCGCGCGGTGGCGTGGAATTTGCCGGATCCGGTGCCGGTGCATCGCGAGCCGATTTACACGCCACGTCCTGAGCTGGTCGCCAAGTATCCGACACGTCCGGACGGACGCCAGTTCCGCATGGCCAATCTCGGCTTCTCGATTCAGAAGGCGGCGGTGGACAAGGGACTTGCCAAGCAATTCCCGATCATCCTCACCTCCGGGCGTCTGGTGGAATACGAGGGCGGCGGCGAAGAAACGCGCTCCAACCGTTGGCTCGCCGAATTGCAGCAGGACATGTTCGTCGAGGTGAACACAGCCGATGCCGCTGAACGCGGCATCAAGGACGGCGGATGGGTCTGGGTGTTCGGCCCGGAAAACGGATCGAAGGCTCGCGTCAAGGCGCTGGTCACCGATCGCGTCGGCAAGGGCGTGGCGTTCATGCCCTTCCACTTTTCCGGCTGGTTCCAGGGCGTCGATCAGCGCTCCAAATATCCGAAAGGCGCGGACCCGATTGTGCTCGGCGAAAGTGCCAACACGATCACCAGCTATGGCTACGACCCAGTGACCGGCATGCACGAGGGCAAGGCGACCCTGTGCCAAATTCAATCGGCGTGAGAGGAGAATAAACGATGGCTCGCGTCAAATTTCTTTGTGATGCCGACCGTTGCATTGAGTGCAACGCCTGCGTGACAGCCTGCAAGAACGAACATGAAGTCCCGTGGGGCATCAATCGCCGCCGCGTCGTCACCATCAATGACGGCAAGCCCGGTGAACGCTCCGTGTCCATGGCCTGCATGCATTGCACCGACGCGCCTTGCGCGGCGGTCTGCCCGGTGTCGTGCTTCTACACCACGGCAGATGGCGTCGTGCTTCACTCGAAGGATCTTTGCATCGGTTGTGGATATTGCTTCTACGCCTGTCCGTTCGGTGCACCGCAATATCCGAAGGTCGGAAATTTCGGTTCACGCGGCAAGATGGATAAGTGCACCTATTGCGCGGGCGGGCCGGAGGCGGATTCCACGCCAGCCGAGTACGCCAAGTACGGCGCCAACCGTCTTGCCGAGGGCAAGCTGCCGATTTGCGCTGAAATGTGTTCGACCAAATCGCTGCTTGCGGGCGACGGCGCTATCATCGCCGAGATTTACAAAGAGCGCGTGATGAAGCGCGGTTACGGCTCGGGCATGTGGGGCTGGAAGACAGCTTACAGCGATTCACCGACCGGCTAGGGCGCGATGCCGAAGGTCCGTAGGGCCTTCGGGCAACCTCATGCTCGAAGTTGTTCTTGATTGGAAATGGAAGGTCGTGCCGATGTCGATCTCGCTCTCAACCCTCAAGACCCTGTGTGCCGCCTTCGCGTTGTTGTTCGTGCTCGCGCATCCCGCCACCGCGCAATTGTCCTTCAAGCCCACCGCCGACGCCGTTCAGGAAGACCAGCTTCTCAAGGCGCTGAAGGAGGGCGACAAGATCACGGGCCGGATCACCATCCCGGATCCGATGGCATCGAGCCTGATCCAGCCTGCCGGGAAGGACTGGCGCGATTTCCAGCGCAGCACGCTTCCCATCATCGGCGGCGTTGCCATCATCGGCATGGTTGCCTTGCTCGCCATCTTCCTGATGGTTCGGGGCCGCATCCGGGTCGAGCACGGTTTTTCCGGTCTCAAGATTCTCCGTTTCGCCAGCTTCGAGCGATTCACGCATTGGCTGACCGCGAGCTGTTTCATCATCCTCGCGCTGTCGGGCCTCAATATCAGTTTCGGCCGCGTGCTGATCCTGCCGCTGTTCGGGCCTGAGGCATTCTCCACGATGACGGCTTGGGGCAAGATAGCGCACAATTACCTCGCGTTCCCGTTCATGCTTGGCCTCGTGATCATGTTCCTGATCTGGATCAAGGACAACATTCCCGGAAAGGTCGATCTCAATTGGCTCAAGAAGGGCGGCGGCATGCTGAAGAATGGCGAGCATCCGCCGGCCAGGCGCTTCAATGCCGGCCAGAAGGGCATCTTCTGGATCGTCATCATCGGCGGCGCGCTGATGTCCGTGTCGGGCTGGTACCTGCTGTTTCCCTACATCCCGGCGAACGTCACGACACTGCAGTTCTGGACTGTGATCCATGCCGTGATTGCCATGCTGTTTATCGCTGCGATGCTCGCCCACATTTATATCGGCTCGGTCGGTATGGAGGGGGCGTTCGATGCGATGGGGACGGGCGAGGTGGACCTCAACTGGGCCAAGGAGCACCACTCGCTCTGGGTCGAGGAGGAGCAGGCCAAGGGTCGGGCGCCCGACACCGGCAGTTCGCGGGCCATGCCCGCCGAATAATTCAGCCTATTCGCTAAAGCGCATACCTATATAAGGGACTGTCCGGCACAACCGGGCGGTCCTTTGAGTTTTCGGAGTACGGAATGAGGGTGATAGGTCTTTCGGGGTGGAGCGGGGCAGGCAAAACGACGCTGCTTGCGCGCCTTATCCCGCATCTGATCGCCGAGGGCTTGCGCGTTTCTACAATGAAGCACGCCCACAGCAATTTTGACGTCGATGTTCCGGGCAAGGACTCGTGGCTGCACCGGCAGGCGGGCGCTACTGAAGTGCTGGTCTCTTCCGGTCGTCGCTGGGCATTGATGCACGAATTGCGCGGCGCGCCGGAAGCCCCCTTGGCCGAACTGCTGGCAAAGATGTCACGCGTGGATTTGCTGATCGTTGAAGGCTTCAAGGCGGACCTGCACCCCAAGATCGAGGTGCATCGTGCCGCGAACGGCAAGCCGCTGATGTTTCCTGCAGACCCGACCATTGTCGGTATCGCCGCCGACATCGCCGTGAATTCGACGCTGCCGACCGCTCATCTCGATGACATTCCAGCCATCGCCCGCATTATGAAGGCGGCGGCGGTGCGGATCGAGGATGTGTTTGCGCATGAGGCCGCGGGAGCCTGATCGCCGATGGCACAACTCTCGGACGACTGCTTCGCATTCGGCGGCCCCATGATGTCGGTCGACGAAGCCGTCTCGATTATTGGCAGTCGCATTGATGCCGTGACGGATACGGAATGGGTCGATCTGGCCGAGGCGGATGGCCGCATCCTCGGTGCCAACATCAAAGCACCGCTGGCGCTGCCGCCATTCACCAATTCAGCGGTTGATGGGTATGCGGTGCGCGGCGCGGATTTGCCGCGCGACACCGAGCAGGCATTTCCGATCGCCGGGCGTATTCAGGCGGGGGCCTCGGCGTCGGCTGCCATCGCCGCCGGTGAAGCGGTTCGCATTTTTACCGGCGCGCCGATGCCCGCTGGCGCCGATACTGTGTTCATGCAGGAGGACGTACGGATCGACCAGGCTGGCAAAGTTGTGCTGCCGCCGGGTCTCAAAGCCGGTGCCAATGTGCGCCCGGTCGGTGAGGATACTCCTGCAGGTCATTCGGCGCTGCTCGCCGGGCGGCAATTGCGACCGCAGGACATCGCGCTGATTGCTGCATTCGGGCTCACCAATGTTGAGGTAAGGCGACGCCTGCGCATTGCCGTGTTCTCGACTGGCAATGAGGTGGTGTCGCCCGGCGCGCCGCGCGGTGCTGCGCAACTCTTCGACTCCAATCGCTTCATGATGACGGCAATGCTGAAGCGGCTTGGTTGCGAGGTCAGCGATCTCGGCATTTTGCGCGATGATCGCGCCTCCCTTGCATCAGCGTTGAAAGAAGCCGCTGGCAATCATGATCTGATCCTTACTTCGGGTGGCGTTTCCACGGGCGAAGAGGATCACGTCAAGGCCGCAGTCGAGAGCGTCGGGACGCTGGTGCTCTGGCGCATGGCGATCAAGCCGGGCCGTCCGGTGGCAATGGGCGTCATCGGCGGCACGCCATTTATCGGGCTGCCGGGAAATCCCGTGGCAAGCTTTGTGACTTTTGCCTACGTCGTCCGCCCGACCGTTCTGGCGCTGGCTGGCACAGCACAGAAAAGGCCCATACCGATGCCGGTACGCGCTGCCTTTAGCTACAAGAAGAAGATCGGCCGCCGCGAGTACGTGCGGGTCAGTTTACGCAAAGGTGAGGGGGCACTGGAGGCGGTAAAATTTCCGCGCGAAGGCGCGGGCCTTCTCTCATCGCTGGTGGATACCGACGGATTGGTCGAACTCGATGAAGAGGTCACAACGGTTGAGCCCGGCCAGACGGTCGGGTTTCTGGACTATTCAAGTCTGGTCTAGCGCCACATCAGCCTGGCCCGACCAGGTTGTGGCCGGGGTCGCCGACGCGGGCTCCACTGGTCGTGAACGCGACATAGCCAGGCTCTTGGAAAGCGTTCAGGATCATTGACGTGCCGGCGGCGGCAACTCCGGCAAACAGCAACGCCGCGATAAATACTCTCATGGCATTCCCCAGCAAATCATTTGTTCCACATACATTTTGGGCGTCGGAATCGGGCAAAGCAAGCAATCGATTGTCGCGCTCGCGTCGCATGTCTTGGACTCATGGGGTGAAAATGATGCACTGCAAGAGATGGCTAAGGCGCCAGTTGACGATGATCATGGCCTCCGCCATTGAGAGGTATGGCTATGACCAAGCTCGATCTGACGGGGCTTAAATGCCCGCTGCCGGTACTGAAGACGCGAAAGGCGTTGAAGACGTTGATCGCGGGCGATCGGCTTGAGGTACATTGCACCGATCCGTTGTCCGTCATCGATATTCCCAATCTGATCCGGGAAACCGGTGATCGCGTTGAGATCATCGAACGCGCCGAACAACGAATCGTGTTCATGATCGAGAAGGCGGATGGAGCGTCCGCTTGATCGGCCCGGACACTTCGCCGGCGTGGCCGGTGGAAATCCGGCTTGCGAAAGACAGGCGCTCTCTGGTCATCGCCTTCGATGATGGCAAGGTCTTCAACCTCTCCGCCGAACTGCTGCGCGTGACCAGCCCTTCGGCCGAGGTGCAGGGACATTCCGAAGCGGAGCGGAAAACTGTCGGCGGCAAGCGTAACGTCGCCATTCTTTCCGTAGATGCCGTCGGAAACTATGCAGTGCGGATCGGTTTTGACGATATGCACAATACCGGGATTTACTCCTGGGCATTCCTGCATGATCTCGGCATCAACGCCGAAGGTCGCTTTCAAAACTATCTTGATGATCTGGCTGCCAAGCAGTTGGACCGCGACAAGCCCGGAATCCGTTAACGCTTACTGCACGTGTCCATAGCCGTGGCGTCGGCAAGCGGCAGCTCCGGAATTCCATTTCATATTGCGTAAAGGGGTAGCAATCGGCGTCATTGCGCAACCTTGGAATAATTCTTGGCATATTGAATGCCAGATACTATCGTCCGGGGTTCTAAGACTTTGGGAAGAGACATTCGAATGCATCATAACGTCCAAGAGGTTCAGCCATTCGAACACCCTGGTGAAGGCCGCCGGCGGGCAAAATCGACGCCCAAAGGTCGACAGATTGACCCGCAAGCCGCTGAAGAAATAGAGATTTTGCTCGAAGGTCGCTCCCGGCAGCGCGACCTGCTGATCGAGCATCTCCACCTGATCCAGGAGAGGTACAACCAGATTTCGGCGGCTCATTTGGCTGCGCTTGCCGACTCGATGAAACTGGCTTTCGCGGAGGTGTTCGAAACCGCGACCTTCTACGCGCATTTCGACGTGGTCAAAGAAGGCCAGCCCGATCTTCCGCCGCTGACCATCCGGGTTTGCGATTCTCTGACCTGCGCGATGCTCGGCGCGGAGACGCTGCTGAGTGAGTTGAAGAAGAGCGCCGGCCCCGGCGTGCGTGTCGTGCGCGCGCCTTGCGTCGGGCGCTGCGACACAGCGCCGGCTGCGGAGGTGGGACACAATTTCGTCGATCATGCGAGCGTTGAGAGCGTTCTGGCCGCGGCGAAAAGCGGTGATACCCACGCGCATCTGCCGAAGTACATCGATTACGACTCCTACGTTGCCGAGGGCGGCTACGCGCTGCTGACGAAGTTGCGCTCCGGTGCGATGACGAAAGAGGATTTGCTGAAGGCGCTCGATGACGCGTCGCTGCGTGGTCTTGGTGGCGCAGGTTTCCCGACCGGCCGCAAGTGGCGCGCCGTTCTGGGCGAGCCGGGTCCTCGCCTCATGGCGATCAACGGTGACGAAGGCGAGCCGGGGACTTTCAAGGATCGCTACTATCTCGAAACCGACCCGCATCGCTTTATCGAAGGCATGTTGATCGGCGCGCATGTCGTTGAAGCTCCCGATGTCTACATCTATCTGCGCGACGAGTATCCAGCGTCGCGCGAAATCATCGAACGCGAAATCAAGAAACTGCCGCCCGGCGGTCCGACATTGCATCTGCGCCGCGGTGCAGGCGCGTACATTTGCGGTGAAGAATCCGCACTGCTCGAAAGCATCGAAGGCAAGCGCGGGTTGCCTCGTCACAAGCCCCCATATCCGTTTCAGGTTGGCCTGTTCGGCCTGCCGACCCTGATCAACAACATCGAAACGCTGTGGTGGGTGCGCGACATCGTCGAAAAGGGCGGAGACTGGTGGAAATCGCAGGGCCGCAACGAACGTCAGGGCTTGCGCAGCTACTCGGTCTCCGGGCGTGTGAAAAATCCTGGCATGAAACTCGCGCCTGCCGGTGTCACGGTGCGTGAACTGATCGACGAGTTCTGCGGCGGCATGGCCGATGGGCATACGTTTCACGCGTATCTGCCGGGCGGTGCCTCGGGTGGCATCCTGCCGGCGTCGATGGACAACATCCCCCTCGATTTCGGCACGCTGGAAAAATATGGCTGCTTTATCGGTTCTGCGGCGGTTGTCATCCTGTCCGACAAGGATGAGGTCAAGGATGCTGCGCTAAACCTGATGCGCTTCTTCGAGGATGAGAGTTGCGGCCAGTGTACGCCATGCCGCGTCGGAACGCAGAAGGCGGCGACGCTGATGGAACAGCGCGTGTGGAACCGCGATCTGCTCGATGAATTGAGTCAGGCGATGCGTGATGCATCAATTTGCGGTCTGGGGCAGGCGGCTTCAAACCCGCTGACTACCGTCATCAAATATTTTCCCGAGGAATTCGCGCCCAAGGAAGCCGCAGAATGACCAAGATCCAATTTGAGCTGGACGGGAAGATGGTCGAGGCCCAGCCGGGCGAGTCGATCTGGCAGGTCGCCAAACGTGAAGGGACGGAAATTCCGCACCTGTGTTATTCGCCGGAGCCAGACTATCGCGCCGACGGCAATTGCCGCGCATGCATGGTGGAAATTGAAGGCGAGCGTGTGCTGGCGGCTTCCTGCAAGCGTATGCCCAATGTCGGCATGAAGGTTAAGTCAGCGAGCGCACGCGCCGTCTCCGCCCGCAAGATGGTGATGGAGTTGCTCGTCGCGGATCAGCCAGCGCGGGCGACTTCGCACGATCCGGATTCGAAATTCTGGAACTGGGCCGACAAGGTCGAGGTCACCGAAAGCCGTTTCCCGGCCAATGATCGCTGGGCGGGCGACAGCAGCCATCCGGCGATGAGCGTCAATCTCGACGCCTGCATTCAGTGCGGACTATGCGTGCGCGCCTGCCGCGAGGTTCAAGTCAACGATGTCATCGGCATGGCCTACCGCAACCATGACGCCAAGATCGTGTTCGACTTTGACGACCCGATGGGCGAATCCACCTGCGTCGCATGCGGCGAATGCGTCCAGGCGTGTCCGACCGGCGCGCTGATGCCGTCAGCGTATCTCGACGCCAACCAGACCCGCACGGTTTATCCCGACAAGACGGTCGCCTCACTCTGTCCGTTCTGTGGCGTCGGCTGTCAGGTCGAGTATCAGGTCAAGGACGAGAAGATTGTCTATGCCGAGGGCCGCGATGGCCCTGCCAACCACAACCGCCTCTGCGTCAAGGGGCGCTTCGGCTTCGACTACATTCATCACCCTCACCGGATCACGAAGCCGCTGGTCCGATTGCCGAATGCCAAAAAGGACGCCAGAGATCAGGTCGATCCGGCTAACCCGTTCACGCACTTCCGCGAAGCGTCGTGGGAAGAAGCTCTCGATATCGCCGCCAAGGGCCTTGCCAAAATTCGCGATACAAAGGGCGTCAAGGCGCTGGCAGGTTTCGGATCGGCAAAGGGCTCAAACGAGGAAGCCTATCTGTTCCAGAAATTGGTCCGCACCGGCTTCGGCTCGAACAACGTGGATCATTGTACGCGACTGTGCCACGCGTCCTCGGTTGCAGCCCTGATGGAAGGCCTGAACTCGGGCGCCGTGTCCGCGCCGTTCGCAGCGGCCGCGGATGCGGAGGTGATTATCGTCATTGGTGCGAATCCAACCGTCAATCATCCTGTCGCGGCGACCTATATCAAGAACGCGGCGAAGAAGGGCGCGAAGCTGGTCGTGATGGATCCGCGCCGACAATCGCTGTCGCGTCACGCGACCATGCATCTGCAGTTCAAGCCCGGCAGCGATGTAGCGATGCTGAATGCAATGCTGCACACGATCATCACCGAGGGTTTGACCGACGCGCAGTATATTGCCGGTTACACCGAGGGGTTCGACGACCTCAAGGAAAAGATCAAGGAATTCCCGCCGGAGAAGATGGAATTGATCTGCGGCGTTCCAGCCGAGACCCTGCGCGAAGTCGCCCGCATGTATGCGAAGGCGAAATCGTCGATCATCTTCTGGGGCATGGGCATCAGCCAGCACGTCCACGGCACTGACAACGCGCGATGCCTCATCGCACTTGCGCTGACTACAGGACAGATCGGCCGTCCCGGCACGGGCCTGCACCCGCTGCGCGGTCAGAACAATGTGCAAGGCGCATCGGATGCGGGTCTCATTCCGATGTTTCTGCCGGATTATCAGCCTGTGGGCCGTGTCGACTTGCGTCAGCCGTTCGAGAAACTCTGGCATCAGGAGATCGATCCGGTCCGGGGATTGACTGTTGTAGAGATCATGGATGCAATCCATGCAGGTGATATTACCGGCATGTACATCGAGGGTGAGAATCCCGCGATGTCAGACCCCGATTTGCAGCACGCCCGTCAGGCGCTAGCCATGCTGGAGCATCTGGTGGTGCAGGATTTGTTTGTGACTGAGACTGCGTTCCATGCCGACGTGATATTGCCGGCATCTGCATTCGCCGAGAAGGAAGGCTCGTTCACCAACACCGATCGTCGCGTGCAGATCGCACGTCAGGTGATCAAGCCACCCGGCGATGCCCGGCAGGATCTGTGGATCATTCAGGAAATCGCCAAGCGTATGGGGCTCGACTGGAATTACAGCGGTCCTGCCGATGTGTTCACCGAGATGACCTATGTGATGCCGTCGCTGAAAAACATCACGTGGGAACGGCTCGAGCGCGAAGGTGCGGTGACTTATCCGGTCGATGATCCGTTCAAGGCTGGCAACGAGATCATTTTCACCACAGGTTTCCCGACCGAAAGCGGCCGCGGCAAGATCGTGCCGGCGCGTGTCACAGCGCCGGACGAGATTCCCGACGACGAGTACCCGATGGTGCTGTCGACGGGCCGCGTGCTTGAACACTGGCACACCGGCTCGATGACGCGCCGTTCGGAGGTGCTCGACAGCATCGAACCTGAGGCCGTTGCCTTCATGTCGCCGAGGGACATGCGGCGGATAAACGTATGGCCCGGAGATTTCATAAAGTTGGAAACGCGCCGAGGCGCTATCGAGGTCAAGATTCGCTCCGACCGCGACGTTCCTGAAAACATGGTCTTCATGCCGTTCTGCTACGCCGAAGCGGCAGCAAACCTGCTGACCAATCCGGCGCTTGATCCGTTCGGGAAAATTCCTGAGTTCAAGTTCTGTGCTGTGCGTGTGGAGCGCGCTGAGCTTCGCACTGCGGCGGAGTAGTATTGAACGCAAAGCCGTGGCGGTCAGACAACGCCGCCGTTGGCGCTGCCGGTTATCCGCAGAATCACCAGTTCTCGTGGGTGTGCGCCTTTATCGACTGGCTCGCTTCTGAATTCGCGCGCCGGCTGCCGCTCGCCGGGCCATATGGCTCGGTCAAAACCTGAATCGCGCGCAAATTCAGTGTTCTGAGCGGTTAGCGTCTCCCGCAGCCCTTCAACCAAGCCGGAAATTGCTTGGCGACGATGCACGGAACTCTGTCATCGGGCGGCCCGCGCGCTGTACACAGTTGTTAAAATTCCTTTCCGTTCATATTTTGAGCGGGCGAGCTGAAGTCGATTTTCATAAAATATATCAACAGGGTACGCGGATGAATTCAGTGGTGTCCTGTGCTGTCACAGGGTGTCACACGACTGTCATCCAACCTCCATAAAAGCTCTATGCCGGACCTCTAAAGAGACGGCCTCGGGAAACAATCTCCGATGATTGTGCACCCGCTCACACGATGGAGAGACCCAGTGAATTTCATCAAAACAGCCGTCGTTGCTGGCCTTGTCGCCGCATCGACCTCGGCTTTTGCCGCCGACATCACCGGTGCGGGTGCGACGTTCCCGTTCCCCGTCTATTCGAAATGGGCTGACGCCTACAAGAAAGAGACGGGCAATGGCCTGAACTACCAGTCGATCGGTTCCGGCGCCGGCATCAAGCAGATCCAGGCCAAGACCGTGACCTTCGGCGCGACCGACGCGCCGCTCAAGGCTGAACAGCTTGAGAAGGACGGCCTCATTCAGTGGCCGATGGTGATGGGCGCGATCGTGCCTGTCGTGAACCTCCAAGGCATCAAGCCGGGCGAACTCGTGCTCTCCGGCGAACTGCTCGGCGACATCTATCTCGGCAAGATCACCAAGTGGAACGACCCTGCCATTGCCAAGCTGAACCCGAAGCTCACCCTGCCGACCGACGCCATCACCGTGGTGCGCCGTTCGGATGGTTCGGGAACGACCTTCAACTTCACCGACTACCTGTCGAAGGTCAACGCCGAGTGGAAGGCCAAGGTCGGCCTGGGAACGGCTGTTGAATGGCCCACCGGCGTCGGCGCCAAGGGCAACGAAGGCGTTGCAGGGAACGTCGGTCAGACCAAGAATTCGATTGGGTACGTCGAGTACGCATACGCCAAGCAGAACAAGCTGACCCATGCAGCGATGACCAACAAGGCCGGCAAGACCGTCCAGCCGACCGTGGCTACGTTCCAGGCCGCAGCGTCCAACGCTGATTGGGCCAAGGCTCCCGGTTACTACGTGATCCTGACCGATCAGCCGGGTGAGGCTTCGTGGCCGATCACCGCCGCGACCTTCATCCTGATGCACAAGGTTCCGGTCGACAAAGCCGCGTCCGCGGAAGCGATCAAGTTCTTCAAGTGGTCGTTCGAGAAGGGCGACAAGATGGCTGAGGATCTCGACTACATCCCGATGCCTGAGCCGGTGGTCAAGATGATCGAAAAGACCTGGTCGGCCGACATCAAGAGCTAAGCGAACATTCCGAAGGAGAGGCCTGCTGCCTCTCCTTCGGTTCCTTTGACGGCATCCGCGCCAATCAAGACGTGTGCGGCTAGCAGACTTCAATTAGAATGAATGGGACAGGGGACGAGCGTGGCAGAGATGACCGTTCAGAGCACCTCGATAGACGAAGCTGGACCTTACGATCGCGCGAAGGCTCTGAGCGCATTCAAGTTCGGGGACAAGGCATTCTATTGGACCACTCGGGCCTGTGCGCTCGCGGTTCTTCTCATTCTCGGCGGCATCATTCTCTCCCTGATCGCGGGCGCATGGCCTGCGATGAAGGAGTACGGATTCTCCTTCCTGTGGACGCAGCGCTGGGCGCCGTCCGCGGATCCACCGGTGCTCGGTGCGCTTGGCCCGATCTACGGCACGCTGGTAACGTCGGTGATCGCGATGATGATCGCCATTCCGATCGGTATCGGCATCGCGATCTTTCTGACCGAGTTGTGTCCACAATGGCTGCGCCGCCCGATCGGCATGGCGGTCGAACTGCTCGCCGGCGTTCCGTCGATCATCTATGGCATGTGGGGCTTCTTCGTGCTCGGCCCGTTCCTGGCGAACACCTTTCAGCCCTTCATGATCAAGATTTTCGACGGCGTGCCAATTCTCGGCACCATCTTCGCGGGCCCGCCGTCGTATCTCAGCCTATTCAATGCCGCACTGATCCTCGCGATCATGGTGCTGCCTTTCATCACCTCGATTTCGGTCGACGTGTTCAAGACGGTTCCGCCGGTCTTGAAGGAAGCAGCCTACGGCGTCGGTTGCACTACATGGGAAGTCGTCCGTAACGTCGTCATTCCCTATACGCGGGTCGGCGTGATCGGCGGCATCATGCTGGCGCTCGGCCGCGCGCTCGGCGAGACGATGGCCGTCACCTTCATCATCGGAAACTCGTTTAGGATATCGACCTCGGTCTTTGCGCCCGGCACGACAATTTCAGCAGCTATCGCCAGCGAATTTGCCGAAAGCGATGGCCTGCACCAGTCGGGTCTCATCCTGCTCGGTCTGCTGCTTTTCGTTCTCACATTCTTCGTGCTGGCGTCAGCGCGGCTGATGCTGATGCGCCTCGAGAAGAAGGCGGGGAACTGAGCCATGAATCCGATTTATGCCTCCCGTCGCCGCTCTGACATCGTGATCCGTATCCTGTGTCTCGGTGCCGCGTTGTTCGGCGTCACCTGGCTTGCGCTGATCCTGTTCACATTGTTCTACAACGGCCTCGCGGGCCTGAACCTTAGTATCTTTACCGAGAACACTCCGCCGCCGGGCTCTACCGATGGCGGATTGCTTAATGCCATCGTTGGTTCGATCATCATGACGGTGCTGGGTGTCGGGATCGGTGCGCCGGTTGGATTGTTTGCCGGTACTTACCTTGCCGAGTACGGCAAGCACGACAGATTGACGTCGGTGATCCGCTTTATCAACGATATCCTGTTGAGCGCGCCGTCGATTATCATCGGTTTGTTCGTCTACGGCGCCGTCGTCGTGCCGATGGGCGGTTTCTCCGCGCTCGCAGGCACACTGGCTCTGGCGGTCATCGTCATTCCGGTGGTGGTACGCACCACGGAGGACATGCTCGGCCTTGTTCCCAACCCACTACGTGAAGCGGCATCCGCACTCGGCCTGCCGCGTTCACTGGTCATCAAGCGTATTTCTTATCGTGCCGCGCGCGCAGGCCTGATCACCGGCGTTCTGTTGGCCACTGCACGCGTTGCCGGCGAAACCGCGCCGCTGCTGTTCACAGCGCTCAGCAATCAGTTCTTCAGTCTTGATCTTACCAAGACGATGGCCAACCTGCCGGTGACCATCAACAACTTCGTCCAGAGCCCGTACGAGTACTGGAAACAGCTCGCATGGAGTGGGGCACTGCTTATCACCTTGACCGTACTTGCCCTTAACATTGGCGCACGCATTCTTGGCGCTGAGAGGACCTCGAAATGAGCGAACAGCTTTCAGTGAGTGTTGATCTTCCGCGCGGGCACGTACCGGGGGTAGTTGCCCAGGCGGACGCGCGAGCCAAGGTGACAGCGCGCGACTTGAATTTCTATTATGGCGAGCATCACGCTCTGAAGAACATCAATCTTGCTCTGGGCGAGAATCGTGTCACCGCATTTATCGGTCCGTCGGGATGCGGCAAATCGACTTTGCTGCGCATCTTCAACCGGATGTACGATCTCTATCCTGGTCAGCGTGCGGTCGGACACCTGATGCTGGATTCGACCAACATTCTGGATCCGAAGCTCGACCTCAATCTGTTGCGCGCCCGGATCGGAATGGTGTTCCAGAAGCCGACACCGTTTCCGATGACGATCTACGAGAACATCGCTTTCGGCATCAGGCTTTACGAGAAGATCTCGAAGTCGGAAATGGACGGCCGCGTCGAAGCCGCGCTGAAGGGTGGAGCGCTCTGGAACGAGGTCAAGGATAAGTTGAATGCCAGCGGTCTCAGCCTGTCAGGCGGGCAGCAGCAACGCCTGTGCATCGCGCGCACCGTTGCGGTTCGTCCCGAGGTGATCCTGTTCGACGAGCCTTGCTCGGCGCTCGATCCGATTTCGACCGCGAAGATCGAGGAGCTGATCCAGGAGCTGAAGGAAGATTACACGATCGCCATCGTAACGCATAATATGCAGCAGGCGGCGCGTGTGTCGGACAAGACCGCGTTCATGTATCTCGGCGAATTGATCGAGTTCGACGACACCAACAAGATTTTCACCTCGCCGACCGATCGGCGCACGCAAGACTACATCACCGGCCGATTCGGCTGACGCGCATTTCGCGGGAGAGACATACCATGGGTTCAGATCACACCGCCAAGGCGTTCGATGAAGACCTTCAGGAGCTTAACCGGCTTGTGGCCGAGATGGGCGGCCTGGCTGAACGGCAGATCGTCGATTCCGTCGATGCCTTGATCCGCCGCGACGTTGCGCTTGGCAAGCGTGTCGTCGCCGCAGACCTCGACATCGACAAGCTGCAGCACCTGATCGAGGAGCGTGCGGTTCTGACGATTGCGCGCCGTCAGCCAATGGCGGTCGACTTGCGCGAGATCGTCAGCTCGATGCGTGTCGCGACCGATCTTGAGCGTATCGGCGACCTGTCCAAGAATATCGGTAAGCGCGTTGCGGCGCTCGATAGTGATTTTCATCCGCTGAAATTGATCCGCGGACTGGAGCACATGACCGACCTTGTGCAGTCGCAGGTGAAATCTGTGCTCGATGCCTACGCAGCGCATGATCTGCCTGCCGCCATGGTGGTCTGGAAGGGCGACGAGGAGGTCGATGCGATTTGCACCTCGCTGTTCCGTGAACTCCTGACCTACATGATGGAAGACCCGCGCAACATCGGCTTCTGTATCCACCTGATGTTCTGCGCCAAGAACATCGAGCGGATTGGCGATCACGCGACCAATATCGCAGAGACGGTGTTCTATATGATCGAAGGCCAGCAGATGATCGATCAGCGCCCGAAGGGCGATATGACGAACTTTGCAGCGGCCGCGTCTGGAAATTAATGTGTCTCAATTGAAGGATCGAGCATGAGCGCCCGAATTCTTGTGGTCGAAGACGAAGAAGCGCTGACAACGCTGCTTCGCTACAACCTTGATGCCGAGGGCTACGACGTCGAAACGGTTGCACGTGGCGACGATGCGGATACACGGCTCAAGGAGCATGTTCCCGATCTCATCGTCCTCGACTGGATGCTTCCGGGCCTGTCCGGGATTGAGCTATGCCGCCGGTTGCGTGCGCGACCAGAGACCAAGCAGATTCCAATCATCATGCTGACCGCGCGCGGCGAGGAAAGCGAACGGGTGAGGGGGCTTGCAACTGGTGCGGACGATTACATCGTGAAGCCGTTCTCGGTGCCGGAATTGCTGGCACGCGTGAAGGGTCTTTTGCGGCGTGCCAGTCCTGAGCGCCTCGCCACGGTGCTCGCATTCGGCGACATCGAATTGGATCGGGACAGACGGCGCGTTGCTCGCTCGGGCCGTCCTATCGATCTCGGACCGACCGAATACCGGCTCCTGGAGTTCTTCCTTGAGCACCCGGGACGCGTGTTCAGCCGCGAGCAGTTGCTCGACGGCGTATGGGGGCGCGACATCTATATCGATGAGCGTACCGTAGACGTCCACATCGGGCGGCTGCGGAAGCTTCTGAATCTCGGGCGAGAATCCGATCCGATCCGCACCGTTCGCGGCGCAGGCTATGCGCTTGACGATCGATTTGCCAAGGCGGAATAGCGTCAGGCTAAGAGCCGTCGATTGGCGCGCGAAGATGATCCGTTCTAGCGTTCGGACAATTCCATGCGCCCGGCATAGCGGGGCAACTCCGCTGACTTGTCCGGTTTGAGGACGCCCATCACAGCACGCGCATGTCCGAGGCTGATGACTGCGATGTCGCGCGAGGGCTGGCCTGCGCGCGGCTGTGCTTTTTCAACAAGCAGCAATCCGCCTTCCTCATAGATCTTGATCGTACCTACACCTGTCCAGAGTGTTTCCCGCGCGTCGTAGAAGTCCTCGACGCTTTCCGATGTGAAGGCGATCTGATCGATGGCGAGTTTGTAGCCGAGCCGTTCGAACCGGCTGACGATATCCGCATCGGACATTTTGATGCGTGCGCGGGGCAAGCTCAACGTGAATTCCCTCCCTGTCACTACAGAGTCGTCCGTCCTTCGGCTCGGAAGGCTATAGCGACCCATGCTGTTGTGAAGAATCGCGCCGTTGCGGCGTCGTTATTGACGACAGGTTGAGAGCGACAGGTATCGGCGTAAAGCGCTTTTTTTCGCGAAGGTGCAGCTTTTTGCATCGCCGCGAGAAAGGATCGAACATTGGTGCGCTGCACACATATCTGACTTGGTCACAAACTTGTGGCGTTGGTGTCTGAAATTCAATGGCACGGTCCGGAAGCTCCATGTTAGCTTTGTCACGGACGAGGATTCAAAGTCGCGTCCACAATGGGCAAGGAGACCAAAATGGCCTGGAAGACCCCTAGGATTGTCGAAGTGCCAGTGGGCATGGAAATCAATATGTACGCCTGCGCGGCACGAAAATAGGCCGCATCCCGCTATCAGGCTCGCAGTGAAGCGATCCGGTTTGCGCCAGGAATTCCTTGAAGGAAGAGGTGTTCCTGTGCGAGGCCGGGTTGTTGGCGTCTGTGGCGTTGAATTCTGCCATCACTAATCCTGTGATTGAATCGAGGGCGGGGTCTGATGCGCGTCGTCGTTCTTGGAGCTGCGGCGGGCGGGGGCGTTCCGCAATGGAACTGCAATTGTGAAATCTGCCGGGCCGCGCGCGATGGGCGCCCGGAACTGCGCGCGACACAGGCTTCCATCGCCGTTAGCGCAGACGGGGAGCACTGGTTTCTGGTTAATGCCTCGCCGGACCTGCGTCAGCAGGTGATAGCGACTCCCCAACTTCATCCCAAGACAGATCAGTTGCGGCATAGTCCCATTACCGGCGTCATTCTGACCAATGGCGAGGTCGATGCTGTAGCCGGGCTGCTATCGCTTCGCGAAGGCTCGCCGTTCACGATCTACGCTCATCAGCGGGTACTCTCTATTCTCAAGTCGAACAGCATCTTCAACGTGCTCGACGAGAAGCGCGCGCGGCGCGAGCCGATCGAGTTTGACGTGGCGTTTGAACCGAAATTTTCCGACGGCTCTCTCTCTGGCCTCGAGGTTCTTCCATTCGCCGTGCCGGGGAAGCGGGCGTGGTATCTTGAAGGCGAAAGCGGCAGCGAAGACCCTGGGGATACGCTTGGACTCCGGATTTCCGACAAACGAAACGGGGAGCATTTGTATTTCCTCGCCGCGTGCGCTGCGCTTACCCCTGAGCTGAAGCAACGCCTTCAAGGGGCCCCACTGATTTTCTTCGATGGGACGCTTTGGCGCGACGACGAACTGATCTCTGCTGGGCTTGGCATCAAGACGGGGCAGCGAATGGGTCACATGGCGATGTCCGGCGAGGACGGCGCGATAGCTGCGTTCGCGGACCTCGGCATTGCCCGCAAGATTTTCCTGCATATCAATAATTCGAATCCGGTTTTGCTTCCGGGCTCCGCCGAACGTCAGGCGGCCGAGCGTGCGGGCTGGCAAATTCCTTCGGACGGAGCGGAGATCACCATTTGATCGCGACGAGCGTGTTTGCATTGAAGACCGGAACGCCGCTTGCGACAGCGGACGAACTTGAGACGGCGCTTCGAGGCATCGGCGCCACGCGTTATCACAACCTGCATCCGTTCCACCGGTTGTTGCATGGCGGCAAACTTAACAAAGGGCAGGTGCAGGCCTGGGCCCTTAATCGCTACTACTATCAGAGTTCCATTCCGATCAAGGATGCGGTGGTGATCTCGCGGTTCCGTGATCGCAACATCAGGCTGGAATGGCGGCACCGCATCGTAGATCACGACGGCGATGTGGACACCGAGGGTGGGATCGAACGCTGGCTGAAGCTGACTGAAGGGCTAGGTCTCGACAGCGCCTACGTCGAATCCGCCGAGGGCATCCTTCCGGCAACGCGCTTCGCCGTGGATGCCTACGTCCATTTCGTCCGGGACCGGACGCCGCTGGAGGCCATTGCGTCGTCTCTGACCGAGCTGTTTGCGCCGAACCTGCACGAAGAGCGCATTTCGGGGATGCTGGCGCATTACGACTTCATCAACCCGAACATCATGAGCTATTTCAAGCTTCGTATGGAGCAGGCACCGCGCGATGCCAATTTCGCCCTCGATTTCGTCAAGAAACACGCAAAAACGCCGGAAGAACGTGAAGCGGTCTGCAATGCGCTGATCTTCAAGACCAACGTGCTCTGGGTTCAGCTCGATGCGCTCTATCATGCCTATGTCGATGGTCATGTTCCGCCGGGTGCTTTTCTGCCCGAGAAGGGCTGATGGCATTGCGAAACCGGCGGATCGACATAACTGAAGGAAGCCACCCAGTTCTGGCGCGGCACGCCAAACTGAAATTCGACGAAGCGCGTCAGGTTTGGGTTGTTCTGGTGCCTGAGAGAGTGCTTGCGCCGGACGAGATCGCGGTGGAGATTCTGCAGCTCTGCGATGGCGTCCGCACCGTCGATCAGATTATCGATGTGCTGGCCGCCAAGTATGCCGCTGATCGTGGCCTGATCGGCACCGATGTCATTGCCATGCTGCGGGATCTCGCGGAAAAAGGCTTTCTCGCCGAGGCACAGGACACCAAACCATGAGTCCGACGCTGACCGATGCTTCTCCTGTCCGCGCCGATCCAGCCGATGGATTGGCGGTGCTGGAGGCGCGCAAGTCGCAGGCGGAAACTTTTGGCATTCCACTGGCGGTCCTGGCGGAACTCACGCACCGTTGTCCACTGCAATGCCCATACTGCTCGAATCCACTGGAGCTTGAGCGCAGCGGCGCGGAGCTCACCACGGCTGAGTGGAAGCGCGTGCTGAGCGAACTCGCCGAAATCGGCGTACTCCAGATTCATTTTTCCGGCGGGGAGCCCACGGCGCGCAAGGATCTCGTTGAGATCGTTCAGCACTCCACAGATGCCGGACTGTATTCAAACCTCATCACCTCTGCCGTGCTGCTGAGCAAGGACAAACTCGCCGCTTTGGCCGATGCGGGGCTTTGTCACATCCAGATCAGTTTTCAGGGTAGTGAGGAGGGTGTTGCCGACCGCGTCGCCGGATTGAAGGATGCCCATGCGAAGAAGATCGAGGTTGCACGCTGGGCTCGTGAGCTTGGTCTGCCGCTGACGGTGAACGCGGTGATGCACCGTCAGAACCTGTTTCAGCTTGCGGACATTGTTCAGATGGCAGTCGATCTCGATGCCGACAGGCTCGAAGTCGCCAATGTCCAGTATTACGGCTGGGCGCTGAAGAACCGCGCGGCGCTGATGCCCACGATGGATCAGATCGACGAGACCTCCCGCATCGTTGAAGAGGCGCAGGTGCGGCTGAAAGGCATTCTCGCCATCGACTACGTCGTACCGGACTACTATGCATTGCGTCCCAAGAAATGCATGGGCGGCTGGGGAAGGCAGTTCTTCAACATCTCGCCGTCAGGCAAGATCCTGCCGTGCCATGCGGCGGAAACGATCACGGGGCTGGAATTCGAGTCGGTCCGGAATTATTCGATCGCGTGGATCTGGCAGAACTCCGAAGCGTTCAATCGCTATCGCGGAACCGGCTGGATGCCGGAGCCGTGTCAAAGTTGCGAGTACAAGGAGGTCGATTATGGCGGTTGCCGCTGTCAGGCCTTTGCACTGACCGGGAATGCGGCCAACACCGATCCGGCCTGCGCGCTCTCGCCCATGCACGAACAGATATTCAAAACGGCGGTGAGCGAGGCTGCCGGTGACAACCGGCGTTTCATCTATCGTAATTTCGCCGGCGGCACGCTCGAGGTAGATACGCATGGGGCCTGACGCCGCTGCGACCTCAAGCAAGCGAGCAGATCGCTTAGCGCCGCTCTCCGTGCAGCACATGGCGGTTAGCGACGGCCACGAGATTTATATTGAGACGGTCGGTCGTCCGGACGGTATTCCTGCGGTTTATCTGCATGGCGGGCCCGGCAGCGGCTGCCAGCCCGATCATCGGGGATTGTTCGACCCACAGCGGTTTCATGCGGTGCTATTCGATCAGCGCGGCGCCGGCAGGAGCCGCCCCAAGGGATCGCGCGAGGCCAACACGCTGCCGCATCTGATTGCGGACATGGAAGCCATTCGCGAAAGCCTCGGCTTCGAGCGATGGCTTGTTGTCGGTGGTTCGTGGGGCGCGACTCTGGCGCTTGCCTACGCGCAGGCTTATCCGCAACGCGTCAGCGGCATTGTTCTGCGCGCGACGTTTCTCGGGACGGGCGATGAGCTGGAAGGCGCATTTCTCGACACCCTGCCGCGTCTCTACCCGGACCTGAACGATGATTTTCTCGGTCTGCTTCTTCCGGAGGAGCGCGCGCAACCGCTTCAGGCCTATTGGCGGCGTATTCTCGATCCCGACCCCGCGGTTCATGGACCTGCATCCCGCGCCTGGCACGATACCGAGCGCGTTTTGTCCGATCACAAACCATCAAAAAGTCGGCTTGATCTTGCCGCGGTCAACAATGTCGAGCGCGGGCTTCCATCGACGCCGTTCATGGAGGCTCATTACTTTCAGAACGGTTGCTTCCTGAAACCCGGGCAACTTTTGGCGAATGCCGGACAGTTAAAAGGGATTCCCGGCCTGATCGTGCAGGGGCGTTACGATCTGCTTTGTCCACCCTCGACCGCGCATGCGTTGCTGAAGGCCTGGCCAGACGCCACCTTGCGAATGGTCGAGGCCGCTGGTCATTCGCTGTATGATCCTGGCGTAAGGGATGCGGTTATCGAAGCCATCGATGGATTGTCTCGCACCTAGCCAAGAGCTGTACGTCCAACCGCTGCGCAAATCCTCAGTTTGGCAGCGTGACGTCGACCGTTAGCCCCGAGTACCAAGCGGCGAGATCGGCAATGTCTGCATCGGACAGCGGCTTGGCAACCACATTCATGGTCTCGTCCTTGCGCTCCTCGGAGCGGAAGGACTTCATTTGCTTTTCCAGATACATCGCGGGCGAGCCGGCGATATTGGGTGCCATCGGCATTTTGGAAATGCCGTCGATGCCGTGACAGGCTGCGCACATCTGAGCCTTTTTACGTCCGGCCTTTACGTCGGCAGCATGAGCCGTGCCCATCAAGGAACCCAGGAGGCCGAGGGTGAAAAGGCTGACAAATGCGCGCGCGATCATTTTCTTCTTTCCATTTTGCGTGGTCACGCGATGCGTGTTCACGACGATCCGCCGCGAGCAGGCTATGTCCTGTCTCGCGGCGGGTAGACGTTCAATCCGGTGCTTATTTTCCGTCGTAAGTGATCCTGTACAGTGCGCCGGCCAGATCGTCAGACACCAGCATTGAGCCGTCACGCAGCGTTGCGATGTCGACCGGCCGTCCCGTGTATTCGCCATCCGGGGTCAACCAACCGGACGCAAAGACTTCCGTTTTGTCGGCGCTACCATCGGGCTTGAGCGAAGTGAACATTACCCGTGCGCCGATCGGATCGGTACGATTCCATGATCCATGCTGGGCCGAGAAAATGCCGCCGCGATACTTGGCCGGGAAAGACTTGCCGTTATAGAACGTCATGCCGAGGTCGGCCGCATGGGCGTCCATCTCGACTTCCGGATACACGACGTTGGCCGGCGGGGTGTCAGCCTTGTACTCGACGGTCCGGACCTTGCCGCCGCCGAAATAGGGGAAGCCAAAGTTCTGGCCGATTTGTGTAGCGCGGTTCAGCTCGCCGGGCGGGATGTTATCGCCCATGCCGTCGACCTGGTTGTCCGTGAACCAGAGCTGGTTGTTCTTCGGGTTGAAATCCATGCCGACCGAATTGCGGACGCCTTGGGCGTAAACTTCTTTGTTCTTGCCATCCTGATCGACGCGGATGATGCCGCCGATGCCATGTTTCGCGTAGCCTTCGAGCTTATCCTTCGCCGGCACGTTGAACGGCTGTCCAAGCGTCACATAGATCTTGTTGTCCGCGCCGACACGGCAGACGCGAGCGGTGTGATTGAAGCTTTCATCGTCCTTGGGGATCAGCTCGCCCTGCGGAACGACCACGGCGACAGCGATATCAGGGCTTTCATAGAAGAATTCGGCGGCAGGGAAATTGAGAATGCGATTCTGTTCGGCGACGAAGAGGAATCCATCCTTGGAGAAGCAGACGCCGTTCGGAATGGTGAAACTGACGGACGGCGCGAACTCTTTCACTTCCTCCGCGAAACCAGCCTTGCCGCGATCGGTGACGGCGTAGACCTTGCTCTTTCGTGTGCCGACGAACGTCACGACACCTTGCGGTCCGACGGCGATATGCCGCGCATCGGGAACGAGCGCATAAAGACTGATTTTGAAGCCTGGCGGCAGTTTGATCTTGGCGAGATTGGCCTTGATCGCATCGACCTTGCGGCCTGTCTGCGGAACGGTTGGAATTTCAGTGACGCCGGTCTTCTGGAAATTGCCGAGCTTGTCCAAATTGTTGTTCGGAGTTTGAGCCGATGCAGAAATTGCCGATGCGCACACAAACGCAGCGGCTGCGGCTGAAGTCAGGGCGTGATTTTTGAAAGCGTAAAACATGATTTATCCTCCCGGTAGGGTTCGATTTTTAGCGTTTTACGGGCGAGAGCCTATCGCGTCATCGCCGTTAAGCAAGGTGATGCGCTTCAGAAGTTTTTCTGGCGGCGCAACATTTCGCCGCGATGGTATCGCGCGATTGTGATTTGCGATGAAAGAGGAGACGCCAAGCAGGCGAGCGTTGACTACGCCGAGAGGTTCGACGACGTGCGGATCAGTTTTGCGATCGCGAAGGCCGGCTGAAGCGCACCTTTATCAAGACGGATTACGGCTGTGTGACACCAACGATCTCGCCATCCTCTTTGACAAACGTCGCGACGGGATTTTGCAGCAATCCAAGCACGAGCTCTGAAGGACGGCAGAGGCGAACACCCTTGGGAGTCACGACGATAGGTCGATTGATCAGGATTGGATGCGTTATCATCGCATCCAGCAACTGGTCGTCGGTCAAGGCCGGGTCGGAAAGGCCGAGCGCTGCGAACGGTGTGCCTTTTTCACGGAGCAGCGCGCGCACCGGAATGTTCATGTCTTTGATCAGAGCGACCAGTTGGTCGCGGGAAGGTGGTGTCTCAAGATACTCGATGACAGTTGGCTCTTCGCCGCTCTGCCGGATCATCGCGAGCGTGTTCCGCGACGTTCCGCAGGCGGGATTGTGATAGATGGTGACAGTCATGACGTTGTACCCGGTTTCGATTTCCCAAATGCTGCAGCAAGGTCGGTGACCTGCTCCGGCGTCAGTGTTCGCGGGTTCATGCCACGGGTCATCAGATAGAGCTTCGCTGTTTCTTCAAGCTCTTCCGTGGCGAAGACGGCAGCTTCGAGCGTATCGCCCGAAACCACCGGACCATGATTGGAGAGCAGCACGCAAGAGTATTTTCCGGCGAGCCCGCGGATCGCATCGGCCACCGCCGCATCGCCCGGACGGTAGTAGGGCAACAGCGCCGTGGCGCCACAACGCATCATGTAATAGGGTGTCAGCGGCGGCAGCGCTGCCTTCGGGTCGATCTCCGGAAGCATGGATACGGCGACACAATGCGCACAGTGCAGGTGCACAACAGCCCTTGCGCCGCGTCTGGTTTCATAGAGCGCCGCATGCAGGGGGATCTCCTTGGTCGGCGCATCCCCTGACAGAGGGTGCCCGGATCCGTTCAGCCGCGAAAGACGCGCGGGATCAAGGAAGCCCAGCGAAGCGTTGGTCGGCGTGACCAGCCAGCCGCCGTCGTCGAGGCGGACGCTGATGTTTCCCGAAGACCCCGGGGTCAGGCCTCGTTCGAACAGCGAGCGGCCGAACTGGCAGATTTGATCGCGAAGCCTTGTTTCCGTCATGGGGCGCCTTTCGGGTTGCGTTTTCTCACGGTTTTGCGCGTGGCTCAAATGCCATTTTGGACGCGCCGCTAGCCATGCTACCAACGCTCTAACCGCTCGACGCCAACGTACGAGCAAGCAACAAAATGAGGAAACATGTCCGTCAAGATGGGACGCGTCGGGGTCATCGGTCTCGGATCGATGGGCTTTGGCATGGCGCTGTCGCTCAAACGTGCCGGCTTCGACGTCGCGGGTTGCGATGTCGCGCCAGAGGTCACTGCGCGGCTTGTCGCCGAGGGCGGACAGGGCGCTGCGTCACCAGCGGAAGCGGCGAAGGACGCCGATGCGGTGGTCAGCGTCGTCGTGAACGCGGCGCAAACCGAAACCATTCTGTTCGGCACTCAAGGGGTGGCCGAAACACTGCCAAAAGGCGCAGTCTTTATATCCTCGGCGACGATGGATCCGGACGTGGCAAGGCGCATGGCCAAACAGCTTGAAGCGAGCGGCAGACACTATCTCGATGCGCCGATCAGCGGCGGCGCGCAGCGTGCCGCGCAGGGCGAATTGACCATTCTTGCCTCGGGCAGCCAGGCTGCCTTCGCCAAGGCAAGGCCCGCGCTCGACGCGATGTCTGCGAAACTCTACGAACTGGGCGATCAGCCGGGGCAGGGCGCGGCGTTCAAAATGATCAATCAATTGCTGGCCGGCGTGCATATCGCCGCCGCCAGCGAGGCTATGGTCTTCGCGGCGAAGCAGGGTCTCGACATTAGCAAAGTTTATGAAGTGATCACGGCATCCGCCGGCAATTCATGGATGTTCGAGAACCGGATGCCGCATGTGCTGGACGGCGACTACACGCCGCGCAGCGCGGTCGACATTTTCGTCAAGGATCTCGGCATCATTCAGGATATGGCGCGAACCGCGAAGTTCCCGGTACCGGTATCGGCGGCGGCCTTGCAGATGTTTCTCATGACATCCGCAGCTGGTATGGGCCGCGATGACGACGCATCGGTTGCGCGGATGTATGCACGCGTAACCGGAACGAAACTGCCGGGTGAAAAGAACTAAGTACTTCGACCAGGAGTCAAGATGCCTCGCTTTGCCGCCAATCTCAGCATGATGTTCAATGAAGTGCCGTTTCTCGATCGCTTCGATGCAGCGGCGAAGGCCGGGTTCACAGCGGTAGAGTTTTTGTTTCCCTACGAGCATTCGCCTGATGATGTTGGCGATCGGCTTCACCGCAACGGCCTCACTCAGGCGCTGTTCAACCTGTTTCCCGGCGATTGGAACAAGGGTGAGCGCGGATTTGCGGCATTGCCGGATCGCTTCGCCGATGTGCAGGCCAGTGTCAAGAAGGTTCTCCCTTACGCCAAAGCGACGGGTGTCAAACGCCTGCATTTGATGGCGGGCATTGCGGATCGCCGCGATCCGAAAGCGGTCGATGCATTTTGCCGCTCGGTGGTATGGACCGCCGAGGCGTTGGCAAAAGAGAACATCGATCTGATGCTGGAGCCGATCAATCCCCGGGATGTGCCCGGATACTTCCTGAACGATTTTGATTTCGCAGCGGGCGTGATTGACGACCTCAGAATTGCTAATCTGAAACTGCAGTTCGACATTTATCACCGGCAGATCGTCCATGGCGACGTGACCATGGCATTACGCAAGATGATGCCGATGATCGGACATATTCAGATCGCCAGCGTTCCCTCACGCAACGAACCGGCAGGGGAGGAATTGAATTACTTGTTCCTGTTCGATGAGCTGGACCGGCTCGGCTATGATGGCTTCGTTGGTTGCGAGTATCGACCGAAGGGAAATACGGTCGACGGCCTCGGCTGGTTCGCACCGTATGCCCCGAAAACGGGAGCGCGCGCGTGACGTTGGCGCTGGGCTGCATCGCCGATGATTACACCGGCGCATCCGATCTTGCCAACATGCTGACCCGCTGCGGCCTCCGCACGGTGCAGACTATTGGCGTTCCAAACAATGCGCTGGCGTTGCCCGACGTCGATGCCGTCGTGGTGTCGCTGAAAAGCCGTTCTATCGAGGCGTCTCAGGCGGTAGCGCGGTCGCGCGAGGCCGACAAATGGCTGCGGGCGCGTGGAGCGCCCCATGTGCTGTTCAAGATCTGTTCGACATTCGATTCCACCGACGCTGGAAACATCGGCCCGGTGATGGATGCGCTGCGCGCGGACTCCAGTGACGATATCGTGCTTGTGACGCCGGCGTTTCCCGGAACAGGGCGCACGGTCTATCAGGGCAACCTGTTTGTCGGCGGTGTCCCGCTGAATGAAAGCCCGCTGAAGGATCATCCGCTCAATCCAATGCACGACTCCAATCTGGTACGCGTCTTGGCGCGGCAGAGCAGGTCCAAAGTTGGTCTTGTTGATCTCGCGACCGTCGCGAAGGGGGCTGACGCGATCCGTGCACGCCTCGCTGAACTGGCGAAGCAAGGGATGGGCGCTGCCGTTGTCGATGCGGTGTTTGACCCCGAACTTGAAGTCATCGGTCAGGTTTCTCTCGATCATCGGCTGTCGGTCGGTGCATCCGGAATGGGGCTTGGCCTCGCGCGAGGATTGATCGCATCAGGCAAGGTCAAGCCGACTTCCTCGGGCGCGGATCAGAAGGCGATTGGCGGACCTGTCGCCTGTCTCGCCGGAAGCTGCTCGCAAGCGACGCTGGCGCAGATCGCGCAGGCGGAAAAATCGATGCCGGTGCTGCGGCTAGATCCGGAAAAGATCGTGGTGGGTCGAGCGGAAGCGGAACGCGCGCTTGACTGGGCGCGCGCGAAAATGGGGAGAGCACCGGTACTGATAGCCAGCAGTTCTTCGCCCGATCAGGTTTCGGCACTTCAGGCTAGACATGGACGAGATGCGGCCGGTCACGCTATCGAGCAGACGATGGCCGCAATCAGCGAAGGACTTGCCGCTGCAGGCGTGCGGCGTCTCGTTATTGCGGGCGGCGAGACATCGGGTGCCGTGGTGGATCGCCTTCGCATCCCGGCGTTTCTGGTTGGACCGGAAATCGCCGCTGGCGTTCCGGTCCTTCGTTGTGTCGGCTGGGGTAGGGGCGAAGCTGTGATGGCGCTGAAGTCCGGCAATTTCGGCGGACCGGATTTCTTTAACGACGCCATCCGCCTGATGCCGTAGCGCGGCTCAATCCTCCTTGAAACCGTATTCCATGTTGTTGCCGGTTGCGCCGTAGTACTTGAACGGCAGGAATTTTCCCGTCATCACAAACTTGACGCGGTCCCCTTTCGGGTTAGCGACACGTTCCATTGCGAAATCGAAGTCGATGGCGGACATGATGCCGTCGCCGAATTCTTCTTCGATCAGCGCTTTCCACGCCGGCCCGTTCACCATGACCATTTCATAGAAGCGGTAAATCAGGGGGTCGGTCGGCGGCATCTGCGTGCCATCGCCGCGCGTCGGAATCTCGTTGATCATCGCGGTTTCAGCCTTGGACAGGCCGAACAGCGTTGCGGCGTTAGATGCCTGTGGCTTGGTGAGTTTCATTTGGCCGAGTATCGCGCCGACGATTAGCGCGTCCGAGTGTCCGCCGATCTGTTCGCAGATGTGCTTCCACGTCCAGCCGTTCTCGCGCTTGATGTCGAGCAGCTTTTCGGTGAGGTCGGATCGCTTCATTCTTTTCTCCTTGAGTTATCGAGGTTATCGCGCGCTGGCCTGCCCGGCCTGCGGCTTTTGAAAGGACTCGGTCGTGTTGACGATCGCAGGCTCGGCGAACCCGGGACGAACCGTTGGTACATTGCGAGGATCGTGATCCTTATTGGTTTCCACGAACGTTTTGCTACGGGTCACCAGGAAGTCGATGATGTGGTTGCGCAGTGCGTAGTAGTGCGGGTGTCTGTGCAGATCGATCCTGCCGCGGTCTTTCGGCAGCGGGTTTTCCAGGACTTCCGCCAGCACTGCGCCCGGACCGTTGGTCATCAGAAAGATCTTGTCGGCGAGATAGATTGCCTCATCGACATCATGTGTGATCATGAAAGCGGTCTGGCCGGTCTCAAGGCAAATGCGGCGGACTTCGTCCTGCAATGTGCCGCGTGTCAGTGCGTCCAGTGCGGAGAACGGCTCGTCCATCAGCATGATCTTGGGCGTGATCGAGAGAGCCCGCGCGATGCCGACACGCTGTTTCATGCCGCCGGACAGTTCAGACGGGCGCTTGTGCTCCGAGCCGGTCAGGCCGACGATGTCGATGAACTTCTGTGCGTGGGCACGGACGCGTGCCTTGTCCCATTTGCGCCATTTCGATGTGACGGCGTATGCGACGTTGCCCATCACCGTGCGCCACGGCAACAGCGCGTGGCTCTGGAAGATCACGGCGCGATCAAGGCTTGTGCCTTCGATCGCCTGTCCGTCGACGATCACCGCGCCTTCGCTTGGTTCATCGAGGCCGGCGAGAATGTTCAGGACCGTGGTCTTGCCGCAACCGGAGTGGCCGATAACGCAACCGAACTCGCCGCGTGGCATCGACAGCCACAGGTCTTCGAAAATCGTCGTCGTACCGCCGGACGGCGCGGGATAGCGCTTGGCGATGCCTTCGATTGAGATGAATTTGTCGGTCATTGCCTCACTCCGGGAACGTAACCATGCGCGTGAACCGCGCAAGGATTTGATCGAGGATCATGCCGACGAGGCCGATGACGAAGATGGCGATGATGACGTTGGTGATCGACAGGTTGTTCCACTCGTTCCAAACGAAATAGCCAATGCCGGTGCCGCCCACGAGCATTTCGGCGGCGACAATCACGAGCCATGCGATGCCGATGGAGATGCGCATGCCGGTGAGAATGGTCGGCGCAGCGGCAGGCAGGATCACCGTGAAGGCGCGGCGGACATTACCCACCTCGAGCGTGCGGGCGACGTTGATCCATTCCTTGCGCACGGCAGACACGCCGAACGCGGTGTTCATCAGCATCGGCCAGACCGAGCAGATGAAGATCACGAAGATCGCCGAAAGGCTGGAATCCTTGATGGTGTAGAGTGCAAGTGGCATCCAGGCCAGCGGCGAGATGGGTTTCAGAATCTGAATGAACGGATCAAGCGCCTTGCTCAGCAGCGGCGACATCCCGATCAAGAATCCGAGCGGGATCGCGACAGCGACGGCGAGCAAGTACCCGATCGCAACACGGGCGATGGAGTAGGCGAGCTGGATACCCAGCCCCTTGTCGTTTGGCCCATTGTCGTAAAACGGCTGCCTGATGTGCTCCCAGAGTTTAGCACCAACATCGAGCGGGCCTGGCATTGCCGACTTGCCCTGCGTGGCATTCAGCCCCATCAGCTTGGCATATTCCGGATTCATCGCGGCGACCGATCCGGTGCTGCGCGTGGCGAGATGCCACGCGCCGATGAAGACGAGGAAGATAGCCACCGACACAATCGCAGCGCGAAACCTCAGCGAGGACGACATCAGCTCGCCTTCCTGATCTTGAAGCTGTTGAGGTAATCTTCTGGCTTTGCCGGATCGAAGGTCTTGCCCATCACGACGAAACTCTTCGTCGTCGTTGCCGGCGGTGTGAGGCCGACCTCTTTCATCAGCTTCGCGGTATCTGTCGCAAGGTAAACCTGCTCGGCGACAGCCTTGTAGTCCACGTCGCCCTTGATCTGACCCCAGCGCTTCATCTGGGTCATGATCCAGATCGCGAAGGACTGCCAGGGGAACGGATCGAAGTCGAGGCGGTTGGGCTGCTTGACGATATTACCGAGACCGTCGGCGAAGGTGCCCGTCAAAATCTGCTCCAGCACGATCTGGGGCTGGTTAATGTAATTCGCCGGCGAGATCGCCTCCGCAATCTGCTTGCGGTTCTCGGCTTTGTGGGCGAACGCAGTGGCGTCGATGATCGATTTTAGCAACGCCGCGTAGGTGTTCGGCATCGTGGTGACGAATTCCTTCGATGCGGCGAACGCGCAACAAGGATGGCCTTCCCAGATGTCCTTGGTCAGGATGTGGATGAATCCGACATTGTCGTAGACGGCGCGCTGGTTCATCGGATCGGGGCCGAGGAAGCCGTCGATATTGTCCGCGCGCAGGTTCGCGACCATTTCCGGCGGCGGCACAGAGCGGATCTGCACGTCTGCGTCGGGATCGATGCCGTGCTCGGCGAGATAGTAGCGCAGCAGGTAGTTGTGCATCGAATAGTCGAAGGGTACAGCGAATTTGAAACCCTTCCAGTCCTTCGGATTGCGCTTGTCCTTGTGCTTCAGCGCCAGCGTGATGGCTTGACCGTTGATGTTCTCCACCGCAGGCATGGTGTAGGGCACCGGATTCGATCCCGCGCCAAGTGTCAGAGCGAGCGGCATCGGTGAGAGCATGTGCGCGGCGTCGTATTCCTTGTTGACGGTCTTGTCGCGGATGACGGCCCAGCCAGCGGTCTTGATGACTTCGACGTTGAGGCCATTCTTGGCGTAGAAGCCCATCGGCGCCGCCATGATGATCGGGGTGGCGCAGGTGATCGGAATGAATCCGACCTTGAGGTCTTTCTTTTCGAGCGGAGCGCCCTGCGCGAAAACTTCGGTGGCAGTCTTCAGCGGGAAGAATTGCGAGACTGCGGCGACCGCGGTGGCGGCGCCGACCGATTTCAGGAACGCGCGGCGGGCGGCGTCCTGGGGGAACATCGCGCGCATCACGGCAGAGGCGACGACGCCTTCGTAGCGCTGCTCGTCGCTTTCCGCAGGTGTTGCCTGGAACTGGAGGGCTGCTTGGTGCTCGGCGTCGGTCGCGTGCCGGCCACATGAGCAGCCGAACGAGGAGAGGCGGCGGTTCGGATCGAACGGATTGTCGAAGGTGGACATGAAAGCCTCCAGCGTGATGTTTCCAATCACTACGCAAGGGTCGTGCCACGGTCGTTTTTCGCGGTTTATCAATGTGCCTGCGGCACAGCGGGAATATTGTCTGTTACGAAATGTCGTGATATACGAATATTCGTAATTCAATCACGATATCTCGTAGTGAGGGTGGATGGACGTTTCGCTACCGGTACCTTCGGCGCGTGATCACGATGTGTGGGGAGCGGCGTTCGATTTCGCGACCGAACCGATGCTGCTGCTGGACCCTCACGGCGACCGCATCGTTGACGCCAATCCAGCCGTTTGCACGCTGTTGGGATATGATCGCGCTCTGATGCGGCAAATGAAAATCAGCGCGCTTCACGCCGGACAGGTGCCCGCGCTGATCGTTTTCACGCAGGCGGTGTTCGACAAAGGCTCGTTCTGGACCACGTCGCTGACCCCGCGCCATGCGGCGGGAAACAAACTTCGGCTGGAATACACCGGCTCGCTGATCCCGCAGGATGGGACGCCGCTTGTGCTCCTGGCCCTGAATGACCTCGAACAGCGCCGCCGCCGTCTGGTCGATCTGACGGCGGAAGATCACATGCGCGGCGGAATCGCTGCCTGGCAGCGCGTCGAGCGCGTGTTCCGTGACATCGAGCGCGAAAACCAACTCATCCTGCGTGCCGCAGGCGAGGGCATCTACGGAGTCAACGCGGAGGGCAAGACCACGTTCGTCAATCCGGTGGCTGAACGCATCCTCGGCTGGTCAGCGGAGGAGCTTGTCGGGACCAACATTCACTCGACCGTGCACCACACCCATCACGATGGCCGGCATTATCCGCACGAAGATTGTCCGATCTATGCGGCGTTCCGTGACGGCGCAGTGCATCAGGTCGATGATGAGGTGTTCTGGCGCAAGGACGGTACGCCGGTCTGGGTTGAATATACATCGACGCCAATCCGCGATCGCGGCGTGGTGGTCGGCGCGGTGATCGTGTTCCGTGATGTCAGCCAGCGCCGCGAGGCCGATGAAAAACTGCGTGCGGCGCTTGCCGAGGTTGATCAGCTGCGCGAGCGGCTCGAGCAGGAAAATGCCTATTTGCAGGAGGAAATCCGCACCGAGACCAATCCGCGCGGCATCATCGGCCACACGGCTGCGGTGCAGAAAACGCTACGGCAGGTCAGCCTTGTCGCGCCGACCGATGCGACAGTGATGATCACTGGCGAGTCCGGCACCGGCAAGGAACTAATTGCGCGCGCCATTCACGAGGCGAGCCAGCGCAGCGACCGTCCGCTGATCCGCGTCAACTGCGCGGCGATTCCGCGCGAACTGTTCGAGAGTGAATTCTTCGGTCATGTACGCGGCGCGTTTACCGGCGCGTTGCGCGACCGCATCGGACGGTTTGAACTCGCCGATGGCGGGACCTTGTTTCTGGATGAAGTCGGCGAAATTCCGCTGGAGCTTCAGGGCAAGCTGCTGCGCGTGTTGCAGGAGGGTCATTTCGAGCGCGTCGGCGAGGAACGCACGCGCGCGGTAAACGTCCGCGTCATCGCTGCCACCAATCGCGAACTGAAGCAGGAAGTGAAGCAGGGGCGTTTCCGCGAGGACCTCTATTTCCGGCTTAATGTGTTTCCTGTTGAGACTGTGCCGCTGCGTGATCGCCGCGAGGACATTCCGCAGTTGGCGCAACACTTCCTCGCCAGCGAAAGCAAGTCGTTCAAGTCCGATCTGCGGCTGTCTGAAGGCGATGTGCGCCGCCTGATGCAATATGACTGGCCGGGCAATGTTCGCGAATTGCAGAACGTGATCGAGCGCGCCGCCATTCTGGCTCAGAACGGACGGCTGCGGATTGATCTGCCGATCCAGCAAGGCGGACCCGAGCTACCGGTTGCGGCACGCCGTCCCAAGAATGGTGCGCCTCAGCCCATCATGACCGACGATGAAATGCGGGAGCACGAACGCAACAATATTCTGGCCGCGCTGAAGGCGTCCGGCGGCAAGGTCTTCGGCAAGGGCGGTGCAGCGGAACTGCTGGCCATCAAGCCGACCACGCTGGCGTCGCGGATCAAATCGCTCGGAGTTTCGGCACGAAACCTCGATTTGCCAATGCGTTAGGCAGTCCTTGCCCGTTGTTAGCGCTTGATAGCGGCTTGTTCAGGTGTTCTGCTCAAAAAACGAGCCATCGAGGTTGTCGCGCCGTGTCCATTGCCGTCGCTCTGCATCACGTCACACACTATACGTATGACCAGCCTGTCAGCCTCGGGCCGCAGGTCATCCGGTTGAGGCCGGCGCCGCATTCCCGCACCCGCGTTTCCAGTTATTCGCTAAAGGTTCTGCCGGAGACGCATTTCGTCAACTGGCAGCAGGACCCCCAGGGAAACTGGCTCGCGCGCTTTGTGTTTCCGGAACCGGCGCGTGAGTTCAAGATCGAGGTGGATTTCATCGCCGACATGGCGGTGGTCAATCCGTTCGATTTCTTTGTGGAACCCTATGCCGAGACGCTTCCGTTTCTGTATCCGCCGGATCTCGCCGACGAACTTGCGCCTTATCTGAAGACCGAGCCTGTGACACCATTGCTTGCACAGTATCTTGCAAGCATCCCGCGCGAACCGACCAATACGGTGAACTTCCTCGTCGATCTAAACGCGAAATTACGCGATCGGGTCAACTACGTCATTCGCATGGAACCGGGCATCCAGTCGCCGGAGGAAACGCTGCAAAGCGGCGCCGGGTCTTGCCGCGATTCGGCGTGGCTTTTGATTCAGGCGCTGCGCCATCTCGGATTAGCCGCGCGCTTCGTCTCCGGCTACCTCATTCAATTGCGTCCCGACGTCGATCCGCTGCAGGGACCACGCGAGGTCGAGGCTGATTTCACCGATTTGCACGCATGGGCAGAGGTTTATCTGCCGGGTGCCGGCTGGGTCGGATTCGATGTAACCTCCGGCATGCTGACAGGTGAGGGGCACATTCCCGTCGCCGCGTCGCCGCACTACCGGACGGCTGCGCCGATCAGCGGCAACGTCAGTTCGGCGAACGTCGAATTCGGTTTTGAGATGAAGGTGACGCGCTTCAATGAAGCGCCGCGCATCACCAAGCCGTTCTCGGACGACTCCTGGCGGCGTCTCGATACGCTCGGCGTGAAGGTCGATGCCGATCTGGCGGCGGATGACGTGCGCCTGACGATGGGCGGCGAGCCGACATTCGTTTCAATCGACGATCTGGAATCTGCCGAGTGGAATACTGCTGCTGTCGGTCCGACCAAGCGCGGTATCGCCGACGACCTCATCCGCCGTTTACGCACGCGGTTCGCGCCAGGCGGCTTGCTGCATTACGGACAGGGCAAATGGTATCCCGGCGAAAGCCTGCCTCGCTGGGCGTTCGGACTCTATTGGCGCAAGGACGGTGTGCCGATCTGGCGAAATCCGGATCTGATCGCGCCCATGGAAGGCCCGCGCTCGGCGAAGATCGAGCAGGCGGAAAAATTCGCGACACATATCGCCGAGAAACTTGGTGTGGACGCGAGCAATGTGCTTCCTGCTTATGAAGATCAGGCACACTGGCTGCTGAAGGAGAACAGCCTACCCGGCAATGTCGATCCGAGCGATTCAAAACTGGCCGATCCCGAAGAGCGCTCGCGGATGGCGCAGGTGTTTCAGCAGGGATTGAACGTGCCGCGTGGCTTCGTTCTGCCTGTGCAGCGCTGGAACGCCAAAGCCGCCAGCCGCTGGCGCAGCGAGAAATGGAGTTTGCGACGTGGCAATCTCTTTCTGATGCCGGGCGATTCACCGCTCGGGCTGCGGCTGCCGATGAGTTCGCTGCAATGGATTCCGCCGGAGGATTATCCCTATATCGTTGAACAGGATCCGATGGAGGAGCGCGAGCCGCTGCCGGACTTCGGTGGCGGTGCCCCGCCGCCCGAACCGGCTGCGCAGCCTCCCGTATTCGATGACGGCGCGCATATGGACGGTGCACCGCGTCAGTTCATTCAGGAGCAGCAGGTCGGAGACGGCAAAGGCGGGGTCCGCACCGCCTTGTCGATTGAAATCCGTGACGGCATCCTGTGCGCGTTCATGCCGCCGGTCGAGAAGCTCGACGATTATCTGGAATTGATCGCAGTTGTCGAGGCGACTGCCGAGGACATGAAGCTTCAGGTGCATGTCGAAGGCTACGCGCCGCCATACGATCCGCGTGTTGAGGTCATCAAGGTCACGCCAGATCCCGGCGTGATCGAGATCAACATTCATCCGGCGAAAAACTGGCGCGAGATCGTCGATACGACCATCGGTTTGTATCAGGAGGCCGCGCATGTTCGTTTGGGCGCGAACCGTTTTCTGATCGACGGCCGTCACACTGGCACCGGCGGCGGCAATCATGTCGTGATCGGCGGCGGTACGCCCGCGGACTCGCCGTTTCTGCGGCGTCCCGATCTGCTCAAGAGCGTGGTGCTGTTCTGGCAGCGTCATCCGTCACTGTCGTATCTGTTTTCGGGCATGTTCATCGGCCCGACCAGTCAGGCGCCACGCATCGACGAAGCGCGACACGACGCGCTTTACGAGCTCGAAATTGCGATGGCGCAGATTCCACCAAAGGGCGAAAAAGTCCCGCTGTGGCTGGTCGATCGCACGTTCCGCCATCTGCTGGTGGATATCACCGGAAACACTCATCGCGCGGAAATCTGCATCGACAAGCTGTATTCGCCGGACAGCCCGACGGGCCGTCTCGGTTTGGTTGAATTCCGCGCGCTGGAAATGCCGCCCGATGCGCGCATGAGCCTGGCGCAGCAGCTCATCATCCGCGCGCTGGTCGCGAAATTCTGGCGGGAGCCGCAGGACGGCCGATTCGTGCGCTGGGGCACCACGCTGCACGATCGTTTCATGTTGCCGCACTTTCTCTGGGAGGATTTCAAGGACGTTCTGTCGGACCTGAAAGAGGCGGGTTACGATTTCGAACCCGAATGGTTCGAAGCACAGCTTGAATTCCGCTTTCCGCTTTTCGGCTGCGTGCAGCATGGCGGCGTGACGCTGGAATTGCGTCAGGCTCTGGAGCCTTGGCATGTGCTTGGCGAAGAAAGCACCGGCGGCGGCACGGTGCGTTATGTCGACTCCTCCGTCGAACGGTTGCAGGTCAAGGTGAATGGTCTCGTCCAGGGACGCCACGTCATCACTTGCAATGGCCGTCGTTTGCCGCTGACGGATACCGGGCGTTCGGGCCAGGCCGTCGCCGGCGTACGCTTCAAGGCGTGGCAGCCGTCATCCGGATTGCATCCGACCATTCCGGTCCATGCGCCGCTGACCTTCGACATCCTCGATACCTGGAACGGGCGCTCGCTGGGCGGCTGCGTCTATCATGTCGCCCATCCCGGAGGCCGCAGCTACGAGACCAAGCCGGTCAACAGCTACGAGGCCGAGGCGCGGCGGTTGGCCCGCTTTCAGGACCACGGCCACACGCCCGGCCCAATAACCGTGCCTTCCGAGGAAAGAACTCTCGAATTTCCCCTGACTCTGGACCTTCGGACGCCGCTCCCGCATTGAGGCCGCAGCCATAATCGGCGAAATTGTCGCGGAAAGCAGAAAGCGAGTCGGGATGGCGGACACGAGGAACGGAGAGACCGGATCGCGGCGGGTGCAGCAGGACCTTCTGGACTGCACACGCGGCTATGCGCCGCTCCCTGGAATTCCCGACGAATTTCTCGATGCCAAAGGTCAGCCTCGTGAGGTTTGGGCCCGGTTCTTTGATGCATTCTCCACGCTTGCGCCCGGCGAAATCGAGCGTCGTTTTGCGTCCGCCGATCAACATATGCGCGAGGCCGGCGTTACCTATCGGACGCCGGGGGATGCGGCAGACCGGATGTGGCCGCTAAGTCACCTGCCTCTGCTGATCGACGAAGCCGAATGGAAGCAGATTTCTGAAGGTGTTGCCCAGCGAGCCCAATTGTTTGAACTGATCTTGCGCGATCTGTATGGCGAGGGCCGGTTGATTGCCGATGGCGCATTGCCCGCGGCCGCTATCGCAGGAAGCTCTGAATATCTGCGCTCCGTCTCCGGTGTATCGCCGCCCGGCGGCCAGTATCTCAATCTCTATGCCGCCGACATCGGTCGCGGTCCGGATGGGCGCTGGTGGGTTTTGTCCGACCGCACACAGGCGCCATCCGGCGCGGGGTATGCACTGGAAAATCGGCTGGTGCTGTCTCGCGCACTGACAAATCTTTACACGTCGATGAATGTCGAGCGCGTTGCGCCTTTCTTTGAAGCATTCCGCGACAGCTTGCGGGGGATCTCGGATCGCGACGAGCCGCGTATCGGCTTGCTGACACCCGGCAATTTGAGCGAGACGTATTTCGAGCACGCCACACTGGCGCGTTATCTCGGCTTCCTGTTGGTGGAGGGCGACGATCTCGCGGTGAGCGAGGACCGGCTGCATGTTCGAACCGTGGCAGGCCTGAAACGGCTGGACGTGCTGCTGCGGCGGGTCGATTCCAATTCGCTCGATCCGCTCGAACTTGATGCCCGATCCATGCTCGGCGTGCCGGGCCTGATCGACGTCGTCAGAAAGGGCGGCGTTGCGGTGGCGAACATGCCCGGATCCGGCGTGATGGAGGCGCGAACGCTGCTTGGATTCTTGCCGAGCCTCAGCCAGCGCTTCTTCGGTGAAGGGCTGAAGATGCCGCACATCGCGACATGGTGGTGCGGACAGAAATCGGCGCGCGAGGAGGTGCTGTCACGTCTGGACGATATGGCCATCGAAGGCGCTTACGGCCAATCAGTACCCGGCTTTCCGGGGCGCGGTCCTATTATCGGCGGCTCGCTGTCCAGGGACGAGCGCGCGCAACTGGTTGCAGCGATAGGCAAGCGCGGCATCGACTACGTCGGGCAGGAGATGGTGCGCCTTTCCACCACGCCGGTGTGGGATAACGGTCACATCTCGCCGCGCCCGTTCGTGCTTCGGGTGTTTGCCGCTGCCACGCCGAACGGCTGGACCATCCTGCCGGGCGGATTTTGCCGTATCGCTGATCAGCCCGATGCGCGGGCGGTGTCGATGGGCGAGGGCACCCGCGCGGCCGACGTCTGGGTGGTATCGGAGAAGGAAGTCGCCACCTCGACGCTGCTGCCGCCGAGCGACGCCGTTCGCATCAAGCGCATCGCCGGATGGGTACCGAGCCGTGCGGCGGATAATCTGTTCTGGCTCGGCCGCTATCTGGAGCGCGCCGAAGCTACGCTACGGCTGGTGCGCGCACTGGGCGGCGCGTTGCGAGAGCCCGGCAAGGGCCCGTCGCCAATGCAGCCGGTGATCGAGCGGATACAGCGTCTTCTCGTCGCCTGGGGGGCGACCACGCCGTCTGCGCGCGCCAAGCTGGCCACTACCGCCGCGCAGTCGTTGCAGGCGCACGACAAGTTCGGCTCCGCGCTGTCGCTGGTCCGTTCGGCGCAACGCACAGCGAGGACATTGCGCGAGCGGTTGTCGCCCGACGCATGGCACGTCATCACCGGCATGGTGGAGCGCCTGTCGGAAAAGGCCGAGGACGACGAAGCGCTGCTCGAGGCTGCCGAGTGGACTCTGCAATCGCTGGCGACATTTGCAGGCCTTGCGCAGGAGAACATGAACCGCGCGGCTGGCTGGCGCTTTCTGGAAATGGGACGGCGCGTGGAGCGCGCGATCAACATCGCTCGTTTCGCGCGCCAGTTCGCTTATGACGCCGCAACCGGCGAGGATCTCGATCTGCTGCTGACGCTGGTGGATTGCCAGATTACCTATCGTTCCCGCTATCTGGTGGGGCCGTTACTGGCGCCGGTGCGCGATCTGGTGGTGTTGGATACATACAATCCGCGTTCCGTCGCGTTTCAGATCGCCGCGCTCAATGAGCACATCGCCAGTCTCCCGAGCATGCGCGAAGGCGGGTTGATTGATCCGCCGCATCGCCTCGCCGTGACGCTTCAAGCTGCCATGACCGCCGGCGAGGCGGAGGCATTCGATACCAAGGCTCTCTTTTCGCTGGAGCAAAATCTGCTCAACCTCGCCGATGCCATCGGCTCGCATTACTTCCCGCACGGCAGTAGCGCATTGCGCCCGGAGAAGCTGACGGGGTTCGCGTGATCTACGACATCCGTCATGTCACGACATACTCTTATGAAAGCGCAGTCAGCTTCGCGCGGTGTTCACTAAGGCTTGAACCGAAAACTGGTGATGGCCAGCAATTGATCTCGCATAGCGTCGAGATCAAGCCGGGCCCGCTGGAGCGCACGGTGAGGACGGACTTTTTCGGAATCCGTACCGAAAGCATCGTGATCGAGGCTGCTCATCGTGTTTTGCGGATCGATGCGCGATCGCGCGTGGATGTCGCGCGTGCCGCGCCACCTCTCGACATGAAATCTCCGCCCTGGGAGAAGGTGCGCGAGGCTGCTTTCACGACGAATGGTCTCGCGGCGAGTTCTCCGGTGGGCTACCTGTTCGCAAGCCCGCTGGTGCCCATCCTGTCACCGGTCACGGAGTATGCAGCGGCAAGTTTTCCGTCGGATGCCGGAATATTCGGTTCGACTGCGGACCTGATGCGGCGGATCAATCAGGACTTTGTCTACGACTCCAAAGCGACGGAAATTTCAACGCCGTTGCGGGACGTGTTTGAGAAGCGGCGCGGCGTGTGCCAGGATTTTGCGCACGTCATGATCGCGGGACTACGCGGCCTTGGGCTACCGGCAGCCTATGTCAGCGGATATCTGCGAACCACGCCGCCGCCGGGCAGCCCGCGGCTTCAGGGCGCGGACGCGACGCATGCATGGGTCTCGGTCTGGTGCGGAGCGGAGATCGGCTGGATGGGCTTCGATCCGACCAACGATCTGGTGATCGGCAACGACCACGTCGTTCTGGCCGTCGGCCGCGATTACACGGATGTTTCGCCGGTTGATGGTGTGATCGTCGGGTCGCGCAAACAGAAGTTGGCCGTGGCGGTGGATGTGATCCCGGCGGAATAATACCCGCCGGGACGGTCAGCTCTTGTGGCTGCCATCGGCGCAGAACGAAGCGCGAATGTTGCAATCCGCCGGGCTACGTCCCTCCTTGCGGCAGCGTGCCGAGGCGGCATCGATAGCCTGACCGAGCGTTGCGGCTTCGGCGGTGTATGCCCCCCAGTAACGGGTCCGCCGAATGCGGGTGGTATAAAAGGCCATCGCGCCGCATTTGGTTGTTGAGGAAATCTTGCAGCCGCGGCCGCCATTGTTGACGCAAAGGGTCAGTGCGCGCGCCTCCGCCTCATCTCGCGTCGCCTTTTGCCAGACCGCACCCCATGCTCCGCGTGCCGCAAAGCCGATAGCGGCCCATTGCTCGGCAGGTGGCGCTGGAGCTTTCGGCTTGAGCGATTCAAGGCGAATCTTGGCGAGCGGGGCGAAATTCCCGTTTGGATATTTGTCGAGATAGGCTGCGATCTCGGCAGGATTCCGCGAGTCCTTCACCGAATTCCAGAAGGTGATTTCCGCGCTGGAGTCCGTCTGTGCGAAGCCTGTTGCGGGTTGCGAGAACAAGGCAACCGCAAGCGCCAGCGCACAACAAATCCCGCGTCGCATCTCCTATCCCCGTTTCGAGTTTGGCGCAGACTAAAAGCCCGTTTTGGCCTTGTCGAGCGGGCGGGGACGCGTTCCTGCGGATAACCCCTTCCTATGCTTCGTATTATCCGCGCGGTGTGGCTTTCAACCATCGTCGGAGGACTTGAGCCGCGCGCTATGATTTTGATCGCTTGGCTTTCTTCGCTGTTTTTGTTGTGCGGGATTTCGTTACGGACTTCTTCGTGGGCACTTTTTTTCCTTCCTTTCGCGCTTCCGAAAGGCCGATAGCGATTGCCTGCTTTCGACTCTTGACCGTCTTGCCTGATCTTCCGCTCTTCAACGTGCCCTTTTTCCGCTTGTGCAATGCACGCGCGACTTTCTTCGTCGCTGCCTTTGAATATTTCCGCGCCATGCTTGTCTCCGCAATTGATACTGCCCTCGGATAATCGCCCTAAACGGCGATAGGTTCCGATTTGCGGTGGGCAAGCAACGATGACGAAGGCCGCGACGACGCGGGGAGGCTAGCGGCCGTTTGCTGCGGTCACGATCCATATCGAGCCGCCGAGCGGGACCGTGTCGCCTTTTTGATGCGCCGCGAGTGCCGTGCGAAGCGATTGCGTGGTCGCTTCGACCTTGTCAGGCGGCTGGTTCTCAAGCGCGCGGCTGGTGGGGCCGATGGCAAGAGTCGTCTCAATCGCGGCTTCAAGACCGCGGCCGGTTGCGATGTCGAGCGACAGGTCGATCCGCTCCATCTCGATATTGGTGAAGCCAGCCTCGTCAAGAATGCGGCGAACACGATCCTCGCTGGCGAACGAGAATGGACCCGGATCGTCCGGCTTCATTTCCGGAAGTTTCGGTACATGCTTGTACGCTTCCTGCAGGCCGAGCATCATCCAGGGGTTGTCGCGCGGCGTGCGCCAGCAGGCGAACGCAAGGCGGCCGTTCGGCCGCAATGCCTTGCGCATGTTGGCGAAAGAGTCCGATGGGTGCGCAAAGAACATGACGCCGAACCGCGAGAACAGCACGCCCGCGCTTTCAGGCGCGAACGGATAGGCGGTCGCGTCGGCCAGCACGAACTCGACCCGCCCACCCGCTGGCGCAAGCTCTCGGGCCCGGCCCAGCATGGGCTCGGAAATGTCCACACCGATAACGCGCCCAGCGGGGCCAACCTTTTTCAGAAGATCGAAAGAGGTGGCTCCGCAGCCGCAGCCGACATCGATCACGGTTTCTCCGGCCTTTACGTCGGCACGATCGATCAGGACTTCGGACACCGGCCCAAGGACGACATCCTGAAGTTGCTGCCGGTCGGTCCAGTGACGGCCGGCTGGACCATTCCAGTAGGCGATCTGATCGGCGTTGCGGTCGTCGATGGCGGACTGGGTCATGGGGCGCTCCGGTGATGCCCGTTCTTTCTAGGCCAGTCCGGCGGCGCTGAACAGGCAAGCCCAGCCATGCATCGCTGGTTCGACGGGGAGCGCATTGCTCCAGTCCATCCAGAGGTTCTTGAAGCGCGCCGTCAGGAGCCCTTAAAGAGGATTTTTCCCGTACCTTTTGCGGCGTGGGAAATCGCGGCTGCGGACTCGATGAGCGGGTAGGTCGCTTCCACGGGCGTAAAGATTGTTCCGTCTGCGATCCACCCGGCCATCTTCTTCTGAACCTCAACAACACGAGCTGGCGGACTCTTGTTGAACCAGTTCAACAGCCAGAAGCCCTTGAGCGTGAGATCGCGAAAGATGTTCGGCGCGGTGAAGAAGGGACCCGGCCCGCCGCTCATGACACCATAGGCGACCAGCGTACCGCCGTTGGCCAGACAGTCGTTCAGCGACATCAGACCCGGGCCCCCAACGCTGTCGAGCGCAAGCATGATCTTCGCTTTGCCTGTCGCTTCCGCGACGCGTTTGGCCAGATCGGGGCCTTCGACCAGAACCACATCGGCACCGAGCTTTTTCAACTCATCGACCAACTCAGGACGGCGTACGACGCTGACGGTATGAACACCCATCTGTTTGGCGATGGCGATGACCGCGCGACCGACACCAGAATTGCCGGCGCTCTGAATGACCCAGTCTCCCTTCTTGAGAGAGACGTACTCCGTGAGCAGGAGATATGCCGTGGGAGGATTGACCATCAGCATCGAAAGTTGCTGCGGGTCCGCACCGGCCGGCAACGCAAACAATCCGTCGGCCTTGACCTTGCTGCGCGTTTGCCACGTCGATGTTCCTCTTGGGAACAGCACGCGGTCGCCTTCCCTGATTTCGGCAACACCAGAACCAACTTTGGTCACGCGTGCTACGCCTTCAGTGCCGACGGGTGCGGGCAGTTTTGGCTTCACGCCATAAAGGCCACGCATCAGCACGAGATCCGAAGGGTTGATCGGTGAGAACTCCATATCGATCACGATTTCGCCGACTCCGGGAGCGCCGGAATCGGGAATAGTGACGGTCTCAGCCACTTCCCATGGCTTGCCAAACGCATTGAGTTGAACGCTATGCATGGTGTTCTCCCAAAAACGCCGCTTTGCGGCCGAGCGAAAAATGCTATTTTAGTCCAGTATGGCAACTAGTATTAGTTAGCAACTAAATGAAGGAAATGACTGGTATGCGCGAACCCTCTTTCGCACGGCTGAACTGCTCGATTGCGCGTGCGCTCGCGGTGCTCGGCGATGCGTGGTCTCTTCTGATCCTGCGGGACGCGCTGGCAGGTGTTCGAACGTTCGAAGGCTTTATGCGCGGACTCGGCATCGCACGGAATACGCTGACCGACCGGTTGCGGCATCTCGTCGAGGAGGGGATGCTGGCGCAAATGGACGTCGGCAAACGCGGAACACGTTTCGAGTACGTTCCGACACAAAAGGCGAAAGAATTTCAGGCTCCGCTGATGGCGATCATGCAATGGGGCGACCGCTGGGTGTCCGGACCCGGCAACGAGCCGGTCGTTGCTGTTGATCGCGAAAGCGGCGCAGCGATCAAACCACTGATCGTAAGGAGCACCTCAGGCCGGGCGGTCTCGTCCGACGAACTGATGTACAAACCCGGGCACGGTGCGACGGCGGTGACGCGAGACTACCTGCTTGCGAAGCAAGCGTCAGTCAGGAAGATATGATCCGCGCCGTTACCAGGCGCGAAACAGAACGCTCGCGTTGACGCCGCCGAAGCCGAAGCCGTTCGACAACACGTGCTCGATGGCCATCGGGCGTGCAGCGCCGCGCACAAGATCGATACCTTCAGCGGCAGCATCGGGATGATCGAGATTGAGCGTGGCCGGCGCGATCTGGTCTCGTAGCGCCAGCACTGAAAAGATGGCCTCAAGCCCGCCTGCCGCACCGAGCAGGTGACCGGTGGCGGATTTTGTGGAGCTGACTGCGACTCGTCCTTCGGTGCCGAATACAGCCTTTATCGCTGCGAGCTCGCCATTGTCGCCGACCGGCGTCGAGGTCGCATGTGCGTTGAGATGCTGAACCTCGGTCGGAGAGATGCCGGCCTGGCGCAGCGCAATTTCGATGGAGCGGCGTGCGCCGTCGCCATCTTCCGGCCCGGCCGTCATATGGTACGCATCCGATGTCGTGCCATAACCGACAAGTTCGGCGATCGGCGTTGCGCCGCGGCTGAGTGCGTGGTCGAGGGTTTCGATGACGACAATGCCCGCGCCTTCACCCATCACAAAGCCGTCGCGGTCGCGGTCGAAGGGACGTGACGCGCGTTGCGGCTCATCGTTGAAATTGGTCGAGAGCGCGCGGGCGGCGGCGAATCCGCCGAGGCTGACGCGATCGATGCACGCTTCGGCTCCACCCGCGATTGCGACATCTGCTTCGCCCGCAAGCAAGAGGCGAGCAGCGTCCCCGATGGCCTGGACGCCGGCCGCGCATGCGGTCACGGGTGCACCCAGCGGCCCCTTGAAGCCATGACGGATCGAAACCTGTCCGGCGGCGAGGTTGACGAGAAACGACGGGACAGTGAACGGTGACAGCCGGCGAACGCCGCGTTCATCGGCGGTGCGAACCGCATCGACGATGGCGGGAAATCCACCGACACCGGAGCCGATGATGGTCGCCGTGCGTTCGCGCGAACGTGCATCCTGAGGAGCCCATCCGGCCTGCGCGATCGCTTCGTCCGCCGCCAGCATGGCGAACTGGATAAAGCGATCCATCTTCTTCTGGTCTTTCTTTTGAACTGCGCGGTCGGGATCGAAGCCGAATTCCGGATCGTCGACGATGTCGGGCACAGTGCCACAGGCTTTCACCGGCAGGTCAGCGGCGACATTGTCAGACAATGCGCGGATGCCGGACTGACCGGCAATCAAACGCGACCAGTTGCTCTCGACGCCGCAGCCGAGCGGCGAGACGGCGCCCATTCCGGTGACGACGATCCGTCGTATGGAGCTGTTTCGTTTCACGATCTCACCACAGGTTGCTGAGAAACAACGCAGCCCGCTTGCCGGGTATGCGGCTTACCACACCGGCGGAAAACTCGCCGGTGCATTATTCAAAATGGCGCAGCGCCGATCAGTTGAGCTTGCGCTCGACTGCGATGGCGGTTGCTTCGCCGCCGCCGATGCACAGCGAGGCGATGCCGCGCTGGACGTTGTTCTTCTCCATCGCGTGCAGCAACGTCACGATCAGTCGCGCACCAGTTGCGCCGATCGGGTGGCCGAGCGCGCACGCGCCGCCATTGACGTTCAGCTTATCGCGCGGAATTCCGAGATCCTTGGCGGCTGCCATCGGAACCACGGCGAAAGCCTCATTGATTTCGAACAGATCGACATCGCTAACGCTCCAGCCGACCTTCTCGAGCAGTTTGCGGATTGCGGGAATAGGAGCGGTCGTGAACCAGTCAGGAGCCTGGCTGTGCGTCGAGTGACCCTTGATCTCGGCAAGGATCGGCAGGCCCTCGCGTTCTGCAATAGACCGGCGGGTCAAAACCAGCGCGGCCGCGCCGTCGGCATTCGCCGAGGAAGCTGCGGGCGTGATGGTGCCGTTGGGGCGGAACGCCGGCTTCAGGTTGGGAATCTTGGCGGGGTCGACCTTCAGCGGATGTTCATCGTTTTCAACGAGACGAACGCCTGCCTTTTCCTTGACCGAAATCGGCGCGATCTCCTTCTTGAAAGCGCCGCTCTGGACGGCGTTACGCGCCCGCGTCAGCGTCTCGACAGCGTAGTCGTCCTGGTCCTTGCGGCTGAACTGATAGGCTTCAGCGGCGGCTTCGCCGAAGTCACCCATCGAACGGCCGGTCTCGTAAGCGTCTTCGAGGCCATCCATCATCATGTGATCGATGATGCGGTCGTGGCCGACGCGATAGCCGCCGCGCGCCTTTTGAAGAAGGTATGGCGCATTGGTCATGCTTTCCATGCCGCCGGATACAACGATGTTCGCCGAGCCCGCGTTGATCAGGTCATGGGCCAGCATGGTGGCTTTCATGCCCGATCCGCACACCTTGTTAATGGTGGTTGCGCCGGTGGCGTCTGGCAACTTCGCGCCGCGCGCGGCCTGACGGGCAGGGGCCTGACCTTGTCCTGCGGGAAGAACGCAGCCCATCAGAACTTCGTCGATCTGGTCGGGCGACAGTTTGGCCCGTTCCAGCGCCGCGCCGATGGCGTGCGAGCCGAGATTGTGTCCGCTGAACGAGGACAAATCACCTTGGAAGCGACCAAGAGGAGTACGGACTGCGGAAACGATGACAACGGGATCGGAGGTGGACATGCAACAGCTCTCCTGGTTCGCGCACGGAGCCTGACCGTGTTAGATGACATGCATCATATGAAAGGACGCGGAAATTGCAATCCGCGTCCGGACAATAAAAGCATGAATCGAGTCCGGACAAGCAGCCCGGCGTTTAAAACATGCCTTGGCATGCCAAAACTCGCATGAGTTATTTTCGTGCGTCGGATGAGCTATTTTCGTCTGTCGAGAAAAGCCTGCATGTGGCGCTGGGGTTCGCCGGTCAGGAACGATTTTCCGAACACGCCGACGCTTAAATTGATCGATTCCGTAAGTGGGAGTTCTTCCCACTCCCTCAAGAGGGCCTTCTGATTTCGCATGGCTTCCGGTCCGCATTCGGCGATGGCGGAGGCTGCGGTTGTGATCGCCTCGTCAAGATCGGCTTCGGAAACGACCTGATCGACAAGTCCCCAGTTCAATGCGGTCGGCGCATCGATCGTGGCCGCAGTCAGGATTAGCCAGCGCGCGCGTCCCCAGCCGATCAACCTTGGCAACAAGGCCGCGTGGATCACCGAGGGGATACCAACCTTGACCTCCGGCATTGCGAACTTCGCCTCTTGCGATGCGATCCTCAGATCGCATGCTGCGGCAAACTCAAGTCCGCCTCCGAGACACCATCCGCGCAGCCGCGCAATCACCGGCGTTGGAAACTGCCGGACAGCTTCGCAGAGGTCGCGCAACCCGGTGATGAATTTTTCAGCCGAGACCTGATCGAGTGTCGCCATCTCCTTGATGTCCGCGCCGCCGATCATGCTTTTCTCGCCGGAACCTCTGACAATCAACACGCGAATGTCGCGGTCCTTCCCAAGCAATTCCAGCCCTTCGCGAACGCCGTAGATCACTGCCGAGTTCATGATGTTGAGAGGTCCGGCGTTGGTGATCGTTAATTGTGCGATGCCGTTGTCGCGACGGGTGACGTTGCAATAGTCGTTGATCGTTTGCATTTTTCGGAAGCCTGACGGTTGCGAGAAGGTGTCGGTATGCGCGATGGTGCGCGATCCGTTATCCTTCGTCAAATACCGTGCATGGCAGCCATTTTGCGCCCGAAACAGGCACTTTTCTCGCCAAGGTATGTTATTATATGATCTGAGACATCTGATGAGGCGGTGATGCGTTACTCCAAGGATCACAAGGCGGAAACCCACGAGCGGATCGTGAAGAATGCGTCCGTGCGTTTGCGCGAGCGGGGCGCGGCGAGCCTCGGGGTGGCTGATCTGATGAAGGAAGCCGGTCTCACCCACGGCGGATTCTATGCCCACTTTTCGTCGCGCGACGCGCTGATCAGCGAGGCCTTCGCCCATGCGATGCAGCAGACCACAGGGCGGTGGCGCAAGCGCGCGGAGCAGTTGCCGGAAGACAAGCGCCTTGCTTCGATCGTGAACGGCTATCTGTCCGCTGAGCATCGCGACGACGTCGGTAACGGCTGTGCATTGCCGTCGCTGGGCGTCGAGGTGTCGCGGGCCAATCCAAAAACGCGCAAGGCATTCGCCAGCAAGCTCGAAGACATGATCTCGATGCTGGCGGAGCAATCCCCAAGCCTGCCCACAAAGACGGCCCGCCGCGAAGCTATCGCTGTGCTCTCGACGATCATGGGGGCGATGATCCTGGCGCGCGCGGCAGGGACGGGCGAATTCTCGGACGAAATCCTTAGCGCGGGCCGCCACGCAGCGTTGCGGGGCGAGAACGCGGCAAAACCGCGCACGAAGAAGCCCAAACCGAAAACCGAGGCCTGAACGCCAGGCAATATCTCTTTGCATTGCACGCCACCGTGCTGTGCGCAGAACCGGGTTCCTATTCCGGTTGTTGCGGTGCTAGAACCTTCGAAACATTCGCTTTTGGAGGATACGCATGCGCACGATCGGTCATTTTATTGGCGGCAAGGAAGTCAAGGGTACGTCGGGCCGTTTTGCGGACGTATTCGAGCCGATGACGGGCGAAGTGCAGGCCAAGGTTGCGCTGGCGTCCAAGGCGGAGATGCGCGCTGCGGTTGAAAATGCTGTGGCCGCGCAGGTCGGGTGGGCGAACACCAACCCGCAGCGCCGTGCCCGAGTCATGATGAAATTCCTGGAACTGGTGCAGCGAGACTACGACAAACTCGCTGAGCTGCTGGCGCGCGAGCACGGCAAGACGGTTCCCGACGCCAAGGGCGACATCCAGCGCGGGCTCGAAGTGGCTGAATTCGCCTGCGGTATTCCACACCTGATGAAGGGTGAGTACACCGAGGGCGCCGGCCCCGGCATCGACATCTATTCGATGCGCCAGCCGCTCGGCGTCGTCGCGGGCATCACGCCGTTCAATTTCCCGGCGATGATCCCGATGTGGAAATTTGCGCCCGCGATCGCCTGCGGCAACGCATTCATTCTCAAGCCATCGGAGCGCGACCCCGGCGTGCCGATGGCGTTGGCTGCCTTGATGATCGAGGCGGGTCTGCCGCCGGGCATCCTGAACTGCGTCAACGGCGACAAGGAAGCCGTCGATGCGATTCTTGACGATCCGGATATCCGCGCCGTGGGCTTCGTCGGCTCGTCGCCGATCGCGCAGTACATCTATGAGCGCTCGGCCGCCACGGGCAAGCGCGCGCAGTGCTTCGGCGGCGCCAAGAACCACGCCATCATCATGCCGGATGCTGACATGGACCAGACCGTCGATGCGCTGATCGGCGCGGGCTACGGTTCGGCGGGCGAGCGCTGCATGGCGATCTCGGTCGCGGTGCCGGTGGGCAAGACTACGGCGGACCGCCTGATGGAAAAGCTCATTCCCAGGGTTGAAAGCCTCAAGATCGGTCCCTCGACCGATCCGTCCGCGGACTTCGGCCCGCTGGTGACCCAGGCGGCGCTGGAACGCGTGAAGGATTACGTCGAGATCGGCATCAAGGAGGGCGCGACGCTCGCCGTCGATGGCCGTGGCTTCAAGATGCAGGGCTACGAGAAGGGCTTCTACATGGGCGGCTGTCTGTTCGACAACGTCACCAAGGACATGCGCATCTACAAGGAAGAGATCTTCGGACCCGTGCTGTCGGTGGTGCGCGCTCACGACTACAATGAAGCGCTGGCGCTGCCGTCCGACCACGATTACGGCAACGGCGTTGCGATTTTCACCCGTGATGGTGACGCGGCGCGCGACTTCGCGGCCAAGGTCAATGTTGGCATGGTCGGCATCAACGTGCCGATCCCGGTTCCGATCGCGTACTACACCTTCGGCGGCTGGAAGAAGTCCGGCTTCGGTGATCTCAACCAGCATGGTCCGGATTCGGTCCGCTTCTACACCAAGACCAAGACCGTCACCTCGCGCTGGCCCTCCGGCGTCAAGGACGGCGCGGAGTTCTCCATCCCGACGATGAACTAAGCTAACAAGCGAGCGCGCCATGCAATTCGCTCTGACCGAGGATCAAATCGCGGTTCGCGACATGGCGCGCGAATTCGCCGCCGAGAAGATCGCGCCGTTTGCGTTGAAATGGGACGAGGAAAAATTCTTTCCCGTCGACGTGATGCGTGAAGCGGCCGCACTTGGTATCGGCGGCATCTATATTCGTGACGATGTCGGCGGCTCGGCGCTGACACGTTTCGATGCCGCGCTGATCTTCGAGGCGCTGGCAACCGGATGTCCGACCGTTTCGGCGTTCATCTCGATCCACAACATGGCTTCGTGGATGATCGACCACTACGGCTCGGACGCGCAGCGCCAGAAATGGCTCCCGCGTCTTTGCACCATGGAATTGCTGGCTAGCTATTGCCTCACCGAGCCGGGCGCCGGCTCGGATGCGGCGGCACTCAGCACGCGCGCGGTGCGCGATGGCGATCATTATGTCCTGAACGGTCAGAAGCAGTTCATCTCCGGCGCGGGGAAAAGCGACATCTACGTTGTGATGGCGCGCACCGGCGGTAACGGTGCGGGCGGCATTTCCACGCTGGTGGTCGAGGGCGATGCGCCGGGCCTGTCGTTCGGCGCCAATGAACGCAAGATGGGCTGGAACGCCCAGCCGACCCGCGCGGTGATCTTCGAGAACGTGCGGGTTCCTGTCGCCAATCGCATCGGCGAGGAGGGCATCGGCTTCAAGATCGCCATGTCCGGCCTTGACGGCGGTCGCCTCAACATCGCGGCTTGCTCGCTCGGCGGCGCGCAGTCGGCACTCGACAAGTCGCTGGCCTACCTGAGGGAGCGCAGGGCCTTCGGCCAGCGGCTCGACGAATTCCAGGCGCTCCAGTTCCGTCTCGCTGATATGGCCATCGAACTCGAAGCCGCGCGCTCGTTCCTGTGGCGGGCTGCTGCGGCGCTGGACCGCAAGGATCCCGACGCGACCATGCTTTGCGCGATGGCCAAACGCTTCGGCACCGATGCCGGTTTTGAAATCGCCAATCAGGCGCTGCAACTGCACGGCGGATACGGCTATCTGTCGGAATACGGCGTCGAGAAAATTGTACGGGATCTGCGTGTGCATCAAATCCTTGAAGGAACCAACGAGATCATGCGCGTGATCGTTGCGCGCAAGCTGATCGAAGGTGGGCGATGAGTGCGCATGCGGCGATGGCTGAATCACCGGAAAAGGACCTGATCACCTGCCGCGAGGGCGCGGCCGGAATCATCCGGTTGAACCGTCCGAAGGCGATCAACGCGCTAACGCTCGAGATGACGCGCGAGATCGTAACTGCGCTCGATGAATTCGGAGCTGACCCCGGCGTGTCGCTGGTCTTGCTGGAAGGCGCGGGCGAGCGCGGACTGTGTGCCGGCGGCGACATTCGCGGACTTTACGAAAGTGCGAAAACAGGTGGCGATCTCGGGCCGGTCTTCTGGCGCGAAGAGTACATTTTAAACGCGCGCATTCCCGAATTTCCGAAGCCCTATGTCGCCTATATGGATGGCCTCGTCATGGGCGGCGGCGTTGGGCTGTCGGCGCATGGCGCGCATCGGATCGTGACCGACAAGACAAAGATGGCGATGCCCGAGGTCGGTCTGGGTTTCTTCCCGGACGTGGGCGGCACATGGCTGTTGTCGCGTGCGCCCGGCGAAATCGGAACCTACTTTGCCCTGACGGGGCAAACCATGACCGGCGCCGATGCGGTCTATGCAGGTGCGGCGGATGTACTGATCGCATCGAGCAACTGGCCGGCGCTGCGCGACGCGTTGACTAATGCACCGCTGCGGGCGACCAGCGACGATGTTCGTGCGATCATGGGGCGATATGCAACGGCTGACATTCAAGCGCCGGTTGCTGCCCATCGCGAGCAGATTGATCGGGCCTTCGGGCATGACACGATGGAAGCGATCATCGCAGCGTTGAAAGGTGATGGTTCGGAGTTTGCGCTGGCAACGCTCAAGGCGCTGTCGGAAAAGTCGCCGACCGCCCTCAAAGTGACATTGGAACTGCTGCGCCGTGCGCGCGCGTCCAAATCGCTCAAGGAAAGCCTCATTCGCGAATACAACTCGGCGCTGGCGGTTTTCACAAGCGCCGAGTTCGTCGAGGGCGTTCGCGCAGCCATTATCGACAAGGACCGCAACCCGAAATGGTCGCCATCGCGGATCGAGGATGTCACGCCTGAGATCGTCGAGAAGTATTTCGCGCCGAACGGAACATACAAGCTGGTTTTTCCAGACTGACGTCACTGAACAACGATAACGAGGGCAGGAAATGGCAAACATCGCATTCATCGGTCTCGGCAACATGGGCGGACCCATGGCGGCCAACCTCGTCAAGGCAGGTCACAAGGTTCAGGGTTTCGATCTTGTGCAGGCGTCGAAGGACGCGGCCAAAGCAGATGGCGTCGGCATTGCGGCGAGTGCGGCGGAAGCCGTGAAGGACGCACAGGTCGTCATCACCATGCTGCCCGCAGGCAAGCATGTTCTGGGCGTGTGGAAAGAGATCATTCCGTCGGTCGGCAAGAACACGCTGATGATCGACTGTTCAACGATCGATGTGGAAAGCGCTCGGCTTGCACACGCTCACGCAACAGAACACAACTTGCCCTCGATCGACGCTCCGGTGTCCGGCGGCACCGGTGGCGCGAAGGGCGCGACGCTGACATTCATGTGCGGCGGGACCGCTGCGGCGTTTGCGGCTGCAAAGCCCATTCTGGAAAACATGGGCAAGAAGGTCGTGCATTGCGGCGAGGCGGGTGCGGGGCAGGCGGCCAAGATCTGCAACAACATGATCCTCGGCATCTCGATGATCGGCGTATCGGAAGCCTTCGCGCTCGGTGAGAAGCTCGGCCTGTCGCATCAGGCGCTGTTCGATGTGGCGTCGACCTCGTCGGGTCAGTGCTGGTCGCTGACCACGTATTGCCCGGTACCGGGTCCGGTTCCGGCTTCGCCCGCCAACAACGAGTACAAGCCGGGCTTCGCCGCGGCGCTGATGCTGAAGGACCTGCGCCTGTCGCAGGAAGCCGCGAAGGCTGCCGGTGCGGCCACGCCGCTCGGCGCACATGCGGAAAGCATCTATGACGCCTTCGAGAAAGCCGGTCATGGCGGAGTGGATTTCTCCGGTATCATCAAGCATGTTCGTGGGCTGGCGAAATAGGATTTCTTGATGACGACATTCCGGGACGCGCGCGCTTTCCTGCTCAAGCATCGTAACGATTACGACAAGGCCGTTGCGGAGTTTCGCTGGCCGGATGAGAAGCAGTTCAACTGGGCGCTCGACTGGTTTGATGCTGGTCTGGCCGGCAATGCCGAAAGCCGCGACCGCACGGCGCTCTGGATCGTCGATGCGGCGACGAACGCCGAGACGAAACTGTCGTTCGCGGAGCTATCGCGCCGATCTAATCAAACGGCGAACTTCCTGCGCGGTCTGGGGCTTAAGCGCGGCGACCACCTGCTGTTGCTGCTCGGCAATGTGGTGCCGTTGTGGGAAACGATGCTCGCCGCCATGAAACTGGGCGTCATTGTGATCCCCGCGACGACGCTGCTGACAGCGGACGAATTGCGTGACCGTCTCGATCGCGGCAAGGCGAAGATTGTTGTCGCGACACAGGATCAGGTTGCGAAGTTCGAAGGCCTCGGCGGCGAGGGGTTCACGCGCATTGTCGTGGGTGCAACCTCCGAACACAAAGGCTGGCGGCGTTTCGAGGACGCGGCGAATTATCCGGACGCGTTCACACCGGATGGCGCGACCAACGCGAACGATCCGATGCTGCTGTATTTCACGTCCGGCACCACGGCCAAGCCGAAGCTCGTATTGCACAGCCATCGCAGTTATCCGGTTGGGTCGCTGTCTACCATGTACTGGCTCGGGCTTCAGCCGGGCGACATTCATCTCAATATTTCGTCGCCGGGCTGGGCCAAGCATGCGTGGAGTTGTTTCTTCTCGCCGTGGAACGCCGGCGCGACCATCTTCATCGTCAACCAGCCGCGTTTCGATGCCAAAGGTCTGCTGGCCACGGTCGCGCGCTGTGGCGTGACGACGCTGTGCGCGCCGCCGACCGTATGGCGGCTGTTCATTCAGGAGCGGCTTGCGGACTACAAGGTTTCGGTGCGCGAGGTCTGCGGCGCAGGCGAGCCGCTCAATCCGGAAGTGATCGATCAGGTCAAGGCCGCGTGGGGTCTGACGATCCGCGACGGATACGGCCAGACCGAGACAACAGCGCTGGCCGGAAATTCGCCGGGACAGCCGGTGAAGGTCGGCTCGATGGGCCGGCCAATGCCGGGTTACAAGGTCCAGGTGGCTGACGCCGACGGCAATCTGGCGAAAGAGGGCGAAGTGCGTCTTGTGCTCGGCGCGGATCGTCCGGCAGGGCTAATGCTTGGCTATCAGGGCGACGACGGCAAACCGAAGGGCGCAGACGGCGAGGTCTATCAGACCGGCGACGTGGTGTTTCTCGATGACGACGGCTACCTGACCTTCGTCGGTCGCTCTGACGACGTGTTCAAGTCGTCTGACTATCGCATCAGCCCGTTTGAACTCGAAAGCGTATTGCTGGAGCATGAACTGGTTGCCGAAGCGGCCGTCGTGCCGACGCCGGACCCCATCCGTCTCGCGCTTCCGAAGGCTTATGTTTCGCTGGTACCGGGCACCGCGATCACGCGCGATACGGCGCTGTCGATCTTCAAGTACGTGCATTCGCGGCTGGCGCCGTTCAAGCGCATCCGTCGGATCGAACTGGTGACGGAACTGCCAAAAACGATTTCCGGCAAGATTCGCCGCGTGCAGCTCCGCCGTCTCGAACACAACAACGACCGCACGGACGCGCTGCGTGGTCAGGAATTCCGGGAGGAGGATTTTCCGGAATTGCAGGTTTCTCAAAGCGCTGCGCGGTAACGCGCCCTATCTTTACAGGTTGTCATGGCCGGGCTTGTCCCGGCCATCTATGTCTTCTCAAAATCTTGACCAAAGACGTGGATGCCCGGGACAAGCCCGGGCACGACGACGAAAGGCTTGCGTTAGAGGCGGATGCACCAGCAGCGGCCAAAGTTTTCGCTTGGCCGGACCGCCGATCTGTGGAATGTGCCAACCCAGTTCGAATTTCAGCCGGGAGATGGTTCGTGGGCGCTGCGATGAATCTGGAAGACTACCTGAAACTCGTGGGCACAGAGCTTGGTGTTTCGGAGTGGCATACGATCGATCAGAAGCAGATCGACGCGTTCGCCGATGCGACCGAAGACTTTCAGTTCATCCACATCGATCCGGAACGCGCAAAGCGCGAAACGCCTTTCGGCGGGACCATTGCGCATGGTTTCCTGTCGCTGTCGGTGTTGCCAAAGCTCGCCTATGCCACCATGCCGACGCTGAATGGCGCGGCGATGTCGATCAACTACGGCTTCGACAAGATCAGGTTTCTCACGCCCGTGCGGGCCGGCAAGCGGGTGCGTGCGCGCTTCGTGCTGTCCGAGGTGACCATGAAGTCGCCGAAGGAACTTCTGGCGCGTACCAACACGACTCTGGAAATAGAGGGTGAGCCAAAGCCCGCGCTGGTCGCGGACTGGCTCGGAATGCATTTCTTCGCATAATGTAAGGGACGATCATGGCAATCAGGTTCGATGGACGCGTTGCGGTTGTGACCGGTGCTGGAGCAGGACTCGGTCGCGCGCATGCGCTCGGTCTTGCAAAACTCGGTGCGCGGGTTGTGGTCAATGACATGGGCGCGGCGCGCGACGGAAGCGGCGGTTCGGTTAGTCCTGCCGAAGCGGTTGTGGAAGAGATCCGCAAGGCGGGCGGCGAGGCGATCGCCGACGGCGCGGACGTTTCGAATTTCGAGCAGGTCAAGGAAATGGTCGCCCGCGCGTCGATGAAGTGGGGCAGTGTCGATCTGATGGTCGCGAATGCCGGCATCCTGCGCGACAAGTCGTTCGGCAAGATGGAGCCGGATGATTTCGCCAAGGTCATCGCCGTGCATCTGACCGGCACGTTCAATTGTTGTCGCGCGGTGTGGGATGGCATGCGTGAGCGCAACTATGGCCGCATCGTCGTCACCACGTCGTCGTCGGGTCTGTTCGGCAACTTCGGGCAGGCGAACTACGCTGCCGCGAAAGCCGGCATGGTGGGCCTGATGAATGTGCTCGCCGAGGAAGGCCGCAAGACCAACATCCGCGTCAACACGATTTCGCCGACGGCTGCGACCCGCATGACCGAAGGCCTGATCGGGCCGGAGATCCTCGCGCTGATGAAGCCGGAAGCGATCACGCCCGCCGTGCTGTACTTGCTGAGCGAGGACGCGCCGACCCGCACCATCATGGGCGCAGGCGCGGGTTCATTCGCAGTCATCAAGGTGGTCGAGACCGAAGGCCTCAACCTGCCGCAGGATCAGTGGACGCCGGACGCCATCGCGGCGAATTTCGCCAAGATCGGCGATATGTCGACGGCGCGTGATCTCGGCGGCGCATTCTTCCAGACCTTCAAGTATGTCGAGCAGGCCGCCAAGGCCGCGGGTATCAAGCTGCCGCCGATGGGCGGTTAAGCGCCTTGGATGTCGCCGTCATCGGTGCCGGTCCCGCGGGGCTGATGGCGGCTGAAGTTCTGGCGGTGGGCGGTGCGCGCGTCACCGTCTACGAGCGCATGCCGTCGGTCGGGCGCAAGTTTCTGCTCGCCGGACGCGGCGGCCTCAATCTCACCCACAGCGAACCGCTCGATCACTTTCTCCAGCGCTATCGTGAGGCGATGCCGCATCTGCGGCCTGCCATCGAAGCATTTCCACCCGATGCACTGCGGGCGTGGAGCGAAGGTCTGGGGCAATCTACTTTTGTCGGCTCAAGTGGACGGGTATTTCCGGAAGCCATGAAGGCGTCGCCGTTGTTGCGCGCATGGTTGCGGCGGCTCGATCAGTCCGGAGTTCGCCTCGCGTTGCGTCACCGCTGGATGGGGTGGAGCATGACGGGCGAATTGCAATTCGGAACCCCGGAAGGCCGGACGTCGCTCAAACCTGACGCCACGGTGATCGCGCTCGGCGGCGCAAGCTGGCCCAAGCTAGGCGCAGATGGTGGCTGGATCGATTCGTTCAAGGCGAGGGGCATTGAGATTGTGCCGTTGCGGCCTGCCAATTCCGGCTTCCGTGTCACATGGTCGGATCTGTTCCGCGACCGCTTTGAGGGACAACCGTTGAAGGGCGTTGCGTTGTCTTTCGGCGGAGAGACAGTGCGTGGTGAGGCGACGATCACGCGCGGTGGAATCGAAGGTGGTGCGATCTATGCGCTGTCGGCTCCATTGCGCGATGCGGTGCTTGCGCATGGCGCGGCTATGGTTCATCTCGCGCTGCGGCCAGATCTCACAGCATCCGATCTGACGGCGCGGGTCAGCAAGTCGCGACAGAAGCAGTCGATGTCGACTTACTTGCGAAAAGCCGCAGGTCTTTCGCCGGTCGCCATCGGATTGTTACAGGAAGCGGCGATTGCTGCGGGGCTGAACCTGTCAGCGATGACTCCTGAAACGCTTGCCGCGTTTATCAACGCTGTTCCGGTCCGCCTCACAGGCGTTGCGCCAATCGAGCGTGCGATTTCGACAGCGGGCGGGATTTCATTCGGCGAAATCGATCCACACTTTATGCTGCGCAAGTTACCCGGTGTATTTGTCGCCGGTGAAATGCTCGATTGGGAAGGGCCAACCGGCGGCTACCTCTTGCAGGCATGCTTCGCCACAGGCGCAGCGGCCGGACGAGGCGTGCTGAACTACCTGAAGCGCACTTCTTAGCATCGGTGTTCTAAGTTTCGTCATGGCCGGGCTTGTCCCGGCCATCCACGCCTTCTCTTAATGCGTAAGGAAGACGTGGATCACCGGGTCAAGCCCGGTGATGACGATCTTTTGTGTAGTGCCGATCGAGCTCCAAGAAGACAAATCTTGGCAGCGATCAAACCCCGCTCTCGATTTCCTCGCGCAGCATTTCCAGCTCGATCCACTTTTCCTCAGCGGCGTCCAGTTCGGTGTGCGCCTTGGCAATCGCAGCGGAGGCGGCATCGAATTTTTTGCGGTCCTTTGCATAAAGCTCGGGATCGTCGAGCAGCTTCTGCTGTTTCGCGATCTCGGCCTGAAGCTTCGCCATCGTTTTCGGCAAGGTTTCCAGCGCGTGCTTCTCATTGAAATTGAGGCGGCGCTTTGCCGAGGACGCAGGTGCTGATCCCTTGGTTTCCTTCGGCTTGTCAGCGGCCGCCGACTCGAGCGCGCGCTGCTTCAGATCCGCTCCGCGCTGCGCCAGCATGTCGGAGTAGCCGCCGGCGTACTCGGTCCACTTGCCGTTGCCCTCCGGGGCGATCACCGACGTTACGACGCGATCGAGGAAGTCGCGGTCGTGGCTGACGAGAATAACCGTGCCGTCGTAGTCGCCCAGCATTTCTTCCAGAACGTCGAGCGTTTCAAGGTCGAGGTCGTTGGTCGGCTCGTCCAGCACCAGTACGTTGGATGGCTTGGCCAGTGCGCGGGCCAGCATCAGCCGTCCGCGCTCCCCGCCGGAGAGAACTTCCAGCGGTGTGCGGGCCTGTTCCTGCTGAAACAAAAAGTCTTTCATGTAGCCGATGACATGCTTCGGCTTGCCGTTGACCATGATGCTGTCGCCGCGCCCGCCGGTCAGCGCATCAGCCAGCGTCGTTTTCGGATCGAGGCTTTCGCGATGCTGGTCGAGCGTCGCCATTTCGATATTGGCGCCGAGGCGAATCGTGCCGGCGTCCGGTGAATCGGCCCCGGTCAGCATGCTGATGAGCGTGGTCTTGCCCGCGCCGTTCGGACCGACGATGCCGATGCGGTCGCCACGCGCGACGCGAATGGAGAAATCATCGACGATGGGCCGATCACCGTAGGACTTGCCGATGTGCTTCGCCTCGGCCACCAGCTTGCCGGAGCTTTCAGCTTCAGCAGCCGCAAGGTTTGCCTTGCCCGCGGCGCCACGATAATCGCGGCGCTGGTCACGCAGCGCGAACAGGTTGCCGAGGCGCTTGACGTTGCGCTTGCGCCGGCCCGAAACGCCGTACCGCAGCCAGTGTTCTTCAGCGACGATCTTGCGATCCAGCTTGTGCTGGTCGCGCTCTTCTTCGGTCAGCACTTCGTCGCGCCATTCCTCGAAGGCGCTGAAGCCCTTCTCGATGCGGCGGGTTTCGCCGCGGTCGAGCCAGACGGTGGCGCGGGAGAGATTGGAGAGGAAGCGCCGGTCGTGGCTGATGATGACCAGTGCGCAACGACGGTTTGCGAGTTCGCCTTCCAGCCATTCGATGGTGGTGAGATCGAGATGGTTGGTCGGCTCGTCCAGCAGCAGGATGTCGGGCGAGGGCGCAAGAACGCGTGCGAGCGCCGCGCGCCGCGCTTCGCCGCCGGACAGATTGGCGGGGTCCTCGGTGCCGGTCAGGCCCAATTGATCGAGCAGATATTGCGCCTGATAGTGATCGTCGCCCGGATTCATCCCGGCCTCGACATAGGCCAGCGTCGTGCTAAAGCCGTCGAAATCCGGCTCCTGCGGCAGATAGCGGATGGTTGCGCCGGGCTGCACGAAGCGGGTGCCGCGATCAGCTTCCACAAGGCCCGCGACGATCTTCAAGAGCGTCGATTTTCCAGAACCGTTGCGGCCGATCAGGCAGACGCGTTCGCCCGCCGACACCGCAAGCTCGACGCCGGCCAGCAGCGGTGTGCCGCCGAAGGTCAGCGCGATGTCTTTCAACTGGATGAGGGGAGGCGCCATCTCGTCGGAATACCTTACTTCTGGTCTCTTGCGCGCTGGATGCGGCGAATGGTCTGGTCGAGCGCCGACAGGAACGCGGAGCGGTCGCGCGGCGAAAACGACCGCGGCCCGCCGGTGACTTCGCCGCTGGAGCGCAGATCGGTCATCAGGTTGCGCACCGCCAAGGTCATGCCGATGGATTCTTCTGAGAACGGCTTGCCGTTTGGCGCGATCACGTCCGCACCGGCCTTCACGCAGCGTGCCGCGAGCGGGATGTCGGACGTGACGACGATATCGCCTTTTTGAGCGCGTTCCGCAATCCAGTCGTCGGCGGCATCCATGCCGGACCCTGCGGCGATCCGTTCGATTAGCGGGTCGTTCGGCACGCGGATGAAGTTCCCGGCGACGACGCTGACCGGCAGGTCGTGGCGGGCGGCGACGCGGTAGATCTCGTCCTTCACCGGGCAGGCATCGGCATCGACATAGATACGGGTCGTGGGGGTCAAGGTTTACCCATGGGTTTGCAAAAGTTCGGCAGGCGGCTGCTGGTAACCTACACCCGCCCAAATGGCGAGTGGAACGCGGTCCGGCTTGCGAGGCATGCGCGGGCGTGGCTTGCCTTGGCTTCCCGGTTGCGTACCATTCGGCCCAATAACGCAATAATCCGAGGAAACGATGACCGCGCTCAAGCCCTACAGCATCCACGCCTACAATCTCGCCAAGAACTCCGAAAACAAGATGCACGACGATTCGGTCGCGCGCCGGTTCGGGTTTCAGGGCGGGCTGGTCCCCGGTGTCGATGTCTTCGCCTACATGACCCACATGCCGGTGGCGAAATGGGGCCGGGCGTTTCTGGAGCGCGGGTTGATGGACGGCCGGTTCTTCAAGCCGGTGTATGACGGCGAGACCGCCGTGGTGACGGCGGAGGAAATCGACGGCGGCCTTGCCATCAAGGTCGAGAGCCGTGGCGAGCTTTGTGCGAGCGGCACCGCTTCGATGCCGTCCGATACGCCCAGGATATCGCTCGAAGACTTCCAGGTTATGCAGCCCGTCGGCAAGCATGCGCCCGCCGATGAAAAGACCTATCAGACCGGCAAGTGGCTCGCCATTCCGCCGTTCACGCTGGGCGCGCAGGGCTCGTCCGAATATCTGCGCGATGCCCGCGAAACCGATCCGCTCTATGCCGATGAGAAGATCGTTCACACCGGCATGCTGCTGCGGACGATGAACTGGGCGCTGATGGAGAACGCCATTCTTGGTCCGTGGATTCATGTCGGCAGCACCATCCGCTATCTGGCGGCAGCGTCGGTCGAGGATGAACTGACCGTGCGCGCGAAGGTCACCGGCAACTATGATCGCAAGGGCCACAAGTTCGTGGAGCTGGACGGTCTGATCGTCGCGAACGGCTCAAAGCCGATCGCGCATTGTCAGCATGTGGCGATCTATCAGCCACGCGAGACGATGGCGGCGTAGCACCGGGAGAAGACCGGTGGTGACGACTGTGAGTGTTGCAGTATCGCAATTTCTCCACGTCGTCTCCGCGAAGGCGGGGACCCATACTCCCTAAGCTCTCGATTTGAGGGTGATGCCGGAGCAGCTTCGTACCATCATCACCTCGTTCGGTGGTTATGGGTCCCCGCCTGCGCGGGGACGACATCGTGGGTGTCGCGAGCACCTCGCGCCATTTCTGATCCATAGATTCAAACAGCCACGCGTGATTGTTCTCGCGCATCGCGCGAGGTGAGCTTTGGTCTTGCCCCATCAAAGCAACGAGGGGCATGGAGCGCCGCGAGGCGCACCTTGGTATCGTTTCGCTTCCGGCACCGCTTGCGAGGCGATGAACCTCCGGAAGCGCATCGCCTTGCGGCGCTCCGCAGACAAGTTTGCGCAGTCTGCGCAAGCTTGACTGCTATTTGGCGGCGATTTTGGGCGAGGGGACCGTACTTCCGGGTGAGGACGGACGCTTTCACGTCCTGATCCGGCCGGCTTTCGCCGCCTTCGTCCTCACCGACGTCCAGCCGCGAACGGCAGAGCCACGTAGTTGGCCCGGACGGTGACCCCAGCCTCCCGGACGCAACGGGTGCGAACCGTGCGCGCAGGCGCCGCATCCTGTTCCGCTTCAAAAGCGCCCTCGAGAAGCGCCCCTCACGAACAGGACATCGCGAACTTAAGCGCGGTCCAGAGTGCGCGGATTGGTATCCCCATCACGAAATGTTTCTGGAGACGTAGCCGGAATGAACCACCCGCCGTCATTCCGGGGCGCGCGCCTTCGCGCGAGCCCGGAATCCATACCCGCGATTGCAAGCCAGTCATGGATTCCGGGCCTGCGCCAAGAGGCGCATCCCGGAATGACGAGTGGGAAAATGCCGAAGCGATCTTCTCGCTATCATCACATCGTTTGGTGGTTATGGGTCCCCGCTTTCGCGGGGACGACATCGATGGTGTTGATACACCGTCATTGCGAGGTGCGAAGCGCGAAACAATCCAGCCTTTGGTTTCCGTCATAGTGTGTTGACGGTTACAGCCTTGCTTCGCGCAATCCGTTCTACGCCTACTGCCAGCTTTCCTTGGCGGTTCTTGTGCCATCCGTCTTGACGCTGTCAGCCTTGGCACGGTCGCTCTTGTCACGATCACTTCTGGCACGATCGGTCTTGCCGTTGTCGGTCCCCGCCCGATCGAAGTCGGCGTCTTCATTTCGTTCACGCCGGGAGCCGGAGCGGTTGCCTCTGCCAACCGTACGCACCAGAGCTTCGATCCTGTCGAGATCGCGAAGATGAAGATCGCGCTGGGCGAGGGGCATTTCGATGCCTTCCTTGCGAAACCGCCTGAGGATTTCGAGCCGTATCTCGTCAGCGACACCGCCGTCGGCGCCGATATTGGCGACATGAAAGAACACCGCAAATTCCAGCGCGTCCGCGCCGAAGTTGCCGAGGTTCGCAAATGGCGCGGGCGATTTCAGTGTCCGTGGATGACTGCTGGCGATGTCGAGCAGGACCGCGATGACGTGGTCCGGATCGGCGTTGTAGGATGTCCCGACCTTCACCGACAGGCGCGCCATATAGCTGCCGTGCATCCAGTTGACGACCTGACCGCTGATCAGGTCGGCGTTGGGAACGATGACCGAGACGTTGTCGTAGGTGGCGATCTCGGTCGCGCGAACGTTGATGCGTTTGACGACGCCCATGCGGGCGCCGACCTCGATGCGATCGCCAACCTTGATCGGCCGTTCGACCAGCAGGATCAGGCCCGACACGAAGTTATTGATAATCGACTGCAGGCCGAAACCGATACCGACCGATAGTGCGCCGGCGACAATGGCGATGTTCTGCAGATTGAGGCCGACATACGATAGCGCAATGATGACGGCCAGAATGATGCCGATGTAGCCGACGCCGGTGCGAATGGAACTGCGGACACCGAAGTCGAGATTGGTCTCAGGCAGGAAGCGGGATTCGAGCCAAGACTGGATCGCGCGGGTTGCCGCGACGCCGATGATCAGCACGAGGATCGCGCCGAGAATTGCCGACGGCGAGATCGTGAACTTGCCGATCGAAAATCCGAAGAACGCCGACGACAACGATCCGAACACATCGTCGAAATTGATCCCCCATGTGGCGAGGACCATGAACACGGCGAATGCAATCAAGGCCAACTGATTGAAGCCATTCAGCAGGGCGGCAATCTGGCGTACCGCGGGGCTGCTGAGTCCCGCCGTCTGCCGCAGGAAGCGGCCCACGGTTCCATAATAGGAAAACGTCGCGGCGATCAATGCGTCGGCAAAACGGCTGAGCAGAACAGCAGCCATCAGCACGACGACAACAAGTGTCAACTCCCCCGCGACGAACCCGCCGAACGAGACAAAGCCGGCCAGCGGCCCAAGCACCGCGGTTGCCGCGAGCAGCCAGCCGAGCGGAATCAAGAGATGCCATGCCGAGCGCTTGGCGGCCTTTGCTACGAACTCTTCTTCCTTGTCGTCTTCGTTTCCAGTGTGGGCCGCGATGCGCAATGCGGCCATGAACAGGAAAGCCTTGGTCAACGCGACCACGCCTTCGCTGGCTGCCGATAGTTCGGCCGGAGCGCCAATCGCACGATTGAGGCCCTGAAGCAGGACGCCAAAGCAGGCCGCGATGCCAAGCAGGGCCGCGACCGAAACCAGCTTGCCGGCGATCTCGTCGTCAAGATCGATCAAGCGCCAGGCTGGTCGATCTGGCGCCAGCGTGGCGGTCGCGAGGCTATAGAAAAAGAACGCAAAGGTGACGACGCCAAATAGTGGCCGTGCGATCGCACTGACTTCGTCGGGCAAAACGCCGAGCGCAATCAGCGATTGATAGAGCACGAGCAAACAGGTGCCGGGGATCAGGGTGTTGGCGAGAACGATGACCGCCGCAGAACTTGTCTTACGGAGCGCAGAAGGCTCGGTGATCACCGCATCGCGGGTCGTCCAGCGCGCTTGCCAGCGCCGCCACGGCGACAGGAAAAAGCCGAGCAAGACAACGACGGCAATTGCGAAGCCCGACGCGGCGCGAAGCGGCTGCTCCGTCAAGACGCCGATCCATCGGGATGCAAGCTCAATCAGCCGGGTTGTTGCGGGCGGAATCTCCTCGGCAACACGCACCCAGAACGAGGGATTGATCAGACTGGGGGAGCGCTTGAAAACCGTGTCCGTGAACCGGGCGCGGCGGCGCTCCGAGATAAGATCGAGCGACTGCTGCGCGCGCACGTTGATCAGGTTGGCCTGTTGAACGATGCTCTGCCGCGCGGCAATCTCGGCCAGCAGCTTGGCACGCTCCAGTTTGACCTCGTCGGACTGTGGCGTTGTATCCTTTTCAGCCGGCGCCAATCCGGCAGCTCGTTCAGTCGCCTCGTTGAGCCCCTGCGTCATGGAGGCGATAAGGTCACGCGCCCCCTTTTGCGCCTCGGTAATCTGGTCGCGAATTTGGGTCAGTCTGGCTTCGTCCGTGATGCCCAACTGCAATAGCCATTCGACACTGTCGAGCGTTTGCTTCCAGCCGTTGAGACTGGCGACGGCGCTCGGATAGGTTGGCGCCGGAACTTCGGGAAGCGCTTCCTTCGCCGGCGGCGTTGCAGGGGCGGGCGCTGCCGTGGCGGGGCTTTCAGCTCCTTTCGCAGCCGGGGGAGCGGGCGTCGGCGCAGGGGTCGCAGCCTGAAGAGTGGCGCACGGCGTCAATGCGAGAGCGAGAAAAACGGCAATAGTCCGGATATTCATTATCGTCCTTGATTCATCGAATTAATCGACGCTCATGCCGCACAAACACGGCGATGTTCTGTTCGCGGGTGGCCAAAGAAGACACTGAGTTCCATGGTTTGAGGCGATGTGGTCCTGGGATGGTTGCGCCGCTCGCGTTCCGGGCTTGACTGACTCATAGCTCGCTGGCTATACGTTAATCCATAGCCACAGAGTTATTGATCAAGAATGCCAAACGCTCACGATATGCTGTTCAGAACGCTCGCCGATCCGACCCGGCGGGCGATCTTCGAGCGCTTGTGCCGCGGCGGAGAGCAGACTGTCGGGGCGCTAACAGCTCAAGCCGGGATCTCGCAACCGGCCGTTTCCAAGCATCTCGGCGTTCTGAAGCAGGCCGGGCTGGTGCTCGACCGCCATGAAGGACGCCAGACCCATTACAGCGCGCAACTCGGTGCGCTGGCCCCGCTGATCGACTGGACGAGCCAGATGGCCGGATTCTGGGAGAACCGGTTCGACGATCTCGAAAACCTACTCAAGAGGATGGACCAATGAGCAGCACTGAAACGCTCTCTGTCGTTGTCGAACGTGAAATGTCTTTTCCGCCGGAGAAGCTCTGGCGCGCGCTCACGCAACCACACCTGATCGAGGAGTGGCTCATGAAGAACGATTTCAAGCCCGTCGTGGGCCACAGCTTCAATCTGAAGGGCGACTGGGGTGGCGTGCTTGATTGCGAGGTGCTCGCCGTCGAGCCGAACAGGACGCTGTCCTACACCTGGAATTTTGCGCACGACGATGCGGCGTTCAATCTGACCAGCGTGGTGACCTTTACGCTCACCCCGACGCGCACGGGGACGCACCTGCGCATGGAGCAGTCGGGCTTCCGGCCGGACCAGAAGCAGGCCTTCGGCGGCGCCAAGCACGGCTGGCAGCAGTTCTTCACGAAGCTGGATGAAATGCTGGCGCGGGCGGACTGACGTTTGCCGCGCTGCGCTTTGGCTCGTCTTCAGAGAGGAGGTTACATTGAACTGGAATATGTGGGTTCGGCAGATTCACCGCTGGCTGTCGATGATCTTTACCTTGACCGTGATCGCCAACTTCGTTGCCATGGCAATGGGAGAACCTCCCGCATGGGTGGTCTATTCTCCACTGCCGCCGCTGTTCCTGCTGCTGTTTAGCGGCCTGTACATGTTCATGCTGCCGTATGTTGTCGGTGCGCGGCGGGTCGGCGAATAGTGACGGGCATGATCCAGTGATGCCATCGGAAAAGATCGACGCACTGATCGCGAAACTTACGGACTGGCGCGGCAAAACGCTCGCCAGCATCCGCAAGGCCATCCTCGATGCCGACATGGAGATTATCGAGGAATGGAAGTGGATGGGAAGCCCGGTGTGGGAGCGCGACGGCATCATCGCGGTCGGCAACGCCCACAAGGAGAAGGTGAAGCTGACCTTTGCCCACGGCGCGAGCCTCCCGGACCCTGACAAGCTGTTCAACGCGGGTTTAGAGGGCAAGGTGTGGCGCGCGATCGATGTTTTCGAAGGCGACAAGGTCGATCAGCGTGCTCTGAAAAATCTTGTTCGGGCCGCGATTGAGTTTAATCAGTCTAGGAAGAAGGTACCGGCGAAGAAAGCGCCTGCGGGCGTGCGAGCGAAAGTAAGCCAAAGCAAGAGGACATGAAGCGATAGCTTTCGTGCAAGATTTCTCGTTCGTCATGGCCGGGCTTGACCCGGCCATCCACGTCTTTGGCCATCAGTAAAGGAAGACGTGGATCACCGGGTCAAGCCCGGTGATGACGATCTCGCGATTTGAGTTATCGCCCACAATGTTCCTCTATGTCGTCCCCGCGAAAGCGGGGACCCATACTCCCTGAGTTCTCGATTTAAGTGAGATGCTGGGGCAATCACCGTCATCAAGTCGTTCGGTGGTTATAGGTCCCCGCTTCCGCGGGGACGACATCGGATGTGTAATTGCATCGAACCACATCGCGACTTTCCAAAACAAAAAAGGCGTCCCTTTCGGTACGCCTTTGATGTTTGTGAGAAGCTGTGAAAGCTCGCAGCTTACAGCGAGTAGTACATTTCGAATTCGACCGGATGCGGGGTCATCTCAAAACGCTCGACCTCGGTCATCTTCAGCTCGATGAAGCTGTCGATGAAGTCGTCGTCGAACACGCCGCCGGCCTTCAGGAACCCGCGATCCTTGTCGAGGCTTTCGAGTGCCTCGCGCAAGCTACCGCACACCGTCGGAATGGTCTTCAGTTCTTCCTTCGGCAGATCGTACAGATCCTTGTCCATCGCCGGGCCCGGATCGATCTTGTTCTTGATGCCGTCGAGGCCGGCCATCAGCATCGCCGCGAAGGCGAGGTAGGGGTTGGCCATCGGATCGGGGAAACGCACTTCGACGCGCTTCGCCTTCGGGTTGGTGGTGTAGGGGATGCGGCAGGAGGCCGAACGGTTGCGCGCCGAGTAGGCGAGCAGCACCGGCGCTTCATAGCCCGGGACCAGACGCTTGTACGAGTTGGTCGACGGGTTGGTGAAGGCGTTGATGGCCTTGGCGTGCTTGATGATGCCGCCGATGTAGTGGAGGCAGGTCTCGGAGAGGTCGGCGTACTTGTTGCCGGCGAAGGTCGGCTTGCCGTCCTTCCAGATCGACTGATGCACGTGCATGCCCGAGCCGTTGTCGCCATAGACCGGCTTCGGCATGAAGGTGGCGGTCTTGCCGTAGATGTGCGCGACCTGATGGATGCAATACTTGTAGACCTGCATCTGGTCGGCCATGTGGGTCAGGGTGTCGAACTTCATGCCGAGCTCGTGCTGGGCGGAAGCGACCTCGTGGTGATGCTTCTCGACCTTGACGCCCATCTTGGCCATCGAGCCGAGCATTTCCGAGCGCATGTCCTGCACCGAGTCCTGCGGCGGAACGGGGAAGTAGCCGGCCTTGTTGCGGATGCGGTGGCCGAGGTTGCCGCCTTCATACTCGGTGTCCGAGTTGGTCGGCAGTTCGGAGGAGTCCAGCTTGAAGCCGGTGTTGTACGGCGTGGTCTGGAAACGCACGTCGTCGAACACGAAGAACTCTGCTTCCGGGCCGACGAACACGGTGTCGCCGACGCCCATCGCCTTGACCTGGGCTTCGGCCTTCTTGGCGATGCCACGCGGGTCGCGGTTGTAGGGTTCGCCGGTCGACGGCTCGAGAATGTCGCAGACGATGACCATGGTGGTCTCGGCGAAGAACGGATCGATCGTCGCCGTGGTCGGGTCGGGCATCAGCGTCATGTCGGATTCATTGATCGCCTTCCAGCCGGCAATCGATGAGCCGTCGAACATCGTGCCTTCGGCGAAGATTTCCTCGTCGATCATCGAGATGTCGAACGTGACGTGCTGCCACTTGCCGCGCGGATCGGTGAAACGCAGGTCGACGTACTTGACGTCGTTGTCCTTGATCGACTTGAGGACGTCTTTGGCGGTCTTCATGAATACCCCTTATGTCTGCTTGGTCGTTTGTCGTGTTGTGGATTGGATGCACCGAGAACAAGGTGCAGCGAGAATTACAGTGAGAAGCCTCGGGCGGCAGGAGGCTGCCGCCGGCGAGGCGAGGTGGGTCAGGCTGAAATCAGGTCAGATGGCGTCGAGCCCGGACTCTCCCGTTCTGATGCGGATGGCTTCTTCGATGTTGGATACGAAAATCTTTCCGTCGCCGATGCGGCCAGTTTGCGCGGCACGCCTTATCGCGTCTATGGCTTTCTCGACAAGATCGTCGCCGACCACAATCTCGATTTTGACCTTCGGAAGGAAATCCACGATGTATTCCGCGCCGCGATAAAGTTCGGCGTGACCCTTCTGCCGGCCGAAGCCCTTGGCCTCGGTGACCGTGATGCCCTGAATTCCGACTTCCTGAAGGGCTTCTTTCACCTCGTCGAGCTTGAAGGGCTTGATGATGGCCTCGATCTTTTTCACTTAGCGTCTCCCCGGCACTTCCAACTGGCCTGTCTGTACTTCCATATCGCGCGATGCACGCGCTCGTCACGTCGGTTCGTCCGTTAGCATCATCGTCGCGGGCAGGCGAACAACCCGGAAATGACGGCTGCGCCCGCCAGCGTTTGCAGGTGGGTGAGACAATCCGAAAGCCACCCCCTAAAAGCAGGGTCTGTGCCAGTTTATTAAGACATTGGATTGCGCAAGAACATCATACAGTTAGTGGTGGCTTTGCCTCTTTGTGTGGCTTCTGCCGCCAGAGTGGAAGGCTATGAATTAGGCAAATGCACAAAAAATAGCCTGACACTTTCCGGCTCTCCCCACCAGAGTGCCTGAGGATAAGGCGAAGCGAACAGGCGGGCGGCGAATGGAAATCCTGACGGTCTCGGAAATGACAAGCGCCGATCAGGCTGCGATCGCGGGCGGCACCAGCGGCTTCTCATTGATGCGCCGCGCCGGGCAGGCGGTGGCGCAGGCCGCCGAAGCGATGGCGGAGCGCGGACGGATCCTGGTGGTGGCCGGTCGCGGCAACAATGGCGGCGACGGTTTCATCGCCGCCGCCGAACTCGCCGCAAAAGGGCGGGACGTCTCCGTCATCCTGCTGTGCGACCGCGCGACCCTGAAGGGGGATGCGGCGCTCGCAGCCGCTGAGTGGAAAGGCCCGGTGCTGTCCTGCGATCCGGCGGCGCTCGGCCAGCCCAACCTCATTATCGACGCTCTGTTCGGCGCGGGTCTCAATCGCCCGGTGAAGGGCGATCCTTGCGCGATGATCGAGGCGATGAATGCGAGCGGCGTTCCGATTCTCAGCGTCGATCTGCCGAGCGGCGTCAACGGCGACACGGGAGAGGTGATGGGCATTGCCGTGGAGGCATCCGCCACGGTCACGTTCTTCCGGCGCAAGCCGGGGCACCTGCTGCTGCCGGGCCGTGCGTATTGCGGCGAGACCGATGTCGCCGACATCGGCATTGAGCCCGACGTGCTCGATGCGATCGCGCCGAAGACATTCGAGAATGTCCCTGACCTGTGGGCTGATATTTTCCCGTCGCCGCAGGCCGACGGCCACAAATATGCACGCGGGCATGCGGTGGTTGTCTCGGGAGATATGGTCTCGACGGGGGCGGCGCGGTTGGCCGCGCGAGCGGCGCTGCGTGCAGGTGCGGGCCTCGTCACGGTGGCCTCAAAGCGCGATGCGCTCGCGGTCAATGCGGCCGCGCTGACGGCGGTGATGGTTCGCGAGACGGAAACGCCGCAGCAGTTCGCTGAACTGTTGGCGGACCGGCGGCTCAACGCCTGCGTGATCGGACCCGCGGCGGGGATCGGCGAGCGCACGCGCGACATGGTCCGTGCCGCATTGTCCGCGCGGTGCGGCGTTGTGCTCGATGCCGATGCGCTGACGAGCTTCGCGGACGATCCGGAGAGGCTGTTTGAGACAATCAAAAATCAGGACGATCCACAGGTTATCCTCACTCCGCACGACGGAGAATTTGGACGCCTGTTCAGTCAGTTGGGTTCTGGTTATCCACATGCGTCGAAGCTTGAACGTGCGCGGCTAGCTGCGGTTCAATCCGGTGCTGTGATTCTGCTGAAAGGTGCCGACACGGTGATCGCCGCGCCGGATGGCCGTGCGGCGATCACGGCCAATGCGCCGCCATGGCTGGCGACGGCGGGATCGGGCGATGTGCTAGCGGGGATCATCGGCGGCATGCTGGCGCAGGGTGTGCCGGCGCTCGAGGCGGCCTGCATCGCGGCGTGGATGCATGGCGAAGCAGGACATGAATTCGGTCCGGGCCTGATCGCGGAAGATCTTCCGGAAGTGCTGCCTGCGGTGCTGCGCAATCTCTACGATGAACTCGGGATTGCGTATTGAACTCTCTGTCCGCTCGTCCCCGCGTAAGCGGGGACCCAGTTCTTCATGCACTGGATTCCCGCTTTTCGCGGGAATGAGCGGAGGAAAGTTTCTGTTTTATTCCACCGCGTAGCAGCGCACGAGCTTCGGCGCGGCCCAGTTCATCGCGGTCGCTTCTATCAGCCAACGGCCTGCGTGGTCAGCAAGGAACGCGATGCGCTGGGTCTGGCCCTTGTCGAATATCAGCGTGTCGAGCCAGAACGGCTTCCAGCCGTCGTCGAGCCGGTCGAGCAGGCGGAAATGATGGCCGTGCAGGCGGAAGACGACCGGCGCGGCGGTTGGATTTGTGATCGCCATCACCACGGTGCGTCCGCGTTTGACGCGATACGCGGGCGCGGTCGCCGCATCGAACTTGAGCGGCGCGATCCACTGCGCGTTCGGATCGAGCGGCAGATCGGTGCGGAGTGCGCCCTTCAGGTCGAGACGCGCGGGCAGGTTGCCCGAGGGCAGCGCTTCAGCCTGCGGCAGCGGCGCGGCGCGAACCGGCGTGTCGTTCAACATGGTGAGTTGCGCGATGGTTCGTGGACCGGTGCCGTCGTGCAGGATGATCGGTGAGACGGTTCCCGGCGCGCGCGTGGCGTCGATCAGAACATCGACACGCGATCCGGGCGCCAGCACCAACTGGCCGTCGCGCGCGGGGAAGGGTTCGGACGGCTGGCTGTCGATCGCCATGACGCGCACGTCATGGTTCTCGATCCGCAGGCCGAGGGGCGAGCGTGCGCAGCCGTTGATGAAGCGCAGGCGCAGCCGTTCGTTGACCTTGGCGGTCAGGTCGAAACGCGGTTGTCCGTTGACGGTGTAGACCGCAGTGGTGCCGTCCGGGCTGCGGCCCGGCGCGATGGCGCTGCCGTCGGCTTTCACGCGCCATTCCTCGATCAGCAGCACCTCGTCGCGGTCGGCTTGAACCGGTGGGCTGTCCTCCACAATGAGTGCGCGGGCGGACACGGGCCGGTCGGCAGCGTCGCCAAGGAGTTGTGCATTGACCAGAATCGCTCCGGCCTGGCGCAGAGGCAGGGTGAAGGAGGCGCGGCCGCCCGGTGGGATCGGCGCAAGTCCGGTCAGCGGGGCAGCAGCCTGCGCACCGTCAATTCCGAGCCAATTCAGGACGATGGGGGCCGGGAGTTCATTTGATAGCGTAACCGCGAGGTCGCCCTTGCCGAACCGGAAGGGACCGGTGGCGGCAACTCCATTTGCGGGCTCAAGCGCCCAGACCGGGCTTTGGGGCAGGCCCGCGCCGAGGGCCGCCGTCGCGGGCCGCGCCCGCAGTTGCAGAGCCGGGCCGGGTTGAGCCAATGCTTTTCCCTGAGCAAAGGCAGGCAGCCGAAGCCCGGATGCGAGGGCAGTACCGCCGAGCCCTGCCAGCAGAGCGCGTCTGGAGGGCAAAAAGACCCGATTTGTCATGGTAGTTTTCATGGCTGATGCGGACCATGTTCCCGCCCCGATGTCCAGCGGGCGCTTGGCCGCTGGTAGGAGGTGTAACCGTCCGCTAAGACCGCGTTGCGAAAGTCATTTTTTGGCTCGCGAACCGGTTGCCTCATGTTATAAGCCCGCCGCTCGCGGCTGTGCCGTTGAATGCAAGCGCCGTGCGGGCGTGGCGGAATTGGTAGACGCAGCAGGTTTAGGTTCTGCCGTCGAAAGATGTGGGGGTTCGAGTCCCTCCGCCCGCACCACATCATCCCTCTCTATTTTTGCTCATCGACCCCGCAGGGCGGCTGCAAACAGCCGTGCTGCGCCGTGCGCGTTGCGGAAGTCCGTCAGCGACCTTGACCGAAAAATGAGTCACCGCGCGCGTTGAGCCGGATACCGTTCGCGCCTAAGCTCGCGACATCACGTGCAATGGGAATCCGCGACCGCTTCACCTGCCAAGGGAGAACGTCCATGCGTGCATTGCCGATAGCAACTATTTTTGCATGCGTTTCCTTATTTGGATCCGCCGCGCCCGCTGTTGCTCAGGACGACTCCGAACAGAGATTGGGCAAAGTTCATTTTGCCACTTCGTGCAACGAGACGGCGCAACGGCGGTTCGATCGCGCGATGCGCTACCAGCACTCGTTCTGGTACGCGGCGTCGAAGGAAATCTACGACGAAACGCTCAAAGCCGATCCAGAATGCGCCATCGCCTATTGGGGTATTGCGCTGTCTCTCCTGAACAATCCGCACCTCGCCGTGCCCGCGCCAAATCTGCCGCTCGGTCTCGCGGCAATTGAAAAGGCGAAGGCTATGGGCGCGAAGACACAGCGCGAGCGCGATTACATCGACGCGCTGGCGGTGATGTATGTCGATTACGACAAGATCCCGCATCAGGCGCGCGTGCAGTCTTACGTGAAGGCGATGGAAGCGCTGGCGACGCGTTATCCCGACGACGACGAGGCGCAGATCTTCTACGCCATCGCGCTGAATGTCGGCGCTCCCGCCACCGACAAGACCTACGCCAACCAGCTCAAGGGCGCGGCCATTCTGCAACCCATTTTCGAACGCGCGCCGCAGCATCCCGGCGTCGCTCATTATCTGATCCACCTCTACGATTATCCGCCCATCGCCGAGAAAGGTCTGCCTGCGGCGCTGCGCTACGCGAAGATTGCGCCGAACGCGCCGCATGCGCAGCATATGCCGTCGCACATTTTCACGCGTGTCGGATACTGGCGGGATTCGATCGGGGCGAACGCGGCTTCGGTCGACGCTGCGAAAACCAGCAAGGAAGCCGGCGATCAGATGCACGGCGAGGATTATCTGGTCTACGCCTACCTGCAACTCGGTCAGGACAAGGAGGCGCGTGACATCGTTGAGAACGTCAAAGCGATGAAATTCGGCCCAGATGCATTCGCTGCCGCGTTCGCGCGCGCGGCGTCGCCGGCGCGGTATGTTGTGGAGCGCGGTGACTGGGCGGCAGCCGCCAATCTCGACGTGGAGCAGAGCAAGTTTCCGCACGCGGTGGCGGTGACGCATTTTGCGCGGGCGCTCGGCGCGGCGCATTCGGGCAATCCGGCCGCGGCGAAGGCGGATGCCGCAAAGCTTGCCGAACTGCGCGACGCACTGCGGAACGCGAAGAATGATTACTGGGCCGCTCAGGTCGATGTGCAGGAGCAGGTGGCGTCCGCCTGGATACTGTACGCCGAAGGCAAGCACGACGAGGCACTGAAGGCGATGACAGTCGCCGTTGCTGCGGAGGATAAAACCGAAAAGTCGCCGGTTACGCCGGGGCCGCTGGCGCCGGCGCGCGAACTGTATGGTTTCATGCTGCTCGATCGCGGCATGGCCAAGGAGGCGCTCGCGGCGTTCGAGATAACGATGGCCAAGGAGCCTAACCGCTTCAACGGCTATGCCGGAGCCGCAAAGGCCGCGGAGGTGGTAGGTGACAAGGCGAAAGCGAAAGAGGCTTATGGAAAATTGCTGGCGCAGGCGGTCGACGCGAATTCCGACAGGCCGGCGCTGGCGGACGCGAGGAAATTTGTTGCGGGCAACTAGAGGCGAGCAACTAGACGATGACACGAACTGTCACCATCGCCGCGATAGCGGGCCTTGCGCTCGGCGGTCTGGCCGGGGCGTACACGTCTGATGCCTGGCCGCTGTTGAACCGGAGCGGAGCGCAGGCCCCGAAAAGCCAGCCGGCGTGGGCCGAAGTGCAATGGCCGTTTCCGACGGACGAGTGGGGGAAGGGAAAAGCGTTCCGCTGCGCGGCGGCCAACTGTGGCGTCGAAGTCAACCTCTACATCCGCGCCAAGATCGGTTTCTGCAATTGCACGACCGGCGTATCGGATGACGACGAGCTTGCGCGTCTGAGTGATTTCAATCTGATGGGCGAGAAGCCGTCAGCAACCGGCCCGGGTCAGCCGATCAGCGTCCGCTGGATGAAGGGCCGCAGCCGGGGCTACACGCTCGCGGCGCCGGGATGGACGCGCAGGTCCTCGCTCGCGGTGGCGTTCAACGATCGCTGCGATGCCATCGTTGCGACGGCCATTGTCGGGAACGATCGTCCCGCTGCGGTCGAACCTGGCGTGATCGAATTCCTCAACAGCGACACCATCGCCAAGTGGGCGGAGGTGGCGATCGGCTTGTGAGGCAGACAGGCTGACAACAGGCGGGAACGATGATCCGGAACCGCCGGTCCTGCCGCCGGAGACTGCATCTTGCGCCGGATGCACGTTGCCATATGTCAGCTTGAACCAACGCTTGGATCATGCGATGAGCATCGGAATCCGTGTATTCCAGCTTGCCGGAAGACTGGATACAGACTGCGATACAAATTGGGATGGATTGACCGCTTTTCCGTCAAGAAACCCAACAATATCAAAGGATTGTGGTGCGGCAACGGGCTCTCCGCCCGCACCCGGCGCATTCGCGCAGTAATTCTGGAGGAAGGTGTTCCGTTGGGGCACGCGTCCGCCGCGCCACCGATGCATGCCGCTCGGCCTCGTTGCCGACTGGTGCTGCGTCCAACACATTGACAACGACCCGGCGCCGCCGGGTCAAGCTGGAAGAAGATCGACGCCATGCAGGTCACAGAAACCCTCGCCGAGGGATTGAAGCACGAGTTCAAGGTCAGCGTTCCCGCGTCGGATATCGATGCCAAGGTGGATGCCCGTCTTGTCGACATGAAGGACAAGGTGAAGCTGAACGGTTTTCGTCCCGGCAAGGTTCCTGTCGCCCATCTCAAGAAGGTCTATGGCCGCTCGGTTGCCGCCGAGACCGTCGAGCAGTTGATTCGTGACACCAACGCCGGGATATTCACCGAGCGCGGTTTCCGTCTCGCCACCGAGCCCAAGGTCACGATGCCGACCGAGGAAAAGGAAATCGAAGATATTCTGGCCGGCAAGTCCGACCTGAACTACTCGGTCGCCATCGAAGTCGTTCCGGCGATAGAACTGGCTGACTTCAAGAGCTTCAATGTCGAAAAGCCGGTGGCTGAAGTCACCGACGCCGACGTCGAAGAAGCGCTGAAGCGCATTGCGGACCAGAGCCGCCCCTATGCCGCGAAGGCAGAAGGCGCGAAGGCTGAGAAGGGCGACCGCGTCACCGTGGCCTTCAAGGGCTCCATCGACGGCGCGCTGTTCGACGGCGGCACCGGCGAAGGCATTCAGGTGGTGATCGGTTCGGGCACGTTCATTCCGGGCTTCGAAGACCAGTTGATCGGCATCGCCGCGGGCGAGACCCGCAACGTCAAGGCCTCGTTCCCGAAGAACTACACTGCGGAACATCTGGCCGGTAAGGACGCCGAGTTCGAGACCACCGCGAGCCTGATCGAGGCGCCGCAGGAGTCGAAGGTCGATGACGAGTTCGCCAAGAACCTCGGCATGGAATCGCTCGACAAGCTGAAGGAAGCCATGCGCGAGCGTTTGGTGGCTGAATTCGCCGGTGCGTCGCGCCAGCGCGTCAAGCGCGTGCTGCTCGACAAGCTCGACGAGACGCATCGCTTCGATCCGCCGCCGTCGCTGGTGGAGGAAGAGTTCAAGCTGATGTGGAATTCGATCCAGGCCGAGATGGAGTCGACCGGCAAGAGCTTTGCCGACGAAGACACCACCGAGGAAAAGGCCAAGGACGAATACCAGAAGATCGCGGATCGCCGCGTTCGCCTCGGCCTCGTGCTCTCCGAGATCGGCGAGAAGAACAAGATCACCGTCACGGACGACGAAGTCAGCCGCGCGTTGATCGATCGCGCACGTCAGTCGCCGGGCCGCGAAAAGGAAGTCTGGGATTTCTATCGCAGCAATCCGAACGCGCTGGCCCAGCTTCGCGCGCCGATCTACGAGGACAAGGTCGTCGACTTCATTCTCGAACTCGCCAACGTGACCGAGAAGAAGGTCACGCGCGACGATCTGCTCAAGGAAGAAGAAGACAAGACCGCCGCCTGAATGTGAGTCCCGGTCCCTGTTGCGGGGATTGGGTTCGCATTAACGATACCGGCGAAATGAGCGGCGCGGCGAGCCCGCGCTGCTTTGCGGGCCCTGCCGAATCGGCTTCAACTGGTGCACCGTCGGCATTTGCCGATGCTGGTTTTTCGCTCTTGTGGCCGGGCCACCGGTCCATATCTGTAGTGCCCAACCTTTCTGCATCACGAGGCATTACGCCCTGCCTCCGCCAACCTTCAGGTGATAAATGCGCGATCCCGTTGAAACCTACATGAACCTCGTGCCGATGGTGGTCGAGCAGACCAACCGCGGCGAGAGGGCGTACGATATTTTCTCGCGCCTCCTGAAAGAGCGCATCATTTTCGTGACCGGTCCGGTCGAGGACGGCATGTCGGTGCTGGTCGTCGCGCAGCTCCTGTTTTTGGAAGCCGAGAATCCGAAGAAGGAAATCTCGATGTACATCAACTCGCCGGGTGGCGTGGTGACATCGGGTCTGGCGATCTACGACACCATGCAGTTCATCCGTCCGCCGGTCTCGACCCTGTGCACAGGCCAGGCGGCGTCGATGGGTTCGCTGCTGCTCGCAGCCGGCGAGAAGGACATGCGCTTCTCGCTCCCGAACTCGCGGATCATGGTCCATCAGCCGTCGGGCGGTTTCCAGGGCCAGGCGACCGACATCATGCTGCACGCTCAGGAAATCCTGAACCTGAAGAAGCGGCTGAACGAAATCTACGTCAAGCACACCGGCCAGACCTTCAAGGCGATCGAGGATGCGCTGGAGCGCGACAAGTTCCTGACCGCCGAGATGGCCCGCGACTTCGGCATCGTCGACAAGGTGATCGAAAAGCGCGCAGAGGAAGCGACGCCGAAGCTGCCGTAACGCGAAACTCGCGGCCTGGTTGTGAATTGAAAAACGGACGCCCCTCGGGCGTCCGTTTTTGCATGAACGCCTCACCCATTTGGGGTATGGCGCATGCTTTTTTGGTGCCGCACCCGCGCTGTGCTTGACCGGCTCCCGTTCTTGGCAGCTAATTATTCCAATTGATCCGGGATTGTTGGGCCCGTCTTATTTTCGATGTTTATTTTAGGCGGCATCCAATTGCGCTCCGGACCGCATTCCCGGTGAGAACGTCAACGTCCGGAGCAAGCCATGATGACAGCTGCAAAGAGCGGCGTGGCCGCGATCCTCTTTTCGCTCTGCTCACTCACAGCCATTGTTCCAGCCTCCGCACAGCTCGAGCAGGCCCGCGAGCGCTGCCGCGCTTCCATCGGCAAGCCGACCTACATGGCCTGCAGGCAGAGTGGCGGACAGCACGACGGGTGCATGGCGCGGGCGAAGGCTGCCGCGACGCCCTGTGTGCGCAATGCGATGATGGCCGCGCGGCCGAAGGCTGCGCTGTTCGATGCCTCGAAGGTGTCGGCGCCGAGCAAGGAAGACATTGCGGCGGGCGCAGCGGCTTTGGCGAAGGGCAATGCGGTTCTGGTCGCACCTCCGCGCACGGTTTCGGACATCACGGCCATTCTCGATCAACAGAAGCCTGACCCGGCCAAGATCGCCGAACTCACGGCGACGGCCGATGCGCCGGTGCCCGCCGGCTTGAAAGGGAACGAGCTTGCGGCGTTCCACTACAAGCGAGGACAGGCCCGGACGCTCGTCGGTCGCAGCAGCGATGCGCTGGCCGACGCGGAACTGGCGGTCACACACGGCAAGGGCGCCGACTACAAGACCGTTGGGAGCCGCTACGAGGAGTTCCTGATCCGCCGCCTGCGCGACAAGGGCGAGAACAAGCGCGCCATGGCCATGTACACCAAGCAGGTTGCCACGTTCTCCGCCTTGCCCAAGGGCAAGGGGCGCCTGTTCGGACTCCATAATGCCCTGACGATCCTCGCGCTCCAGTCCGGCGACGTGAACGCAGCGGAATCCTACGTCGCACGGAATCGCAATCTGATGAACGAGGCGCGGCGGTGGCCGGTATTTCCGATCTACGGGATGGTCTGGCAGGCCATTCTGGAGGACGGCACGGCGCGGGTCGCCGAGGCCAGAGGCCGATATGCCGACGCGGAGGCCGCGTATCGCAAGTCCGCCGTGTTCTACACGAACGCGCTCGCGACCTCATCGCAATGGGAGAGCAAGCCCGCCGAAGGTGAGATGGAGCGGTTCATCGATTGGGGCATGGCCTTTGAAGGCCGCACCAAGGTCAAGCAGGGGCGTGTCGGCGAGGGCGAGGCGGAGGTGCGGCGCGCGCTTCTCAGCCGCCTCAGCAAGTCCGGAAAATTCCACGCGGATACCGCGGGAATTCTCTCGGTGTTCGTCTACGTTGTTCAGGAGCAGGGCCGCTACGCGGAAGCGGAGCAGCTTCAGCGTGAAGTCGTCGATATCTACAAGGGGCTCGGTTACGCCGACGACTCCGGCCAACTGGTCAACGCCAATGTCTTCCTCGCCCAGATTCTGAACCTGCAACGCAAGTACGAGGAGGCGACGAAGCTCTACGATCAGGTCGACGTCTGGACCGCGAAGTGGGAGCCGTCCCGCCGCGAAGCCGTCAGCGGCGGTCTTGCCCGTGTCTCCATCATGCTCACACAGGGCAACTACGACAACGCGCTTGAAATCGCGCAACGGTCGTACGAGCGCGAAAAGGCACGCTCCGGCGACAAGAGCCTCAATACGGCAGTCGCGCGCGGCTATTACGCCGTGACGCTGGCGCGCAAGGGCAAGACGGCCGAGGCGCTGCAGGCGTTCAGGGACTCGATCCCGGTGCTGCAGACGGCATCCGGCGGGAGCGATGACGACAGCGGATCGACGGCCGCGGCGCGCGAAGGTCGCGTTCGTTTCGTGGTCGAGGGTTATCTCCGCACGCTGGCGCTCAACCCGGCGGCCGCGCCTGCGAACGCCGCAGAGGAAACCTTCGGCTATGCGGACTTGCTGCGCGGGCAATCCGTGCAGCGCGCGTTGCAGGCGTCGTCCGCCCGTGCGTCCACCAGCAATCCGGAACTCGCCAAGTTGATGCGTGCGTCGCAGGACAGCGAAAAGCGGATCGGCGCGGCGGTTGCCACGCTGAACAACCTGCTGACGCTTCCGCCTGCCGAACGCGAGGAGAAGGCGGTCAAGGTAACGCAGGCGGAAATCGCCGCGTTGCAGGCGGCGCGTGCGCAGACGCTGACCGATATTGCGAAGAAGTTCCCCGACTACGGCAATCTGGTGAACCCGCCGCCGCCGAACGCGGGTGATCTGCAAAAGCAGCTCACGGACGACGAGGCGCTGCTGTCGTTCTATTTCGGCCGCTTCGACAGTTTCGTCTGGGTGGTGCGGAAGGGTGCCCCGGTCCAGTTCGCGCGGATCAAGATGACGCTCGGCGACCTGAACACGACCGTGACCAAGCTACGCGAGGCGCTGGAGCCGAAGGCGGCGATGATCTCGGATATTCCTCCGTTCGACGTGAAGCTGGCGTCGCAGCTCTACGACGATTTGCTCAGGCCGCTGGAAAGCAGCTGGAAGCCGGCGAAAAGCCTGATCGTCGTGACCAACGGCGCGCTCGGTCTGTTGCCGCTGTCGCTGCTGCCGACCGCAACGGCGGAGGTCAAGACGGACGACGATCCGCTGTTTGCAAGTTACCGCAACGTGCCGTGGCTGGCGCGAACCCATGCCGTCACGCTGGTGCCGTCGGCATCCGCGCTGCAGACCCTGCGCAAGCTGCCGGCGGGCAAGACGACGCGGCAGGATCTGATTGCATTCGGCGATCCTTACTTCAGCAAGGAGCAGGCTGACGATGCGGCGAAGACCGACAAGCTGATTCAGGTCGCCGACGCATCGATTGCTACGCGCGGCGTGCCGCTGAAGCGGCGCAACAGTCCGCAGCTTGAGGGCGTCGACAGCGCGCAACTCGGCCAGTTGCCGCGCCTGCCGGACACGTCCGAGGAACTGACGTCGATCGCGCTGGCGCTGCAGGCGGACCCGACCAAGGTTCTCAACCTCGGCAAGGACGCAAACGAGAAGAAGGTGAAGTCGATGGACCTTTCGGGGTTCAAGATCGTCGCCTTCGCGACCCATGGACTGGTCCCCGGCGAACTGGACGGACTGACGCAACCGGCGCTGGCGCTGTCCGCGCCCGCGTTGTCGGATTCCGACGGCGACGGGTTGCTGACGATGGAAGAAATCCTGTCGCTAAAGCTCGACGCCGACTGGGTGGTGCTGTCCGCCTGTAACACGGCTGCGGGAGCCGGGGCGGGCGCGGAAGCCGCCTCGGGTCTTGGGCGTGCGTTCTTCTACGCAGGCACCCGCGCGCTGCTGGTGACGAACTGGTCGGTGCATTCGCAGTCGGCGCGTGAACTGGTGACCGACCTGTTCAAGCGGCAGGCGACCGATCCAAAACTGACGCGCGGAGAGGCGCTGCGGCAGGCGATGATGGCGCTCGCGGATGGACCGGGCTACCTCGGCTCCGATGGCAAGACCGAATTCGCCTACGCCCATCCGCTGTTCTGGGCGCCGTATTCGATCATCGGCGACGGCGGCGGGCGTTAAGGAAGAGCGGCGGCACATCTTCCGGATGGCTCTGCCGTGCGGTAGAATGGTTTATTGCGGGGAGGAGATTTGCGAATGCGACGGTCGTTATTGCAGGTTGCGGTTCTGGCAACTGGCTTTGCTCTGACAGTTGCCACGCCGGTCAACGCCGGAACGGTCCTTATTTCGGCCGACGAGGCCAACCTGCCGCCGCCGAAAGGCGCGGTCGCGGTTGCCACCCGCGGCATCACGCGCGGCCCCAAGGTTGCGCATGTCCCGGCCGCGAGTCCGTCGAAATCGCCGATGCGCCTGCACTTGAAGTTCGAATCTTTCGGCGGGGCCAAGATCGATACGGACTCGTTGAAAGTGACGTACATGAAAAGCCCGTCGGTCGATCTGACACCGCGGCTCAAGCCGTTCGTGAAGCCGGACGGGATCGACATGCCCGATGCGGAACTGCCGGCCGGCGATCACGTCATTCGTGTCGACGTGAAGGATTCCGAAGGCCGCAGCGCGAGCACCAGCTTCACCCTCAAAGTCGCGCCCTGAGCGCATGCCGGCCGACTGTCCCTTTTGCGCACAGCCCAATGTCCTGCACGCACTCGTGTGCAGTTCCTGTTCGCGCGACATCGCCATTCCGGAATCGCTGATTGCCGAACGGGATGACCTTGTCCGCAAGCGTGCCATGGCCGGCGAGGAACTGGAGCAGGCGAAAGCGGAGCTTGCAGGGCTCCCGCGCCGCCGGCGCATCTCACTGCGGCGGAGTTGATATGTCCGGGTTCGGCACTTTCGAGTTCTGTAGTCTCACGTCTCGCGCTTCGGCCGCCTGATGGAGTGTCCGTTTTGCGCCGAGAAGGTGAAAGACGAGGCGCTGGTGTGCAAGCACTGCTCGCGTGACCTGCGCGTGGTGCGCCCGGTGCTCCTCGAAATCGAGGACATCGTCGAAGACATCGAAAAGATCCGGCGTGAGTTCGACAGCGTCAGCGCGCGGCTTTACCGGCGGCGGCATCCGGTCAGATACCTCCTCATTCACAGCATCGGCTACATCCTGATTCCGGCGATCCTGCTGGTCGCGGCGCATATTATCGTCACCATCGTGCTGAACGTGTCGCCGCTGTATTTGCGTATCGCCTCGGTGCTGATTCCGCTGCCGTTCGGGTTTGCGATCTTCGCGGTCCAGAAGGTCGGCTATCGCGGCGCGGCCCTCGTCGGGATCATCACGGCGCTGTTGAGCGTGTTCTGCATGCTGACCGTCACCGGCCTGAACGACCACGTTCCGATCTTGCCGGCATCCTGGATCGAGTGGCGCGAAGTGCTGGAGTATTCGGCGAGCATCGCGCTCGCGTTCCTGACCGGAAACATCCTCGGCCTCCTGATGTTGCAGCTTCTGGCCAGTTCGCTGTCGCAGGGCGACAAGCCAAACGCCGCGGCCTATCGCGCGGCGCGGCTGCTTGGGCCGTATGTCGGAGAGGACCAGCTTCGCCGCCGCGCCAGGATTATTCAGGACCTGATGAGGACCGCAGGGCCCCTAATTGGCATCTTGTCCACAGCCGCAGGTTCGATATATGCGGGCCTCAAGGGAATCCTGGGCGCCTAGCGGAGTTCCAACGGTCCAAGACGCGTGTTATTCCCGCAACGCTGCACTGAATTCGACAACCTAAACGCCTGAAAACGCGCAAAATTGCGCCAAGATCACAGTGTTGGGTACTTCGGTGATTAGCGAATTCTTGATAGTCGGGTGGCACCATGGTTGGCTAGGTATCGAGGATCGGGATTCGATTGAGCCGTGATTCGTGCGGCAAATGGAGTGGTGGGTCTTTTTTGGTACGGTTTTTGCTCTATCTACACATTATTCCGGTGTGTGCCGGGATGGGGCAAACCCCTGAGACAAGATCGAGCGGCGGACGGAGATTGGAATGAGCAAGGTCGGTACGAGCGATTCAAAGAACACTCTCTATTGCTCGTTCTGCGGGAAGAGCCAGCACGAAGTCCGCAAACTCATTGCGGGCCCGACCGTATTCATCTGCGATGAATGCGTCGAACTGTGCATGGATATTATCCGCGAGGAGAACAAGTCGTCGCTGGTGAAGTCGCGCGACGGCATTCCCACGCCGAAGGAGATTTGCAAGGTTCTGGACGACTATGTGATCGGTCAGCAGCACGCCAAGAAGGTGCTCTCGGTTGCAGTCCACAACCACTACAAGCGCCTCAACCATCAGACCAAGCACAACGACGTTGAGCTTGCGAAGTCGAACATCCTGCTGATCGGTCCGACCGGTTCGGGCAAGACGCTGCTCGCGCAGACGCTCGCCCGCATTCTGGACGTGCCGTTCACGATGGCCGACGCGACGACGCTGACCGAAGCCGGTTACGTCGGTGAGGACGTCGAGAACATCATCCTGAAGTTGCTGCAGGCGGCCGACTACAACGTCGAGCGTGCGCAGCGCGGCATTGTCTACATCGACGAAATCGACAAGATTTCGCGCAAGTCCGACAACCCGTCCATCACCCGCGACGTGTCGGGCGAGGGCGTGCAGCAGGCGCTGCTGAAGATCATGGAAGGCACCGTGGCTAGCGTTCCTCCGCAGGGCGGCCGCAAGCATCCGCAGCAGGAGTTCCTGCAGGTGGACACGACCAACATCCTCTTCATCTGCGGTGGCGCGTTCTCGGGCCTCGAGAAAATCATCTCTGCGCGTGGCCGTTCAACCTCGATCGGCTTTGCCGCGCAGGTGATGGCACCGGAAGACCGCCGCACCGGCGAAATCTTCCGCGAGGTCGAGCCTGAGGATTTGCTGAAGTACGGCCTGATCCCGGAATTCGTCGGCCGTCTGCCGGTTGTGGCGACGCTCGAGGATCTGGATGAGGTTTCGCTGAAGAAGATTCTGACCGATCCGAAGAACGCGCTGGTGAAGCAGTACCAGCGGCTGTTCGAGATGGAAAACATCGAGCTGACCTTCGCCGACGAGGCGCTTGGCGCGGTGGCCCGCAAGGCCATCGAGCGCAAGACCGGCGCGCGCGGGTTGCGGTCGATCCTCGAAAGCATCCTGCTCGAGACCATGTTCGATCTTCCGGGCCTGGAAGGGGTCGAGGAAGTCGTGATCTCGCGCGAAGTGGTCGAGGCGACGGCGCGTCCGCTGTACATTTACGCGGACCGTTCCGACCGCGCCGCGGAGACCAGCGCCAGCGCGTAAGAGGGCTTGCGGAACCATCAAGGTTATCAACAGATCAGGCTGCCGAGAGCGCTCTCGGCAGCCGTTTCTTTGTCTTCTACGACGTTAGAATAAGCCAGTGTGGCGGTTCGCAAGTCCGCATCATTTGCGGCGCTTTCTTTTGCGGACTTGCGAACCAAAGCCACACTGGAATCCATAATTGCCAGTGTCCTCGTGAATCCGAAGTTCGCTACGGAAAGTGCTGCAAAATGAAGCGAACTTCGGATTCAGGACACTGGATTGGCAGGGGTTTTCGCTCTCTTGACACCCCCATGCACCATAGCCACCTAATGATGTGCTGCGGAGCAAAGCCTCGCGAGATTCGCAGCAAATCGACCCGGGCAGGGAGAGGTCGCGTCGCGGCCACTGGCTCAAAAGAGCTCTTTCTTTATCCGGCACACAAGGCACCTTGTGGCGGTCGCGTCAGAACGGCGGACTGCGTGCAAGGGGGCGCAACAAAAGGAATATGGGCATGACAACTGCCTCAAAGCCTCGTCCAGTCATCGTTCACGGCGAAAGCCACTCCTATCCGGTGCTGCCGCTTCGCGACATCGTCGTCTTCCCGCACATGATCGTGCCGCTGTTCGTCGGCCGCGAGAAATCGATCAAGGCGCTCGAAGAGGTGATGAAGAACGATGCGCTGATCTTCCTCGCGACGCAGAAGAACGCGTCCGATGACGATCCGGCTCCCGATTCAATTTACGAGATCGGCACGCTCGCCAGTGTGCTGCAGCTCCTGAAGCTTCCCGACGGCACCGTGAAGGTGCTGGTGGAGGGGCTCGAGCGCGCCAAGGCTGGCAAGTATTCCGACCGCAGCGACTTCTACGAAGCCGAAGCCGTGGCGCTTGCCGACGTCGACGCCAAGAGCGTCGAGGCGGAAGCATTGTCGCGTTCGGTCGTGTCCGACTTCGAAAGCTATGTGAAGCTGAACAAGAAGATTTCCGCCGAGGTGGTGGGTGTCGTTCAGCAGATCACGGATTTCGCGAAGCTCGCGGACACCGTGGCGTCGCATCTCGCCGTCAAGATCTCCGACCGCCAGACCATCCTGGAAACGTTGTCCGTCTCCCAGCGCCTTGAGAAGGTGATGGGCCTGATGGAGAGCGAAATCTCGGTGCTGCAGGTCGAGAAGAAGATCCGCTCGCGCGTCAAGCGCCAGATGGAGAAGACCCAGCGCGAGTACTACCTCAACGAGCAGATGAAGGCGATCCAGAAGGAACTCGGCGACGACGAAGGTCGCGACGAGCTGGCCGATCTGGAAGAGAAGATCGCCAAGACCAAGCTCTCGAAGGAAGCTCGCGAGAAGGCGACGCACGAGTTGAAGAAGCTGCGGCAGATGTCTCCGATGTCCGCCGAGGCGACGGTCGTGCGCAACTATCTCGATTGGCTGTTGTCGATTCCATGGGGCAAGAAGTCCAAGGTCAAGAAGGACCTGGTTGCCGCGCAGGAAGTGCTCGACTCGGATCACTACGGGCTTGAGAAGGTCAAGGACCGCATCGTCGAGTATCTCGCCGTGCAGTCGCGCGCTAACAAGCTGACCGGACCGATCCTGTGCCTCGTCGGCCCTCCGGGCGTCGGCAAGACCTCGCTTGGCAAGTCGATAGCGAAGGCGACCGGACGTGAGTTTGTGCGCGTGTCGCTGGGCGGCGTGCGGGACGAAGCGGAAATCCGCGGACACCGCCGAACCTACATCGGCTCGATGCCTGGCAAGATCATCCAGTCGATGCGGAAGGCGAAGACCTCGAACCCGCTGTTCCTGCTGGACGAGATCGACAAGATGGGCGCCGATTTCCGCGGCGATCCGTCGTCGGCCCTGCTTGAGGTTCTCGACCCCGAGCAGAACGGCACGTTCAACGATCACTACCTCGAGGTGGATTACGACCTCTCCAACGTGATGTTCATCACGACCGCGAATACGCTCAATATTCCCGGACCGCTGATGGACCGCATGGAGATCATCCGCATCGCCGGCTACACCGAGAACGAGAAGGCTGAGATCGCCCGCAAGCATCTCATCCCGAACGCGATCAGCAAGCACGGCCTGAACTCGAAGGAATGGTCGATCGACGACGACGCGCTGTTGATGATGATCCGCCGCTACACCCGCGAAGCGGGCGTGCGTAATCTTGAGCGTGAGCTCTCCACACTGGCCCGCAAGGCGGTGAAGGAGCTGATGATCTCGAAGAAGAAGTCGGTGAAGGTCACGGAAGCGACGCTCGAAGAGTTCCTGGGCGTGCCGAAGTATCGTTACGGCGAGATCGAGAGCGACGACCAGGTTGGCGTCGTGACGGGCCTCGCGTGGACCGATGTCGGCGGCGAGCTGCTCACCATCGAAAGCGTCATGATGCCCGGCAAGGGCCGCATGACGGTGACGGGCAACCTGCGCGACGTGATGAAGGAGTCGATCTCGGCTGCCGCGTCCTATGTCCGCTCGCGTGCGATCAACTACGGCATCGAGCCGCCGTTGTTCGAGCGCCGTGACATCCACGTGCACGTGCCGGAGGGGGCGACCCCGAAGGACGGCCCGTCGGCCGGCGTCGCGATGACGACGGCCATCGTCTCGGTGCTGACCGGCATCCCGATCCGGCATGATGTCGCCATGACCGGCGAGATCACGCTGCGGGGACGGGTGCTGCCGATCGGCGGTCTGAAGGAAAAGCTGCTTGCGGCCGGACGTGGCGGCATCAAGACGGTCTTCATTCCGGAAGACAACGCCAAGGACCTCACGGAGATTTCCGACGCCATCAAGGGCGGCATGGAGATCATCCCGGTCGCTCGGATGGACGAGGTGCTGGCGAAGGCGCTGGTGCGGGTCCCGACCCCGATCGTCTGGGAAGAGGATGTCAAAGCGTTGGCAAAGCCCGACGCGGACGAGGCTGCGGGCGGCCTGACCGCGCACTGAGCGAAACGGTAAAAATGAATGGAAACGGCGTTCTTCGGGGCGCCGTTTTCTTTTTGGGAGAGCGGCAGCGGTAAGCGCTGCTCCGCTCGTGCCGCGATCCGTCGCCTTGACGGCGCGCTCTTGCGGTCGCCGGCGCGGCGAATTGATGCTGTTGATATTCAGGGGAATGGTAGGCGGTGACGGATTCGAACCGCCGACCCTCTCGGTGTAAACGAGATGCTCTAACCAGCTGAGCTAACCGCCCGTCAGCGCTGTATTTGCCCTGTCGTCCGCGCCGGCGCAAGTCATTCGGGCGTGCATTTCGTCACGTCACCGCCATTTTGACAATCTAGATGATTTTGTCCGGCCAGCCTTAGCCGCCCAATTTTGACTGCTCCTCAGCGTGAGTTGGTTCGATGAAGTATTTCATGTGCCGCTTTGTGCCGCCGGGGCCGGATTTCCTCAAGACCATGACGCCTGACGACAGGCTGCTGATGAAGTCGCACGGCGAGTTCCTGCAGGCGCTGCTGGAGAGGGGCGGCGTTGTCGCGCACGGGCCGGTGGCCGATCCGGCGGGCGGCTGGGGCATGTCGCTGTTCGAGATGGCGGACACTGAGAGCGCCGACGACGTCCGCGCCATCGTCGCTGAAGACCCGATGATCAAAGCCAATGTCGGCGCGCGCTACGACGTGCTGCCGATGCTCCAGTTGCGGATGCGGAACTGACTGCGGAGTCGCTCCGCCGAGCGGTCAGGCATGGAGAGACGTTCTAACGCCTGGTGAGCGTGAATTGCGATTGCGTCAGGCGACACGGCTTTCCGCCAGCACAATCGGCGAGGGCGAGCAGCTTCGCGCCGCGAACGAGGTGCTCCTTGGTGTCCTCAGAGCGGTGCGGCGTCAGCACCGTCATCGCGGTGCGCAGCGAGTCCTTTATGTCCTCGTTCGCCTTGGCGTCTTGCTTGTCGCTGAGAATTGCAACGTCGATGATGTCGTGGTTGCGCGCGTCGATATCGATGAACACCAGTCCGATCGGCAGCGGCTGTAGCGCGACATTGCTGAACGTGCAGGTCGATGCGTTCTGGCACATCGAGAGCAGGCGGCGTCCCTGTGGCCGCCACAGACATTCCGGCTTTGCATTAGCGCGCACGAGGCACACCGCGATATCGGGCGCCGCGTTGATATTGAGCTTTGAATTGCCGAGCCGCGGCACGCCGTCCCACGGGCTGCCGTTGTTCTTCGTGGCATCTGCCGTCACGGTGATGTCGAAACGCTGTTCCTGTGCGTGTGCGTTCAACGGCACGAGCAGCGCAAGCGCCAGCAACGCGCTGAGACGGTTCAAAGTCCGGATCATGCCTTTTCCTCCCAGATCGCGGCGAGGTGCACGATCGTCCGTACCGCGGCTTCCATGTCCTGAACGCTGACCCATTCGAGGCGCGAGTGGAACGCATGTTCGCCGGCGAAGATGTTGGGGCAGGGCAGCCCCATGAATGACAGGCGCGACCCATCGGTGCCGCCGCGGATGCTGCTGAGGACCGGCTGCAGGCCGGCACGATCGATCGCTTCCAGAGCGTACTCGACCACCTCGGGATACCGGTCGAGCACCTCTTTCATGTTGCGGTACTGCTGCTTGACCTCGAACGTATAGGTCGAGCGCGGAAAATCCTTCATGACGCCGCGCACGATGTCCTCGAGCAGCGCTTCCTTGTCCTTCAGACCCTGCTCGGTGAAGTCGCGCACGATCAGCGACAGGCTCGCGCTGTCGAGGCCGCCTTCGAGTCCGACCGGATGCAGAAAGCCTTCGCGGCCTTCGGTGGTTTCCGGCGCGAGGTCTTTCGGCAAACGGTCGACAATGCGGGACGCGATCTTGAGCGCATGTTCCATCCTTCCCTTGGCAAAGCCTGGATGAATGCTGACGCCCTTAATGGTGATGGTCACGCCGTCTGCCGAGAACGTCTCGTCTTCGAGGTGGCCGGCGCTTTCGCCGTCGATGGTGTAGCCGAAAGCAGCGCCGAGCTTTTTCAGGTCGACCTTGTCGGCGCCGCGGCCGATCTCCTCATCCGGCGTGAACAGGATCTTGATGGCGCCGTGCCTGATCTGCGGATTGGCGATCAGGATCTGCGCCGCATCCATGATCTCGGCCACGCCGGCCTTGTTGTCAGCGCCGAGCAGGGTGGTGCCGTCGGTGGTGACGATGTCGCTGCCGATCTGGTCCGCGAGTGCAGGGTTGTCGGTGACGCGAATGACCTGGCTGGGATCCGCGGGCAGCACGATGTCGCCGCCGCGATAGTTCTTCACGATCTGCGGCTTGACGTCCTTGCCGGTGCAGTCCGGCGAGGTGTCCATGTGCGAGCAGAAGCAGATCACCGGAACGGTCTTGTCGGTATTCGACGGGATCGTGGCGTAGACGTAGCCGTGCTCGTCGAGATGTGCGTCTTTGAGCCCGAGATCGCGCAGTTCCTGCGCGAGCAGGCGGCCAAGGTCTTTCTGCTTTTCAGTGGAGGGGCAGGTGGGGGACGACGCGTCCGACTGGGTATCTATTCGCACGTAGCGCAGGAATCGGTCGAGGACGGTGTGGGAGAAGTTCGGAGGCTGCATGTCGTATCCCGTTATCTTCGCGACGCTTGCGGCAATGTAGAAGCACCCGTTCGTCATTGCGAGGAGCACTTGCGACGAAGCAATCCACCTTGCTTTCTGCGATTCGAAGACTGGATTGCTTCGCTTCGCTCGCAATGACGAGAGCCACAAAAAAACGCCATCCCGGCGGACCGGAATGGCGTTGGGCCTTCAGGTCGAGAATGCCGGTGTTAAACGGCTTCCTTCAATTCCTTGGCTGCGCGGAAGGCAACCTTCTTGCTGGCCTTGATCTGGATCGCTTCGCCGGTGGCCGGGTTGCGGCCCATGCGGGCGGCGCGCTTGCGAACCTGAAGAATGCCGAGGCCGACGATGCGGATACGCTCGCCCTTCTTGAGGTGCTTGGTGATCTTGGTGACGAGATCGCCGAGGATTGTTTCGGCGGCCTTCTTCGACAACTCGTGCTCTTCGGCCAGTGCTGCGGCAAGGTGCTTCAGGGTAACTGTTGCTGGGGTCGTCGCTGCTTTCTTCGCCATGTGTGGCCCTCCTCGTGGATACTAGGCTGTAGAACTACCGGTAAATCAGGGCTTATTTGATTCGGGGGCGATCTGCCTACGAGTTTTGCCCGTAAATAGCCTATTTTTGAAATCGACAGGAATAAAAGGGCTGTTTTTTAGAGGGATTCGTGATTTTCCGCCGATGCGGCGCAGCGCAGCAGGGCCGCCAGCAGACCTCACGCCGCGCGAAACGCGGGTGGGAGACGAACCAATTTTGCTGAAGTGTTTGTTTTCAGGGGAAAATCTGGCGCGAGAGACGGGGCTCGAACCCGCGACCTCCGGCGTGACAGGCCGGCGCTCTAACCAACTGAGCTACTCCCGCAAGACCGTGAACAGTCCGCAGGTGGTGGGACTTAAAGGGGGGGACATACCAAGTCAAGGTGCGCCGTCGCTGTTCTTGTTTGTTCGTTATTTTGGAAACCGTCCGGCTTCATGTAGGAACACCGCGTATCCCTAGAAATGCCGGGATCAACAGCGTTCCCGGCATTTGAACCGCACTCAGCCGAGGAGCGCCGTATGTCTGCCAGCAGAACCGCGACCAACCGAAAATACAGACTGGCCGTGATTCCCGGCGACGGAATCGGCAAGGAAGTGGTGCCGGAGGGGCTGCGGGTGCTGGAGGCGGCGGCCAAGAAGTTCAATTTCGAACTGCAACTCGACAGCTTCGATTTTGCCTCCTGCGACTACCATCTGAAGCACGGTCAGATGATGCCGGACGACTGGAAGACCCAGATCGGCAGCCACGACGCGATCTTCTTCGGCGCGGTCGGCATGCCGGCGATTCTCCCGGACCACGTTTCGCTGTGGGGATCGCTGATCCAGTTTCGGCGGGAATTCGACCAGTACGTGAACCTGCGTCCGGTGCGCCTCATGCCCGGCGTAAAGTCACCGTTGGCAGGGCGGAAGCCCGGCGACATCGACTTTTTCGTTGTGCGTGAGAACACCGAGGGCGAATATTCGTCGATCGGCGGGCGCATGTTCCCCAACACCGACCGCGAGGTGGTGCTTCAGGAAACCGTCATGTCGCGAGTCGGCGTCGACCGGATTCTGAAGTTCGCCTTTGAGCTCGCGCAAAGCCGCCCCAAGAAGCACCTGACGTCCGCGACCAAGTCGAACGGCATCTCGATCACGATGCCGTATTGGGACGAGCGGGTCGAAGAAATGGCCAAGAATTACCCCGGCCTGAAGTGGGACAAGTATCATATTGATATTCTGGCCGCGAACTTCGTTCTGCACCCGGACTGGTTCGACGTCGTGGTTGGCTCGAACCTGTTCGGGGACATCCTGTCCGACCTGGGACCGGCCTGCACCGGCACCATCGGCATAGCCCCCTCGGGCAGCCTCAATCCGGAACGCAAGTTTCCCTCGCTGTTCGAGCCGGTACACGGGTCCGCGCCTGACATCGCCGGGCAGGGCATCGCCAACCCGGTCGGCCAGATCTGGTCGGCGGCGATGATGCTGAATCACCTCGGCGAGCCCGAAGCCGGCAAGGCGATTGTGACGGCCATCGAGACCGTTCTGGCCGACGAAAAACTGCGAACGAGGGACCTCGGCGGCAAGGCCGACACGGTTGCATGCGGCAAGGAAATCGCGCGCGTCCTGTCCTGAAGCGCTAACGCGTCCGGTCCAATTTTCCGCTGATTTATCGGACCGGACGGCGCGCCCTTAGCCTTTAGTTCCAGAGACCCCAAGTCCTCGCAGCGAACGAGACGGGTGCGCGCCCGCTGCATGGCGCCATGTCGAAAATGCGAAGAACCTGAGCAATAAAAATAGCTTGTCTTGCCCTGCGTGTTGCGCTGCGCTATCCCTCAGAACCATTCCAATGTTCCGCGAATCTCCGGAACAAAGCCGACAGCATAAGGGTCGCCGATGGGCGGAATTCTGCAGAACTATCTGCCACTTGTGGTGTTTATCGGAGTCGCGACCGTGATCGGTCTCGCACTGCTGGTTGCGCCCTTCATCGTTGCCTATCAGCAGCCCGATCCGGAAAAGCTTTCGGCCTACGAATGCGGCTTCAATGCGTTCGATGATGCGCGCATGAAATTCGACGTCCGGTTCTACCTCGTCGCGATTCTGTTCATCATCTTCGATCTCGAAGTCGCCTTCCTGTTTCCGTGGGCGGTGGCGTTCGGCAAACTCGGCCTCGCAGGATTCTGGTCGATGATGGTGTTCCTCGCTGTGCTGACCGTCGGGTTTGCCTACGAGTGGAAGAAGGGAGCGCTGGAATGGGATTGAGCCCGAACACGGCGCCCTCGATCATGCAGCCGGCAGTCTCGCAGGCGGCGACGGGGATTCTCGATCCGCGCACCGGTCTGCCGGTCGGCGCGGACGACAGGTACTTCCTCGAGATCAACAGCGAACTGTCCGACAAGGGCTTCTTCGTTGCCGCGACCGACGACCTGATCACCTGGGCGCGCACCGGCTCGCTGATGTGGATGACCTTCGGCCTCGCATGCTGCGCGGTCGAGATGATGCAGGTCTCGATGCCGCGCTACGACGTCGAGCGCTTCGGCTTTGCGCCGCGTGCATCGCCGCGCCAGTCTGACGTCATGATCGTTGCCGGCACGCTGACCAACAAGATGGCGCCCGCGCTGCGCAAGGTCTACGACCAGATGCCGGAGCCGCGCTACGTGATCTCGATGGGCTCGTGCGCCAATGGCGGCGGCTACTATCACTACTCGTATTCGGTGGTGCGCGGCTGCGACCGCATCGTGCCCGTCGATATTTATGTTCCGGGCTGTCCGCCGACCGCGGAAGCGCTGCTGTACGGCGTGCTGCTGCTGCAGAAGAAGATCCGGCGCACCGGAACGATTGAACGGTAATCGCACATGGATGATGCGAAACTAGACGCACTTGGCCAGACGATCTTGGCCGCGCTTCCGGGCGCGGCGCTCGGTCATTCGGTAGCGTTCAACCAACTCACGATTTCGGTTGATCTGGCGAAGATCGTCGATGTCGTTCGCGTGCTGAAGACCGATCCGCGCTTCCGCTTCGTGAACTTCACCGATGTTACCGCGGTGGATTATCCCGGCCGCGAGAACCGTTTCGACGTGATCTATCACTTCATGTCGCCGGTGCTGAACACGCGTGTCCGGCTGCGCGGCGAGGCGAACGAGACCACGCAGGTGCCGTCGATCATCAGCGTGTTTCCGGGATCTGACTGGTTCGAGCGCGAGACCTACGATCTCTACGGCGTGATCTTCACCGGGCATCCGGACATGCGCCGCCTGCTGACCGACTACGGCTTCGACGGTCATCCGCTGCGCAAGGATTTCCCGCTGACCGGCTTCGTCGAGGTTCGTTACGACGACGCGGAAAAGCGCGTGGTGTACGAACCGGTGCGGCTCAATCAGGAATTCCGCAAGTTTGACTTCCTCTCGCCGTGGGAAGGCGCGGACTATCCGCTGCCGGGCGATGAGAAGAGAAGTGGCGAGTAGCGAATGGCGAGTGGCGAATAGGGATGAGATTTGAGCGAACCATCGATCAATTCGTATCGGGACCTGAGGGTGTGGCAGGAAGCCATGGCCTTGGCGGAAGCCTGCTATCGATTGACGCGCTCATTTCCCCGCGACGAGTTGTTCGGTCTTACATCTCAAATTCGTCGCGCGACGGGATCAATTCCCGCCAATATCGCGGAAGGTCACGGTCGGGACAACACCGGCAACTTCGTGCAGCATCTGCGAATCGCGCAAGGTTCTTTGAAAGAGTTGGAAACGCATCTGCTGCTATCGGAGCGCGTGGGTATTCTGGCGAAATCGGAAATGCAGTTCGCGCTCGATCAATGCGAGAAATTAGGCAAGATGTTGCGCGCGTTAATTCGGTCGTTGCAGGAAAAGACAACGAAATGACGCTGATCGCCATTCGCTATTCGCTATTCGCCATTCGCTCGCGTGTGGAGCAAACGCGATGACCGAAACGCCCGGCATGCGCAATTTCACCATCAACTTCGGACCGCAGCATCCGGCGGCGCACGGCGTGCTGCGCCTTGTGCTGGAGCTTGACGGCGAAGTGGTCGAGCGCGTGGACCCTCATATTGGTCTGCTTCATCGCGGCACCGAAAAGCTGATCGAGCAGAAAACTTATCTGCAGGCGATCCCGTATTTCGACCGGCTCGATTACGTCGCGCCGATGAATCAGGAGCATGCGTTCTGCCTCGCGGCGGAAAAGCTGCTCGGCATCACCGTGCCGCGGCGCGGACAGTTGATCCGCGTTCTGTATTCCGAGATCGGCCGCATCCTGTCGCATCTTCTCAACGTCACCACGCAGGCGATGGACGTTGGTGCGCTGACGCCGCCGCTCTGGGGTTTCGAAGAGCGCGAAAAGCTGATGGTGTTCTACGAGCGCGCATCGGGCTCGCGCATGCATGCGGCGTTCTTCCGCGTCGGCGGTGTGCATCAGGATCTGCCGCCGAAGCTGATCGACGATATTTATAACTGGTGCGATCCGTTCCTGACGGTGTGCGACGATCTCGAAACGCTGCTCACCAACAACCGCATCTTCAAGCAGCGCAACGTCGACATCGGCGTCGTGACCCTCGAGCAGGCGTGGGAGTGGGGCTTCTCCGGTGTGATGGTTCGCGGCTCGGGCGCAGCGTGGGATCTGCGCAAATCGCAGCCTTACGAATGCTACGCCGAGATGGATTTCGATATTCCGATCGGCAAGAACGGCGACTGCTACGACCGCTACTGCATCCGCATGGAAGAAATGCGCCAGTCGGTGCGCATTATGAAGCAGTGCATCGAGAAGCTGCGCGCGCCGGACGGGCAGGGACCGGTTGTCGTCGAGGACAACAAGATCGCGCCGCCCAAGCGGAGCGAGATGAAGCGCTCGATGGAAGCGCTGATCCATCACTTCAAGCTCTATACCGAAGGCGTTCGTGTGCCCGCCGGCGAAGTCTACGCCGCGGTCGAGGCGCCCAAGGGCGAGTTCGGCGTGTTCCTGGTCTCCGACGGCACCAACAAGCCGTACAAGTGCAAGATCCGCGCGCCGGGCTTCGCGCATCTTCAGGCGATGGATTTCATCTGCAGGGGCCATCTGCTCGCCGACGTGTCTGCGATCCTCGGTTCACTCGATATCGTGTTCGGCGAGGTGGATCGCTGATGACGCAGCAGCCGATTATTTTTGACCGCATCACCGGCGAGATGACCGGTGCTACGCCGTGGGAGCGCAGCATCGGCTTCGCGCTGCTCGCTGGGTCAAAGGTCGGCGCGTACATCTCGCATCGCGGTTACAACAGCGCCGCCAATCTTCTGAAGAAGCTGCTGCCCGAGCGCGACATCAACATCATGCTCAATCCGGACGCGACGTTTTCGTTTCCCTACGGCGACGGCTACTGGAGCAAGCTGCTCAACCGCACCTTCAAGTACGAAGACGAGCTTGAGCTGTTCCTGCTGGATTCGAAGGACGTCGACTACACGCTGATCGATTGCGGCGCGAACTACGGCTACTGGTCGGTGATGGTCTCCAGCCAGCGCTTCGGCTCACGCCGTTCGATCGCGATGGAGCCGTCGTCGCGGAATTTTCCGCGGCTCGCGCACAATGCCAAGATCAACGGTGGCCGGTTCGAGGCGATCAATGCCGCCATCGGGTCCGCGCGCGGCACGGCGCGCTTGTCGGGCACCAAGCATGAAGCTTTCAGCATTGCCGGGGGGGCGAATGCGGGCGGTGAGGAAGTCCCGGTGCTTGCGCTCGATAACCTGATCGACGACGGCAAGATCCCGGCGCAGGGCAAGTACATCATCAAGCTCGACGTCGAAGGCGTCGAGATCGACGCGATGAAGGGCGGCAAGCGGATTCTGGAGACGGATTCGGTCGTGGTCTGCGAGGAGCACGGCAACGATCCGACCCACAGCGTGTCGCGCTACATTCTCGAACAGACGCCGATGAAGGCGATCATCCACGATCCGGCGACGGATCGGTTCGAGGAACTGACCAAGTTGTCCACGCTCGACCGCATCAAGGTCGCCTCGCATGTCGGTTACAACGTGTTCGCGACATCGAGCGCGTTCTGGGAACAGCGCATCTACAGCATGAATTCTGGCAACGCGCGCCGCGCCATGACGCGATAGGAAGTGGCGCAATGAAAGACCGAAAGATTTAAACGATGGCCGTCCGCCGTTTGGCCCCGAAAGAAAAGCAGCCCACCAGCTTCGCGTTCAGCGCGGAGAATCTGACGTGGGCGAAAGCCCAGATCGCGAAGTATCCACCCGGCCGTCAGGCCTCGGCGGTGATCCCGATCCTGTGGCGCGTTCAGGAACAGCACGAGGGCTGGGTATCGGAAGTTGCGATCCGCGCGGTCGCCGACCTCCTCGAGATGCCCTACATCCGCGTGCTGGAAATCGCGACCTTCTACACGATGTTCCAGCTCGAGCCGGTGGGCAAGAAGGCGCACGTGCAGGTCTGCGGCACGACGCCGTGCATGCTGCGCGGCTCGAAGGATCTGATCGAGGTTTGCAAGAACCGGATTCATCACGATCCGTTCCACGTCTCGGCTGACGGCAATTTCAGCTGGGAAGAGGTCGAGTGCCTCGGCGCCTGTGTGAACGCCCCCATGGTGATGATCTGGAAGGACACCTACGAGGATCTGACGCCGGAAAGTCTGAACAAGGTGCTCGACGGCTTCGCCTCGGGCAATCCGCCGAAGCCCGGTCCGCAGATCGACCGCCAGTTTGCCGCGCCCGTGACCGGGCTGACCTCGCTCACGTCGGACGCCGACAACGATAACAAGGGAAGTGCGTCAGCACCGAACAAGCCGGTTCTGACGGATGCCGAGTCCAAGAAGCAGACCGAGTCCGCGAACGTGCAAGAGCGTCCGTCGCCGAAGCCGCCGATGGGCGATGCGACCGCGACAAAACCACCGAAAGGCGCATCATGAGCACACAGCTTCTCAAACATATCGCTTTTCACGCCGTTTGCGCGGCGGTGTTCATCTTCGTGCTGAATTTTTACATCTTGAAGACCGAGCTTCAGTCAGCCGTGTTCTGGGCCATCGGGTTCGGAACGATGGCGGGCGGGCTCGCGTATCAGCAATCCAAGCGTTCAGGGTCTTAAGGTAGCGACTATGCTCGACGACAAGGACCGCATCTTCCGCAATCTCTATGGCCAGGGCGACTGGGGTCTCGAAGGCGCACGCCGTCGCGGCGCGTGGGACGGCACCAAGGCGATCATCGACAAGGGCCGCGACTGGATCGTCAACGAGATGAAGGCATCGGGCCTGCGCGGGCGCGGCGGTGCGGGATTCCCGACCGGCATGAAATGGTCGTTCATGCCGAAGGACAACGCCGACGGACGCCCGAGCTATCTGGTCGTCAACGCCGACGAGTCGGAGCCCGGCACCTGCAAGGATCGCGAGATCATGCGGCACGATCCGCATCTGCTGGTGGAAGGCTGCCTGATTGCGAGCGCCGCCATGGGCGCGCATGTCTGCTACGTCTATGTGCGCGGCGAATTCATCCGCGAGCGCGAGCATCTGCAGGCTGCGGTCGATCAGGCCTACGAGGCCAAGCTGATCGGCAAGGACAACATCCACGGCTATCCGTTCGAGATGTATGTCCACCACGGCGCCGGCGCATATATCTGCGGCGAGGAAACCGCGCTGCTTGAAAGCCTCGAAGGCAAGAAGGGCCAGCCGCGCCTGAAGCCGCCGTTCCCGGCGAACGTCGGTCTCTATGGCTGCCCGACCACCGTCAACAACGTGGAATCGATCGCGGTGGCGCCGGACATCCTGCGTCGTGGCGCTGCGTGGTTCGCGGGTATCGGCCGCGCCAACAATGTCGGCACCAAGCTGTTCGGCATTTCGGGTCATGTGAATACGCCGTGCGTCGTCGAAGACGCGATGGGCACCACGTTCCGTGAACTGATCGAGAAGCACGGCGGCGGCATTCGCGGCGGCTGGGACAATCTGCTGGCGGTCATTCCCGGCGGCGCATCCTGTCCGCTGATCCCGGCGGCGGATTGTCAGGATCTCATCATGGATTTCGACGGCACCCGCGCCGCGAAGTCGAGCCTCGGCACAGCCGGCATGATCGTGATGGACAAGTCGACCGACGTGGTCGCGGCCATCGCGCGTATCTCTTACTTCTTCAAGCATGAAAGCTGCGGCCAGTGCACGCCGTGCCGCGAGGGCACCGGCTGGATGTGGCGCGTGCTGTCGCGCATGGTCGAGGGCCGCGCCCACAAGCGCGAGATCGACATGCTGCTGGAAGTCACCAAGCAGGTCGAAGGTCACACTATCTGCGCGCTCGGCGATGCGGCTGCCTGGCCAATTCAGGGACTGATCCGCGCCTTCCGTCCGGAAATCGAGCGGCGCATTGATGATTTCACGCGCAAGTCGACGATCGATGACATCGGTGTTCTCGATCCCGTCAACATGGTCGCGGCGGAGTAATGGCGATGACCAAAATTCTCATCGACGGCAAAGAGATCGACGTTCCGGGCGAGTACACGCTGTTGCAGGCGTGTGAGGCGGCTGGCGCTGAAATTCCGCGCTTCTGCTATCACGAGCGTCTTTCCATCGCCGGCAACTGCCGCATGTGCCTCGTCGAGGTCGCGGGTTCGCCGAAGCCGGTGGCAAGCTGCGCATGGGGTGTGCGCGATTGCCGTCCCGGGCCGAATGGCGAACTGCCGGCGATCAAGACCAAATCGCCGATGGTGAAGAAGGCACGCGAAGGCGTGATGGAATTCCTGCTGATCAACCATCCGCTGGATTGCCCGATCTGCGATCAGGGCGGCGAGTGCGATCTGCAGGATCAGGCGATGGGTTACGGTGTCGATACCAGCCGTTTCGCCGAGAACAAGCGCGCGGTGGAAGACAAGTACATCGGCGCGCTGGTGAAGACCTCGATGACCCGCTGCATCCAGTGCACGCGCTGTGTCCGTTTCACCACCGAAGTCTGCGGCGTGCCGGAAATGGGCCTGACCGGCCGCGGCGAAGACGTCGAGATCACGACCTATCTCGAGAGCGCATTGACGTCGGAGTTGCAGGGCAACCTTGTCGACATCTGCCCCGTGGGCGCGCTGACCTCGAAGCCTTATGCGTTCGCGGCGCGTCCGTGGGAGCTCGGCAAGACCCAGTCCGTCGACGTGATGGATGCGGTCGGCTCGGCGATCCGAGTCGATACGCGCGGCCGCGAAGTGATGCGCATTCTGCCGCGCATCAATGAGAACGTGAACGAGGAGTGGATCTCCGACAAGACGCGCCACATCGTCGATGGCCTGCGCACGCAGCGCCTCGACCGGCCGTATATCCGCGAGAACGGCAAGCTGCGCGCGGCGTCGTGGTCCGAAGCGTTTGCCGCGATTGCTGCGAAGACTGCACCGCTGCACGGCGTGCGCATCGGCGCGATTGCGGGCGATCTCGCCGCCGTCGAGGACATGTTCGCGCTCAAGGACCTGATGAGCAAGTTCGGCTCGACCAATGTCGCCACCCAGGATGGCGCGGCATTCGATCCGAAAGCCGGTCGTGCGTCCTACATCTTCAATCCGACCATCGCCGGCATCGAGCAGGCGGATGCATTGCTGATCGTCGGCTCCAATCCGCGCAAGGAAGCGGCCGTGCTCAACGCGCGCATCCGCAAGCGCTGGCGCACCGGTGCGCTCAAGATCGGCGTGATCGGCGACAAGGCCGATCTCACCTATGACTACGAGCATCTCGGTGCCGGCACCGACACGCTGACCGATCTGGCCGCGGGCAAGCATTCCTTCGCCGACGTGCTGAAGGGGGCGAAGAATCCGATCGTGCTGGTCGGCGCGGGTGTGGCTGCACGCCACGACGGCGTCGCCGCGCTGGCGCTGACGGCGAAGCTCGCTGCGGACTTCGGCGCGCTCAAGGACGGCTGGAACGGTTTTGCCGTGCTCCACAAGGCGGCGTCGCAGGTCGGCGCGCTCGACATCGGTTTCGCGCAGGGCCCGGGAAGTCTGACGGTGGCGCAGATGACCACGTTCGGCACGCTCGACGTGCTGTTCTCGCTGGGCGCCGACGACATCAATCCGGCGGACGGCACCTTCGTGGTTTACATCGGCACCCACGGCGACAAGGGCGCGCACCGCGCCGACGTGATCCTGCCGGGCGCTGCCTATACCGAGAAGGCCGGCATCTACGTCAACACCGAGGGCCGTGTGCAGATGGCCAACCGCGCCGCGTTCCCGCCGGGCGATGCGCGCGAGGATTGGGCAATCATCCGCGCTCTCTCGGAAGCTGTCGGCAAGAAGCTGCCTTATGACTCGCTGGCGCAGTTGCGGCAGGCGATCTTCAAGGCGGTGCCGCATCTGATGCGGATCGACCAGATCGAGGCGGGCGACGCGGCGGGCGTGAAAGCGCTTGCGGCGCGTGGCGGTTCGGTCGAGAAGGGCGCATTCAAGAGCGCCGTCCAGGATTTCTACCTGACCAATCCCATTACGCGGGCGTCCGCGGTGATGGCCGAATGTTCGAAGCTCGCCTCCGGGCAAATGCTGACGGCGGCGGAGTGAGCGTGATCCGATGACCGAATTTTTCGCAAGCGAGTTGTGGACTGGCATTTTGTGGCCGCTGATCATCATGGTCGCGCAGAGCGTGCTGCTGCTCGTGCTGCTGCTGGTTGGGATTGCCTACATCCTGCTGGCCGACCGAAAGATCTGGGCGGCTGTGCAGATCCGGCGCGGCCCCAACGTGGTCGGACCGTGGGGCCTGCTGCAATCCTTCGCGGACTTGCTGAAGTTCGTGCTCAAGGAACCAACGATTCCGGACGGCGCGAACAAGGCCGTGTTCCTGCTCGCGCCACTGGTGACGTGCGTACTGGCGCTGGCGGCGTGGGCGGTGATCCCCGTCAATCTCAACTGGGTGATCGCCGACATCAATGTCGGCGTCCTCTACATCTTCGCGATCTCGTCACTGTCGATCTACGGCATCATCATGGCCGGCTGGTCGTCGAACTCGAAGTATCCGTTCCTCGCCGCACTTCGCTCCGCCGCGCAAATGGTGTCGTATGAAGTCTCCATCGGATTCGTCATCATCACCGTGTTGCTGTGCGCCGGTTCGTTGAACCTGACGGCGGTGGTCGCCGCACAGGACACCAAGCTCGGTATTCTCGGCTGGTACTGGCTGCCGCTGTTCCCGATGTTCGTGATTTTCTACGTTTCGGCGCTGGCGGAAACCAATCGTCCGCCGTTCGACCTGGTCGAAGCGGAATCGGAACTGGTCGCCGGCTTCATGACCGAATACGGCTCGACGCCGTACCTGCTGTTCATGCTCGGCGAGTATGTCGCCATCTGCACCATGTGCGCGCTGGCGACGATCCTGTTCCTCGGCGGCTGGCTGTCGCCGATCCCGTTCGCGCCGTTCACCTGGGTGCCGGGCGTCATCTGGTTCGTGCTGAAACTGTTCTTCATGTTCTTCCTGTTCGCGATGGCGAAGGCGATTGTGCCGCGCTACCGCTACGACCAGCTCATGCGGCTGGGCTGGAAGGTGTTTCTGCCGTTGTCGCTGGCGATGGTTGTGATCGTCGCCGCTGTTTTGCAATTCGGGGGGCTTGCTCCGAAATGAGGTCGTCGTCATGGGCATAGCAAGCACAGCCAATTCACTTCTGCTGAAAGAGTTCGTCTCGGCGTTCATTCTCGCCATGCGCTACTTCTTCAAGCCGAAGCCGACGCTGAACTACCCCTTCGAGAAGGGACCGATCTCGCCGCGCTTCCGTGGCGAGCATGCGCTGCGCCGTTATCCGAACGGTGAGGAACGCTGCATCGCCTGCAAGCTGTGCGAGGCGATCTGTCCGGCACAGGCCATCACCATCGAGGCCGGTCCGCGCCGCAACGACGGCACGCGCCGCACGGTGCGCTACGACATCGACATGGTGAAGTGCATCTATTGCGGACTTTGCCAGGAGGCATGTCCGGTCGACGCCATCGTCGAAGGTCCGAATTTCGAATTCGCGACGGAAACGCGCGAGGAACTTTATTATGACAAGGCGAGACTGCTCGCTAACGGTGACCGCTGGGAGCGTGAGATTGCGAAAAGCATCGAACTCGACGCGCCGTACCGGTGAGGTGAGGGTATGATCGGTCCAGCGCTCTTCTTCTATCTGTTTGCCGGCGTCTGCGTGGCGTCAGCGGTCATGGTCGTGACCTCGCGCAACCCTGTGCATTCGGTGCTGTTCCTGATCCTGGCGTTTGTGAACGCAGCCGGACTGTTCATGCTGCTCGGGGCGGAATTCCTCGCGATGATCCTGATCGTGGTCTATGTCGGCGCGGTCGCGGTGCTGTTCCTCTTCGTCATCATGATGCTCGATGTGGACTTCGCCGAACTGCGGCAGGGCTTCATCGACTATCTGCCGTTCGGCCTCTTGATCGGCGCCGTGTTCCTCGCGGAACTGCTGCTGGTTGCGGGCGGCTGGGTCTTGAACCCGAATATCGCGAAGGCGATCACGTCGCCGATCCCTAGCGGCGTCAGCAACACCGAGGCGCTCGGCCTCGTGCTGTACACGAAGTATCTGCCTTACTTCCAGTTGTCGGGGCTGATCCTGCTGGTCGCCATGATCGGCGCCATCGTGCTCACGCTGCGGCACAAGCCGAAGGTGAAGCGGCAGGACATCAACGTGCAGAACGCCCGCACCAAGGCGGCGGCGATGGATGTCCGCAAGGTCGCCGTGGGGCAGGGCTTGCAGGATGCGGATTCCGGGGAGTGGGTGAAATGACGATCGGCCTCGGTCATTATCTCGCCGTTGCGGCGATCCTGTTCACGCTGGGCATTCTCGGCATCTTCCTCAACCGGAAGAACGTCATCGTCATCCTGATGTCGATCGAACTCATTCTGCTCGCCGTGAACATCAACCTCGTGGCGTTCTCGGCGTTTCTCGGCGACATCGTCGGGCAGGTATTCGCGTTGCTGGTGTTGACGGTCGCCGCGGCAGAAGCCGCGATCGGTCTTGCCGTGCTGGTGGTGTTCTTCCGCAATCGGGGATCGATTGCGGTCGAGGACATCAATCTGATGAAGGGCTGATAGGGACAATGATTCAAGCTATTGTTTTCCTGCCGCTCATCGGCGCGCTCATTGCGGGCGCTGTTGCGATCTATGGCGCACATGCGCGCAATCCGAGCGGCGACGAGATGGATCATGCCCATGGTCATGGGCATGACGGTCACGGCGCGGCTCACGCGCACGCAGCCCATGATGACCACGACGCCCACGGACATGACGATCATGGCCCGGTCGAGCCGCCGGCGGCGGGCTCGCGCGCAGCGGAAGTCATCACGACGGCGCTGCTGCTGATTTCCGCCGCGCTGTCATGGATGGCGCTGGTCGATGTCGGTTTCCTGCATCATGACGCCCGCGTTCAGCTGTTCACCTGGATCGGCTCCGGCGACCTCGTCGTCAACTGGGCGCTGCGTGTCGATACGCTGACCGCGGTGATGCTGGTCGTCGTCACCTCCGTGTCGTCGCTCGTGCATCTGTATTCAATCGGCTACATGCACGAAGATCCGAACCGTCCCCGGTTCATGGCTTATCTGTCGCTGTTCACCTTCGCGATGCTGATGCTGGTGACGGCGGACAACCTTGTGCAACTGTTCTTCGGCTGGGAAGGCGTGGGCCTCGCGAGCTACCTGCTGATCGGCTTCTGGTACCAGAAGCCGTCGGCGAACGCCGCCGCGATCAAGGCTTTCGTCGTCAACCGCGTCGGCGACTTCGGCTTCGCGCTCGGCATCTTCGCGGTCTTCATGCTGGTGGGATCGACCGACTTCGACACGATCTTCGCCGCTGCCCCCGGCCTGACCGGCAAGACCATTCACTTCTTCGGCTGGGATGTCGACGCGCTGACGCTGACCTGCCTGCTGCTGTTCATGGGCGCGATGGGCAAGTCCGCGCAGTTCCTACTGCACACCTGGTTGCCGGACGCCATGGAAGGCCCGACGCCGGTGTCCGCGCTGATCCACGCCGCGACGATGGTCACCGCCGGCGTGTTCATGGTGGCTCGTCTGTCGCCGCTGTTCGAACTTGCGCCGAATGCGCAGGCCGCCGTGATGCTGATCGGCGCGACCACCGCGCTGTTCGCGGCCACCGTCGGCCTCGTGCAGAACGACATCAAGCGCATCGTTGCGTATTCGACCTGTTCGCAGCTTGGCTACATGTTCGTGGCGATGGGCGCGGGCGCTTACTCGGTCGGGATGTTCCATCTGTTCACGCACGCGTTCTTCAAGGCGCTTTTATTCTTGGGCTCTGGCTCGGTGATCGTCGCGATGCATCACGAGCAGGACATCCGCGCCATGGGTGGCCTGAAGGACAAGATCCCGTTCACCTACATCACGATGGTGGTCGGCACGCTGGCGCTGACGGGTTTTCCGCTGACGGCGGGTTATTTCTCCAAGGACGCGATCATCGAGTCCGCCTTCGTCGCGCAGAATCCGTTTGCGCTTTATGGCTTCCTTTGCACCGTGATCGCCGCGGGCCTGACGTCGTTCTATTCATGGCGCCTGATCTTCAAGACGTTCCATGGCGAGCCGCACGACAAGAAGCATTATGAGGCCGCACACGAGAGTCCCTATACGATGCTGATCCCCCTCGGCGTGTTGGCCGCGGGCTCTATCCTCGCGGGCTTCCCGTTCAAGGAGCTGTTCGCCGGACACGGGATCGGAGAGTTCTTCCGCGAGTCGCTGAAGAACCACCCGAAGATCATCGATGAGATGCATCACATCCCGGCGATGATTGCCTTCCTGCCGACGGTGATGATGGTGGTCGGGTTCGTCGTCTCGTGGCTGTTCTACATCCGCAAGCCCTATCTGCCGGTCGAACTCGCGACCCAGCATCCGGGCATGTACCGCTTCCTGCTCAACAAGTGGTACTTCGACGAGTTGTACGATTTCATCTTCGTGCGTCCGACAAAGTGGCTCGGCCGGTTCCTCTGGAAGAAGGGCGACGGTTTCGTTATCGACGGCTTCGGGCCTGACGGCGTGTCGGCGCGCGTGCTTGACGTGACGCGCAATGTGGTCCGCCTGCAAACCGGTTATCTCTATCACTACGCCTTCGCGATGCTGATCGGTGCAGCCGGTCTCATCACGTGGTTCATATTCGGTCTCGGGGGCCAATAATGACAACCTGGCCCATCCTTTCCGTTGTTACGTTCCTGCCGGTCGTCGGCGCGATCCTGATTTATCTCAGCCGCGGCGATGACGAGGCGGCGCGCGGCAATGCACGCTGGATCGCACTCTGGACCACGATCATCACCTTCGCGGTGTCGCTTATTCTGGTGATGCGGTTCGATGCGTCGAATCCCGGCTTCCAGTTCGTCGAGAAGGCGCCGTGGCTCGCCAACACCATCACTTATCACATGGGCGTCGACGGCATTTCGCTGCCGTTCGTGATCCTGACCACCGCGCTGATGCCGTTCTGCATTCTCGCAAGCTGGAAGTCGGTGACGGTGCGCGTTCGCGAATACATGATGGCGTTTCTGTTTCTCGAAACGCTGATGGTCGGCACGTTCTCCGCGCTCGATCTGGTGCTGTTCTACCTGTTCTTCGAAGGCGGCCTCATTCCGATGTTCCTGATCATCGGCGTGTGGGGCGGCCCGCGCCGGGTCTATGCCAGCTTCAAGTTCTTCCTCTACACGCTGCTCGGCTCGGTGCTGATGCTGCTTGCCATCATGGCGCTGTATCTCAACGCCGGGACCACGGACATTCCGACGCTGATGAACACTGCGGTGCCGCGCAGCCTGCAGACATGGGCGTGGCTGGCGTTCTTCGCCTCGTTCGCGGTGAAGATGCCGATGTGGCCGGTTCACACCTGGCTGCCGGACGCGCACGTCGAAGCGCCGACCGCGGGCTCCGTTGTGCTGGCCGCGATCCTGCTGAAGATGGGCGGCTACGGCTTCCTCCGTTTCTCGCTGCCCATGTTCCCGCTGGCGTCGTATGACTTCGCGCCGCTGGTCTTCTCCTTGTCCGTGATCGCGATCGTCTACACGTCGCTGGTCGCGCTGATGCAGGAGGACATCAAAAAGCTGATCGCTTACTCGTCGGTGGCTCACATGGGCTTCGTCACCATGGGCATCTTCGCCGGCACCACACAGGGCATCGCCGGAGGCGTGTTCCAGATGATCTCGCACGGCATCGTGTCGGGCGCGCTGTTTCTCTGCGTCGGCGTTGTCTACGACCGGCTGCATACCCGCGAGATCGCCGCCTATGGCGGCCTCGTGAACCGGATGCCGCTTTACGCGCTTGTCTTCATGGTGTTCACCATGGCCAATGTCGGCTTGCCGGGCACTTCGGGCTTCGTCGGCGAATTCCTCACGCTGATCGGCACCTTCAAGGTCAGCATCCCGACCGCGACGGTCGCGACGCTGGGCGTCATTCTGTCGGCGGCCTATGCGCTTTGGTTGTATCGCAAGGTGGTGTTCGGCGTGATGGACAAGCCGGCTCTTGCAGGCATCAAGGATCTGACGCTGCGGGAAGGGATCATTCTCGCTCCGCTGGTGTTCCTCACCATTCTTTTTGGCGTGTATCCGCAGCCGGTGCTCAATATGTCGGCGGCGTCGGTGCAGCAGCTTGTCAATAATTACAACACTGCCATCACCGCCGTGAAAGCGGCGGCGCTGGTTCAATAACAACGGGATCGGCTTATGACTTTCGCAGGATATTCGCTGCTCCCCGTGCTGCCGGAGCTGGTGCTTGCGGCCGGTGCCATGGCGCTGCTGATGCTGGGCGCGTTTCGCAGCGGGCAGACGACGTCGCTGGTGACCGGACTTGCGGTTGTACTTCTCGTTATCACGGGCGCCCTGGTGCTGTGGCTGCCCGGCGGCAAGCTCACGACCTTCGGCGGCAGCTTCATCGTCGATGACTACGCGCGGTTCCTGAAGATCCTGGCGCTGCTCGGTTCCGGCGTGACGCTGATCCTGTCGCGCGCCTATCTCGCCGAGCAGGCGAAGATTTTCGAGTACGCGATCCTGGTGATGCTCTCCACCGTCGGCATGATGGTGCTGATCTCCGCCGCCGATCTGATCATGCTCTATCTCGGCCTCGAGCTGATGAGCCTTGCGCTCTACGTCGTCGCCGCCAGCCATCGCGACGACACCAAGTCCACCGAGGCCGGCCTGAAGTATTTCGTTCTCGGCGCGCTGTCGTCGGGCATGCTGCTTTACGGCGCGTCGCTGATTTACGGCTTCACCGGAACGATCAGCTTCGCCGGCATTGCAGCCGAGGCGAAGGGCGGCAACATCGGCCTGCTGTTCGGGCTGGTGTTCCTGCTTGTGGGTCTTTGCTTCAAGGTGTCCGCCGTTCCGTTCCACATGTGGACGCCCGACGTTTACGAAGGCGCGCCGACGCCGGTGACCGCGTTCTTTGCGTCGGCCCCCAAGGTCGCCGCGCTCGCCGTGTTCACCCGCGTGGCGCTCACCGCGTTCCCCGGCATCGTGCCGCAGTGGCAGCAGATCATCGTGTTCGTCTCCATCGCCTCGATGGCGCTGGGATCGTTCGCGGCCATCGGCCAGAAGAACATCAAGCGCCTGATGGCGTATTCGTCCATCGGTCACATGGGCTTTGCGCTGGTCGGTCTTGCAGCCGGTACGGAGCAGGGCGCGCAGGGCGTGCTGGTCTATATCGCGATCTACGTCGCCATGACGCTCGGCACCTTTGCCATTATCCTCGCCATGAAGCGCAACGGTCAGGCCGTCGAGACGATCAGCGATTTCTCGGGCCTGTCCCGCACCAATCCGATGCTGGCGTTCTTCTTCGCGATGTTCCTGTTCTCGCTGGCGGGCATTCCGCCGCTCGCCGGGTTCTTCGCGAAGTTCTATGTCTTCCTTGCCGCGATCAAGGCCGGGCTGTTTACGCTCGCGGTGATCGGCGTGGTGACCAGCGTGGTCGGCGCGTTCTACTATCTCACCATCATCAAGGTGATGTACTTCGATGAGCCGAAGGAAGCGATGGAGCCGATGCACGTCGAGCTTCGGGTGGTGCTCGCGTTCGCCGGCATCTTCAACCTGCTGTTCTTCGTCTATCCCGCACCGCTGGTGAACGCGGCCACGATTGCCGCAAAGTCATTGTTCTGAGATGACATTCGCGCTCGGTCCACGGGCCAGAGCCCAGAACTATCGTCTCGCGGCGTTCGACAGTATCGGTTCGACCAATGCCGAGGCGCTGGCGCTGGCGCGGGCAGGCGAGCGCGGCCCGCTCTGGCTGGTGACGGACCAGCAAACCGCTGGACGCGGACGCCGGCAGCGCGCATGGGTATCTCCGCGCGGCAATCTTGCGGCCACCATTCTTGAGACGGTCGACGTTCAGCCTCCCGTCGCGGCGACGCTGGGATTTGCCGCGGGTCTCGCGCTTGAAGCGGCGTTGCAGGCAGTCAGCGTGGAATATCGCATGCGATCGGGCGGGGCAGGCAAGGGCGAGTTTCTTCTGAAATGGCCGAACGACGTTCTGGCGGATGGCGAAAAGCTGTCCGGTATTCTGCTTGAAGCGGAAACCATCGGCGGCGGTCTGAGCGTCGCCGTCGGGATGGGAACCAACGTGGTCTCCGCGCCGGAAGGGACACCCTATCCTGCGACATCGCTTGCCGCGCTCGGGATCACGGCCAGCGCAGGTGACCTGTTCATGGCTTTGTCGGATTCATGGGCCGAGTTCCGCGGGATCTGGGACAACGGCAAAGGCTTTTCCGAGATTCGCCGCCTGTGGCTGGAGCGCGCGGCCGGTTTGGGTGAAGCCGTCTCGATCCAGTCGAACGGAGCGCCTGTCGAGGGTATCTTCGAGACCATCGACGACACCGGTTGCTTGATCGTCGCGGGCCGCGACGGCAAGCGCACGGCCATCGCCGCCGGCGATGTTCATTTTGGATCGGCCAAATCGTCTGGAGCTACCTGATGTCGCGACCTGACGAACTGACGTTTGCACCGCTGGGAGGTGTCGGCGAGATCGGCATGAACCTGTCGATCTACGGCCTCGGCAACCGGCACCAGCGAAGTTGGCTCGCCATCGATCTCGGTGTGTCGTTCGGCAATGAGGAGCATCTGCCGGGCATCGATGTCATCATGCCGGACATCCGCTTTCTGGTGAAGGAACGGAAGAATCTGGTCGGGCTGGTTCTCACCCACGCCCATGAAGATCATTTCGGTGCGATCATCGATCTGTGGCCGCAGTTGAAGTGCCCGATCTACGCGACGCAGTTCAGCGCTGCGTTGTTCGAAGCCAAATGCGCCAGCGAACGCAACCCGCCCAAGATCCCGGTCACCGTGGTGCCGTCGGGCGGTACTATCGACGTCGGTCCGTTCAGCGTGGAATTCGTGCCCGTCGCGCACTCGATTCCCGAATCCCATGCGCTCGCAATTCGCACCACCGCCGGCACGGTACTGCATACCGGCGACTGGAAAATCGATCCGACGCCGATCATCGGCAAGCCGACCGACGAGAAGCGGCTGCGCGAAATCGGCGATGCAGGCGTGATGGCGCTGGTCGGCGATTCGACCAACGCGGTGCGCGAAGGCCGCTCGCCATCCGAGCAGGAAGTCGCCAAGAACATTACCGAACTCGTGAAAGCCGCGCGCGGGCGCGTCGCGGTCACGACATTCGCGTCCAACGTGGCGCGGCTGCGCGCGGTGGCCGATGCTGCGAAAGCCGCAGACCGCGAGGTCGTTGTGGTCGGACGCGCGATGGAGCGCGTGGTGCAGGTCGCGCGCGAGACCGGCTATCTCGATGGCGTGCAGGCGTTTCGCGGCGCAGACATGTATGGACATTTTCCGCCGGACAAGGTGCTGGCGCTGTGCACCGGCAGCCAGGGCGAGCCGCGCGCGGCATTGGCTCGTATTGCCAATGATGATCATCCGCAGGTGACGCTGAACCAGGGCGACACCGTGATCTTCTCGTCGCGCACCATTCCCGGCAACGAGAAGGCGGTTGGCGCGATCATCAACGGGCTCGTGACCCAGGGCATCGAGGTCATTACGGACCGGACCCACATGGTCCATGTCTCGGGCCATCCGCGCCGCGATGAACTGCGCGACATGATTTCGTGGGTTCGCCCGCAATTGCTGATTCCTGCGCACGGCGAGGCGCTGCATCTGTCGGAGCATGCCAAGCTCGCACGCGCCTGCGGCGTGCCCAAGGTGCTGATCTGCAAGAACGGCGATCTGGTTCGGCTAGGGCCGGGCGATCCGGCGATCATCGAGGAACTGCCGAACGGGCGTATCTTCAAGGACGGCAACATCCTCGAAACCGAAAAGGCCCGTGCCGTCGTCGAGCGGCGGCGGCTGGCGTTTGCAGGCTGTGCCTTCGTCGCCATCGCTGTGACCGACAAAGGCGATCTTGCGGACGATCCCGAGGTTGATCTGGTCGGTATTCCGGAAAAGAATAAGGAAGGCGAGGTGATCGCGGACGATGTTTTCGATATTGTCGTCTCGACGGTCGAAAACCTGCCGCGCGCGCGCCGCCGCGATCCCGATGCGATCGCTGAATCCGTGCGGCGCGCGGTGCGCTCCGAAATCAACGAGCAGTGGGGCAAGAAGACGCTTTGCGTCGTTCACGTGCTGATGGTTTGATTCCCGTTCGATATCTTGAGGAGTGAAATATGCTGGGCCGGCTCAATCATGTGGCGATTGCGGTGAAGGATGCCGAAAAAGCCGCGGAGATCTATGGCAAGGCGTTCGGTGCGGAAATTTCCGGCGCGGTGCCGCTGCCCGAGCATGGTGTCATCACGGTGTTCGCGACGCTGCCCAACACCAAGATCGAATTTATCCAGCCGCTCGGCGACGACTCGCCGATCGCGAAATTTGTCGAGCGCAATCCTGACGGCGGCATTCATCACATTTGTTATGAGGTGCCGGAGATCATCGCGGCGCGCGATACGCTGATTGCGGAGGGCGCTCGTGTGCTGGGCGACGGCAATCCGAAGATCGGCGCACACGGCAAGCCGGTGCTGTTCCTGCACCCCAAGGATTTCTCCGGCGCGCTCGTCGAAATCGAACAGTCCTGAAGGGCGTTAGATAGATGGTCTATTCGATCTCAACCGCGTTCGCGATCTACTTTGTGTTGTGGTGGGTCGTGCTGTTTGCCGTGCTGCCGTTCGGTGTGCGCAGCCAGATGGAAAACGGCGAGGAGATTGCCGGCACCGATCCGGGCGCGCCGAGCGTGCCGCGCATGGCGCGCAAGCTGCTGTGGACCACGGTGATCTCGGCGGTGATCTTCGCTGCGGGAATGTGGGCCTTCAGAGCAGGCTATCTCAATATCGAACGCCTGACCCAACTGATGGGCATTCCGCTTTAGCTGGTTCGGAAGTCCGCGAAGCGAACTCCGGATTCGAAACACCGATTGCACCTGCGATATATTTCATCTGCATTGCGCGGCGCTTGCACCGATATGTGATCGCGCGCGCCTTCGAACATTGCGGAAGAAAAAAGAGCAGGGCCAAGGCCCTGCTCTAAAAATTGTGTCGACCCTATTTTCCCCGAAAAGGTTGGATTTATCCTTGATTAGACGGGGCGACGCTGCTTGTGCGCGTCAGGGGCTCCTCCCGAGACTTGGACCACCAGACGATGCGGCGATTAGCCGTATCGCGCTGACGCGTTTTTGTAGCCGAACGTTTCTTCTTTGTCACGTTATTCAGCATTAAATGTCCATTTTTGCGGCAGTGCACAATTCCCTGATTCAGCCTGAAAACAAGGCTTTTGATGGCGTTTTGACTTGGTCCAAGTTGATCGCTCGGAAAATGGTGGGCAACTACCATCGGACTTTCATTCCCGCGTAAATCGCGCGCCCTGTCCCGGGCTCGAACAGCGCGGATGTAGCGTTGGCGTTTCGCGCGATGCTCGTGCTGGCGATGTAGGCCGTGTTCGCGATGTTGCGGGCTTCGAGATACATCGAATACTTGCCGTCATCGATGCCGGCCTTCAGTCCCCAGATCGCGTAGGCCTGCGTGGTAAACGTGTTGACGTTATCCACGTAGTAAGCCTGCGGCACCCATTCGACATTCGGCCCGATGTAGAATCCGTTCGCGTGCTTGTAGAGCGCCTCGGCGCGCAGGAAGTGACGCGGCGCGCCGGGAAGCTGGTTATTGCCGAAGTTGATGTCGTTATCGAAACGGAAGTCGTTGTAGGTGTAGGCGAGGTTGATCCACACCTTGTCCGCGTCGGGCGTGAAGATGTTTTTGAACACCGCAGCGCCGAGGCCGGCCTCGATGCCCTGATGGACAGTGCGGTCAGCGTTGACCACGTTGCATGAGCCTGCGGTTTGTATGGTCGTCAGACATTGAAGTTCGTTCTTGATGTTGGCGCGGTAGCTGGTGAGTTCCCAGGTCAGGTCGGGCCGCCGGCCGCGGGTGCCGATCTCGTAGGTCGTCGCAGTCTGCGGCTGGATCAGATAAAAGGGAATCCCGGCCATTGCCGAGCCCTCGCCGAAACTCGGCACCTCGGCACTGCGCGAGATGTTGGCGAAGGCCTGCCAGGTCGGATCGATGTCCCACAACAACCCACCCTTGGGGCTCCACAAATTGAACTCGGTCGAGCCGCTCGGCGCGGTTCCGAACCGGGTCGTGCGGTCCCGCGTCGCATACAGGAACTGCGTGCCGCCGATCGCGGCAACGTTCGGCAGGAAGTAGAAGGAATTCTCCACGTAGGCGGAGGTGTTCTTCGACTTGTCGAGCGACGACGACAGCAGCGCGCCCTTGTAGCCGCCGATATTCTGATACTGCTTGTTGTCGATCTCGCCGTTGACGACGTTGACGCCGGCGACCAGCCGGTTGCGGAAGCCGCCGATGATACGATCGTCGGTGACTTTCCCGAAGCCGCCGTAGTCCTTGTATTGATAATCCAGCCACTGGAAGATCGGATGCATCAGGTGGCGATCCACCGCGAATGCACCGAATTCGACCGTGGTTGCGTCGAACCGGATCGTTGTTTTGTTGGCGATCCGCCCGCTGTCGATATTTCGCTGCTGATCGTTGATGACGTTACCGGCCGCTGCTGTCTGAGGTGACGTCAGCGCGGACGCTCTGGTGACGGTGCCCGGGATGCGCTGCCTTATGTCGTTGGCGTTGATGTAGAAGCGTGTCTCGAAATCCGGCGAGAACTGATAGCCGATATTGCCGCTTGCGCGGGTGCTGTGACCGTAGCTGTGATCGCGGAAGCCTTGGTCGCTCTGGTTCGACGCCGTGAAGAACGCATCCCATGGACCGTTCGCGCCGCCGACGCTGCCCTGAAAGCGGCGATAGCCGAAAGACCCCATGTCGACGCCGGCGCTGTTGACGCCTATGTCGCGTCCAGTCGGGGTCACGAAGTTGATCGCGCCGCCGAGCGAGTTCGCGCCGAACTGCAGCGCGTTCGCGCCCTTATAGACCTCGACATATTTGTAGGCGGTTGGGTCGATTTCCTGGAAGTCGCCGTAGCCGTCGGACGTGTTGATCGGAATGCCGTCCATGTAGAGCTGGATGCCGCGCAGATGGAAATTGCGCGACAGGCTGGAGCCGCGAATCGAGAGGCGGCTGTCGTCGCCCCATTTCGGCTGCACAAAGACGCCCGGCACGTAGCCGAGAACGTCCTTGATCGTGCTCGCGACGGAGTTGTTCTTGTAATCCTCCGCCGAGACGATGGCGACGCCGCCGGGCGTCTGCTGAATCTCCTGACGGGCTTGCTGCGCGGTTTTCGCGCCGAGTGGTGCGGGAGAAGTGGCGACCGGACGCGTGTTTGCAGGCTGATCCTGTCGTTCGGCTTCGACGACGACGGGCGGCAGCGTTTGAGGTGCAGTTTGCGCGCGTGCGAACGGGATCGTCGCGACGGCCGCGGCGGACGCCAGCAGAATGCTGCGCGCCCGTATGGAAACGGAAAACATGGGTTGAGTCCCACCAGTGAGATTGACGATTGAACGGATGCGCCGAAGCGCGGGTCGTCAGCTCAGGTGGGGAGGGCCGCGGGGCTGGTGATCGCTCTCCGCGAAGCGGACAACGACGTGATCGTGCGACGTGGGTTCGAACAGAATGCGCAGCGCGATACGGATGGCGAGCGCGGGGGTCTGCGGCGGCTGGTCGGCCATTGCCACGGCGCTGGACAGGCACATCGGGCAACGGACAACCGGCTTGCCGGAATCGGTGTTGCCGTCAGCGTCAGGAACCGCCGAACTGCCGTTGAGGCAGAGTTCGTGGAAGGCGTTCAGCTTGGACGGAGAAATCGTGGCCAGCAGGGCGCTGGTCAGCATCACGTTGAAGACAAGCGCATAGGCCGCGACAAACGCCGCCCATCGTCCTATCGATCTGATCCGTGTTGCCGTCATCTTGACCCCATCAGGCTGTTACCATGGGTTGCGGGAACCGCAAATCTCCTAGTGGTCCGATTCTAACATTCGCATCCCATTTCAGCAGGCCTCCTGCGAATGTTAGAATCGACGGACCACTAGCAAGTATAGGTTTCTAGTGGAGTTTTGGATTTGACATTCGCTTTGCGTACTCGCCGCCTCGGGGCTAGCGAATGTCAAATCCGCTCCACTAGGATGCCACACCCATGCTTCCTCTTGTGTTTTGCCATTTGATCCGCTTTCACTGAAAAGGTTCCCAGACTTCCCCCGCCGATTCCCGGATCAAATCGAAACCCTGAGTGTTCCCATGCGATTGTCGCGTTTTTTTCTGCCAATTCTCAAAGAGACGCCCAAGGAAGCGGAGATCGTGTCGCATCGCCTGATGCTGCGCGCCGGCATGATGCGGCAGGAGGCGGCGGGCATCTATGCGTGGCTTCCGCTCGGCTTCCGGGTGCTGAAAAAGATCGAGCAGATCGTTCGCGAGGAGCAGAATCGTGCGGGTGCCATCGAACTGTTGATGCCGACGTTGCAGCTTGCGGATCTGTGGCGCGAGAGCGGGCGCTATGACGCCTACGGGCCGGAGATGCTGCGGATCCAGGATCGCCACAAGCGCGAACTGCTTTACGGTCCGACCAACGAGGAGATGATCACGGAAATCTTCCGGGCTTATGTGAAGTCCTACCGGAGCCTTCCGCTCAATCTCTATCATATCCAATGGAAATTCCGCGACGAGCAGCGTCCGCGTTTCGGCGTGATGCGCGGCCGCGAATTCCTGATGAAGGACGCTTACTCGTTCGACGTCGACGAGGCGGCGGCGCGGCTGTCCTACAACCGCATGTTTGTGGCGTATCTGCGCACCTTCGCCCGCATGGGCCTGAAGGCGATTCCGATGCGCGCCGAGACCGGCCCGATCGGCGGCGATCTCTCCCACGAGTTCATCGTGCTGGCGGAGACGGGTGAATCCGGCGTGTTCTGCAACCGGGATGTGCTCGACCTGCCGGTGCCGGGTTCGGACGTGGATTACAACGGCGACCTCACGCCGATCATCAAGCAGTGGACGGATCTCTATGCCGCCACTGAGGATGTTCACGATAACGCGCGCTACGAGAGCGAAGTGCCCGCCGACAAGCGGGTGCAGACCCGCGGCATCGAGGTCGGGCAGATCTTCTACTTCGGCACCAAGTACTCGGACACCATGAAAGCCATGGTGTCCGGCCCCGACGGCGCGGAGAAGCCGGTTCACGGCGGCTCTTACGGCGTCGGCGTGTCGCGCCTCGTGGGCGCGATCATCGAGGCCTGCCACGACGAAAACGGCATCAAGTGGCCTGAAGAAGTCGCGCCGTTCCGCATCGCGATTCTCAACCTGAAGCAGGACAGCGCCGAGACCGGAGCCGCCTGCGAAAAGCTCTATGCCGCATTGAACGCCAAGGGCGTCGATGTTCTCTACGACGATACCGACCAGCGGCCGGGCGGCAAATTCGCCACCGCCGACCTGATCGGCATTCCGTGGCAGATCCTGATCGGCCCGAAGGGACTTGCCGAGGGCAAGGTTGAAATCAAGCGCCGCAGTGACGGATCGCGCGAGTTCATGAGCCTGGATGAGGCGATCAACCGCTTCACCGCCTGAGTCATACACGGATTTATCTTGAGGGCGGTCGCGGTCGTGGTAGCTCGCGACTAGAATTAGCCCGATTCGTGTGAAAATCCGGACTATGGAACAGACATGAGCGAGCCAGTTCGGACACCACCTTTTGCGCCATTCGAATGGATGCTGTCGTCCCGCTATCTGCGGGCGCGGCGCAAAGAGGGCTTCATTTCGGTCATCGCCGGCTTTTCGTTTCTCGGCATCATGCTCGGCGTGGCGACGCTCATCATCGTGATGGCGGTGATGAACGGCTTCCGCAAGGAACTGCTCGACAAGATTCTCGGCCTCAACGGCCATGTCGTTGTTCAGCCGCTGGAATCGCCGCTGACCGATTGGAAGGAAGTGGCCGAGCGGATTAGCAAGGTTCAGGGTATCCGCCTCGCGGCACCCGTGGTCGATGGGCAGGCATTGGCGTCGTCGCCGTTCAATGCCTCGGGCGTTTTCGTGCGCGGTATCCGTGCGCAGGATCTGAACAGCGTCACGTCGATTGCCAAGAACATCAAGCAGGGCACGCTGGAAGGATTCGATGAGGGGCAGGGCGTCGCGATCGGCCGCCGGCTCGCGGATCAACTGTCGCTGCGCGCCGGGGACAGCATCACGCTGGTTGCGCCGCGCGGCGCGGTAACCCCGATGGGCACGACGCCGCGCATCAAGCCTTACAAGGTCGCGGCGGTGTTCGAGATCGGGATGTCCGAATACGATGCATCGTTCGTATTCATGCCGCTGCCCGAAGCACAGGCCTATTTCAACCGCGCCAACGATGTCACCGCCATCGAGGTCTATACGGTCAATCCCGACAAGATCGATGTCTACCGCAAGTCGGTGACCGAAGCCGCGCAGCGGCCGATCTTCCTGGTGGACTGGCGGCAACGCAATTCCACGTTCTTCAATGCGCTGCAGGTCGAGCGCAACGTGATGTTCCTGATCCTGACGCTGATCGTGCTGGTGGCGGCGCTGAACATCGTCTCTGGCCTCATCATGCTGGTGAAGGACAAGGGCAGCGACATTGCGATCCTGCGCACCATGGGGGCATCTCAGGGCTCGGTGATGCGGGTGTTCTTGATCACTGGCGCAGCCATCGGCGTGGTCGGTACGCTGGTGGGCTTCCTGCTCGGCCTGCTTGTCTGCCTCAACATCGAAACGATCCGTCAGTTCATCTCATGGATGACCAACACCGAATTGTTTTCGCCCGAACTCTATTTCCTGTCCAAGCTTCCGGCTGAAGTCGATGTCGGAGAAACCACGGCGGTCGTAATCATGGCGCTGACGTTATCGTTTCTGGCGACGCTGTACCCGTCCTGGCGCGCCGCGCGCCTCGATCCGATCGAAGCGCTCAGGTACGAATGAGCGCACCGATGGAGCAGGGGGAAAATGGCGTTCCGGTCGTCTATCTGCACGACGTCCGCAGGCGTTACAAACAGGGCGAAGCTACGCTGACCATTCTCGACGGCGCCAGTCTGGCGCTGTGGGAAGGGCAGTCCGTGGCGCTGGTCGCGCCCTCGGGCACCGGCAAATCGACGCTGCTTCATATCGCGGGTCTGCTGGAGCAGGCGGACGAGGGCGAGGTCTATGTCGGGGGCACCGCGACATCGGGACTGTCCGATATCGAACGCACCCAGATCAGGCGCACCGATATCGGCTTCGTCTACCAGTCACATCGGCTGCTGCCGGAGTTCTCGGCGCTCGAGAACGTGATGATGCCGCAGATGATCCGCGGCCTGCCGAAGAAGGAAACCGTCAAGCGGTCACAGGAAATCCTGGCCTATCTTGGCCTCGCGGAGCGCGTGACGCACCGGCCGGCTGAATTGTCGGGCGGCGAGCAGCAGCGCGTGGCGATCGCGCGCGCGGTGGCCAATGCGCCGCGTGTTCTGCTGGCGGATGAACCGACCGGAAATCTCGATCCGCATACTGCGGATCATGTGTTCAAGGCCCTGACCCAGTTGGTGAGGGCAACACGCGTCGCGATGCTGATCGCGACGCATAACATGGACCTGGCTGCCCGGATGGACCGTCGCGTCTCGCTGCAGGACGGTCACGTCATCGAGCTCGACTGAACTCGATCAGGTCGGCTCAGTAGGCCGAGCGCTGCTGCGAGCGGCGGCGCGGCTGCTGATAGACCGGCTCGTCGTCGCTGTAGGCATAATAGGGATTGGCGTAGCAACCTGCATAGGTTCCTGCTGCGGTCGCCTGGCACTGCTGATAGGTCGCGTAGCTGCAGTCGCCCTGACCGGTGGCGATGTCCCGGCCCTGCAGACAGAACGGATAGTTTCCCCGGGCTTCCGCAGGGGCGGACTGGACGGCGAAACCGGTGCCGAGCACCGCGAGGGCCAAAAGTAGATTGCGCATTGTGATCTCCTGCCGGGCGGTGCCCGGGATTCCTGTTGAACCCAGACCGTTTTTAACATGCTCCGTCAACTCACGTTCCTGCGTAGCTGTTGATGGATTTGCGAAAGTCACGGGCCGTTTACGTTTTGTTAGCATTGGCCAGAACATCGGCTGGGCCGGAATTTCCGACGCTTGACTTGAAGAACAAAAAAGGAACAATGTTCCTATTACGTTCTCATAGAGTCGGTAGAGCGTCGATTAGGGAGTTCGGTCATGTTGAAGACATTCGTTGAAGAAGCTGCTGCGCTGACCTCGCTTGTGCTGTTCGTCGGAATGATCGCGATCTGGGCGCAAGTCATTCCGCAGATGTAGTCGGTAACCGGCCTCGGGAACGCTCCGAGGCTGGGGAAAACGATGATGGACCCGGCATAGACAGACGGGTCCGCGTCATCCGCGTGGACACCTGTTGTACAAGGCACCACCATCGACCCTCATGAGTCGTCCTGTCGTCGCAGGCGGTTCATCGCGCCGATGAAACTCCGCGAAGGTTGCCAAGGTCCGCATGTCCAAAGCCATTACACCGAAGTCGTCCGCGTCGGACCCCGGGTTCGTCCATCTGCACGTGCATTCGGCGTATTCGCTGCTGCAGGGATCGATGACGATCGGCAAGCTGGCTGAACTTGCCAAGGCCGACCATCAGCCCGCACTGGCGCTGACCGACAACGACAACATGTTCGGCGCGCTGGAGTTTTCCGACAAGATCGCTGGTTACGGCATCCAGCCCATCACCGGCTGCGCGATGTCGGTCGATTTCGGCGATCAGGACCCCGCGGCCCGCAACGCGCTTGCGCCCGCGCGGCTCGTGCTGCTGGCGACCAACGAGGACGGCTATCGCAGCCTGATGAAACTGAACTCCCGTGCGTTTCAAGACACGCCGGTCAATCAGTCGCCCCACATCAAGATCGAGTGGCTGGAGGGCGAGACCGCCGGGTTGATCGCGCTGACCGGCGGACCGGAAGGCGTGATCGCGCAGGCCATCACCGCCGAGCAGCCGGCTTTGGCTCAGGCGCGCTGCGACACCCTGGCGAAACTGTTCGGGGATCGGCTCTACATCGAATTGCAGCGCCACGGGCTTGAGAACGAACGCCGCGTTGAGCCCGCCTTGATCGACATGGCGTATGCCATGGGCCTGCCGTTGGTCGCGACCAACCAGCCGTACTTTGCCAGCGCCGACGATTACGAGGCGCACGATGCGCTGCTCTGCATCGCGGGCGGGCGGCTGGTGTCGGAAACCGATCGCAATCAATTGACGCCGGACCATCGCTTCAAGACGCGCGCCGAAATGGCTGTGCTGTTCGCCGATCAGCCGGAAGCGCTGGCGTCGACCGTCGAGATCGCGAAGCGCTGCGCCTACCGGCCGCGGACGCGCAAGCCGATCCTGCCGCGCTTCACGGTGGGAAGTGACAACTCCGGCGACGCGGAAGCCGAGGAGGGCACCGAGTTGCGCCGTCAGGCGGCCGAAGGCTTGGCTGGCCGTCTGGCGCTGCATGGTCTGGCACCGGGCATCACCGAGGAGGACTACAGCAAGCGTCTGTCCTTCGAGCTCGATGTCATCACCCGCATGAATTATTCGGGCTACTTCCTGATCGTGTCGGACTTCATCAAGTGGGCGAAAGCTCAGGGTATTCCGGTCGGACCGGGCCGCGGTTCGGGCGCAGGTTCGCTGGTGGCCTACGCGCTGACCATTACCGACCTCGACCCGATCCGGTTCGGCCTGCTGTTCGAACGCTTTCTCAATCCGGAACGCGTGTCGATGCCGGACTTCGACATCGACTTCTGTCAGGACCGCCGCGGCGAGGTCATCCGTTACGTGCAGGACCGCTACGGCCGCGAGCAGGTCGGGCAGATCATTACCTTTGGAACTTTGCAGGCGCGCGGTGTGCTGCGCGACGTCGGCCGCGTGCTGCAGATGCCCTATGGGCAGGTGGATCGGCTCACCAAACTGGTGCCGCAGAATCCGGCGGCGCCGGTTACGCTGGCGAAGGCCATCGAGAGCGAGCCGAAGCTGCAGGCCTTCCGCGACGAGGACCCGGTGGTCGCACGCGCCTTCGACATCGCGCAGCGCCTCGAGGGTCTGACGCGCCACGCCTCGACCCACGCGGCGGGCATCGTGATCGGCGACCGGCCGCTCAGCGAGCTGGTGCCGATGTACCGCGATCCGAAATCGGACATGCCGGTTACCCAGTTCAACATGAAGTGGGTCGAGCCCGCGGGACTGGTGAAGTTCGACTTCCTCGGCCTGAAGACGCTGACGGTGCTCGATGTCGCGGTGAAACTGCTCAAGAAGCGCGGCGTCGAGGTCGACCTCGCGACGCTGCCGCTCGACGACAAGCAGAGTTACGAGATGCTGGCGCGCGGCGAAGTGGTCGGCGTGTTCCAGGTTGAAAGTCAGGGCATGCGGCGCGCGCTGGTCGACATGCGCCCCGATCGTTTCGAGGACATCATCGCGCTGGTGGCGTTGTATCGTCCGGGTCCGATGGCGAACATTCCGACCTACTGTGCGCGCAAACACGGTGATGAGGAGCCGGAATACCTGCATCCGATGCTGGAGCCGATCCTCAAGGAAACCTTCGGTGTCATCATCTATCAGGAACAGGTGATGCAGATCGCGCAGGTCATGGCGGGCTACTCGCTCGGCGACGCCGACCTGTTGCGCCGCGCGATGGGCAAGAAGATCCGCGCGGAAATGGAAAAGCAGCGCGCGATCTTTGTTGCGGGCGCTGTGAAAAACAACGTGACCAAGGGGCAGGCGGAGACGATCTTCGAACTGCTCGCGAAATTCGCCGACTACGGCTTCAACAAGAGCCACGCGGCGGCCTATGCGCTGGTCTCCTACCAGACCGCCTACATGAAGTCGCATTACCCGGTGGAGTTCATCGCGGCGTCGATGACGCTCGACATGAACAACACCGACAAACTGTCGGAATTCCGCGCCGAGGCGCAGCGGCTCGGCTTCAAGGTCGAGGCGCCGTCGGTCAATCGTTCGGGCGCGACGTTCGAGGTCAAGGACCAGACGATCTATTACGCACTCGCTGCGCTGAAGGGCGTCGGCGGACAGGCGGTCGAACTTCTGGTCGAAGCGCGCGGCGACAGCGCCTTCACGTCACTGGCCGATTTCGCGTCGCGGGTGAATCCGCGCGCCATCAACAAGCGCGTGGTCGAAAGTCTGGCTGCCGCAGGCGCTTTCGATACCATCGATTCAAATCGTGCGCGGGTGTTTGCGGGAGCCGACGTCATCGTCGCGGCCTGCCAGCGCGGGCATCAAGCCACGACGTCGGGTCAGGACGACATGTTCGGCGGCATGGCGGATGCGCCGAGCATCGTGCTTCCCAATGTCGAGCCGTGGCTGCCGGCGGACCGTCTGCGCCGCGAATACGACGCCATCGGCTTCTTCCTGTCGGGACATCCGCTGGACGACTATGCGACGGCGCTGAAACGCCTGCGCGTGCAGTCGTGGAGCGAGTTTTCCCGTGCGGTGAAGACCGGTGCGACTGCGGGACGTGTCGCTGCGACGGTGGTGTCGCGGATGGAGCGCCGCACCAAGACCGGCAACAAGATGGGCATCATCGGGTTGTCCGATCCGACCGGACATTTCGAGGCCGTGCTGTTTTCGGAAGGGCTGGCGCAGTACCGCGACGTGCTGGAGCCCGGAACGGCCGTGCTTATGCAGATCGGCGCGGAGTTGCAGGGCGAGGATGTGCGCGCCCGGATCCTCCATGCGGAACCGCTCGACGATGCCGCCGCCAAGACCCAGAAGGGCTTGCGCATCTTCGTGCGGGACGACAAGCCGCTGGAGTCAATCGCCAAGCGGCTGGAAGGCCATCAGGCTACGTCTGTTGGCAACAAAATCCAGCCGGTCAAATCTGCGGGGCCGGCGGCTGGCGAAGGCGAAGTCACGCTGGTGATGATGCTCGACCTTGAGACAGAGGTGGAGCTGAAGTTGCCGGGCCGGTTCAAGGTGTCGCCCCAGATCGCCGGTGCGATCAAGGCGGTCTCCGGGGTGGTGGACGTTCAGACGGTGTGACCGTTTCGCGCAGGCCATCCGGCTGCCTTATTCCGACTACCTTTTGTTCAAACTCTGTTCAGGCGGCGCGGGTTTGACTGTGCCGTTGGGCTGAACGAGGGACACGTCTCATGCGCGGGATGATCAGGCTTTTTGCGGCAGCACTGGCTTTCGCTGCCATGGCGTCGGCGCTTCACGCACAAACTCCACCGCCTGCGCAAGGCCAGCAAAGCCGCATCGCGCTGGTCATCGGCAACGGTAACTATCAGGGATCGCCGCTGGCGACAGCCGCCAACGATGCGGGCCTGATCGCCCAGACATTGCAGGCGGCGGGCTTCGATGTGGTCGGCGCGCGCGATCTCGACGGCGAGACGCTGCGGCAGACGTTCCGCGACTTCATCCAGAAGGCGCAGAAAGCGGGGCCGAACACCGTCGCGATGGTTTATCTCGCGGGTTACGGCCTGCAGCTCGCTGGCGAGAACTACTTCGTACCCGTCGATGCGGCCATGGCGCGCGACACCGACGTTCCGGTCGAAGGCCTGCGTATCGGGGATTACATCCGCCAGTTGTCGGCGCTGCCGCTAAAGGCCAACATCGTCGTGGTTGATGCGGCCTACAATCATCCGTTCGCGAAGGAAGGCCAGCCGCTCGCGGGCGGTCTTGCGTTGATCGAGCCGGAGCCGAAAGGTCTGATCGCATTCAACGCGGCCCCCGGAACGGTGGCGCCGAATCCGACCGGCAACTACGGGCCTTACGCGCAGGCGCTGGCGGAAATGATCCGCACCGGCGGCATTCCGCTTCCCGAGATTTTCAACCGCACCCGGCTGCGGGTCAACGACGTGACCAAGGGCGCACAAGTGCCATGGGATGCGCAGAAGCTTGAGGGCGACTTCCTGTTCTTCGAGCGCGCGCCGGATGCACCGCCGCTTCAGGCCGATCAGTCAGCGCGATCCAAGCCGATCCGTGATCTCGATGCGAAGGACGCCTATATCGCAGCGCTCGAACGTGACACGATTGCCGACTACGAGGCGTTCCTCGCCGCCTATCCGGACGATCCGATGGCGAAGCGGGTGAGGGCGATCATCGCCGCGCGTCGCGAGGCGGTCACATGGCGGCAAACCTACCGCGCCAACACCCAGCAGGCTTACTGGTCGTATCTGAAGCGCTATCCGAAGGGGCCGCATGCTGCGGATGCGCGCCGTCGGCTCGCCAACATTGCTGCGGCGCTGGAGCCGCCGCCGGTATTCGACGAGTACGCATACGACGTGCCGCCACCGCTCGACTATGAGTACGAGTACGTCTACCGGCCGTATCTGATGTTCGACGATCCTGTATTTGGATTCGCCTTGCCGCCACCGGTGCCGGTGTTCTTCCTGCCGCCGCCGCCGGACGATTTCATCGTGCTCGATCCGCCGATTTATTACGCGGATGTCTACTATCTGCCGCAGCCGATCTTCATTCCGATCCCGATCTTCATCCGTCCGCCGATCTATGTGCGGCCGCCGGTGAACCGGTTCCTGTTCGCCAACATTCACAACAGGAATGTCATCAACACCGTCATCAACCGGCGTCCGCCGGACGCAGGCATCAGACCGGGACGACCCGACGGTCAGGTTGGGCCGGGAGGTCGGCCGGGCCGGCCGGGTGGACCGCGCGATGCGGCAGTTACCCGACCCGCGTTTGCGCCGGGTTTGCCGCCGGCGGCCACGCGAAAAGCGAACCTGATTCGTCAGGGCAAGGTGGCTCCGCCTCCGGGCGTTCTGCCGGTTGCAGCCGGTGCCGGCCGTCCGGGAGCCCCGGGACTGGCACGACCTGGGCAGGATCAGAAGCCCGGCGGCGTTCAACCGGGCAATCTTCGGCCGGGTAATGTGCTGCCGGGTCAAACTCCAGGCGCCGGACCGGATGGACGGCCCCGACCGGGAGCACGCCCGTTGCCGAGCACCTTGCCGGCTCCCGGCGTGACCGGACCGCAACCGGGTCAGGATGCACGCCCGGGCCGACCCGACCGGCCGGGGCGACCCGACCGGGGTTCCGACGGCAAGCCGGGAGTCGCGTCGCCATCCGTGCAGCCGGGGACTGTCGCCCCGTCCGGGCCGGTGGCAAGGCCGGGCCGCCCCGAGCGGCCTCCTGCCGTACAGCCGCGGCCGCAAATTCAGAGGCCGACGGCTGCGCCTCGGCCTGAAGTCGCGCCACGGCCACAAGTCCAGCGGCCCCAGTTCCAGCGGCCGGCTGCACCGCCTCAGCGTCCGCAGATGGCACCAAGGCCGCAACCGCAGTTCCAGCGACCTGCCGCGCCACCGCGACCCCAGATGGCACCGCGACCGCAGCCTCAGTTTCAGCGGCCGGCGCCGCAAATGGCTCCGCGACCGCAAATGGCGCCACGGCCCCAGATGGCCCCGCGTCCGGCTCCGGCTGCGCCGCCGCCACGGGCGGCTCCTCCTCCGCCAAGGCCCGCACCGGCCGCAAGGCCTGTCAGGCCTCCAGGTTGAGAGGCGCGCGTCGGCGAGTGCCTCGCTGAAATCGGCAGCTTCCGGCCGCAAAATCGGCCGGATTTGCTTGCTTAACCACAGTGGCGTGGGTATAAGCCGCGCATCTCACACGGAAGCATGGCTCTAAAAAGCCGTCCGGTGGCAACCGGGCCAAGTACTTTTGTCATTCGTGACTTTTGTCGTTGGCTTGTCTTGCTCACACGCTTCCGGAGGAACCAACCGGAGAATTGAACTATGGCGCTTCCTGAATTTTCTATGCGTCAGCTCCTTGAAGCTGGCGTGCACTTTGGTCACCAGTCCCACCGATGGAATCCGAAGATGGCGGATTACATCTTCGGTGCCCGCAACAACATTCACATCATCGATCTCGCGCAGACCGTGCCGCTGCTTCACCGCGCGCTGCAGGCTGTCAGCGACACCGTCGCCAAGGGCGGCCGCGTGCTGTTCGTCGGCACCAAGCGTCAGGCACAGGACGGCGTGGCAGAAGCCGCGAAGCGCTCCGCGCAGTACTTCGTCAACTCGCGCTGGCTCGGCGGCACGCTGACCAACTGGAAGACCGTTTCCGGTTCGATCAAGCGTCTGCGCCAGCTCGACGAGATGCTGGGTTCGGGCGAAGGCCATCAGTACACCAAGAAGGAGCGCCTTACGCTGACGCGTGAGCGCGACAAGCTTGACCGCTCGCTTGGCGGCATCAAGGACATGGGCGGCTTGCCCGACCTGATCTTCGTGATCGACACCAACAAGGAAGACATCGCGATCCAGGAGGCCCAGCGCCTTAATATCCCGGTGGCCGCGATCGTCGATACCAATTGCGATCCGAAGGGCATCACCTACGTGGTTCCCGGCAACGACGACGCCGGCCGCGCGATCTCGCTGTATTGCGACCTCATCGCGCGCGCGGTGATCGACGGCATTTCGCGCGCCCAGGGCGGTGCTGGCATCGACATCGGCGCAATGGCCAATCCTGTTCCGGAAGCTGTCGCGCCTGCGAAGTCGGAAGGCTTCCAGGGTCTTGCCGGTCCGCGCGGCGTTGCCGACGACCTCAAGAAGCTCACCGGCGTGTCCGGCGCGATCGAGAAGAAGTTCAACGACCTCGGCATCTTCCACTACTGGCAGCTTGCCGAACTCGATCACGATACCGCCCACAAGATCGGCGAAGAAGTCGGCCTTCCGGCGCGTGCCGACGGCTGGGTCGCCCAGTCGAAGGCACTGACCGCGGAAGCGGAATAAGCCTCATACGTATCGCGCGGCCGGTTCATTCCGGCCGCGACTTCCCCCGACGGCGCGTATTGGTTCTGCGACCAGATTACGCGCAAGCTTATATGTAAATCCTGCGCGTCGAATCCGGCTTGCCAGCACACGCTGCGCCGCGCGGCCCGCACAGGCAAAGGACATCCCACGATGGCAACGATCACTGCAGCGATGGTCAAGGATCTGCGCGAGAAGACCGGCGTAGGCATGATGGACTGCAAGCAGGCGCTGAACGAAACCAGCGGCGACATGGAAGCCGCCATCGACTGGCTGCGCAAGAAGGGCCTTTCGAAGGCCGCCAAGAAGGCCGGCCGCGTTGCTGCGGAAGGCCTGATCGCGGCCATCACCGCGGGCACCAAGGGCGTCGTCGTTGAGGTCAACTCCGAGACCGACTTCGTTGCGCGCAACGAACAGTTTCAGGGCCTCGTGAAGATGGTCGGTCAGGTCGCGCTCAAGACCGGCACCGACGTCGAGAAGATCAAGGCCGCCAAGGTTGGCGACATCACCGTGGAGCGCGCGATCGCCGACGCAATCGCCACCATCGGCGAAAACATGACGCTGCGCCGCGCGGCCGAACTCTCGGTCAGCGATGGCGTGATTGCGAGCTACATTCATAACGCCGTGTTCGACGGCCTCGGCAAGATGGGCGTGCTCGTCGCGCTCGAATCGACCGGCGCGAAGGATGAACTGGCGACCCTCGGCCGTCAGATCGCGATGCACGTCGCTGCCGCCAATCCGCAGGCGCTCGATGCCGCAAGCCTCGATCCTGAGGTTGTGCGCCGCGAGAAGGACGTCATGGCGGACAAGTATCGTCAGCAGGGCAAGCCGGACGCGATGATCGCGAAGATCGTCGAATCGGGTCTGAAGACCTATTACAAGGAAGTGACCCTGCTGGAGCAGGCGTTCATTCACGACAACGCCAAGACGGTGGCGCAGGCTGTGAAGGATGCTGAGGGTAAGGTCGGCGCGCCTATCAAGGTGACCGGCTTTGTGCGCTATGCTCTCGGCGAGGGAATCGAGAAGCAGGAATCCGATTTCGCCGCTGAAGTCGCCGCCGCTGCCGGGCAGGGGTAACGAGACGACGCGCGTCGATCGGAGTTCTGAGCGCATTCAGCAAAGGGGCACCCTGTTTTGCTCCGGAATGTACTCAATTCGAAAGAGTGAGCGATCGTATGGGTGAACCGGCTTATCGACGTGTCGTGGTCAAGGTGTCCGGCGAGTATCTCGCCGGGGACCAGTCCTTCGGTATTCACCAGCCCACCATCGACCGGATCGCCGGCGACCTCATCAAGGCCCGCGAGCTCGGAGTTGAGATCGCCGTCGTCGTCGGCGGCGGTAACATTTTCCGCGGCGTTGAGGTCTCGTCCCGCGGTGTGTCCCGCACCACCGGCGACACGATGGGCATGCTTGCCACCATCATGAACTGTCTCGCGCTGGAATCGGCGCTCGAGCGCAAGGGTCAGTCAGCGCGAGTGCTGTCGGCTTTCGTCATGCCGCAGGTCTGCGAGCTGTTCACGCGCAGCGCTGCTCACCGATATCTCGCCGAGGGCCGTATCGTCGTGCTCGCCGGCGGCACCGGCAATCCGTACTTCACCACCGACACCACGGCGGTCTTGCGCGCGGCCGAAATCGGCGCGCAGGCGGTTCTCAAGGCCACCAACGTGGACGGGGTCTACAGCGCCGATCCGAAGAAGGACCCAGCCGCCAAGCGATTCGAACGGCTGAGCCATTCGCAGGCGGTGGAAGGCGGCTATAAGGTGATGGATGCGACGGCCTTCGCGCTTGCCCGCGAGACATCGTTGCCTATCATCGTGTTCTCGATCGCGGAGCCGGGGTCGATCGGCGCCGTTCTGGCCGGCAAGGGCAAGAGCACGATTGTCGCCGGGTGACGCGCTGCGATTTCCGGAGCGCGTAAGCGGAAAATTTGAGCCTGAACAATAAGATACGCGATGCGGCCAAGACGTTGAGCCGCATCAGACTTGAAGGAGTAGCATCGCATGGCCGCCGGGAATTTCGATATCAACGATTTGAAGCGCCGGATGGAGGGCGCGATCAACGCGCTCAAGCACGAACTCGGCGGACTGCGTACCGGCCGTGCTTCTGCATCGATGGTCGAGCCCGTGCAGGTTGAAGCCTACGGCAGTCATATGCCGCTCAATCAGGTGGCGACGGTCAGCGTGCCGGAACCACGTCTGATCTCGGTTCAGGTCTGGGACAAGTCGATGGTGAAAGCGGTGGAGACCGCTATCGTCAACTCGAACCTCGGCCTCAGCCCGGCGACCGAAGGCCAGGTCATTCGCCTGCGAATTCCCGAACTCAACGAAGAACGCCGCAAGGAACTCGTGAAGGTCGCGCACAAGTACACCGAGGCTGCGCGCGTTGCCGTGCGCCACGTGCGCCGCGACGGCCTTGATGTGCTCAAGAAGCTCGAGAAGGATCATCAGATCTCCGAGGACGACGAGAAGCGCCTTTCGAACGAAGTTCAGAAGGCGACCGATGCTGCCATCGCCGACGTCGACAAGGCGCTTGCGACCAAGGAAAAAGAAATTCTCACGGTTTAAGAGATCGCTCGATGTCGAACGGCGCCATGCCAAAGCCAGAGGAATCGGATCGTGCCGATGCGCCGCGGCATGTTGCGATCATCATGGATGGCAACGGACGCTGGGCGGCGGCGAGGGGACTGCCCCGCGCCGAAGGGCATCGCCGCGGCGTCGATGCGCTCCGCAAGGTGGTGCGCGCGACGTACGAACTCGGGATTTCCTATCTCACGATCTTTTCGTTCAGTTCCGAGAACTGGTCGCGGCCCGCGAGCGAGATCGGCGATCTGTTCGGTCTGCTGCGCCGCTTCATCCGCAACGATCTTGCGACGCTGCACGCCGATGGCGTCCGCGTTCGGGTGATCGGTGAGCGCGGCGGACTCGAGTCCGATATCTGCGCGCTTCTGACTGAAGCCGAGGACCTGACGCGAAACAACACGCGGCTGACGCTCGTTGTCGCCTTCAACTACGGCTCGCGGCAGGAGATCGCCAACGCCGCGCAGCGGCTTGCGCGCGAAGTCGCGGAAGGCAAGCGCGATCCGGCGACAATCACGACCGACGTGCTCGGCAGCTATCTCGATACCTCGGAGATTCCCGATCCCGATCTGATCATCCGCACCAGCGGCGAGCAACGGCTGTCGAATTTCCTGATGTGGCAGGCCGCGTACAGCGAGTTGGTATTCGTTCCGATTCACTGGCCGGATTTCGACAAGGCCGCGCTCGAAGGCGCGATTGCCGAATACGCCACCCGCGAGCGGCGTTTCGGCGGCCTGGTCGCCAAGAACGTTGCAAAGACCGGATCGTGAGCGGCGTGGCCCCGGATACGCCAGCGACACCGGAGACTGCCAAAGGCTCGAGCAATCTCTTCATGCGCGTCGTTGCGGCGCTAGTCATGGCTCCGCTGACCATTGCGATCGCGTGGATCGGCGGCTGGCCGTGGGCCTGCATCGTGATCGCCGCCGCCGGATTGCTGTATTTCGAGTGGCTGATGATCGTCGGTGCATCCGGCAACCGGCTGGCCGTCGCAGCAGGAATAGCCGCGCTCGCGGTTGCGGGCGTGTGTCTGATGATGCGACGGACGGACCTCGCACTCGGGATCGTGGCTGTGGGGATCGCGCTCGCCGCTGTTGCCGGACGCGGACAGCGCGGCTGGGTTGCAAGCGGACTGGTTTATGCCGCTGCTGCTCTGATGGCAGCTATTGTTGTCCGGCGCGACGCTGACTTCGGATTCGTCGCGCTGATGTTCGTGCTGCTGGTCGTCTGGGTGACCGATATCGGCGGTTACTTTGCGGGACGTGGCATCGGCGGACCGAAACTTTGGCCGCGCGTCAGCCCGAAGAAGACATGGGCGGGCGCAATCGGCGGACTGGTGCTCGGCCTTGCCGTTGCAGCGGTGTTCGCTGGGCTCGGGTTCGGCAGCATGCTTGCGCTGCTTCTGCTCGGTGCCGTGCTGTCGATCGTTTCGCAACTCGGCGATCTGTTCGAATCCGCGATCAAGCGCCGTTTCGACGTCAAGGACTCGAGCCACATCATTCCCGGTCACGGCGGCTTGCTGGACCGGCTCGACGGTTTCGTTGCGGCGATTGTTTTCGCTGCTCTCATTGGGTTAATGCGCGGCGGCCTCGATGGCGTCGGTCGCGGTTTCATGGTTTGGTGATGTGATGAACGCTGTTCCGTTGCGTAACAACAAAGCCGCAGACTCTGCGATGCGGACCATTACGGTGCTCGGCGCCACCGGTTCGATCGGCGACAGCACGATGGACCTGCTGCGGGCGTCGCCGGAGCGCTATCAAGTCGAAGCGCTGACAGCCAACAGCAACGTCGAGGGACTGGCCAAGCTCGCGAAGGAATTCGGTGCGCGGTTTGTCGCCGTGGCCGATGCATCGAAGCTCGGTGAATTGCGGGACGCGCTCGCCGGAACGAACATTGCGTACGGCGCAGGCGAAAGCGCCATCATCGAGGCAGCCGAGCGTCCGGCGGATTGGGTGATGGCTGCGATCAGCGGAGCGGCGGGGTTGAAGCCCGCGCTCGCGGCAGCGGATCGCGGCGCGACCATCGCACTCGCCAACAAGGAATGCCTCGTTTGCGCCGGCGATTTCTTCATGGATCGTGCCGCGAAAGCGGGCGCGTGCATTCTGCCTGCGGATTCCGAACACAACGCGCTGTTTCAGGCGCTCGCATCCGGCAACCGCGAAGAGCTGGTTCGCGTCATCATCACCGCGTCCGGCGGGCCGTTCCGCACCTGGAAAGCGGCCGACATCGCGCAGGCCACTTTGGCGCAGGCGCTGAAGCATCCGAACTGGAGCATGGGCCAGAAAATCACCATCGATTCCGCATCGATGATGAACAAGGGGCTTGAGGTAATCGAAGCCTCTTATCTGTTCGCCCTGTCGCCCGATGAAATCGATGTGCTGGTGCATCCGCAGTCCATTGTTCACGGCATGGTCGAGTTCTCCGACCGTTCCGTGATGGCGCAGCTCGGCACGCCCGACATGCGCACGCCGATTGCGCACTGCCTCGGCTGGCCGGATCGCATCGTAGGGCGCGCGGCGACGCTGGATCTCGCGAAAATCGGCTCGCTGACCTTCGAGGCGCCGGATTACGACCGGTTCCCCGGACTGAAACTCGCCTATGACGCACTGCGCACCGGCAATGGCGCAACGACCGTCTACAACGCGGCGAACGAAGTCGCTGTGGCGGCTTTCGTCGCCCAGAAGATCCGGTTTGGCGGCATCGCACAGCTCGTCGAGGCGACCATGAACAACTGGGTGCGGGCAGGGAATCTCGCGCCGCTGACGTCAGCCGATGACGCGATTTCCGTTGACCATGATGCACGAAATAGTGCGGTCACCCTCTTGCCTCAAATTGCCTTAAAGGCATCCTAGAGCGTTGGGGATCGGGCCGGACGGCCTGCTGGTGAGGGATAGGGTTGTGGATTTTTTCCTGAGTGGTTTCAATACGTTGAGTCATGGCCTGATCGGCTACATCATTCCCTTCCTGTTTGTCCTGACCATCGTTGTCTTCTTCCATGAGCTTGGCCATTTCCTGGTCGCCCGCTGGGCCGGGGTGAAGGTCTTGACGTTCTCGCTCGGTTTCGGTCCGGAACTGTTCGGTTTCAACGACCGTCACGGCACCCGCTGGAAGGTGTCGGCGATTCCGCTGGGCGGCTACGTCAAGTTTTTCGGCGACGAATCTGAAGCCAGCACGCCTTCCGCCGATACGCTCCAGACCATGACGGCCGACGAGCGCAAGGTCAGTTTCCATCACAAGGGCGTTGGCGCCCGCGCCGCGATCGTGGCAGCGGGTCCGATCGCGAACTTCCTGCTCGCGATCGTGATTTTCGCGGCGCTCTTCACGTTCTTCGGCAAGCCGAGCCAGACCGCGCGCGTCGATTCCATTCAGGAAAACAGCGCCGCTGCGGCCGCAGGCTTCAAGCCCGGTGACATCGTGACCGGGATCAACGGCGACGCGATCGAAAGCTTCACCGAGATGCAGCGCATCGTCAGCACCAAGGCGGGCACGCCGCTGGTGTTCACCGTCAAGCGCGGCGACGAAACCGTAAAGCTGAACGGAACGCCTCAGCTTAAGGAAATCAAGGATACGTTCGGCAACGTCCACCGGGTAGGTATCCTGGGAATCACCCGTGCCACGGGCCCCGGCGATACCGTCACTAAGCCCGTGAACCCGGCGACCGCTGTCTGGCTGGGCGTCAAGGAAACCTGGTTCGTCGTTGACCGCACCGTTTCGTATATCGGTGGAATTTTCACCGGCCGGGAGAATGCGGATCAGGTTGGCGGACCGATCCGGATCGCCCAGATCTCCGGGCAGGTGGCCACGATCGGCCTTTCGGCCCTGATTCACCTCGCCGCGGTCCTTTCGGTTTCCATCGGCCTGTTGAACCTGTTTCCAGTGCCGCTTCTGGATGGCGGACACCTTTTGTTCTATGCAGTCGAAGCCATTCGCGGGAAGCCGCTGTCGGAGCGGTCGCAGGAGCTTGGCTTCCGCGTCGGATTGGCGCTGGTGCTGATGTTGATGTTGTTCGCGACCTACAACGACATCCTGCATCTGGCCTCGTCCTGATTGAGGCTTTTTTACAGGCGTGGCCGATCAGCAACGTCTTGTTGGGAAATTGGAATTGCCCTGCGAAAGGACGTTTGCCCATTAGGCAAAATTGGCTACAAGCAGTGCAATATTTGGGGAATCTCCCGGCCCGGAAACGGATCGGCTTTGGAATGACAAGGGCGCCTGGCGCATGATGGTTGGATTGCGAGTGTTAAGGGGTGGTTTGGCCGCCGCCCTGATCATGATTGCTGTGCCGGTTGCCGCAGTGGCGACCGCGTCGCTCGTGTCGTCGCAGGCCGTCGCCCAGACCGCGGCTTCCATTGGTGTGGAAGGCAACCGCCGGATCGAAGCCGATACCATCCGTTCCTACTTCAAGCCCGGCCCCAGCGGCCGCCTCGACAGCGCTCGCATCGACGACGGTCTGAAGGCCCTGATCGAGACCGGCCTGTTCCAGGACGTGAAGATCAATCAGGCCGGTGGTCGGCTGGTCGTTGTGGTCGTTGAAAACCCGGTCATTGGCCGGGTGGTTTTCGAAGGCAACAAGAAGGTCAAGGATGAGCAGCTTAGCGCCGAAGTTCAGTCGAAGGCGCGTGGAACGCTGTCGCGGGCGATGGTTCAGTCCGACACCGCACGCATTACCGAAATTTATCGCCGCAACGGCCGTTACGACGTGAAGGTCGAGCCCAAGATCATCGAGCAGCCGAACAATCGCGTCGATCTGGTCTTCGAAGTCACCGAAGGCGCCAAGACTGGCGTGAAGTCGATCGATTTCGTCGGCAACAAGGCTTATTCGTCCTACCGGCTGAAGGACGTCATCAAGACGCGCGAAAGCAACTTCCTCAGCTTCCTCGGTTCCGGCGACGTTTACGACCCGGACCGCATCGAAGCGGACCGCGATATCCTGCGCAGGTACTACCTCAAGAACGGTTACGCCGACGTCCAGATCGTCGCGGCGCTGACCGAGTATGATCCTGAGCGCAAGGGATTCCTCGTCACCTTCAAGATCGAGGAAGGCCAGCAGTATCGTGTCGGTTCTGTCGACTTCCAGTCCAGCATTGCTTCATTCGACGGAAACTCGCTCCGCAGCCTGTCGCGTGTCAGCGTGGGCTCTATCTACAACGCCGAAGCCGTTGAAAAATCGGTCGAGGAAATGTCGATCGAGGCGTCACGCCGCGGTTATGCGTTCGCAACCGTGAAGCCGCGTGGTGACCGCAATTTCGAAGCGCACACCGTTTCGATCGTGTTTGCGATCGAAGAAGGCCCGCGCACTTACATCGAGCGAATCAATGTTCGCGGCAACACGCGAACCCGCGACTACGTCATTCGCCGCGAGTTCGATATTTCCGAAGGCGATGCTTACAACCGTGCGCTGGTCGATCGCGCCGAGCGTCGCCTGAAGAACCTCGACTACTTCAAGGTCGTGAAGATCGTCCCTGAACCAGGTTCGTCAACCGACCGCGTCGTTCTGAATGTTGATATTGAAGAGAAGTCGACCGGCGACTTCTCGGTGTCCGGCGGCTACTCGACGGCGGACGGCTTCCTCGGCGAAGTCAGTATTTCGGAACGCAACCTGCTGGGTCGTGGCCTGTATGCAAAGGCGTCTGTTCAGTATGGCCAGCGCACGCAGGGCTATCAGCTGTCGTTCGTCGAGCCTTATCTGCTCGGCTACCGCGTGGCGCTGGGTCTCGACTTCTATCAGCGCAAGCAACTCGCTTCGACCTACGTGTCCTACGATTCGAAGTCGATCGGCTTCAGCCCGCGCCTCGGCTTCCAGCTGCGTGAAGATTTGAACCTGCAGCTGCGCTATTCGATCTCGCAGCAGGAAATCACGCTGCCGTCGTATCTGACGAATTGTAACAATTTCGGCGCGGGCATCCCGGGCAGTACTTACTACCCCACACCTGCCTATCTTGGAGCGGGCGGGGACCCAGTTAACCCCAACGGGGGCCCTAATTTCTCCGCTTCCAACAACTGCTTTGCAGACGGCGAAGCTTCGGTTGCTGTGAAGCAGGGACTTTCCAGGGGAGCCGTCACGACGTCGGCGCTGGGCTACACGCTCGCCTACAACACCCTCGACAACAACAAGGACCCAACCACCGGTATCCTTGCGACCGTGAACCAGGATTTCGCCGGCGTTGGCGGCGACGTCAGCTACCTGAAGACGGTCGGCGACGTGAAACTGTATACGCCAATCGTGTCGGACGTTGTCGGCGTGCTTCGTCTTCAAGGCGGCGTGCTCACTGATACGGGCAAGGGCATCCGCATGCTGGATCATTTCCAGATGGGTCCGAACCTCGTTCGCGGCTTCGCACCCGTCGGTATCGGTCCACGCGACATCACGCAGGGCACTTATCAGGACGCTTTGGGCGGCACGAAGTACTGGGGCGCCTCGGCTGAAATGCAGATGCCGTTCTGGTTCCTGCCCAAGGAGATTGGCCTGAAGGGTGCAGTGTATGCCGACGCTGGTTCGCTGTTCGACTACCAGGGCGCGACCTCTCTGGTGGGTTCATGTGGCGGCACTCCCCTGCAGAACGCTCAAAACCAGTGTCTCACGGTTGGCGGCGATGATGGATTGATCCGGTCATCGGTTGGTGTCGGCTTGATCTGGCAGTCGCCGTTCGGACCGTTGCGCTTCGACTATGCGGTCCCACTGACCAAGGGTAAGTTCGACCGGACCCAGGAATTCCGGTTCGGCGGCGGTACGTCATTCTGAGCTCAAACCGGGCTCGCACTTAACACAGCGGGTTCCAGCCGTCCGGTTGGAACCCGCTCAAGTATTTTGTTGCAGGCATTTTCCTTCTGCGGTCCGGAGTTCGCGTCGCGGGAAAGTGCATTTTCCTGACCGCGGCGGGTGGAATGACGCAGGGGACATTCTTTAAACGTCCTTCACCGGTGACGCTGGCAGACCTTGCTGCGTCGACCGGTGCGCAGCTTGCCGACCCATCGTGCGCCGGCAAGGTCATCGCGGGAGCGGCATCGCTGGACCGCGCGGGGCCCGCTCATCTGACATTCTGCGAAAGCAAGAAATACGCGGCTCAGCTGGAACAGACGCATGCCGGCGCGTGTCTGGTGAACGAGCGTATGGAGGGCAGCGTTCCCCCGCATGTCGCGGTTCTGCGCGTCGCCGAGCCATACAAGGCCTTTGTCGCGGTGATGCGGTCGCTTTATCCCGATACCCTGCGTCCTGCATCGTGGTTCGACAACAGTGGTGTCGCGGCCGGTGCGGTGGTGCATCCGTCCGCGTATCTCGAGGACGACGTCGTGGTCGATCCGCTCGCGGTCATCGGACCGGATGTCGAAATCGGCTCCGGAACCGTGATCGGGTCGGGTGCGGTGATCGGGGCGGGTGTCCGGATCGGCCGGGACTGCAATATCGGCGCGAATGCGTCGGTCCTTTGCGCCTTCATCGGCAACGAGGTCATCATCCATCCCGGCTGCCGTATTGGTCAGGACGGGTTCGGGTACCTGATGGGCGCGAGAGGGCATCAGAAGGTGCCGCAGGCCGGGCGGGTCATCATCCAGAACGGGGTGGAGATCGGCGCCGGGACGACGGTGGACAGGGGCGCCCTGAATGACACCGTGATCGGCGAGGGCAGCAAGATCGACAACCTGGTCCAGATCGGCCACAACGTGACCATCGGGCGGAACTGCATCGTCGTCAGCCAGAGCGGGATTGCGGGCAGTTCGACGCTCGGTGACGGGGTTATCCTCGGGGCGCGGATCGGCGTGAGCGATCACGCCACCATCGGCGACGGGGCGCAGATCGCGGCACGCAGCAGCGTCGTCGGCGACGTGCCTCCGGGCGCGCGCTGGGGCGGCTCGCCGGCCAAGCCGATCAAGCAGTTCTTTCGCGAGCTGTTTGAGGTGGAGCGTCTGGGCCGGGAAGGCAGTGCGAAATTGAAATCGAAGCCGTCCGGTTCGGGCGACGAGGAACAGACATAATGGACGAGAAGGCGCCAATCACCATCGAGGCCGTGGATATCGGGCAGATCCTGAAAACTCTGCCGCATCGCTATCCCATGCTGCTGATCGACAGGGTGATCGATATCCGCAAGGATTTCAGCGGAATCGGTATCAAGAACGTATCCGCGAACGAACCGCAGTTTCTTGGGCATTTCCCTGGTCGTCCGATCTATCCGGGCGTCCTGATGATCGAGGGCATGGCGCAGACCGCCGGCGTCATCGGCATGCTGTCGACCGAAACAGATCGTCCAACGGCGGTGTATTTTCTGACCATCGACAAATGCAAGTTTCGCAAGCCGACGGGGCCGGGCGATATCATCCACTATCATATGAAGCTTGTGACGCGGCGGCGGGACATGTGGTGGTTTCACGGCGACGCCAAGGTTAACGGCGAAGTGGTCGCGGAAGCCGATGTCGGCGCGATGCTGGCCGACTGACGCGCCTTGTCATCATGCGTAACAATTGATGACCATGCGCGTGCCGTCTTTCATTCCAGATGATGGACGGGCTTGCACTATAACGATGTCATATCGTCTGCACGGCTAGTTTTCGGCTGAGCGAAAGGCATGCAGGCAAGAGGGGCTGATGAGCAAGATCGATCCAACGGCGCGAATTGAGGATGGAGCCATCATCGGAGATGGAGCCTCAATTGGTCCTTACTGTGTCGTGGGACCGAACGTGACGATCGGCGCGGACTGCAAGCTGCACGCCCATGTCAACATCGCCGGTCAAACCACACTCGGCGCAGGCTGCACAGTTTATCCATTCGCTTCGCTCGGAACACCGCCGCAGTCTTCGGGGCACCGTGGGGAAGTGACGAGGCTCGAGATAGGCGAAAGCTGCATGATCCGTGAATCTGTCACGATCAACACAGGTACGGTCGCCGGAGGCGGCATCACCCGCATCGGCGCGCGCGGATTTTTCATGGCCTATAGTCACGTCGCGCACGATTGTCAGCTCGGCAACGATGTCATTCTTGCCAACGGGGTGCAACTCGGCGGCCATTGCGAAGTCGGAGACTATGTATTTGTAGGCGGCCTGTCAGCGGCGCATCAATTTGTCCGGATCGGAGCCCAGGCCATGATCGGCGGTGTTTCGGGGTTGCGGCACGACGTCATTCCCTACGGTCTTGCGAGCGGGCAGTTCGCGCACCTCGAAGGATTGAACGTGGTCGGCATGCGGCGGCGCAAGTTCACCCACAAGCGCCTGCAGCTTGTGCGTGAATTCTATCAGCAACTCTTCCATGGCGGCGGCGTCTTTTCCGACCGGCTTACGGCTGCGCGACCAATGGCTGACAGTGACCCTGCGATCGCGGAAATTCTGACGTTCATCGATGACGGCAACAAGCGTCCGCTCTGCATGGCCCATAACAATCCCAACAAATCAACCGAGCGCGCTCACCTCGAAACGCGATGACAGCAGGCCCCGAAATATCCGCGACAGTCGGCATCATTGCAGGAGGCGGTGTGCTGCCGTTCTCGGTCGCGGAGGCGCTGCGCGCACGGGGGATCGCGCCGTTTATATTTGCCGTCAGGGGCTTTTGCGATCCGGTTCGCGTGACGCAGTTTCCGCATCATTGGGTTGCGCTCGGTCAGGTCGGCCGGCTGACCCGGCTGATACGGTCCGAAGGATGCCGTGACATCGTGTTCCTCGGCGGGATGGTGAGGCCCGCATTGTCGGACGTTCGTCTTGACTGGGGCACCGTGCGCGCCATACCCGCGATCGCAGCGGCGCTGCGCGGCGGCGACGATCATCTGCTGACGGGCGTCAGCCGAATTTTCGAGCGCCATGGCTTTCGCGTCGTTGGCATCGGAGACGTCGCGCCTGAACTGCTGATGCCGGAAGGAAGCCTCACACGCCGGGTTCCTGACGCTGACGCTCTGGCTGACATTGCAAAAGGACGCGACCTGCTGCGGGCGCTTGGCCCCTTCGACGTCGGTCAGGCGGTCGTCGTCGTTGACGGTCACGTTGTCGCTGTTGAAGACATCGAGGGTACGGACGCCCTTCTGGCCCGGGTCGCGCGACTGCGGGAGGAGAAGCGAATTCGCGCCAAGGCGGGCCGCGGTGTGCTGGTCAAGACGCCGAAGACCAGCCAGGACTTGCGCTTCGATCTGCCGACGCTCGGCCCGAGGACCATTGACGGAATCGTGGCCGCGGGTCTTGCCGGCATCGGTACCGTTGCCGGACATTCGCTCGTTGCGGAGGCCGATGTGATGACCGCGAAGGCCGATCAGGCCGGGCTGTTCGTCACGGGATTGCCGTTGTGAGTACGAGCGCCGCTCATGCTGACGCACCACGAACGATATTCCTGATCGCTGCGGAGGAATCCGGCGACCGGCTCGGCGCAGGACTGATGATGGCGTTGCGCGAACGGCTCGGACCTGCGGTGAGGCTGGTCGGGATCGGCGGCCGCCACATGGCAGAGCAGGGGCTCGTATCGCTGGTTTCAGTTGAGGGATTGTCGATCATTGGTTTTGCTTCGATCCCGAAGAAGCTGCCGATGATCCTTCAGCGTCTTCGTGATGCGACCGACGCAGTCCTGAACGAGCATCCCGATGTACTGGTGCTGATCGACAGCCCGGACTTCACCCACCGTGTGGCCCGGCGCGTTCGTGCCCGCGATCCGTCGATCCCTGTCGTGAACTATGTTCCGCCCACTGTCTGGGTCTGGCGAGGCGGTCGCGCGAAGAAGATGCGCGCCTATGTCGACCAGGTTCTCGCGGTGTTGCCGTTCGAGAGAGAAGTTCACCGCAAGTTGGGTGGTCCGCCGTGCAGCTACGTCGGGCATCCCTTGCTGGACGAACTCGATGCGTTGCGACCGAATGCGCAGGAACTGGCGCGCAGGACCGCCGCGCCGCCGCTGCTGGTCGTGTTACCGGGAAGCCGCCGCAGCGAGATCAAGCGCAACATGGCGATCTTTGGCGAAACGCTGCGGCTGTTGCGCTCTCAGGGTGTGACGTTCGAGCCGGTACTGCCGACCACACCCGAATTGCTGGACAGCGTCCGCGTCGCCGCTGAAAGCTGGCCGGTGCAGCCGAGGATCGTCGTCAGCGACAGTGACAAGAGGGCTGCGTTTCGGACGGCGCGCGCCGCGCTCGCGAAGTCCGGCACAGTGACACTGGAGCTGGCGTTGGCCGGCGTGCCGATGGTGACGGCCTATCGCGTCACGGAGATCGAAGCCTTCGTTGCGCGCCGCGTGATCCAGACGTCATCGATCATTCTGGCCAATCTCATCCTTGGCGAAAACGTGATCCCCGAATTCCTGCAGCAGGATTTCACGGCGGAAAAACTCGCGCCGGCATTGCGGGACATTCTGGGCGATACGCCTGCGCGGCAGCGGCAGGTGGAGGCCTTCGGCCGGCTGGAGCAGATCATGTCCACGGGCGGCAAGCGGCCGAGCGAACTGGCCGCGGACGGCGTGATCGCGGCGCTTCGCTAACTACGTCGCTTGCCAGCACGCAAAGAAAAAGGCCGGTGAAGAGCACCGGCCTTTTTGCTGAGAGTGGTGTTGCGCTTACTTGCGCTTGTCGATCCCGACATAGTCGCGAGTGGTCGCGCCGGTGTAGAGCTGGCGCGGACGGCCGATCTTCTGCTGCGGGTCCTGGATCATTTCGCTCCACTGGCTGATCCAGCCGACGGTGCGCGCGACCGCGAACAGCACGGTGAACATCGAGGTGGGGAAACCCATCGCCTTCAGCGTGATGCCCGAATAGAAATCGACGTTCGGATAGAGCTTGCGCTGGATGAAGTATTCGTCGCTCAGCGCGATCTTCTCGAGTTCCATGGCGACGTGGAGCAGCGGGTCGTTCTGGTGGCCGGTTTCCGCCAGCACCTTGTGACACATCTGCTGCATGATCTTCGCGCGCGGATCGTAGTTCTTGTAGACGCGGTGGCCGAAGCCCATCAGGCGGACGGTGCTGTTCTTGTCCTTCACCTTGGCGATGAATTCCGGAATCTTGTCCACGGTGCCGATCTCGGCCAGCATCTGCAGCGCGGCTTCGTTCGCGCCGCCGTGAGCCGGTCCCCACAGGCAGGCGATGCCGGCGGCGATACAGGCGAACGGATTGGCGCCGGACGAACCCGCGATGCGCACGGTCGATGTCGACGCGTTCTGCTCGTGGTCGGCGTGAAGGATGAAGATCTTGTCCAGGGCTTCCGCCATCACTGGATTGACCTTGTAATCCTCGCACGGCACCGCGAAGCACATGCGCAGGAAGTTCGATGCGAAATCGAGCGAGTTCTTCGGATACACGAAGGGCTGGCCAATGTTGTACTTGAAGGCCATCGCAGCCAGCGTCGGGATCTTCGCGATCATCCGTATCGAGGCGACCATCCGCTGGTGCGGATCGTTGATGTCGGTCGAGTCGTGATAGAACGCGGCCAGAGCGCCGACCGAGGCCACCATGACGGCCATCGGGTGAGCATCGCGGCGGAAGCCCTGGAAGAAGCGAGCGACCTGCTCATGAACCATCGTGTGGTTCGTGACGCGCTGATCGAAGTCTTCCTTCTGCGCCTTGCTCGGCAGTTCGCCGTACAGCAGCAGGTAACAGGTCTCGAGGAAGTCGCCTTTCTGGGCGAGCTGTTCGATGGGGTAACCGCGATACAGCAGGATGCCTTCGTCGCCGTCGATGTAGGTAATCTTGGATTCGCAACTACCGGTCGAGGTAAAGCCGGGGTCGTAAGTGAACATCCCGGTCTGGGCGTAAAGCTTGCTGATGTCGATGACGTCCGGCCCGACCGTGCCGGTCATCACCGGGAAATCGACGGTCTTCCCTTCAACCGTCAGCGTTGCTTTTTTGGTGTTGGTCTTTGCATCCATCGTGAAGTCCCCGGTAAGTGTTGCTCAGGGCGAGTGACGCTTACGGCCATATAGGGACGTAGGCGCTTTATTCCAGAAGTGTGGCCGAATGGGTAGCTTATTGCTGTGTGCGCTGCAAGATAGGTAGGCTGCACCTAAAGTTTGGGCAGCCTTGCACCAGTGTGGCGGTTCGCGAGCCCGCTGTATCCCTGACGCGGGGGGCGTTTTGCGGGCTTGCGAACCAAAGCCACACTGGAATTATAGTTTGCCAGTGTCCTTTCGAATCCGAAGTTCGCTACAGGCCGGGCTGCAAAATGAGGCGAACTTCGGATTCGGGACACTGGCGTTTGTTATCCTAGGGCCTGATCTTGCAGGCGATCCAGGCAGGTTTGCCTGCCCAATACGGCCAAAACATCGAAGATTCCGGGGGAGGTGGTCCGTCCGGTCAGAGCCACGCGCAGCGGTTGTGCAATCGCTCCGAGTTTGAGGTTCTTTGCCTCGGCAAAGGTTCGCATGGCGGCCTCGGCGGTATCTGCTGCCCACGGAGTGACCGTTTCCAGCACCGAGCGAAGTTCCCCGATCAGCTTGCGCGTGTCGGGCGTGAGGACCGCTGCGGCCTTTGGCTCGAGCTCCAGCGGCCGGTCGGCAAAGATGAAGTTCGAACTGTCGATCAGCTCAATGATGGTCTTTGCGCGCTCTTTCAGGCCCGGCATGGCCGCAAGCAACTGGGCGCGGGTCGTGTCGTTCAGCTTGGCGCGGATGGCTGCGCCGTTGGGGACGAACTGGAGCACATCCTCGAAGGCCGCCACCAGCGCCTTGTCGTCGGCGTTGCGGATGTAATGGCCGTTGAGGTTTTCGAGCTTGGCGAAATCGAACCGCGCGGCGGAGCGCCCGATCGCCGGCAGGTCGAACTCCTTGATCATCTCCTCGGTCGAGAAGATTTCCTGATCGCCGTGGCTCCAGCCGAGACGCACGAGGTAGTTCCGGAGCGCTTCCGGCAGGTATCCAAGGGCGCGATAGGCATCGACGCCGAGCGCGCCATGCCGCTTCGACAGCTTGGAGCCGTCCGGGCCATGGATCAGTGGAATGTGAGCCATCACCGGAACGGTCCAGCCGAGGGCATCGTAGATGTGCTTCTGGCGTGCGGCGTTGATCAGGTGGTCGTCGCCGCGAATGACGTGGGTGACGCCCATGTCATGATCATCCACCACCACGGCCAGCATGTAGGTGGGGTTGCCGTCGGAGCGCAGCAGCACGAGGTCATCGAGATTTTCGTTCTGCCAGACCACGCGACCCTGAACCTGATCCTCGATCACGGTCTCGCCGGTCTGGGGCGCGCGAAGGCGGATGACGGGCTTGAGGTCGGCAGGCGCTTCGGACGGATCGCGGTCGCGCCAGCGGCCGTCGTAACGGATCGCGCGGCCCTCGGCCTTGGCGGCCTCGCGCATCTGCGTCAGTTCCTCTGGCGTCGCGTAGCAGCGATAGGCCTTGCCGTCCGCGAGCAACTGCTCGGCAACTTCACGATGCCGCGCGGCGCAGGAGAACTGATAGATCGTCTCGTCGTCCCACTCGATCCCGAGCCATTTCAGGCCGTCGAGGATCGCCGTGATGGCGGCATCGGTCGAGCGCTCGCGGTCGGTATCCTCGATCCGCAGCAGCATCCGGCCAGCCCGTTTGCGTGCGTAAAGCCAGTTGAACAGCGCGGTGCGCGCGCCGCCGATGTGGAGGAAGCCGGTCGGGGACGGCGCAAAGCGGGTAACAACGGTTTCGGTCATTTCGGGCGGTTCGATCCATCTCGGTCAGGTTATCGGCGGGCGTTTATCACAACAACGGCACACTGTCTCAGCGGGATTTGCAGAGGATTTTACACGCTCGGGTTACCCGATCCGGGGTTCTGCCAGCAAAACGTCCGGTCAGGTCACCGCCGGGCGGCACTTGGCGTGGCCTCCCGGATTTGGCACATAGGGCCCAATGTCCTGAATTCGAAGTTCGCCCCATTTTGCGGCATCTTCCGTAGCGAACTTCGAATTCAAAAGGACATTGGAAGCTGTATTTCCAGTGTGGCTTCGGTTCGCAAGCGCGCAAAGGAATGTGCTGCGAAATGATGCGGGCTTGCGAACCGCCACACTGGGTTGAAAGGGTACCAATGACTGACGAATCGCCTTCGACCGCGGGCCGCGATTTCATCCGCGATATTGTCGCTGCGGATCTGGCCTCGGGGCGTGAAAAGGGCGTGGTGACGCGCTTTCCTCCGGAGCCCAACGGATACCTGCATCTCGGCCATGCCAAGTCGATCTGCCTGAACTTCGGGATCGCCGAAGAATTCGGCGGCCGCTGTCATCTGCGTTTCGACGACACCAACCCGACCAAGGAAGAACAGGAATACATCGACGCCATCGAGCGCGACGTGCGCTGGCTTGGTTTCGAGTGGGGCGAGCATCTGCATTTCGCGTCGGATTATTTCGAGCAGCTTTATGCCTGGGCGCAACACCTGATCCGCACCGGCAAGGCCTATGTCGACGACCAGTCGCAGGAAGAGATTCGGCTGACGCGCGGAACCCTGACCGAGCCGGGACAAAACAGCCCGTTCCGCGAGCGTCAGGTCGATGAAAATCTCGACCTGTTCGCGCGCATGCGCGCAGGAGAATTTCCGAACGGGGCGCGCGTGCTGCGCGCCAAGATCGACATGACGTCGGGCAACATCAACCTGCGCGACCCGGTGTTGTATCGCATCCTCCATGCGCATCATCCGCGCACCGGAAGTGCGTGGAACATCTATCCGAGCTACGATTTCGCGCACGGCCAGTCCGATGCGATCGAGCACATTACGCATTCGATCTGCACGCTGGAATTCGAGGATCACCGGCCGCTCTACGATTGGTGCCTCGAAAATCTTCCGGTGCCGTCGCGGCCGCACCAGTATGAGTTCGCGCGTCTCAACGTGACCTACACGCTGCTGTCCAAGCGCGTGCTCACCGAACTGGTGCGCGGCGGCCATGTGTCTGGTTGGGACGATCCGCGCATGCCGACGCTTGCGGGCCTGCAGCGGCGCGGCATTCCGGCGGAGGCGCTGCGGGAGTTCGTCAAGCGCATCGGTGTGGCCAAGGCGAACAGCACCGTGGACATCGGCATGTTCGATTTCGTGGTGCGCGAGGTATTGAACAAGACCGCGCCCCGCCGCATGGCAGTGCTGAATCCGCTCAAGGTGGTGATCGAGAATTTTCCCGAAGGGCAGGTCGAAAAGCTCGAAGCTATCAACCATCCCGACGATCCGTCGCAGGGCGCGCGGCAGATTCCGTTCGGCCGCGAGCTTTACATCGAGCGCGACGATTTCATGGAAGAGCCGCCGAAGAAGTTCTTCCGTATGGCGCCGGGCCGCGAGGTGCGGCTGCGCTACGGCTATTTCATCACCTGCCGCGACGTCATCAAGAACGCGGCAGGCGAGGTGGTCGAACTGCGTTGCACCTACGATCCCGCAACCAAGGGCGGCAATGCGCCCGACGGACGCAAGGTCAAGGCGACGATCCACTGGGTCAGCGCGACGGAAGCTGTGCCAGCGGAGGTGCGGCTTTACAATCTGCTGTTCACCACGCCACAGCCCGACGCCGCGAATTTCGCGTCGCAGATCAATCCGGAGTCGCTCGAAACCGTCACCGCGATGCTGGAGCCGGCGCTGGCGAGCGACAATTTCGAAGGCGCGATACAGTTCGAACGGCAGGGATATTTCTGCCGCGACAAGGACTCCGCGCCGGGCAAGCTGGTCTTCAACCGCACCGTCGGTCTGCGCGACACCTGGGCCAAGGTCTCGGCAGGGAGCTAGAGATACCGACGCGCTGCAAGCTTTCGTACTTCGTCTTTGCGAGGAGCACTTGCGACGAAGCAATCCAGTTCTTGTTTTCCCAAAGGTGGATTGCTTCGCTTCGCTCGCAATGACGGCCTGTCTCTCGTTTTAATGACCGCATTTCCGGTCAATTTTTCAGGACGGGGCATCTAAAGAATATATGCGTCCATTCTGTATCCGTTCCGCTGGTTTGGCTGATCGCTTCCGCTAGCATTGCGAAAGCGATGCCGGAGCGAAGCGATGGCGGGCGGGGGCGAGCATCAGACGCGATCCCAAGGCCGGGCGGGGCGGGCCATCACATGGCCGCCGCGCGGTGCCGTGCGCGCAGATGCCGGCGATGCCGCCGAGCGCGGATCCGCATTTCTGACTGAAAAGATCCGGAACTGGGTCGCGGCGGAAGCCGGGCCGGGCCGGTTGTTGCCGTGGGTGCCGGTCGCGTTCGGCGCGGGCATCGCCGCTTACTTCGCGGTGGATCGCGAGCCTGTGGCCTCGGTCGCTGCTGTCACGGCGCTCGCGCTCTGTGTCGCTGCGTTCTTCGCGCGGCGGAGTCGCATCTTTCCTCTCGTGGTGATGCTGGCCGCGTTGTCCGCGGGCTTCGCGACGGCGGCGCTGAAAACCGCGCGCGTCGCTCATGGTGTGCTGGCGCGTCCGATGTTCTCGGTGACGATGAAGGGCTTTGTCGAAACCCGCGACGAGCGCGAACGCACCGATCGCTTCGTGCTGCGTGTCGAAGAAATGGAATCGCCGCGCGGCGGGATCAAACTCGAGCGCGTGCGGCTGTCTGTCAAGAAAGGCACTGCGCCTGCGGTTGGCAGCTTTGTTGAGCTCAAGGCGAGACTGCTGCCGCCGCTCTCGCCGCTGCGTCCGGGGAGTTACGACTTCGGACGCGATATGTATTTCCAAGGCATCGGCGCATCAGGCTTCGCCATGGGCGCGATCAAGACCGTCGAGGCGCCGCGCAGTGGCGGCACCTATCTGCGCTATGCAGCCACGATGCAGGGCATGCGCGATGCGATCGACGCGCGCATTCGCAGCGTGCTCAGCGGCGACAACCGCGCCATTGCAACGGCGTTGCTCACCGGACGCCGCGATGCGATCTCCGCCCCGGTCAACGACGCCATGTTCATTTCCGGGCTCGGCCATGTGCTGTCGATCTCCGGCTATCACATGGCGGTGGTGGCGGGCGTCGTGTTCTTCGCGGTGCGTGCGCTACTGGCGCTGTTTCCCGCGCTCACCGTGACGTTCCCGATCAAGAAATGGTCGGCCGTTGCGGCGCTGCTCGCCGCCGCCTTCTATCTTCTGCTGTCGGGCGCGGAAGTCGCGACGCAGCGCTCGTTCTTCATGACGGCGGTGGTGCTGATCGCCGTGATGGTGGACCGGCGCGCGATCACGTTTCGCACGCTCGCCGTGGCGGCCATGATCGTGCTGCTGATCGCGCCGGAAGCATTGGTGCATCCGAGCTTCCAGATGTCGTTCGCGGCGACGCTGGGATTAGTCGCGCTAGTCCAGATCGGCATGCCGAATCTGTTTGCGTCACCTGACAATGCGCAGGTGGCGCGCGCGGCGCTCTGGGGCGGGCGTGAGATCACGATGCTGGCGCTGGCATCGCTCGTCGCAGGGTTTGCGACCATGCCTTACGCGGCGTTTCATTTTCATCGCGTCACGCCCTACGGCGTGCTGGCCAATCTCGCGGCGATGCCGGTGGTCTCAGTGTTGGTGATGCCGGCCGGACTGCTGGGACTGCTCGCCATGCCGTTCGGATTCGACGGCCTGTTCTGGCGGCTGATGGATGTCGGCATCGGCTGGATGGTGGCGGTAGCGCAATGGGTTGCCGCGCTCCCGGGCGCCATCGGGCGGATCGCGTCATTCGGGACCGGCCCGCTGGCGGTGATGAGCGCAGGCATCATCGCGCTCGGCCTGCTACGGACACCGCTGCGCTGGGCGGGCGCAGGGCTGATCGCGCTGGCAACGGTCTGGGCACTGACCACGCCGCAGCCGGACATCCTTGTTGCCGGAGACGGACATACGGTCGCGGTGCGGGGGAAGGACGGCAGGCTGCGCCTGATGCGCACCGGAAAGGACGCGTTCCTGTCGCGCGAATGGCTCGCGGCCGATGCCGACATGCGCAAGGCAATCGATGCGTCGCTGACCGACGGTGTCTCGTGCGACACGTCCGGATGCGTGGTGCAGGCGGCGGATGGTTCGACCATTGCGCTGACACTGAAGCCTGACGCATTCGCGGACGATTGCGCGCGGGCCGCGGTCATCGTGACGCTTCGGCAACCGCCCACCGACTGCGCGGCCATGGTGCTGGATCAGGAGATGCTGCGCAGGCGAGGGACGCTGGCCTTGCGCAAAACAGCGGACGGCTACGCGATCACGGCTAACCGGCCGCGCGGCGTGGATCGGCCCTGGTCACCGGCAAATGTTGAAGACGAGTCTGACGTCTCTGCTGTCCGGCTAAACCGTCCGGTCCAGCCGGTCGACGCCACGCCGACGGAAAGTGATCTCCAGCCTGATGATTGATCGCGCTGTCATTCCGGACAGGCTGCGCAGCGGGTTGATCCGGAATCCAGCAGGGTTCGGTGGAAGCAGTTTCTGGATTCCGGGTTCGCTCGCAAGCGCTCGCGCCCCGGAATGGCGCCGGACCATTTTTTCAGTTCGTGCCAAACCGAACTCAATACTTCCGAACGAGCCCGATCAGCTTGCCCTGAATGCGCACGCGATTGGGCGGAAGGATACGGACCTCGTAAGCCGCGTTGGCAGGCTCGAGCGCGATGGACGCACCGCGGCGCCGGAAGCGCTTCAAGGTGGCTTCTTCCTCATCGATCAGCGCCACCACGATGTCGCCGGTGTCGGCGCTCTCGTTGCGCTGGATCAGCACGGTATCGCCGTCGAGAATACCAGCTTCCATCATGGAATCGCCGCGCACTTCGAGGGCGTAGTGTTCGCCGGACCCGAGCATGTCGGGCGGCACGCTGATGGTGTGGCTGCGGGTCTGCAGCGCCTCGATCGGTGTACCTGCCGCGATCCGGCCCATGACCGGTACGGAAACGGGGTAGCTCACATCCTCGTCGGGACCGGCGGAGGTGTTCGCGCGAACCTTTCCGAGGTTGCCTTCGATGACGCTCGGGGTGAAGCCGCGGCGTGCGCCGCCCGGATTGGCGCCGAGTTCGGGAAGCTTGATGACCTCGATGGCGCGGGCCCGGTTGGCGAGCCTGCGGATGAAGCCGCGTTCTTCAAGGGCGGTAATGAGCCGGTGGATGCCGGACTTGGAACGCAGGTCCAGCGCGTCCTTCATTTCGTCGAAGGAGGGCGGAACACCAGCTTCCTTGAGCCGCTCGTTGATGAAGCGCAGAAGCTCGTATTGTTTGCGTGTCAGCATCTGAATTGGTCCCCGATCCCTAGAATCTCGAGTTTTGAGCCGATGCCGCGCCTCTTTAGATCCCACTGAAAGAAGTACGGGAAGGACACTTAAGGGGTGCGAGTCACTCGAAACAAATCATGAACGAACACTATATGTTCCATATGTGTTCCGCAACCCCTTAATTTCTCGTGAACGGCGGGAGGGTTTAGGGATCAGCCGGGAAGCCGGAGGATCGTGCAGGGCGAGCCAGCCGGGGCGGCTGGCGCATGGGGGGCGCGGACGATCAGCGCATCGGACGCGGCCAGATTGGCTACAAGCGAGCTGTCCTGCGCGCCCACGGAGGTTGCGACAGGCAAGCCGTCGCTGCCGGGCGTGAGCCGCGCCCGTAGATAATCCTGCCGCTTGTCGTTGGCAGGCAATTCGCGCCCAAGCACGGCGCGTTCAAGCAGATGATCGACGCTCGTCCGCCCCGAGAGCGCGCGGATCAGCGGCACCAGAAACAGGAAGGCGCAGACATAGGACGACACCGGATTTCCAGGCAGCCCGAGCACGCGCATCGTGTCGAGCCGCCCGTGCATCATCGGTTTGCCGGGGCGCAGCGCGATCTTCCAGAAGGCCATGTCGAAGCCTTCGGCTTTCAGCGCAGCCTGAACGAGATCGTGATCGCCGACCGACGCGCCGCCGGTGGTGACGAGAACGTCCGCGCCGAGGTCGCGTGCGCGGCTGATTCCGTTCGCGGTGGATTCAAGCGTGTCGCACGCGATGCCGAGATCGATGACCTCCGCGCTTTCGCTTCGCACCAGTGCGCTGAGAGAAAACAGATTGCTGTAGACGATCTGGCCGGGGCCGGGCGTCGTGCCCGGCGCGACCAGCTCGTCGCCGGTGGCGAGGATCGCGACCTTCGGGCGGCGGTGCACCGGCAACTGCGGATGGTTCATGCTTGCGGCTAACGCCAGGGCGCGATCATTGAGCCACGAACCGCGCGGCAGCAGCACGTCGCCTTCGCGGAAATCGATGCCGGCGGGGCGGATGTTCTTTCCCTCTGCGATGGCTTCGTTGACGATGACGAACTCGCCGTCGCGCGTGGTGTCTTCCTGAATGACGACGGCGTCGACGCCGCCGGGAACAACGCCGCCGGTGAAGATGCGCGCTGCCTGTCCCGCGCCAATGGCTTGATTGAACGGCCGTCCGGCCGCGACTTCGCCGATCACTTTCAGCCGCGCGCCCGGCACCGCATCCGCCGCGCGCACCGCGTAGCCATCCATCGCCGACAGCGCGACGGGCGGCTGGGTGCGAAGGGCTGCAACGTCGCGGGAGAGCGTGCGATGAAACGCATCGGTGAGCGCAACGGTTTCTTCGGGAAGGGCGCTGGCGTCCTTGAGAACGGCGACATAGGCGTCGGCGACCGGCATCAGCGCCATAGGACGCTCCTCAGTAATCGGCCAGGTAGTGACCGGATTTTCCGCCCTTTTTCTCGACCAGGCGGATGGCTTCGATCTGGATGCCGCGCTCCACGGCCTTCACCATGTCGTAGATGGTGAGGCACGCCACCGACACGGCGGTCAGCGCTTCCATCTCGACGCCGGTGGGGCCTTTGACCTTCACCGTGGCGCGCACGCGGCAGCCCGGCAGCTTGGTGTCGGGTGTGATGTCGAGCGTGACTTTCGACAGCGCCAATGGATGGCAAAGCGGAATGAGATCGGACGTGCGCTTCGCCGCCATGATGCCGGCGACGCGCGCGGTGCCCAGCACGTCGCCCTTGGCGGCGTTGCCTTTGACGATGAGATCAAGCGTCTTGCGGGTCATGATGACACGGCCTTCGGCCACCGCCACGCGTTCGGTGTCCGGCTTGGCCGACACGTCGACCATGCGGGCTTCGCCCTTGGCATCGATGTGGGTAAGGGCGGCGCTTGCTTTCTTCTTTGATTTCTCTTTGGCCACGGCTCAGCGCGTCCCGGTGGCGCGTTGCGCGTCGTTACGAGCGAGCAGGGTGCGGGTCGCGGTCGTCACATCGGCCTGACGCATCAGGCTTTCGCCGACGAGGAAGGTCGACATGCCGACCTTTGCGAGACGCGCGAGATCCTCCGGTGCGAAGATTCCGCTTTCGCCGACGCTGATGCGATCCGTCGGGATCAGCGGCGCGAGTTCTTCGCTGGTGGCCAGCGTCGTCTCGAAGGTACGCAGGTTGCGGTTGTTCACGCCGAGCAACGGCGAGCGCAGCTTCAATGCGCGGTCGAGTTCCTCGCGATTGTGAACTTCCAGCAGCACGTCCATGCCGTGTGCGAAGGCTGCGTCCTCGATATCCTTCGCCGCAGTGTCGTCGAGCGCGGCCATGATGATCAGGATGCAGTCGGCGCCATGCGCGCGGGCTTCTGCCACCTGATAGGTGTCGTACATAAAATCCTTGCGCAGCACCGGCAGCGAGACCGCAGCGCGCGCGGCGACCATGAATGCGAGCGAACCCTGGAACGATGGCGTATCGGTCAGCACCGAAAGACACGCAGCGCCGCCGGCCTCGTAAGCTTTGGCGAGAGCGGGAGGGTCGAAGTCGGCTCGAATGAGTCCCTTCGAGGGAGACGCCTTTTTGATCTCGGCGATCAACGCATAGTCACCGCGTGCGATCTTGCCGCGAATGGCGTTGACGAAACCGCGCGGCGCGGAGGCGGCCTTGGCGCGCGCCTCGACTTCGGCCAGCGGAAGCGCACGCTTGGAGGCGGCGATTTCCTCGCGCTTGTAGGTTTCGATCTTTTCGAGGATGTCCGACAAAGGTAATCGCTCCTCAAGCATTGGAGACAGCGACGAGGCGCTTGAGCCTGTCCGCCGCCGCGCCAGTGTCCAGCGCCTTGGTGCCGAGCGCAACGCCTTCCTTCAGATCCTTGGCCTTGCCGGCAACCACGAGGGCTGCGGCGGCATTCAGAAGCGCGACGTTGCGGTAGGCGTTCTGCTTGCCCTCCAGCACGTCGCGAAGCGCCTTGCCGTTGGCCTCAGCGTCGCCGCCCTTGAGCTCGGCGCTGGTGGCGCGTGGCAACCCGCCGTCCTCGGGCGTGACTTCGAACGTGCGGATGCTGCCGTTCTCTAGCGCAGCGACGAAGGTCGGGCCGGTGAGGGTGATCTCGTCCAGTCCGTCGGAGCCGTGCACGACCCAGGCGGATTCCGCGCCGAGGTTCTTCAGCACCTGCGCCAGCGGCTGCACCCAATGTTTCGAGAACACGCCGACCATCTGCCGCTTGACGCCGGCGGGATTGGACAGCGGTCCAAGCAGGTTGAAGATGGTGCGGGTCGCGAGTTCGACGCGGGTGGGGCCGACATTTTTCATCGCCGGATGATGCGTCGGCGCGAACATGAATCCGATGCCCGCCTCTGCGATGCAGCGGCTCACGTCGTCCGGCGTGATGTTGATATTGACGCCGAGCGCGGCTAGCGCGTCGGCTGCGCCCGATTTCGATGACAGCGCGCGGTTGCCGTGCTTGGCGACCGGGACGCCTGCACCCGCGAGAATGAACGATGCGCAGGTCGAGACATTGACGGAGCCCGAACCATCGCCGCCGGTGCCGACGATGTCCACGGCGTCGGCGGGCGCTTTCACCGTGAGCATCTTGGCGCGCATCGCAGAGACTGCGCCGGTGATCTCATCGACCGTCTCGCCGCGCACGCGCAAGCCCATCAGCAGCGCGCCCATCTGCGAGGGCGTCGCTTCGCCGGACATCATGCGGTCGAACGCTGCTGCTGCCTCGTCCCGCGACAGGGCAGCGCCGGTGGCGACTTTTCCGATAATGGCTTTCAGGTCGTCCATGGGGCTTCCGCTTGACGTGACTTCCGCTCGAATGAGCCTAGATTTTGAGGCTCATCATTGAGCCGAGGCCGCGCCGGTCGCCACGGCAAACGCGTTCTGGTTGATGGTGACACCGACCTCGGTTTCGAGCTTGGAGATGTAGGCGCCAAGCTGCTCCTCCATTTCCGCGCGGCGCAGATTCTCGGTCAGCTTCTTCACGTCCTCGGATGCCATATCGACCGGCGGCACAACGACGTCGGTGACCTTGAACACGATCCACTCGCTCGGTCCGGTGCCTTCGGTCTGACCGACACTGTCCTTCGGGGTGCGGAACACCGCCGTGACCAGCCGCTCGGGCACATCCTTGGCTTCGGCGTCGCGCTTGAACAGCTTGGCCGTCTCAACCTTGACTCCCGCAGCCGAAGCTTCGGCGTCGAAGGCCGCGCCCTTTTCCAGCTTGCCGACCATCTCGGTTGCCTTGGCGCGCAGGCGGGTCGAGATCTGTTCGTCGCGCCAACGGGCCTCGACCTGATCCTTCACCTCGTCGAGCGTCCGGTCGCGCGACGGCGTAACGCCGAGGACATCGAACCACAACTCGCCGCCGTTGTACTGCAACGGCTCGTTCTCGACGCCGATGCTGCTGGCGAACGCGGGCGCGATGATGTCGACGCCTTGCGGCAGGCCAGTCACCGGCTTGCCGTCCGTTCCGCGGCCGGAGCGATCGACGGCTTCGATCGTGATGGCCTTGAGCCCGAGCTTCTGGGCGGCTTCGGCGATATTCGCGCCGCCGCCGCGCTCGTCCTCGATCTTGTTGTGCAGGTCCTGCAGCTGCGCCCGCGCGCGCTCCAGCGCGATCTCGCGCTTGATCGTGGGAGCGACGCTCTCATAGGTCGGGTTGGTGCCGGGCTCGATCTTGGTGACTTTCAGCAGGGCCGTCGTCAGCGTCCCCTTGACCGGCTCGCTGACGGTGTCGGGCGCAAGGGCGAACGCGGCATTTGCGATCGCTGTATCGCCGATTGATGTCTTCGCCACCGTGCCGAGGTCGATGTCGGCCGTGGTGAGCTTGCGCTCCTTGGCGAGATCCTCGAACGACATTCCAGCCGTGATGCGCTCGCGCGCCGCCTTGGCCTCGTCGACATTCGGGAACGGGATCTGAAGCACCTGACGGCGTTCCGCCGTCGCATATCGCTCGCGGCGCTGTTCGAAAACCTTCTTCGCGTCGTCGTCGGACACCGTGATCCACTTCGCGAGGTCATCCGGTGTCAGCGTGAGCACGGCGATCTTGCGATATTCCGGCGCCCGGAACAGTTGCTTGCGGTCCTCGAAATAGGTGGCGAAGGTTTCGGGCGAGGGCGCGTCGATGGTGCCGGCCTGCGCGGCGGTCAGCCTGACGTAGTTCGCCGAGCGCTGCTCGTTCTGGAAACGGACCAGGGCTTCGATCTGTGTTTTCGGCGGCTCGAGGCCGGCAACGATCGTCCCGGTCAACTGGCGGCGCGTCGCGTTTTTGCGCTGCTCGGCGATGTAGCGCTGCTCGGTGTAGCCGGACTGACGGATCGTCTGCAGAAAGCGCTCATGCTCGAACTTGCCGTCGAGACCCTTGAAGGCAGGCTCGTTCTGAATGGCGCGCACGATGTCGGCGTCGGACTGTCCGAGACCCATGCGGCGCGCGGTCTCATCCAACGCGGCGTCGGAGATAACGTCCTGCAGCACCTGGCGGTCTAAACCGAAGTTGCGCGCCTGCTCCATCGTCAGCGGCCGGCCGAAGCGGCGGCCGATCTGCTGCACCCTGTCGGTGAACAGGTTTCGGAATTGCTCGGTGGTGATTTCGGTGCTGCCGACCTTGGCGAGAGACGACTGTCCGAATCCCTTGAAGATGTCGGCGATACCCCAGACACCGAAACTGATGATCAGCACGCCGAACAGGACGGACATAACCGCCTTGCCGAGCCAATTCGATGAGGCTTTACGCATTCCTCGGAGCATGGGTCCAACTTGATGTTCGGGGGTGGGGCGGGTCGCCACGGAGGGCGTTACCGCGTTGTTTCGCCAACATATAAAGAGGTGCCGGTTCCCTAGCAACCGTGCTGTCGGCGGCGCATCAGCGCGGTTAACGACATAATCCCGAAAAGTGGGAACCGGTTTTCGGAAAAGATCATGCCAATCCAAGCCCGCAATGTGGAAACCAGGCATTGGAACTGGCTTCCGCAGGAGCCCTCTGCTAGCGCAGATCGGCCGATTACCGAACAATTGTCATGCGAGATCAACGATGACCGACAAGCGACGCCCCCTGATCGCCGGGAACTGGAAGATGAATGGCCTCAAGGCTGCGGTGAATGAGCTTGCCGCCATCGGGCAGGGTGCGGAGGCGGTCTGGCGCAAGGCCGATTTGCTGATCTGCCCGCCGGCGACGCTGCTGTTCACGTCCGCCGCAGTGGTGATCGGATCGAAGGTGGCCATCGGCGCGCAGGACTGCCACCCAGCAGTCTCTGGTGCGCATACCGGCGATATTTCCGCCGAGATGCTGGCGGATGCAGGCGCGACGGCCATTATCGTGGGACATTCCGAGCGCCGGACGGATCACCACGAGACGGATGCGCGGGTCCGCGGCAAGGCCGAGGCGGCATGGCGTGCAGGCCTCGTCGCCATTGTTTGCGTCGGCGAAACACAGGCCGAGCGCGACGCCGGACAAACCCTCGAAGTGGTCGGACGTCAGGTCGCCGGGTCGGTTCCGGACGGCGCGACCGCCGCGAATCTGGTCGTCGCCTATGAGCCGGTCTGGGCGATCGGAACCGGGCGAACCCCGACAACCAAAGATGTCGAGGAAGTCCATAAGCTTATCCGCGATCGGCTGAAGGATCGGTTCAGCGGCGAGGGTAATCAGGTCCGGATTCTCTACGGAGGCTCGGTAAAGCCCTCGAATGCCGCCGAGCTGATGGCTGTCGCCAACGTCGATGGTGCTCTGGTGGGTGGCGCCAGCCTCAAAGCGGTTGATTTCCTTGCGATTGCCGCCGCGTGCCCCTAAATGGCCCTCAGGCCAAGCAGTCTGTCGGGGGTGACAATCACCCCTGCAATCGTGTACAGACCGCGCAACTTCAACCCCCGCAAGCATCGACGCGACCGGCTGCCGGCGCCAGTGGCTTGTGACGGAAGGTAACGATGCAGACCGTCATTATCGTCATCCATCTCATGCTTGTCCTTGGCCTGATCGGCGTCGTGCTGTTGCAGCGTTCGGAAGGCGGCGGCCTCGGTATCGGCGGCGGTGGAGGCGGCGGCTTCATGTCCAGCCGCGGCACGACCAATCTGCTCACCCGCACCACGGCAATCCTGGCGGCATGCTTCTTCGTGACCAGCCTGTTTCTGTCGTGGCTTGCGAACTACGAGCGCAAGCCGTCATCGATCATCAACAGCACCAGCCCAGCGCCGATCTCGCAGCCGGGTGCTCCGGCGGCTCCGGCAGGTGGTTTGCTGGACTCGCTGAAGAAGCCTGAAGCGCCGTCCGCTCCGCAGGCGCCGCAGTCGAAGTAGTGCTGTTTTGGGGGCAGGAATTGCAGTCATGCGCGCGTCGCTTGTCTGCAAGTCTCAATGCAGTCTTCCAAGTCACTGACTGAACTTACATTTTGAAGTCACCCACAGCGTCGTGATTTGCTCGCGTGGGCGTGCGTTTAGTTTTGCGAATCACAGCGGTGGAGTTAAAGGTAGAATCCCATGACGCGGTACATTTTCATCACCGGCGGCGTGGTCTCCTCGCTCGGCAAGGGTCTGGCTTCAGCAGCGCTCGGCGCGGTGCTGCAATCCCGAGGCTACAAAGTCCGCCTTCGCAAGCTCGATCCCTATCTCAATCTCGATCCCGGAACGATGTCGCCGTATCAGCACGGCGAAGTGTTCGTGACCGATGACGGCGCCGAGACCGATCTCGATCTCGGACACTACGAGCGCTTCACCGGCCGTCCCGCCACCAAGCAGGACAACATCACCACCGGCCGAATCTATCAGGACATCCTGAACAAGGAACGCCGCGGCGATTATCTCGGCGCGACGGTGCAGGTGATTCCGCACGTCACCAACGCGATCAAGGAATTCATCCTCGGCGGCAACGAGGGCTACGACTTCGTGCTCTGCGAAGTCGGCGGCACCGTCGGCGACATCGAGGGCCTGCCGTTCTTCGAGGCAATCCGTCAGGTCAAGAACGATCTGCCGCGCGGTGAGGTGATCTACATTCACCTGACGCTTCTGCCCTACATTCCAAGTGCCGGAGAACTCAAGACAAAGCCGACCCAGCACTCGGTCAAGGAGCTGCGCTCCATCGGTATCCAGCCGGATATCCTGCTGTGCCGGACCGACCGCGAGATTCCGAAGGAAGAGCGCCGCAAGCTGGCGCTGTTCTGCAATGTGCGCGAATCGGCCGTGATCGAGGCGCGCGACGTCGACAACATTTATGCGGTGCCCGAGGCCTATCACGCGGCCGGTCTCGACGACGAAGTGCTCGCAGCGTTCGGCATCGTCGACATCAAGCCGCCTTCGCTGCAAAGCTGGCACGTCATCAACGAACGCGTCCGCAATCCCGAGGGTGAGGTGAACATTGCCATCGTCGGCAAGTACACCGGCATGAAGGACGCCTACAAATCGCTGATCGAGGCGCTGTCCCACGGCGGCATCGCCAACAAGGTGAAGGTCAATCTCGACTGGATCGAATCCGAGGTCTTCGAAAACGAAGATCCCGCGCCGTTCCTCGAACACGTCAATGGCATTCTGGTGCCGGGCGGATTCGGCCAGCGTGGTGCGGAAGGCAAGATCCGTGCGGCGCAGTTCGCGCGCGAGCGCGATGTGCCGTATTTCGGAATCTGCTTCGGCATGCAGATGGCGGTGATCGAGGCCGCGCGTAATCTGGTCGGAATCGAAGACGCCAACTCGACGGAATTCGGTCCGACGAAGGAGCCGCTGGTCGGTCTGATGACCGAATGGCTGCGCGGCAATGAACTTGAGAAGCGCAACAAGGCGGGCGATCTCGGCGGCACCATGCGGCTCGGCGCGTATCCGGCAGCCCTGAAGAAGGGCAGCCGCGTTTCCGGAGTCTATGGCGGCGCGCTGGAGATTTCAGAGCGGCATCGGCATCGCTACGAGGTCAATACCGCCTACAAGGATCGCCTCGAACAGCATGGCCTGCGCTTCTCGGGATTGTCGCCTGACGGGGTGCTGCCGGAGATCGTCGAATACGAGGATCATCCGTGGTTCATCGGCGTGCAGTATCATCCCGAACTTAAATCGCGCCCGTTCGAGCCGCATCCACTGTTCGCGTCGTTTGTGCAGGCGGCGATGGTCCAGAGCCGGCTGTTCTGATCCCGGGCGTCTCTGCCAGGGATGTCTCAGGATGAGCGATGACTGAAGCCGAACGGCGACAATCTGCAAAAGGCTCCGTGCCGGAAACCGGTTCCGCGCGGACAAGGTCCGCTCCGAGCGAAAGCAATCGGACGGACGTACCTATGCCGTGGGGCGCGCCGTCACAGCAACCGCACCAATCCGAGTCACCGGATCAGCAGGCACAGCCACAGGCAGGTGCGCGGCGCGGCCGCATCTGGGGGATGCTGGCGTCGATCGTCTTCGCTGGTCTCTTGTTGGCGGGGGTCCTCATCCCCGCTTATCGGGATATTTCGTCGCCGGGAGCGTGGTCCTACTGGAAAGACTTTTTCGGTTCGCCCAGCATGACGGCATCGGCGGTCAACATGGCGGACGGGCGCAAGGCGCTTGCGATTGCGGGCAGGATCGGCCCGGCCTCCGCGAGCTGGTTTCGCGAACAACTTGATGCCGCCAAGCTGGCCAGCGGGGATGTGATCTTCCTGTCGTCGCCGGGCGGCTCACTCGACCAGGGCCTCATCATGGGTGCGGTCGTGCGATCCCGCGGACTGACGACGGTGGTGGGGAAGGTGAATTCCGAGAGCCGGCCACAGCCCTCGCGCTGCGCCAGCGCATGCGTGTTCGTTTTTGCGGGCGGCAAGGTCCGCGAGGCCATGCCGCGTTCCGCGCTCGGCGTTCACCAGTTCTCCAGCACGTCCTCGCGCGGTGAAGAGTCCGCGAACGATCTCGTGGCGCGGACCCAGCAGACCACCGGTATGATCCTCGACTACATGACGCGCATGGGTGTTTCGCCGTCGATCATGCAGGCAATGACGGCGAGCAAGGACATCCGCTGGCTCACCGAGAAAGAGGCGTTCGATCTGAACCTGACAACGGCTCGCTACGCCGGACGCTGACGCACGACCTTACTTCGGGCATCCCGACGTCTGATCGCCGGTGCGGGCTGCCGGTTTCCCGTTGATATAAATGCCGCCTGCGCCGCCGACGACAACGCCGCCGCATCCAGTCTTGCCGCTCATGACGGCCGCGGGCTTGCCGTTGATGAAGACGTTCGGAGATCCTTCGACAATCACGCTGCCGTCGCTGGTCGTGTCGCCCTGACGTGCGGCGGGCTTGCCGTTGAAGGTGACGCCGTCCGCGCCGCCTGTGACCACGCCGGGTGTTTGCGCATATGCCGAGCCCGAAAGAATCGCGGCGACAAGGATCGGGCACAACAGCATGGTCCGCATGATAAACCTCGTATGGGGCGCATGCCCGGGAAGCGCTTGATAACCTGCCGGGCAGGCGACTATATGCCGGATCGGGAGAGCCTGCATAACGTCAGTCGGCGCCGTTCGCGCGCCGTTCAATCAATAGGGGCCATGACTATGATCCAAGAAATGCGTGTCTATCGCTGTCTTCCGGGGCGGCTTCCAAATTTGCTGAAGCGCTTCGAGAACCACACGCTGAAAATCTGGGAAAAGCATGGCATCCGTCAGGCCGGATTTTTCACCACGGTGATTGGCCAGTCCAATCAGGAACTGACCTATTTTCTGGCGTGGGAGTCGCTGGCCGAGCGCGAGCAGAAGTGGACCGCGTTCATGACCGACCCCGCCTGGCTTTCGGTGCGCGCGGAAAGCGAAAAGGACGGTCAGATCGTCGAGAACATCGTCAGCCAGCTTCTGACGCCGACTGCATTCTCCTCGGTGAAGTGAGGGCGCACCTCGCGCATCGATCATGGCTCGCGGTCTCGATCACATCGTCCATGCCGTTCGCGACCTCGATGCGGCGGCGGATTTCTATCGGCGCGCCGGCTTCAAGGTCGGCGCGCGCAACAGACATCCGTGGGGGACGCACAATCATGTGGTGCAGTTTCCCAATTTCTTCATCGAAGTGCTGACGGTCGGCGAACCAGAGAAGCTGGTCGGCGAGGGATTGCCGCAAATCTTCGGTGCCGCCAATCGCGATGCGATTGCCCGCGGCGATGGATTCTCGATGCTGATCCTGGAGAGCACGGACATCGAGGTCGATGTTGCGGACTTCGAGGCGTCGGGGATCGGCGCCTCAAGCGCACTGCCGTTTTCGCGCGAAGCCGTCTTGCCCGACGGAAGCACCACCACGGTGGGCTTCTCGCTGGCCTTTGCGCGCGATGCGTTGTCGCCGCACACGGGCTTCGCGGCCTGTCAGCAGCATAATCCAGCCGCCTTCTGGAAGCCGGATTATCAGCAGCATGCCAACGGCGCGAGCGGCGTCCTCGGTGCGGTTCTCGTCGCGGACAATCCGACCGATCATCACATCTTCCTCAGTGCCTATACGGGCGTGCGTGACCTGCATGCCAGTTCGATCGGCGTCACCGCGGCGACGCCGCGCGGCGATGTCGAGATCATGGAAGCGGTATCGTTTCGCGATCAGTTCGGAACCGCGCCCAAACTGGACGGCGAGGGCGCCTCGTTGAAGGGGCTGCGCCTTGCGGTGCCGGACATCGATGCGCTGGAACGTGTGCTCAGGGCCGGCGGGGTGGCGTCACACCGGCAGACCGGGCGGCTCGTGGTGCCGCCGGAGACCGCCTTTGGCGCAACCCTGATATTCGAGACACCGGCCGGGATTTGACCAACCGGACTTGATCCGGCACAGCCTCATCGGCATGGTCACCCGCTCCAGCAAAAGGGATATGCCTTGAACGCCAAGATTTCCGCGGCTCCGGTGGTTTCCGCAGGCAACGTCAAATTCGGCAACGCATTGCCATTGGCGGTGATCGCCGGACCATGCCAACTGGAAAGCCGGGCGCATGGATTGGAAATCGCCTCCGCGCTGAAGGAGATCGCGGCGCGTCTCAAGATCGGACTCGTCTACAAGACCTCGTTCGACAAGGCCAACCGCACCAGCGCATCGGGCGCGCGCGGCATGGGTCTCGACAAGGCGCTTCCGATTTTTGCGGAGATACGCTCGACGCTCGGCCTGCCGGTACTCACCGATGTGCACGAGATCGACCAGTGCGCGCGCGTTGCGGAAGCGGTGGACGTTCTGCAAATTCCCGCGTTCCTGTGTCGGCAGACCGATCTGCTGCTGGCGGCTGCGGCCACCGGCAAGGTCGTCAACGTCAAGAAGGGTCAGTTCCTCGCGCCGTGGGACATGGCCAACGTCGTCGCCAAGGTCACCGGCGGCGGCAATCCGAATGTCATGGTCACGGAGCGCGGCGCATCGTTCGGCTACAACACGCTGGTGTCCGATATGCGGGCGCTGCCGATCCTGGCGCGCAGCACAGGCGCGCCGGTGATCTTCGACGCGACCCATTCGGTGCAGCAGCCCGGCGGCAAGGGAACGTCGTCAGGTGGTGAACGCGAGTTCGTGCCTGTGCTGGCACGCGCTGCGGTCGCGGTCGGCGTGGCGGGCGTCTTCATCGAAACGCATCCCGATCCCGACAACGCGCCGTCGGATGGTCCGAACATGGTGCCGCTCAAGGACTTCGAGGCGCTCGTGAAGAACCTGATGGCCTTCGACGCGCTCGCCAAAAGCGAGACACGTTGATGCCATCGCATCGTGCGGCATTCGCAGGGCGACTGAATCCCTGATGCTGCCGATTCTCAATATTATCGCAGTCACGACCTTCGCATCCGCGCTGTCCTCGCGCGCGCTGGAGCCGGTGCTTCCGCTTGTGGCCGGCGATTTCGGCGTGACCGTTGCGACAGCCGCGAGCCTGTCGGCCGTCTTCGCGCTGACGTTCGCGATCGTGCAGCCGATCCTGGGCGCGGCCGCCGACATGTTCGGCAAACCGCGGCTGATGATCGCGTGCCTCGTGCTGCTTGGCGCCGCCAATATCGTCGGCGCGATGGCCACATCGTTCGAAATGCTGTTCCTGTCACGCGTTCTGGTCGGCATCGCCGCAGGCGGTACGTTCCCGATTGCATTTGGACTGACCGGCGATCTCGTGCCGACAGCGCAAAGGCAAGTTGCGCTGAGCCGCGTGCTGGCCGGTGCAATGACCGGAAATCTGCTGGGCTCCTCGGCCGCCGGCGTGATCGGTGATTTTCTCGGGTGGCGTGGCGTTCTGGCGGTTCTCGGCGCGATCATGGTGGTCGCGTCGGTGGCGGTATTCATCGGATTCCGGCGCGGCGGCGTTACCAGCTCAAAAGGCGGGGTCAGCTTCAAATCGCTCAAGGATGGCTACCGCACGATCCTGCGCAATCCCAATGCGCGCGTCTGTTTCACCGCCGTCTTCATCGAAGGACTTTGCGTTCTCGGGCTTTTCCCGTTCGTCGCCGCGTTTCTGTTCGAACTCGGCGAGACCCGCGCGTCGATACCGGGCGTCGTCATCGCCGCATTCGCATTGGGCGGGTTGTTCTACACCATGAGCGTGTCGCGCATGCTGCCGCGATTTGGCGTCAGGGGATTGATGGTGGGCGGTGCGGCGATCATGGCGCTGCAGTTTGTGGTTATCGCATTCGGACCGCGTTGGGAGATTCAGGCGATCTCTTTCCTCATCATGGGCTGGGGCTTCTACTCGCTGCACGGGTCGCTGCAGGTGTTCTCAAGCGATCTCGCGCCCGAGGCGCGCGCCTCGGCGCTGTCGCTCCATGCCTTCTGCTTTTTCATGGGGCAGGCGGTGGGACCGATCGTGTACGGTTTCGGGATATCGCATATCGGCAAAATGCCGACGCTGATCCTGAGCGCGACCGCCATTCTCGTGCTGGGAATTGTAGCCGCACGGCTGCTGCATCAGAAGCCGGCGGAGATGGTCGATATTTAGAATTCAAGTTGTCATCACCGGGCATAGCTGTCCGAAGCACGGCGTCGCTTCGCTCGCCTATGTCCCGGTGATCCCGATGACTTGATCGCTGTGCTCAGTGAATCGAGATGGCCGGGACAAGCCCGGCCATGACATCGCGGGGTTCACCCCCGCCCGCGATACGGCGCGACGCCCTGATCCGGCACCCAGACATTCGCCGGCAGTTTTCCGGCCTGCCAGAAAACGTCGATCGGCATCCCCCCGCGCGGGTAGAAATATCCGCCGATGCGCAGCCAACGCGGCGCCAGCAGTTTCGTTAGCCGCTTGCCGATGGACACCGTGCAGTCTTCGTGGAACGAGCCGACGTTGCGGAAGCTGTTGAGATAGAGTTTGAGGGACTTCGACTCCACGAGCCACTTGTTTGGCACGTAGTCGATAACGAGAATTGCGAAGTCCGGCTGGCCGGTGACCGGGCAGATCGAGGTGAATTCCGGCATTGTGAACCGTGCGACGTAGTTCGTGTCGGAGTGCGGATTGGGCACGCGGTCGAGCAGCGCCTGCTCCGGCGAGGCGGGCGTTTCGACCTGCTGGCCGAGTTGCAGCGAGGAAGCAGCGGCCTTGGTGATGCGGGGCTTTCTGGACATCGGTATCTCCATTTATCCCCTGATAGCGATTCCGGACCAAAACGTCACGGGATCAAAGACTTCGGATGGTCTTTTCCCGAGGGGCGCGTTCCTGTAGAAGCTGCCCCAATCTTCAATCCCACGTCCTGAGAGGGTGCACATGACCGCTATCGTCGACATCATCGGCCGCGAAATTCTTGACAGCCGCGGCAATCCGACCGTCGAAGTCGATGTGGTGCTGGAAGACGGTTCGATGGGCCGCGCCGCCGTTCCGTCGGGCGCGTCCACGGGTGCACATGAGGCTGTGGAACTGCGCGACGGCGACAAGGGCCGCTATCTCGGCAAGGGCGTGCAGAAAGCCGTAGAGGCGGTCAACGGCGAGATTTTCGATGCCATCGGCGGCATGGAAGCCGAGCAGCAGGTTCAGATCGACCAGACCATGATTGATCTGGACGGCACACCGAACAAGAGCCGGCTCGGCGCCAACGCCATTCTCGGTGTGTCGCTGGCCGTCGCGAAGGCTGCGGCGGAATCGCTCGGCATGCCGCTCTATCGTTACGTTGGCGGAACCTCGGCGCGGACCCTCCCGGTGCCGATGATGAACATCATCAATGGCGGCGTGCACGCGGACAATCCGATCGATTTTCAGGAAATCATGGTGATGCCGGTCGGCGCGAAGAGCTTCTCGGAAGGCCTGCGTTGCGGGGCCGAGATTTTCCACACGCTGAAGTCCGAGTTGATGAAGGCCGGTCACAACACCAATGTCGGTGACGAAGGCGGTTTCGCGCCTAACCTGCCGTCGGCGGACGCAGCACTTGATTTCGTCATGAGCGCGATTGCCAAGGCTGGTTACAAGGCCGGCGGCGACGTCATGCTGGCGCTCGACTGCGCCTCCACCGAATTCTTCAAGAACGGCTCGTACGTCTATGAAGGCGAAAAGAAAACCCGCTCGCGCTCGGAGCAGGCAAAGTACCTTGCGGACCTGGTCTCGCGCTATCCGATCGTCTCCATCGAAGACGGCATGGCGGAAGACGACATGGACGGCTGGAAGGAACTGACCGATCTGATCGGATCGAAGTGCCAGCTCGTCGGTGACGATCTGTTCGTGACCAACGTCACGCGCCTCGCTGACGGCATCAAGAAGGGTCTCGGAAATTCCATTCTGGTGAAGGTCAACCAGATCGGCTCGCTGACCGAGACGCTCGCCGCCGTCGAGATGGCGCACAAGGCCGCCTACACCGCCGTGATGTCGCATCGTTCGGGTGAAACCGAGGACTCGACCATCGCCGATCTCGCCGTCGCCACCAACTGCGGTCAGATCAAGACCGGATCGCTGGCGCGTGCGGACCGCACGGCGAAATACAACCAGTTGCTGCGGATCGAGCAGGAACTCGGCAACCAGGCGATCTACGCGGGCCGGTCGGCGCTCAAGGCGCTGGCGTAAACCGCGCCTTATTGGAAGGCGCGACGACGCATCGCTGGGTTTCTCTTTCTTATCAAGCGAGCGGCTTGCTTTGGCGGGCCGCTGTCGCTTGAGTAGCGTTCAAGAAAATGAACCACAGGAGATACGCCCCATGAACGGTCCGCTTGCTGGAATTAAAGTCATCGAGATCGGGCAGGCGCTCGCAGGTCCACTCGCCGGCGCGATCCTCGCGGACATGGGCGCGGACGTCATCAAGATCGAGAAACCCGACGGCGGCGACGACGCGCGAAGCTGGGGGCCTCCCTTCATTGAAGAAGCGTCGATCATGTTCCACGTCACCAACCGCAACAAGCGGTCGGTGACCCTCGACATGAAGAACGCAGCCGACATCGAGAAGCTCAAAGTTCTGGTGCGCGATGCCGACATCCTGATCCAGAATCTTCGCTCGGGTGTGGTCAACGATCTCGGCATCGGCCCCGAGCACATGCGCGCGATCAACCCGCGATTAATTTACTGCTCGATCTGGGCGTTCGGGCCGAAGGGGCCGCTGTCGAAAGCGCCGGGATTCGATCCGCTGCTTCAGGCGTTCGGCGGCGTGATGATGCAGACCGGCCGCCACGAAGATCCGCCGACATTCTGCGCGCCCGCGATCAACGACAAGGCGACCGCGCAGTGGTGCGTGATCGGTGCGCTGGGCGCGCTGCAACAGCGTCATGTCACGGGACAAGGCTGCGTGATCGATACCTCGCTGCTCGACAGCGCGGCGTCGTGGGTGGATTCATCGCTGGCGACCTATCACGTGACGCAGGAACTCTCGCCGCGAACGGGCGCGGCGACGCCAACCATCGTGCCGTATCAGGCGTTCGAAACCGCCGATCATCCGCTTGTCATCGCCGCCGGTTATGACCGGTTGTTTCACAAACTGGCCACGGTGCTCGGATTTCCCGAATGGTGCACCGATCCGCGGTTCGCGCGCGGCCGCGACCGGTTTGTCCACCGGGACATCCTGATCGGTTTGTTGAAGCCGGTGCTGCTGACGAAAAAGCGCGCCGAGTGGCTTGCGGCATTCGAGGCGGTGGGCGTGCCGTGCAGTCCGGTCAATACCATCGTGGAATTGTCACAGACCGAACAGTTCCAGGCGTCCGATCTGATGCGCACATTGCCCGGCAGCGATCTGCCGGTGGTGGGTCTGCCGATTTCCTTCGACGGCGAGCGCCCGCATCCGCGCTCCGGCGCGCCCCGGCTTGGGCAGCACAACGACGAGTTGCTGGGTTAGCCTGCGGGGACACGATCCCGCTATTCGAAGTTAATGCACTTGCATGCTTTTTGTCCCAAGGGTAAGCCGGGCTGCCCGGTGTTCTGTTGCCGTTGCTGAAAGGATGTTCTCATGGCCCATACCGTTGCCGTCGTTGTCGGCAGCCTCCGCAAGGAGTCGTTTACGCTCAAGGTCGCCCATGCGCTTGCCAAGCTCGCGCCGCCCTCGCTCAAGCTCGAGATCGTGACGCTTCATGGCCTGTCGTTCTTCAATCAGGATCTGGAAGCGACGCCGCCGGCGGACTGGGTTTCGTTTCGCGAGACGATTCAGAAGTCCGACGCGGTTCTGTTCGTCACGCCGGAATACAATCGTTCCATCCCCGGCGTGCTGAAAAACGCCATCGATGTCGGTTCGCGACCGCCCGGCAAGAGTTCGTTCCTTGGCCGGCCGATTGGCATCGTGGCCAATTCGCCGGGCGCGCTCGGGGGCGTTTGCGCAGCGATGAACCTCAAGCAGAGTCTTCCGGGCTACAGCGGCCCGATCATGCAGCAGCCGGAAATCTATCTGAACGGGGTCGGTGACGCATTCGACGACAAGGGCAACCTGGTCAAGGAAGCCCTTGAAAAGGTCTTGAGGCAGTACGCTGATGCCTTCGCGGCATGGGTCGACAAGCACAAGAAGTGACTTCGCTGAGGTGAGGCAGCCCGGTTGTTAGCGATAGGTTAACCGGGCTGTCGCATCGTGCGGGTATGGTCTCACGCACGCGACTCAAAGCAATCATGACCGGCCTCGCGCTTTACGCGATCGCGGCCGCGTTGATTGCCTATTTTGGGGTCAATGCCTACACGGGCAAGTATGGCCTCAATGCTAGGCAGGAGCTTGATCAAGAGATCGTGTTGCTGACTAAAGAACTTGCCCGGTTGAAGGCCGAGCGCGTGGCGGCGGAACAGCGCGTCTCGCTGCTCCGTTCGGACCGAGTCGATCCCGACATGCTCGACGAACGCGCACGCTACCAGCTCGAGTACGTGCATTCGCGTGATCTCGTGCGGAAGATCGGTCAGAACTAGTTTCAAATTTCAAAAATCTCGCTGTTTGGATTGTAAAGTTGCTGTCGCTGCATTGCGTCATAGATGCGCAACGTGTTCGCGCACGCGATCCTTTTCATGGCGATGTGAGTTAGGGTAGAGGTTGAATACCCGCTCTCTCATCCGGACAAGCCATGTCGTCTGACAAAAAATCGGCAACAGCGAAGAAAACGGCCACACAGGACGCCGGTAACGGCTCCCGTCATCCGACGAATCTCAAGTTCACCAAGGAACAGGAGCTTCACGCGTTCCGCGAGATGATGCTGATCCGCCGTTTTGAAGAGAAGGCCGGGCAACTCTACGGAATGGGCGCAATCGGCGGCTTCTGCCATCTGTACATCGGACAGGAAGCCATCGTTGTCGGAATGCAGCTGGCGCTTAAGCCCGGCGATCAGGTCATCACCGGTTACCGCGATCACGGTCACATGCTCGCATGCGGCATGGAAGCCAGGGGCGTGATGGCCGAACTGACCGGCCGCAGGAGCGGATATTCCAAAGGCAAGGGCGGCTCCATGCACATGTTCAGCAAGGAGAAGGCCTTCTACGGCGGACACGGCATCGTCGGCGCGCAAGTCTCCCTCGGAACGGGGCTGGCCTTCGCCAACCGCTACCGCGACAACGATCATGTCAGCGTTGCCTATTTCGGCGACGGCGCGGCCAATCAAGGACAGGTCTACGAAAGCTTCAACATGGCGGAGCTGTGGAAGCTTCCCGTCATCTACGTCATCGAGAACAACCGCTACGCCATGGGCACATCGGTCACGCGCTCGTCGGCGCAGACTGATTTCTCCAGGCGCGGAGTGTCGTTCAACATTCCCGGCAAACAGGTCGACGGCATGGATGTGCGCGCCGTCAAGGCTGCGGGCGACGAAGCTGTGGCGTGGTGCCGCGCAGGCAAGGGCCCCTACATTCTTGAAATGCAGACCTATCGCTATCGCGGTCACTCGATGTCCGATCCTGCGAAGTATCGCACGCGCGAGGAAGTGGACAAGGTACGGCACGATTCCGATCCGATCGAGCAGGTTCGTCTTCGCTTGCTGGAGATGAAGGTCACCGAGCAGGAGCTGAAGGCGATCGACGCTGAGGTGCGTGAGATCGTCAATGACTCCGCGGATTTCGCGCAGCGCGATCCGGAGCCTGACGCGTCCGAGCTTTACACCGACATCTACCGATAAGTGCGGAGCCACCATGCCGATTCAAGTTCTGATGCCCGCGCTTTCCCCCACGATGGAAAAGGGCAACCTTTCCAAATGGCTGAAAAAAGAGGGCGAAGCCATCAAGTCCGGCGACGTCATCGCCGAGATTGAAACCGACAAAGCCACAATGGAAGTCGAGGCCACCGACGAGGGGACACTCGGCAAAATCCTCGTCGCCGAAGGCACCAATGATGTGGCGGTCAACACGCCGATCGCCACCATCCTGAGCGACGGCGAAAGCGCCGCCGATCTGGGCAAGGCCCCGGCAGCAAAGGCCCCGGAAGCCAGCGTTAATGTTCAGCATGAAGTTGAAGAGTCCCGTGCACCTGTCGGGGAAGGCAAGCCGCAGATCAGCGCTCCGGCTGCTGTCGCAGCCCCCGCCGCGCCGGTCGAGCCCGATCCGGAAGTGCCGCCCGGCACCGAGATGGTGAAGATGACGGTGCGCGAGGCGCTCCGCGATGCCATGGCCGAGGAAATGCGCCGCGACGGCGACGTCTTCATCATGGGCGAAGAGGTCGCCGAGTATCAGGGCGCCTACAAGATCACGCAGGGGCTGTTGCAGGAATTCGGCGCGCGCCGTGTGATCGATACGCCGATCACCGAGCACGGCTTCGCCGGCGTCGGCGTCGGTGCGGCGTTCGCCGGGCTCAAGCCCATCGTGGAGTTCATGACGTTCAACTTCGCGATGCAGGCGATCGACCAGATCATCAACTCGGCGGCGAAGACGCTGTACATGTCCGGCGGCCAGATGGGCTGCTCCATCGTGTTCCGCGGTCCGAACGGCGCCGCTGCGCGCGTCGCCGCCCAGCACAGCCAGGATTACTCGGCATGGTACTCGCAGATCCCGGGCCTCAAAGTCGTCTCGCCATATTCGGCGGCGGACGCGAAGGGCCTGCTGAAAGCCGCGATCCGCGATCCGAACCCGGTGATCTTTCTCGAAAACGAAATTCTCTACGGTCACACCGGCGATGTGCCGAAGCTCGACGATTATGTCGTGCCGATCGGCAAGGCGCGTATCGCGCGCGCCGGCAAGGACGTGACGCTGGTCGCATGGTCGAACGGCATGACCTACGCGCTGAACGCCGCCGATGAACTCGCCAAGGAAGGCATCGAGGCCGAGGTCATCGATCTGCGCACGCTGCGTCCGCTTGATACCGAGACGATCATCAACTCGGTGAAGAAGACCGGACGCGCGGTTGCGGTCGAGGAAGGCTGGCAGCAGTCCGGCGTCGGCGCGGAAATAGCGGCGCGGATCATGGAGCAGGCGTTCGACTACCTCGACGCGCCTGTTGCGCGCGTGTCGGGCAAGGACGTGCCGATGCCTTACGCCGCCAACCTCGAGAAGCTTGCGCTGCCGACGGTGGCGGAAGTCGTCGCCGCTGCCAAAGCCGTTTGTTATCGCTGAGAGAGCAGGACCAGGATCATGCCGATCAACATTCTGATGCCTGCGTTGTCTCCCACGATGGAGAAGGGAAACCTTTCCAAGTGGCTCAAGAAGGAAGGCGACAAGGTCAAGTCTGGCGACGTGATCGCCGAGATCGAGACCGACAAGGCGACGATGGAAGTCGAAGCCGTCGATGAAGGCACCATTGCGAAGATACTGGTGCCGGAAGGCACGCAGGACGTTCCGGTCAACAACATCATTGCGGTACTCGCGAGCGATGGCGAAGACGTGAAGGCTGCGGGAGCGGGGGCTGTTGCTGGTGGTAGCGCCAGCGCGACTCGAACCCCCGACCCAACCCCGGCACCGAAGGCGGCTGCGCCCGCTGCCTCTCCAGCACCTGCTGCGCCAGCTCCGGCGCCTGCGAAGGCTGCTCCACAAGCGGCGCCAGCCCCCGCATCCGCCAGCAACGGCGCGCGCGTGTTCTCGTCGCCATTGGCACGGCGTCTTGCCAAGGAAGCCGGGATCGATCTGTCCCGCGTGAACGGTTCGGGGCCGCACGGCCGCGTGGTCGCGCGCGACGTCGATCAGGCGAAATCCGGTCAGGGTCTCAAGCCTGCTGCCAGCGCAGGCGCTCCAGCCGGTGGCACCGGCGCGGTCGGCGCCCCGGCGATGTCCGATCAGCAGATCCTCGCGCTTTATCAGGAGGGCGGTTACGAGAGCGTGCCGCACGACTCGATGCGCCGGACCATCGCGCAGCGTCTCACGGCGGCGACGAATTCGATGCCGACATTCTACCTGACGGTGGATTGCGATCTCGGCAAGCTCAACTCGGCGCGCGAGGAGATCAACGCGGCGGCAGGCAAGGACAAGGACGGCAAGCCGCTCTACAAGCTCTCGGTCAACGATTTCGTCATCAAGGCGATGGCGCTGGCGCTGCAGAAAATTCCCGAAGCCAACGTATCGTGGACCGAGGCCGCGATGCTTCGTCACAAGCATTCGGACATCGGCGTCGCTGTGGCGCTGCCGTTCGGTCTGATCACGCCGATCATCCGTCAGGCCGAGATCAAGTCGCTGTCGGCAATCTCCAGCGAGATGAAGGATCTTGCCGCGCGCGCAAAAGGCAAGAAGCTCAAGCCGAACGAATATCAGGGCGGCACATCCTCGGTGTCGAACCTCGGCATGTACGGCATCAAGGATTTCACCGCGGTGATCAATCCGCCGCAGTCTTCGATCCTTGCGGTCGGTACCGGCGAGGAACGCGCGGTCGTTCGCAACGGCCAGATCGTGGCGGCCAGCATGATGAGCGTGACGCTGTCCTGCGATCATCGTGCCATCGACGGCGCGCTCGGCGCGGAACTGATCACTGCGTTCAAGAAGCTGATTGAAAATCCGGTAATGATGGTGGTGTGATTCTCAGTATAGGTTGCAACAAAGGATAATTTTTATGGCCGTTAAGAAGGTCTCTGTTGATATTACCAGTCATCCTTTGAGCCGCGAAGAAAATGGAGTCGTTTTCAAAGTTAGGAACGGCTCGGCCAGATTTGGAGAGCTTGTTGTGAGCAAAGGGGGCATTCGTTGGAAGCCAAAAAACAAACAAGATCATCACCACATGAGTTGGGGTGAGTTAGACCGTGCAATTCGCGATTATCCCAGAAAGTAGTAAGGCGGTACGATTTCCTGATCCCGCGAGATTCGATGAAACTCCTTGGCGTCGTTCTTCTCGCAAGCCTGCTGTCGTTGATCGTTGGCGTCGGGGTAACCATCGCGCTCAACGCTGTCGCGCCGTGCTACAGCGACAAAGCCGGATGCGGGATGGCCGAGGCCTATCGCTTTTTCTTCGTGCCGGGCTTCGTGTTGCTGGGAATGGTGGCGTTCGGAATTTCAGCCGCAGGCAAGAACCGCGAGCGACCGCTCTGGCTGACGCTGATTACGCTGTGTCTGGTGCCTGTGTTTCTTTTTCTGTTTGCCGTCGGCTCGGATTTGTCGTCGGGCCGCACCACGAGCCAATCGGACATTTCGGATTCATTGCTGGCCGCGCTCGCGTATTTGTCAATCATTTTCGTGCAGTGGCGATTGATCCGTGACTTTCTGCGCCGGCGTGAGGCCGCGTTGCTGGTCAGGAAGCAAGTCGTAGCGGTTTCAGCTCACTCTGACAGAGGCCCGCACTGACGAGACCGGTGATGCCCAGGAAAGTGAAATGGACACAGTCATTGCTTGCAGGCGCGATCATGGTTCTGTGCGTCTGCGCGGCTGCGGACGCGCAGATCAGGCCGAAAGTCGTCAAGCTGAGCGACGTGCCGAAAAATGTGTTGTTCGTCGGCAATAGCTACTTTTATTACAACAACAGCCTGCACAATCACGTGCTCAATCTGCTGCGCAGCGCTGATCCCGGAAACCCCTTCAACGCGACGTCCGCGACCGTCAGCGATGCGCCGTTGAGCCAGCACGATATCGATGCTCTTCTTTCGTCGCACAAGCGGCATCCCGCGTCTGGCGAGGACGGCGACAATCGCAAAAAGTTCGACGCTGTGATCATGATGGATTGCAGCTGGTGTTCGACTGACCCAAAGCGCAAGCCGACATTCGCGGAGACAGTTACGAAGGACAGTGCCATCGTGCGCAAGCACGGCGCGCAGCCGATCCTGTTCATGACGTGGGCCTACGCCGACAAGCCCGAGATGACGGAGAAGCTGGCTAGTGTTTATACGGCTGCGGGCAACGCCAACGATGCCCTCGTGATTCCGGCCGGACTTGCGTTCGCGCGGGCGCGCACGCAACGGCCCGAACTTGATCTCCATGTGCCGGACAAGAGCCATCCAAGTCTGGCGGGCACATATCTGGCGGCCTGCGTCGTGATGGCTTCGGTCTATCGGCGCTCGCCGGTCGGCAACAAATATCACGCAGATCTCGACGACAAAACCGCGACATTTCTACAGGACGTCGCGTGGGCAACAGTGCAAGACTACTACCGACAATAGTGCGCCATCGGGCGAATGGAGTTCTTTATGGCTGATACATCTTTCGACGTCGTCGTGATCGGTTCGGGCCCGGGCGGCTATGTGACGGCCATCCGCGCCGCGCAACTTGGCTTCAAGACCGCAATCGTCGAGAAGGCGTATCTCGGCGGTATCTGTAACAACTGGGGCTGCATCCCGACCAAGGCGCTGCTGCGTTCGGCGGAAATCTACCACTACATGAAGCACGCCAAGGACTACGGCCTGTCGGCGGACAATGTGTCGTTCGATCCGAAAGCGGTGATCGCGCGCTCGCGCGGCGTGGTGAAGCGCCTCAATGGCGGCGTCGAATACCTGATGAACAAGAACAAGATCACGATCATCTGGGGCGAGGCGACGCTGCAAGAAGCTGGTAACGGCAGCGGCAAGTTCACGGTGAAGAAAACCGAGGCGGCTGCGCCCAAGGGCGCGCTGGGCGAGGGCGCATATACCGCCAAGCACATCATCGTCGCGACGGGTGCGCGTCCGCGCGTGCTGCCGGGCCTTGAACCTGACAAGAAACTGGTCTGGACCTATTTCGAGGCGATGAACCCCGACAAGATGCCGAAGTCGCTTCTGGTTGTTGGCTCCGGTGCCATCGGCATCGAGTTCGCGTCGTTCTACCGCACCATGGGTGCGGAGGTAACGGTGGTCGAAGTGCTGCCGCAAATCCTTCCCGTCGAGGACGCCGAGATCGCGGGCTTCGCGCGCAAGCAGTTCGAGAAGCAGGGCTTTAAGATTCTTGCAAACACGAAGGTCACCAAGCTCGACAAGAAGGCCGACAGCGTGATCGCGACCATCGATGACGGCAAGGGCAAGCCGCAGACTGTTGAGTTCGATCGCGTGATTTCAGCGGTCGGCGTGGTCGGCAACATCGAGGGCTTCGGGCTTGAAAAGCTCGGCGTGAAAACCGACCGCGGCTGCATCGTCATCGACGGATACGGCAAGACCAACGTGCCCGGCATCTACGCCATCGGCGACGTTGCGGGTCCGCCGATGCTCGCGCACAAGGCCGAACATGAAGGCGTTATCTGCGTGGAGGCCATCAAGGGTCTTCACCCGCATCCGATGGACAAGACGCTGATCCCGGGCTGCACGTATTGCCATCCGCAGATCGCTTCCGTCGGTCTCACCGAGGCGAAGGCGAAAGAGGCGGGCAAGGACATCCGCGTCGGGCGCTTCCCGTTCGTCGGCAACGGCAAGGCCATCGCGCAGGGCGAAGATCAGGGCATGGTGAAAGTGATCTTCGACAAGAAGACCGGCCAGCTTCTCGGCGCGCATATGGTGGGCCACGAGGTCACCGAACTCATTCAGGGCTTCGTCGTGGCGATGAATCTCGAGACCACCGAGGAAGAGCTGTTCCACACCATCTTCCCGCATCCGACCATCTCGGAAACGATGAAGGAAGCGGTGCTCGACGCTTACGGGCGCGTGCTGAATATGTGACGACGCTTACAGTGATGTGAGGCAAGGTTGTAAGAGGCTGACCATAACGCATTCAGTATTTTCAGGCCCTCGCCAATGGTTTGAATACGAACTGATACTCGTCATGGCCGGGCTTGTCCCGGCCATCCACGCCTTTTCTTGCTGCAACATCGCCAAGACGTGGATGGCCGGAATAAATCCGGCCATGACGGAGCGGCAAAATAGAGTTTGGTTTAACTGGCTGCTACTTTTGAGCGAGACTGTAAGCTAGAACCTGTAGTTCAGGCCGACCCGCGCGATGTTTAGTTCGGTGGCGAACTTCGCGATGTAGGTGTTCGGCAACGTTCCCGGAGTCGGCGTTACCGCGGACGCCGTGATCGTCTGCTCGAAACGCGCGTAGAGATACTCGCCCTTCAGCGACCAGTTCTGCCCCAGCGCATATTCGAGCCCGCCGCCGGCCGTCCAGCCCGGAGTCAGGCTGCTCGATGAACCCGCAAAACAGCTATTTGGAAACGCGCCGCCGCAATTGGTCGAGGTGCCGATACCGATGAGATTGATAGTGCCGCCGGGCGCGATGTCGAGCGTTGCTGCGTTGTTCAACTGCGCATAGGCGAAGCCGCCGGTGGCGTAGACCATTAACCTATCGGTCGCCAGATAGCCGAGCCGGGCGCGAACCGTCCCGAAGTACTGGATATCCTGGCTTGCCGACGAGACCAGAGCGCCTCCGATATAAGGCGTTGCGCCCGACCCGCTGATATCGGCGAACTGGAAGTCGGCTTCGACACCGGCAACCCAGGCCGGCTGGAATTGATAGTTGTAACCGATCTGCGCGCCGCCCAGGACGCCCGACGATCCGACGCGATCGCCATTCGCGGGAAGATCGACGCCGGCACCGAAAAAGATCGCGGTGACCGGATCGCTGGTGCCGTAGCCGACGTTGGTGTTGCTCCAGCCTCCGCCAATGTTCACGCCCGCGTAAAATCCGGTCCAGCTTGCAATCGGAGCAACCGGAGCCTTGCGATAGAGGTCGGCGGCGTGAGCTGTCGCGGAGAGGGTAGCGACGAGGGTGGCGGCGAGGGCGATCATTTTCATGAAAATAGCCTGCGAGTGAATACGCAAAGCTACCTGACTCGGGCACCCGAGTCTGTAGCGGTGGAACCACACCCGAGGCTCTCTCTTGCCCGGACGCGTCGTCGCCTGCGGAGACGTCCTGATTGGAGGAGGACGGTGGATGGAGCAAAAAACGCGTCGCCACGATGTTTTCACAATGTCAGGATGACAGAACGGTACAACAGAAGCGGTCTTTCGATACCGATGAATGGGGGCAGACAATGAACGATGCACAGGCATTCTTCAGCCAGCCGGGGGTTGGTTTCTTCACCATGCTCCTGATCGGCGCCATCGCCGGCTGGATCGCGGAGCGGGTGACCGAGTCCGACCACGGCATCTTCACCAACATCCTGGTCGGGATCGCGGGGTCGTTCGTCGGCGCGAAGCTGGCTGAAATCGCGCAGGTGTCGGTGTTCGGCTTCTGGCGTACGCTTATTTCAGCGGCAATCGGCGCGGTCCTTCTGCTGTTTGCCTGGCGCATGATCCGCGGCCGGCGGTAACCGCTCAACTTCGTCCAGTCTCCCCTCGTCACAAACGGGCAGCCGCGGCATCGTTGCCGCGGTGCAACGGATGTGGCGCGCCTACAACACTTCGTGAACATTTAACCGTGGCCCCAGCAAGCGCTTGCGCGCGCCGCGATTTAGCCACACGCCTCCATGAGATCATTGTTCGTAGGCTAAACGCCACGGCATTTGCGAAGGTGTTGGAAAAACCTCCCATTTTCAGGGGTTTTCTGGATCTCACGGAGAGGCCGCGGGACAGGGTTCACGATGGACGCGAAGAGCAACATCAAGGCGCGACTCCCGAGCCGTCACGTGACGGAAGGCCCCGCGCGTGCGCCCCATCGCTCGTACCTCTATGCCATGGGCCTCACCACCGAGCAGATCCACCAGCCGTTCGTCGGCGTGGCGTCCTGCTGGAATGAAGCCGCCCCCTGCAATATCTCCCTGATGCGCCAGGCGCAGGCCGCCAAAAAGGGCGTCGCTGCCGCCCACGGCACCCCCCGCGAGTTCTGCACTATCACTGTGACCGACGGCATCGCCATGGGCCACGACGGCATGCGGTCGTCGCTTCCGTCGCGCGAAACCATTGCGGATTCTGTGGAATTGACCGTCCGCGGCCATGCCTATGACGCCCTGATTGGGCTCGCGGGCTGCGACAAGTCCTTGCCCGGCATGATGATGGCCATGCTGCGCCTCAACGTGCCGTCGATCTTCATCTACGGTGGGTCGATCCTGCCCGGCAACTTCCGCGGCCAGCAGGTCACCGTCCAGGATATGTTCGAGGCGGTCGGCAAGCATTCGGTCGGCGAGATGTCCGACGAGGATCTGGACGAAATCGAGCGGGTGGCATGCCCGTCCGCCGGCGCCTGCGGCGCCCAGTTCACCGCCAACACCATGGCGACCGTGTCCGAGGCCATCGGGCTTGCCCTGCCGTACTCGGCCGGCGCACCGGCGCCTTATGAAATTCGCGACGCCTTCTGCATGGCGGCTGGCGAGAAGATCATGGAATTGATCGCGCTGAATATCCGTCCGCGCGACATCGTTACCCGTAAGTCATTGGAAAACGCCGCGGCCGTGGTCGCCGCGTCGGGCGGCTCGACCAATGCTGCGCTGCATCTGCCGGCCATGGCGCATGAGTGCGGAATTGAATTCGATCTGTTCGACGTCGCCGAAATCTTCAAAAAGACACCGTATATCGCGGATTTGAAGCCGGGCGGTCGTTATGTCGCCAAAGACATGTTCGAGGCTGGTGGAATACCGCTTCTGATGAAGACGCTCTTGGACAACGGTTACTTGCACGGCGACTGCATGACGGTCACCGGGCGCACGATCGCCGAAAACCTCAAGAGCGTGAAATGGAATCCTCATCAGGACGTGGTGCGTCCTGCCGATAATCCGATCACCGTGACCGGTGGCGTGGTCGGCATGAAAGGTAATCTCGCGCCGGATGGTGCGATCGTGAAAGTCGCTGGAATGTCGGTGCTGAAGTTCACGGGACCCGCGCGTTGCTTCGATTGCGAAGAAGACGCGTTCGAATCCGTGAACAAGAAGACCTACAAGGAAGGCGAAGTTCTCGTGATCCGGTACGAGGGCCCCAAGGGTGGCCCCGGCATGCGCGAAATGCTGCAGACCACGGCGGCTCTCACCGGCCAGGGCATGGGCGGCAAGGTTGCTCTCATCACAGACGGACGTTTTTCGGGAGCCACCCGCGGCTTCTGCGTTGGCCATGTCGGACCCGAGGCGGCCGTCGGCGGCCCGATCGGTCTGATCCGCGACGGCGACATCATCGAACTCGACGCGGTCGACGGCACGCTCAGCGTCAAGCTGACGGATGCCGAACTGGCCGAGCGCCGGAAAGCCTGGAAGCCGCGCGAAACCAAGGTCGGCTCCGGGGTGCTCTGGAAATATGCCCAGCAGGTCGGCCCGGCGGTCAAAGGCGCCGTAACCCATCCCGGCGGGTCGGCTGAGAAAGTGTGTTATGCGGACATCTGAGCGCATTGGCATCGTCGCCGCCCTGACGGTCGCGATTTTCGTGGCAGATCCGGTCGTTGCCTTTGAAGGCACGTCGCCGGGCAATCAGGACGCCGCGCTGCCGATCGTTGCCGCCCCGAGCGGTGTGGCTGTCTTGAAGAAGCCGCTTCCTCCCGCCGATATCCCGCAGGCGCCGTCGCTGACCGCCTTGCAGTACGCCGCCGAGGGCGGTCATCCGGTGGCGCAGTGGAAGCTCGGCCGGATGTACGCCAAGGGCGATGGCGTGGCGCAGGACGACCTGCGCGCCTACGATTATTTCAGCAAGATCGCGAACGCCCATGCGGAAGACAGCCCGTCTGCACCGCAGGCGACGATCGTCGCCAACGCTTTCGTGGCGCTGGGACGGTATTACGTGTCCGGCATTCCGAACTCGCGGGTGAAGGCCGATCCGGAGCGGGCGCGGGAAATGTTCTCCTACGCCGCGTCGTATTTCGGCAATGCCGAAGCCCAGTACAATCTGGCGCGGATGTATCTCGACGGCGTCGGCATGCCGCGGGATTCGAAGTACGGCATTCGCTGGCTCGGTCTGGCCGCCCGAAAGGGCCAGCATCAGGCGCAGGCGCTGCTCGGCCAGATGCTGTTCAACGGCGATCGCGCGCAGCGTCAGGCCGCCCGCGGCCTGATGTGGCTGACGCTGGCGCAGGACAGCGCCGGGCCGGACGAGACCTGGATCAAGGACAGCTACAAGACCGCGCTCGCCAAGGCGTCTGAGGACGACCGGGCGATGGCATTGCAGATGCTGGAGCGCTGGGTTCAGGGCCGGCGGGACTGAGTGCGGTAACCCAAACAGAATTCGCCAGGCGGTCGCCGGTTAGTTGAGATCCAGATCGATCCACACCGGAACGTGATCCGAGGCTTTTTCCCATCCCCTGACGTGACGATCGATGCCGGCATCGCGCAGCCGGTCGCTGGCCTGCGGTGACAGCAGCAGGTGGTCGATCCGGATGCCGTTATTTTTCGGCCAGGCGCCGGCCTGATAATCCCAGAAGGTGTACTGGCCGGGCTGATCGGACACGGCGCGGATGGCGTCGGTCAGGCCAAGGTTGAGCAGGGCGCGGTAGCGTTCGCGGGTCTTCGGCAGGAACAGCGCATCGCCCGCCCATGCCGCCGGATTGTAGACGTCGCCATTGGCCGGAATGACGTTGAAATCGCCGGCCAGCACCAGCGGCTGCTCGCCCTTCATACGCTCCTTCGAGTATTCAAGGAGGCGCTCCATCCATTTGATTTTATATGGATATTTCTCGGTTTCCGGAGGATTTCCGTTGGGCAGGTAGAGGCACGCGATCCGCAGCGAGCCGTTCGGATACGACACCACGCCTTCCAGAAAACGTGCGTGCAGATCCTCGGGATCGCCGCCGAGTCGGGGCGTGGTTTCGTCGAAACGATACTTCGAGAGCAGCGCCACGCCGTTGAATGTCTTCTGGCCGTGGGTCACCACGTTGTAGCCGAGCGCCTCGATCGGCTCGCGCGGGAATGCCTCGTCCACGCACTTGATTTCCTGCAGGCAGACGATGTCCGGGGACCGCTCCTGGAGCCATGCCAGCAGATGATCCAGCCGCTGGCGGACAGAGTTAACGTTCCAGGTGGCGATCCGCATGTCAGTTCCGTTAATCCCGTTAGGCACGTGGGCGATATTTAATGCGTATGCCGTACCATGCTTCAAGCGGCTGTGATAAGTCGAATACAAATAACGCTGGAAAACCAGTACTATGGGGTTGGGGGGAAAGATGGCTGCCACGAGTTGGACTGCCTGCTCCTGTGAGTCGGTATGATCAAAGATAATTTTAAGAAACGTGCCCTGCTGATTGCCGGCATTGCCGTTGCCGCAATCGCAATCTATGCGACCCGCTCGATGTGGACCGGAAACGCAACCACGGCGAAGGCGCCGCCCCGTGTGCGGACCGTATCGGTTGAAATTGCCAAGGCCGAAAAGAAGCCGGTCCCGATCGATGTCGATTCCATCGGAGCGGTGACGCCGATCTCGAGTGTCGCGCTGAAATCGCGGGTCGAGACCACAATCGTTGACGTTCACTTTGAGGACGGTGCTCGCGTGAAGGAGGGCGATCTCCTGTTCACGCTGGATGCGCGCCAGATCGATGCGCAGATCGCGCAGGCGGAAGGCAATCTGGCCCGTGATCGTACCCAACTCGCCGCGGCAGAGCGCGACCTGAAGCGTTACACCGAACTGATCGGGAAAGGCGCGACCACGCAGGTCAATGTCGATAACGCGAAAACGGCATCCGACAATGCGGCGGCGACGATCCAGGCCAATCAGGCCCTTCTCGACAATCTGAAGGTTCAGAAAAGTTACACCCAGATCAAAGCGCCGATCAGCGGCCGCATCAGCGCCGCGTCCGTCAAGGTCGGGAATTTCGTCCGGCCTGCGGACACGACGCCTCTGGCGGTCATCAATCAGATGGCGCCGGTTTATGTCACGTTCGCAATTCCCCAGCGCGTGCTGAGCGAACTGCGCGACGCGATGAAGACCGGACAGTCTTCGGTGACGGCAACAATTCCCGGCAGCGGCAAGTTGGAGACCGGCATCGTCGCCATGGTTGAAAACACTGTCGATCCGGCCACCGGCATGGCCACCGTCCGCGGCAAGATGAACAATGAAAGCGAAGTTCTGTGGCCGGGCATCCTGGTCAACACGACGCTCACGGTCCGGACCGAGCAAGCGGTTGTGGTTCCGTCTGTCGGGGTCCAGCGCAGCCAGACCGGGAACTTCGTGTTCGTGGTCAAGGACGGCAAGGCGCTGGTGCAGCCTGTGACAGTCAGTCGTACGTCTCAGGGCATGTCGGTGATCGACAGCGGTCTGGAGGGCGGAGAGAGTATCGTCGTCGATGGCCAGTTGCTGCTGACGAACGGCACCGCTGTCGAGCCGCGAAGCCGCAAGGCCGGAGCTTAACACATGAACCTGTCGGAGCTTTGCATCCGTAGACCGGTGATGACGACGCTGATGACAGCGTCGATCATCGCGTTCGGCGTGTTCGGCTTCCGGCTGTTACCGGTGTCCGCGCTTCCCAAGGTCGACTTTCCGACCATCGCCGTCACCGCGACCTTGCCGGGCGCGAGCGCGGACACCATGGCGGCGTCCGTCGCCGGTCCGATCGAGCGTCAGCTCTCGACCGTCGCGGGTATCTCGTCGATGTCGTCGAGTTCGTCGCAGGGAACGACCACGATCACGATTCAGTTCGATCTGAACCGCAACATCGATGGCGCCGCGCTTGACGTGCAGACCGCATTGACCGTCGCCCAGCGCCGTCTGCCGGTCGAGATGATCATTCCGCCGACGTTCCGAAAGGTAAATCCGGCCGAGTTTCCGATCCTGTTCCTTTCGATGAACTCCGAGACGCTGCCGCTCTCGACCGTCAATGAATACGGTGACATCACTGTCGGTCAGGCGCTGTCGCAAATTCCGGGTGTCGCGCAGGTCCTGATCTATGGCGCGCAGAAGTTCGCCATCCGTGTGCAGGCGGACCCGGAGGCGGCCGCGGCGCGGGGACTTTCCCTGGAGGATATTCGAACCGCCGTATCGCGCGCCAACTCATCCACGCCGGTCGGCACGCTCAACGGCCCCAAGCAGGACATCGCGCTGCAGGCGTCGGCCCAGTTGAACAAGGCCGTCGATTATCGGCAGGTCGTGGTGGCATGGCGCAACGGCTCGCCGGTGAAGCTCGATGAGGTCGCCCGAATTTACGACGCGGTCGAGAATGACAAGGTGGCGACCTGGTTCAATGGCCGCCGCGCCATTGTGCTCGCGATCCAGAAGCAGCCGGATGCCAACACGGTCGCTGTCGTCGACGCGGTCAAGGCGAAGCTGCCGGCGCTGCGCGCCCAGATTCCGCCGTCGGTGACGATGGACGTGATGTTCGACCGCTCCGTGTCGGTTCGGGAGTCGGTGGCGGACGTCGAGGAGACCCTGCTGATCGCGGTCGGTCTCGTGATCGTCGTCATCTTCCTGTTCCTGCGCTCCGCTTCGGCGACGTTCATTCCCGCGCTCGCGGTTCCGATCTCGCTGTTCGGTACCTGCGCCGTGATGTACACGCTGGATTATTCCATCAACAACATGACGCTGCTGGCGCTGACCCTGTCCGTCGGATTCGTGGTCGACGACGCCATCGTCATGCTCGAAAACATCGTGCGATATATCGAGCAGGGCATGAAGCCCTATGAGGCAGCCTTGAAGGGCGCCCGCGAGATCGGCTTCACGATCTTGTCGATCACGTTCTCGCTGATCGCGGTCTTCATTCCGGTGCTGCTGATGGGCGGTATCGTGGGACGCGTGTTCCGAGAATTCGCCGTCACGATTTCGGTGGCGATCCTCGTGTCGGGGTTCGTCTCGCTGACCTTGACGCCAATGCTCTGTGCGCGCGTGCTGAAGGCGCACGATCCGCATCATCGCCCCAACTTCGTCCTTCGCTGGTTTGAAGTGATGTTCAACTCGTGGCTTCGCGCCTACGAGTGGTCGCTCGATCGCGTCCTGGCCTACAAGTCCGTGATGCTGGTGGTCACGCTGGCGACGCTCGGCGCAACCGTCTGGCTGTATATCATCGTTCCGAAGGGCTTCTTTCCGCAGGAGGACACCGGCTTTCTTGTCGGCGTGACGGAAGCCGCGACCGACACCTCGTTCCAGGCGATGAGCGAGCGGCAGAAGTTGCTGGCCGATGCGCTGCGGGCCGATCCGGCGGTTGAATTCGTCAACAGCACGGTCGGTTCAGGCGGTCCCAATGCGACTGCGAACTACGGCCGCCTCTTTATCGGGTTGAAACCGAAGGACGAGCGCGCACCCGTGCAGGTTGTCGTCGCGCGCTTCCGGCAGACGGCGTTGCAGGTGCCGGGGTTGCAGGCGTTCTTCCAGAGCATCCAGAACCTCAACATCGGCGGGCGCGCGTCGAAGAGCCAGTATCAGTACACGCTGCAGAGCGGCGACACGGAATCGCTCTATCGCGTCGCGCCGGAAATGCGCGACCGGATCGCCAAGGTGCCCGGGCTGCTCGACGTCACCACCGATCTCTACATCAAGAACCCGCAGCTCACGGTCGAGATCGACCGCGAGAAGGCTGCGGTCTACGGCGTCACCGCCGACCAGATCCGCAACCAGTTGTTCAACGCTTACGGCGCGCGGCAGGTGGGCACCATCTACATGCCTTCGAATGACTATCAGATCATTCTCGAGGTGCAGCCGAAATTCCGTGTCGATCCGACTGACCTGTCCAAGCTCTATGTGAAGACGGCGAACAATCAGACGATCCCGCTTGAGGCGGTGGCGAAGATGGTGCCGACGGTTGGTCCGCTGCAGATCAATCACCAGGGACAGCAGCCGGCGGTGACGATCTCGTTCAACCTTCAACAGGGGACGTCGCTCGGTTACGCGGTCGACAAGATCACCCAGATCGAACAGGAATCGAACCTGCCGGCGACAGTCACGACCGGATTCTCGGGAACGGCGCAGGTGTTCCAGGATTCGCTGCGCGGGCAGGGCGTGCTGATCCTCGCCGCGGTGTTCGCCGCTTTCGTGATCCTGGGCATTCTCTACGAGAGTTTCATCCATCCGATTACGATCATCTCCGGCCTGCCGTCGGCGGGCATCGGCGCAATCTTGACGCTGATGCTATTCAACATGGAACTGTCGGTGATCGCGATGATCGGCATCGTCATGCTGGTCGGCATCGTCAAGAAGAACGCCATCATGATGGTGGACTTCGCCATCGAACGCCGCGCTCACGGCTTGAGCGCCGAACACGCCATTCGCGAAGCGGCGCTGCTCCGCTTCCGGCCGATCATGATGACGACGTTCGCGGCGATCTTCGGCACGCTGCCGATCGCGCTGGGCGCGGGCGCGGGTGCCGAACTGAGGCAGCCGCTGGGTGTGTCGGTGGTCGGCGGTCTCTTGGTGTCGCAGTTGCTGACGCTGTACATCACGCCGGTGGTCTACATCTATCTCGATCGTCTCGATCGCCGCCTGAAGCGGCGTCTCGATCCGACCTTGCAGGAAACCCCGGATGTTCAGCCTCCGCGCGTTGCAGCGGCCGAGTAGAATCCCGATGTGCATCACGCGAGCGAGTTCATGGTGGCGCGTCGCAATCGCCGCTGTCGCGTTGCTGGCTGTCGCACCCGCGCATGCATCTGAGGAGCCGATCGAGATCTTCGACGCGCACCTGCACTACAACTGGGAGCCGAATCCGTATTATCAGGTCGAGGAGGTGCTCGCGCTGTTCAAGAAGCATCGCGTCACCGGCGTTCTCGCGACCAGCCGTCCCAACACCGGGACGCATGCGCTGATGGACGCAAAGGCTGACGGGCTTTGGGTGGTGCCGTTCATTCGCCCGTACCGTGTCCGCCCCGACATCCAGACCTGGTTCAACGATCCGACGATCTTCGATCTGGTGGAGGATGAGTTCAAGCGCGGCTACTACCGCGGCATCGGTGAGTTTCATCTCTCGGGCAAGGCCGCGGCCACCGAGTGGGTCAAGAAGGCCGTGGACTTCGCGGTCGCCAACGATCTCTACCTTCACGCTCACGCCGACGATGAGGCCGTCGAAATCCTGATGCGCCACAACGGGCGCGCGAAGATCATCTGGGCGCATACCGGCTTCAGCCTTGCGCCGAGCCGTGTCGCGTCGATGCTGGCGACCTATCCGCAGCTATGGGGTGAACTGTCGTATCGTGGCGGCATCACCGGCGCCGGCGGCCAACTGACGCCGGAATGGCGTGCGATGTTCGAGAAATATCCGGATCGTTTTCTGCTGGGGTCGGATACCTGGATCAGCGAACGCTGGTCGAGCTACGGCGCGATCATGGCTGAATACCGCGGCTGGCTGAAGCAACTGCCGCCGGCGGTCGCCAAGCAGATCGCGCACGGCAACGCGAAGCGGCTGTTCGCCGCCAAATAAGCCGGACATTAGAGGTTAGATCGAGAAGCTGGTGCCGCAGCCGCAGGATGCGGTGGCGTTCGGATTGACCACACGGAACGACGCGCCGATCAGATCATCGACAAAGTCGACTTCCGATCCGGCCAGGAACGGCACGGACGCCGGGTCGACCAGCACCACGGCGCTGTCGCGCTCGATCACCAGATCGTCGTCGGCCTTGGCGCGCTCGACATCGAATTTGTACTGGAAACCCGAGCAGCCGCCGCCTTCGACGCTGATGCGCAGCATCGCGCCTTCACCCTCGGATTTGAGGATCGTGCCGATTCGCTTCGCAGCCCGCTCGGAAATCGTAACGTTGGCGGCGGTTTCGGTCGCTACGGCGGTCATCAAGAGTCTCCGAAATCGGGGGTATTTGAATGTCCCCGTGTGTCATAGTTAAGTGCGCTGGACGCCAGAATCAAACATCGAAAGTAGAATAATTCGTATGTCGGTCGGAATGGCTGCCCCTCCCGTGGTCTATGGCTGCGATCCCGGTCAAAGCCGCGGCAGGCGGTTCAACGAGCCGCCCAGCCTGCGCCGCAGCGACTTCCGCCGCGATTGTGACCGCGTCATCCATTCCAACGCGTTCCGCCGCCTGAAGCACAAAACCCAGGTTTTCGTGTTCCACGAAGGCGATCATTACCGGACCCGCCTGACTCATACGCTGGAGGTGGCGCAGATCGCTCGCGCGCTGGCGCGGCAGCTCGGGCTCGACGAGGATCTCACGGAAACGCTGGCGCTGGCCCATGACCTTGGCCATCCGCCGTTCGGTCATGCCGGGGAGCGTGCCCTCGACGAGTGCCTGCGGGGCCACGGCGGTTTCGATCACAACGCGCAGAGCCTGCGCGTGGTAACACTGCTGGAACGGCGCTATCCGCAGTTCGACGGCCTCAATCTGACCTGGGAATCGCTCGAGGGCATCGTCAAGCACAACGGGCCGTTGATCGATCGCAACGGCGAGCCCGTCGGCCGTTATCGCGATCACGGCGTGCCGGTCGGGATCTCGGAGTACGTTGCCTGGCACGATCTCGAACTGTGGAGCTACGCCTCGCTGGAAGCGCAGGTTGCCGCCGTCGCGGATGACATCGCCTATGACGCGCACGACATTGACGACGGATTGCGGGCAGGGCTGTTCACCGTCGATGATCTTGGAGCCATTCCGCTGATCGCCGACATCAACGCCGTCATCACGGCGCGCTATCCCGTGCTCGATGAGACCCGCCGCGGCGCCGAACTGGTGCGCGAACTGATCTCTTATCTGATCGAGGATGTGTTCTCGGAAACACGCAAGCGGCTCACGGCCCTGCACCCCGGCAGCGTGATCGATGTGCGCAATCATGACGCCACGCTGGTCAGTTTCTCGACTGAGGCCGAGAAAATCGAAGCGACGATCAAGGCCTTTCTCAAAACGCGAATGTATCGCCACGAACGGGTGATGAGCGTGATGCGGGACGCTGAGGCCGTGGTCCGCGATCTGTTCGCACGCTATCAGGCCGAACCGGGCGATCTGCCCGCCGAATGGCTCCTGCACGACGGCGAGGACGACGACGCCGGCCGGGCGCGCCGGATCGGCGATTTCATTGCCGGAATGACCGACAGATACGCCATTATCGAGCACCAGCGGCTTTTTGACTTGACCCCGGATTTACGTTAGGCGGCGGCCTGAATATGCCGATTTCGCGCGCTTACCAGGACATTCTCCAATGACTTCGCCCAGCAAGCCCCAGCATTTGTTCGCCGATGTGCTTTCGCGCGTGCATGCCGCATGCGCGTCGCTCGGCAGCGAGGGCGTCCTGCCTGTGGGCATCGACCTGACGCGCGTGGTGGTGGAGCCGCCGCGCGACGCCACCCACGGCGACATGGCGACCAACGCGGCGATGGTTCTGGCCAAGGACGCCAAGGCGAAGCCACGCGAGCTTGCCGACAAAATCGCGGAAAAGCTGCGCGCCGATCCGATCGTTGAAAGCGTCGATGTCGCCGGACCGGGCTTCATCAATCTGACCTTGAAGACGACAGCGTGGTTCGGCGCGTTGCGGACGGTGCTGGAGCAGGGCAGCGGCTATGGCCGCAGCGCGATCGGTGCTGCCGAGAAGGTCAACGTCGAGTATGTCTCTGCCAATCCGACGGGGCCGATGCATGTCGGCCATTGCCGTGGCGCGGTGTTCGGCGACGCGCTGGCGAGCCTGTTGTCGTTCGCGGGCTATGACGTCGCGAAGGAATATTACATCAACGACGCCGGCGCGCAGGTCGATGTGCTCGCGCGCTCGGCGTTCCTGCGCTATCGCGAGGCGCTCGGCGAAGCCATCGGCGACATTCCCGAAGGGCTTTATCCCGGCGATTATCTTGTGCCGGTTGGGAAGGCGCTGGCCGCGGAGCATGGCGACAGGCTGCTGAACCAATCCGAGGCAGAATGGCTGCCGCTGGTGCGCGCAAAAGCCATCGCCATGATGATGGACATGATCAAGGGCGATCTCGCTGCGCTCAACATCCGGCACGATGTGTTCTTCTCCGAACGCTCGCTCAACGAGAACGGCAATGATCGCGTCGGCGCCACCATCGCCGGACTGCGTGCGAAGGGCGATGTCTATGAAGGTCGCCTGCCGCCGCCCAAGGGCGCGCCGGTCGAGGATTACGAAGATCGCGAACAGACGCTGTTCCGCGCCACCGCGTTCGGCGACGACGTCGATCGTCCGCTGAAAAAGTCGGACGGCTCGTACACCTACTTTGCGTCCGACATCGCCTATCACAAGACCAAGGTCGATCGCGGCTTCCTCAACATGGTTGACGTATGGGGCGCGGATCACGGCGGCTACATCAAGCGCGTGCAGGCGGCGATCAAGGCCGTCACTGGCGGCAAGGCTGCGCTCGACGTGAAGATCGTGCAGCTCGTCAAGCTGCTGCGCAACGGCGAGCCGGTGAAGATGTCGAAGCGCTCCGGCGATTTCGTCACGCTGCGCGAGGTGGTGGACGAAGTCGGTTCCGACGCCGTGCGCTTCATGATGCTGTTCCGCAAGAACGATGCGGTGCTCGATTTCGACCTTGCCAAGGTGATCGAGCAGTCGAAGGACAATGCGGTTTTCTACGTGCAGTACGGGCACGCGCGCGGGCACTCGATTTTCAAGAATGCGCGCGAGACGGTTCCATCATTGCCAGAAGAGGCAGCCGCGCGCGTCGCCTTCCTGCGTGATGCGAAGATCGAGCGTCTCAGCGATCCGGTCGAACTGAGCCTGATCCGGCAGATCGCGCTGTACCCGCGGATCGTGGAAGCGGCGGCGCTCGCACATGAGCCACACCGAATCGCGTTTTACCTGTATGATCTCGCAAGCGAATTCCATGCGCTCTGGACCAAGGGTCGCGATTTGCCCTATTTACGCTTCATTATCCAGAATGATGCAGAGATAACAATCGCGCGACTGGCCTTGGTTCAGGGCGTCGTCTCGGTTCTGGCTTCAGGCCTCGCCGTACTCGGCGTCCATGCTCCAGACGAGATGCGATAGTTGGGGATTTGACCGCCGCGGGGAACGGGTGGCGGCAGTGTGAATAGCGGCCGCTCCGTTTGAATGACGGGAGCGACGCTTTCCCGAAGGGGATGCAACATCGCAATGGCGGATCAATATCGCGACAGACCGTTTCCGGCGGATGACGACTACGCCCGGGATCAATCTCGTATTGCCCCACAGCAAGGCGCGAGTGATCCGTTGGCCGAACTGGCTCGCCTGATCGGGCAGACCGATCCGCTTTCGAGCTTTGCCGGCGATCCGCAAAGGCAGGCGCAGCAGCCGACACAGCCTGCTCAGCACGACCAGTACGACGACGCCTACGAGCCCGCCGCCGAGGAGGAAGTTCCTGCGAGCCGTCCGTCGTGGATGCAAAACCTGACTGCGTCCCGGCATGCACCGCAGGAGCCGGCCTACCGGCAGGAGCCGGCCTATCGCGACGAGGAGCCCCAAGAGGATCATTACGATCCGCGCTATGCGCGCCCTCAGACCGATCCGGCCTACGGCGGCCAGGCTCCGCAGTTCGATCACTCCGGCTACGATCCAGTGCTGCCACTGCAGGCGCATGGCCGTCAGGCGGCCAGCGGTGATCGTTACGATGACGTCCTCTATGGCCGGCCGGATCATGATCCCGGCCACGATCAGTTTCCGCAGGACGGGCATTATGGCGACGGCGCCTACGACCGGCCGCCTTTCGAAGAGAATTACGAACAGGAGCCGAAGTCGCGTCGCGGCGGGACCATGACGGTTGTGGTCGTTCTCCTGCTTGCAGTTGTCGGCACCGGTGCGGCATTCGCTTACCGGACCTTCGTCGGCTCGCCGCGCAGCGGCGAACCTCCTGTCATCAAGGCGGACGCCGGACCGAACAAGATCATCCCGCCCGGCGGAATCGATAGTTCAGGCAAACAGATCTACGACCGCGTCGGCGACAAGTCGGCCGAGCGCGTGGTGTCCCGCGAAGAACAGCCTGTCGATGTCAACGCCAGGACCGGTCCGCGCGTGGTGTTTCCGCCGCTGACCCAGAACGCGAACCCGCCGTCAGTCGCCAGCGCGTCAACCAACGTCCGGCCGACGGGCGCGGGCGTCGGCAACGGCACGCTCACCGGCGGTGAGGAACCGCGAAAAATCCGTACCCTGAGTATTCGCCCGGACCAGCCGGATTCATCCGCTGCGGCCACCCCGGCGCGGGCGCAGGGTCCGGCCCCGCAACGCGCTCCGGCTCCAGCCAGCACCGCCTCCACCGGCGCGCCGCAGGCCAATGCGCCGGTTTCGATCGCGCCGCAGGCGCAGCCCGCTGCGGCTCCTCCGGAGCCACGAGCGAAGGTTGCCGCGATAAACCCTGCGGCGGTCACGGGCGGCGGGGCCTATGTGCAGGTCTCCTCGCAGAAGTCCGAGGCGGACGCGAAGGCCTCCTTCAAGGCTATCCAGAGCAAGTATTCGGGCATTCTCGGCTCGCGAACCGCGTCGATCCATAAGGCCGATATCGAAGGCAAGGGTACGTTCTACCGCGCGATGGTTGGGCCGTTCGGGACCAACGACGAGGCCACGCAGTTCTGCGTGAACCTCAAATCGGCCGGCGGGCAGTGCGTGGTCCAGCGGCGCTAGTAATTTGAACTAGGCGGTACCGCCAAACCTTTGAGAACGGTTGCGATTGTGGATGACACCCACAATCACGTGCGAATTCGCCGGGTTTCCTTGACCCTGGCGCCACGCGCGGGCTAATCGCCGACTTATGGCCGCGCGCGCATTCATCACGGGTGTCTCCGGAACCGCTTTGACCGACGATGAGCGTGCATTTCTGCGCGACCAGCGGCCGTGGGGCTTTATTCTTTTCAAGCGCAATATCGAGACTCCTGACCGAGTCATTCGACTGGTTGAGGAAATGCGCTCTGCCGTCGGTCAGCCCGAGGCGCCGGTCCTGATCGATCAGGAAGGTGGCCGGGTTCAGCGGCTCCAGCCGCCCCATTGGCCGTCCTATCCGCCCGGCGCGGTCTTCAGTGCGCTGTACGAAATCGACCGCGAAGCCGGGCTTGAGGCCGCCCGTCTGTCGGCCCGGCTGATTGCCGCCGATCTGGCCGATCTCGGGATCACTGTGGATTGCCTGCCGCTGGCGGATGTTCCGGTTCCCGGAGCGGACTCGGTGATCGGCAACCGGGCCTATGGCACGACCCCCGGCCAAGTGGCCGCGATTGCTCGCGCGGTGACCGATGGGCTGGCGCAGGGCGGCGTGTTGCCGGTCCTGAAGCACATTCCCGGCCACGGAAGGGCCACAGCGGACAGCCATTTTCAGTTGCCGACGGTCGATACCCCGGCGGCGGAACTCGCCAAAACCGACTTTGCGGCCTTTGCGCCGCTTGCCGATCTGCCGATGGCCATGACGGCGCATGTTGTGTTTAGCGCCCTCGACCCCGCCCAACCTGCGACGACATCTGCGACAATCATTGAACAGGTGATTCGCGGGACCATTGGATTCCAGGGTTTGTTAATGAGTGATGACGTGTCCATGAACGCCTTGCAGGGATCGATCGCGGAACGGACGCGCGCGAGTTTCGCGGCGGGCTGTGACGTCGTCCTGCATTGCAACGGCAAGCTCGACGAGATGCGGCAGGTCGCCGGCGAAACGCCGATGCTCGCGGGTGAGGCCTTGGCCCGCGCGGATTGTGCTCTGGCCTCGCGCCGAACCCCGCAGCCGTTCGACCGTGGAGCGGCGCGTGCCGAACTCGACCGGCTGATCGATCGGGCAGGGAGCCTGACGTCATGAGCGCGGAAATCCTTTCCTTCGAAACAGGTTTGCCGGCGGACAACGCTGATGACGAGCCGGCGCTGGTTGTCGATGTTGAGGGCTACGAAGGTCCGCTCGACCTGTTGCTGGCACTTGCGCGTCAGCAGAAGGTCGATCTCGCCAAGATTTCCATTCTGGCGCTGGCCGATCAGTACCTCGTTTTCATCGAGGCCGCGCGCAAGCTGCGGCTTGAACTGGCCGCCGACTATCTCGTGATGGCGGCGTGGCTGGCGTATCTCAAGTCCCGCCTGCTGCTGCCGGAGCCGCCCGAGGCTGAAGGACCGAGCGCCGAGGACCTCGCCACCGCGCTGGCCAACAGGCTGCGCAGGTTGGAGCAAATTCGCGAGGCATCGAACCGCCTGATGACCCGGCCGCAGTTGCGCCGCGATATTTTCCCGCGCGGTCAGCCGGAAACGATTGCCCAGGTCAAGCATGCCCGCTGGACCGCGACGCTGTACGATCTTCTGACCTCCTACGCCACGCAGCGTCAGCAGCGTGTGCTGGCGACGGTGCATCTGACCAAGCGGACCGTATGGTCGCTGTCCGAGGCGCGCGCGTCGCTGGAACGGCTGGTTGGCTCGGCAGAGTCCGAGGACTGGGCGAACCTTGATGAGTATCTGATGCGCTACGTCGTCGATCCGACGCAACGGGCGACGGTGTTCGCGTCGAGTTTCGCCGCGGCGCTTGAGCTTGTGCGCGAGGGCACGCTGGATCTGCACCAGAAAGAAGCGTTCGCACCTTTGTATTTTCGTAAGCACGTCGAGCTTTTGCCTTCCGACGCTCATGCAGCGTCGGAAGTGCAAGCCGATTAGTGGAAGACGTCGAGTAAGTGGAAGAAGGAGACAGGGCCATGCCAAGTCCGGCGAGAACGAGTGTGGCGGCGCAGCACGTTGCTCCGGTCGAGCAGGATTCCGTGCTGGAGTCTTCGCAGGAATCTTTGCAAGAATCTTCAAACGATACCGTCGCGCGTCCCGAGGAACTGCGTCTGCTCGAAGCCTTGCTGTTTGCTTCGACCGAGCCGCTCGATGAGCCATCGCTCGCCAAGCGCATGCCCGAAGGAGTGGACGTCAAAGCCGCGCTGGCGCAGTTGCAGGCCGACTATGCCATGCGCGGCGTCAATCTGGTTCGTGTCGCCAGCAAGTGGACCTTCCGTACCGCCGGTGATCTCGCCTGGCTGATGACCCGTGAAAGCGTCGAGACGCGCCGCCTGTCGCGTGCGGCGATCGAGATGCTGGCGATCATTGCCTATCACCAGCCGGTGACGCGCGCCGAGATCGAGGAAATCCGCGGCGTCGTCACGTCGAAGGGCACGCTGGACGTGCTGCTGGAAACGGGCTGGATCCGTCCGCGCGGCCGTCGCAAGACACCGGGCCGGCCGCTGACCTTCGGCACCACCGAAGCCTTCCTCTCGCAGTTCAGCCTCGAAGCGCTTGGCGATCTGCCCGGTCTCGACGAGTTGAAGGGCGCGGGCCTGCTGGATACCCGGCTGCCGGGCGGCTTCGCAGTTCCATCGCCGTCGGACGATCCGGCGCTGCGCGAGGATGAAGAGCCGCTCGAGCCCGGCGATCTCGAATTGGCTCTGGCGCCCGCCGTGGAGCCGGAAAAGAGCGAAGAAAGCTGAGTTTCGGCGCTGCGGGCGGCTGGATTGCGGCCGCTATGAGTGAACATTAACTCTCGTGTCAATGCGCCGGTTTGCGCAGTCGTGACGCGGGGTTAATCCTTGTTTTTGACACCTCTGGGGCCTACTTTCCGGTTAGATATCACCGGAAAACCCGGTCGCGTGTTTGGAGGATGGCAGTATGGGTTCGTTTAGTATCTGGCACTGGATCGTCGTGATCGGCGTCGTCCTGCTGCTGTTCGGCCGTGGCAAGATTTCGGATCTGATGGGCGACGTCGCGCAGGGCATCAAGGCCTTCAAGAAGGGCATGGCCGATGACGAGAAGCCGGCCGAGAAGCCCGAGCCGGTCAAGACCATCGACAGCACGCCGCAGGCTACCACCTCCTCGCGGAGCGATGTCGGAAGCAAAGCGGTCTGATTTCAGAAAGCGCTTTTCCTGATTGAAGTACGGGGCAAAGCCCCGTGAGCGGAATTTTTCATGTTCGACATCGGGTGGAGTGAACTGGTCGTCATCGGCGTCGTTGCGCTGATCGCCATCGGCCCGAAAGAGTTGCCCGGTGTGCTGCGCACGGTCGGGCAGTGGATGGGCAAGGCGCGCCGCATGGCCTCCGAATTCCAGGGCCAGTTCAACGAGGCGATGCGCGAAGCCGAAATGGCGGACATCAAGAAGACGTTCGATGATGCCTCCGCCGCCGCCAAGGATCTGTCACCGACCAATCTGCTGACGTCCCTCAACAAGGACGTCGAGGACGCCATGAAGATCGACCCGCCGGTGACGCCGACCACGCCTGAGCCGCCGACGGCCGCGACGTTCGCCGAGGCTGAGGCCCATGCGCCGGCCATTGAGCCCCCAACGCCGGCCGTACCGGACGCCAAAGCGTCATGAGTGCAGAAGACATCGAAGCCACCAAGGCGCCCTTGATGGACCACCTGATCGAGCTGCGTTCGCGGCTGATCAAGGCGCTGCTCGCATTCGCGCTGGCGTTTATCTTCTGCTTCTTCTTCGCCAAGCAGATCTACAACGTGCTGGTGTGGCCGTTCGTCTGGGTCGCGGGACCGGAGAATTCCAAGTTCATCTATACCGCGCTGCTGGAATACTTCCTGACGCAGTTGAAACTCGCGATGTTCGGCGCTGGCTTCATTTCGTTTCCGGTGATAGCCGCGCAGATCTACATGTTCGTCGCGCCGGGCCTCTACAAGCACGAGCGCGGCGCGTTCCTGCCGTACCTGATCGCGACGCCGATCTTCTTCGCGCTCGGCACGCTGCTGGTCTATTTCCTCGTGCTGCCGATGCTGATCCGCTTCTCGCTCGGCATGCAGCAGATGGGCGGCGACGAGACGGCGCAGATCGCGCTGCTGCCGAAAGTCGGCGAGTATCTCTCGCTGATGATGTCGCTGATCTTCGCGTTCGGCATCGCGTTCCAGTTGCCGGTGATCCTGACGCTGCTCGGCCGGATCGGAATCCTGACCTCGAAGCAGCTCCGCGAGAAGCGGCGCTATTTCATCGTGGTGGCATTTGTCATCGCCGCGGTGCTGACCCCGCCGGACGTCATCAGCCAGATGTCGTTGGCGATTCCGTTGCTGATCCTCTACGAGGGCTCGATCCTGTCGGTGGCCATTGTGGAGAAGAGGGCGGCCAAGCAGGCCGCCGGGACGCAGCCGCCGGCGGACGCGCCGCCGACACCTCCGGCCACGACCCCGGCGGAGTAGCGGTTAACCCCCGGTACTCCCGGCGTCATCCTGAGGTGCGCGCTCTTTCTTGCGCGCCTCGAAGGATGGCCACATGCACCGCTGATCGCCATCCTTCGAGGCTCGCCAAAGACGGCTCGCACCTCAGGATGACGGCCTCAGCGAGCGATATTGCGCTGTCTGTTCAGCTATCATTGATGCCACACGCTCGATTCGTCATGCCCGGGCTTGACCCGGGTATCCACGACTTGTTCTAACCACCAGCAAATACGTGGATGGCCGGGAAACCTGGCCATGACGCAGGATAGTTCTCATGCACGACATCAAATGGATTCGCGACAACCCGAACGCGTTCGACGCGGCTCTCAAGCGCCGAGGGGCGGCCGCGTTGTCAGCATCGCTGATCGCGCTGGACGAGAAGCGCCGCGCGGCCATTCTGGCGTCGGAGCAGGCGCAGGCGCGCCGCAACGCGGCCTCGAAAGAAATAGGCGACGCCAAGAAGTACAAGGACGTTGCCCGCGCCGACGCGCTGATGGCCGAAGTCGGCGAGCTCAAGACCAAACTCCCCGAGCTTGAGGCGACGGTGAAGAAGTTCGAAGACGACCTCAAGACAGAACTCGCGCAGATTCCGAATCTGCCGCTCGATGAAGTGCCGGACGGCGCCGACGAGCACGGCAATGTCGAACATCATCACTTCGGTGCGAAGCGCAATTACGCGTTCAAGCCGAAGGAGCATGTCGAACTCGGCGAAGCTCTGAAGTTCATGGACTTCGAGGCGGCGACGAAAATGTCCGGCGCGCGGTTTGTTGTGTTGAAGAAAGGCCTCGCGCGGCTGGAGCGCGCCATGGGCCAGTTCATGCTCGATCTGCACACCGGCGAGCACGGCTACACGGAGGTGAATCCGCCGCTCTTGGTCAGGTCGCAGGCCATGTATGGGACGGCTCAACTCCCCAAATTCCGAGATGACCAATTTCAAACCTACACGGATGATGTTCGTAAACAAGAAATCCGCGATGTTCTAGAAGTGACGGATAAGGCGATAAAGCTTCATGGTCCTTCGGTCATGGATAAAATAACGAAGTTCACCATCAACTTTGAGACCAAAGATCCCGAGGTTGTCCCGGTTACGGATGAGAATGTCGATCGCCACTGGCTCATCCCCACTGCCGAAGTTCCTCTGACCAATCTCGTTCGCGAATCCATTCTCGACGAAAAAGAATTGCCGATGCGGCTGACCGCGCTGACGCCGTGCTTCCGCGCGGAAGCGGGCGCTGCGGGACGCGACACGCGCGGCATGATCCGCCAGCATCAGTTCACCAAGGTTGAACTGGTGTCCATTACCACGCCGGAAGAGTCGAAGAACGAACACGAGCGCATGCTGTCATGCGCCGAAGAGGTTCTGAAAAAGCTCGACCTGCATTACCGCGTCATGACGCTGTGCACCGGCGACATGGGCTTCGCGTCACAAAAGACTTACGACATCGAAGTATGGATGCCGGGACAGGGTGAGGGCGGCATGTACCGCGAAATCTCGTCATGTTCGGTGTGCGGCGATTTCCAGGCACGGCGCATGGACGCGCGTTCGCGCGGTCCCGACGGCAAGCCGCGCTTCGTGCATACGCTAAACGGCTCAGGCACTGCGGTCGGCCGCGCATTGATCGCCGTGATGGAAACCTATCAGCAGGAAGACGGCTCGATTGCCGTGCCGGATGTGTTGCAGCCGTATATGGGCGGGCTCAAAGTGATCGAACGCGATATCTAAAACCGTCATGCCCGGGCTTGACCCGGGCATCCACGACTTGTTCTAACCCAGGCAAATGAAGACGTGGATGGCCGGAACAAGTCCGGCCATGACGACAAAAGAAACATAAGGCGAGCCATGCGAATTCTCTGCACCAACGACGACGGCATTCACGCGCCGGGCCTCAAGGTCCTTGAGGAGATTGCAAAGCAATTGTCGGACGACGTCTGGGTTGTTGCGCCCGAACTCGATCAATCCGGCGTGTCGCATTCATTGTCGCTGAACGATCCGCTGCGGTTGCGCGAAGTCGGGCCGCGTCACTTTGCTGTGCGCGGCACGCCGACCGATTGCGTCATCATGGGATCGCGTCACATTCTCGGCGACAAGGGGCCTGACCTCGTGCTGTCCGGCGTCAACAAGGGTCGCAACGCCGCCGAAGACGTTGTGTATTCGGGCACCATCGCCGGCGCGCTGGAAGGCACCATCCTGGGTCTGCCGTCGTTCGCGCTGTCGCAGGAGTTTTCCATGGAGACGCGCAACAAGCCGCTGTGGGACACTGCGCTGAAATTCGGTCCTGATGTGATCCGCAACGTGATGAAACTTGGCGTGCCGCGTGACACGGTGGTCAACGTCAATTTTCCCGCATGTCTTCCGGACGAGGTGAAGGGCATTGCCGTCACGCGACAAGGCAAGCGCAATCAGGGTTTCCTGAAAATCGACAGCCGTCAGGACGGGCGCGGCAATCCGTATTACTGGATCGGCTTCGAGCGGCTTGCGATGCTGGAAGTGCCCGCGGAGGGGACCGATCTCGCAGCACTCGCCGCGAAGTTCGTATCGGTCACGCCGCTGCGGCTGGACCGCACCGATGTCGCGTTTTCGGAAAAGCTGAAGGGCGTGTTGAAATAGGGCACTTCGTCTCCGTCATTGCGAGCGAAGCGAAGCAATCCAGAGCAACAAGGAACTGGATTGCGTCGTCGCAAGTGCTCCTCGCAATGGCGGCCTACGCCGCGATGCCTTTCAGAACCGTCTCGATCGTGCGTGCCAGCGTTTCGATCTGAAAAGGCTTTTGCAGCGTCGGACGGTCGCGGAATTTTTCCGGGAGACCCTGCGCGCCGTAGCCGGTCGCGAACACAAAGGGGAGGCCGCGCATCTGAACGGCTTCGGCGACCGGTGTGATCACCCTGCCGTTGACGTTGACGTCGAGAATGGCGATGTCGAAGTCGATTGCCTGTACGAGCCTGATGCCTTCGTCGATGTCGCCTGCTTCACCGGAAATCGTGTAGCCAAGCTCCTCGAGCATGTCGGCAACCATCATGCGGATCATGACTTCGTCTTCGACCAACAGAATCGACGTTCGCGATCCTGCTTTGAAATTGCCCGGCATTCGGTCCCCAAACGACAAATCTGGACTGCTACAGAAATAACATAATTATCCAGCGCACAAACTCACACCTGATCTAAAAGTTCCATGAGCAGGAACTTTTTTTAAGCCTCTCAAATGAGGTCAGGAAGGCACCGGAAAGAACCGGCCCCGCCCGGTCGCCAGCACGTTGCCGGTGGACAGGTCCTCCAGCCGGCCTTCCACGTCCACATAGCGGCCATGGTCGGTCACCAGCGAACCGCGCCCGACGATCGGCGTCTCGGTCGGCACCGGTTTGATGTAGCGGATGGTCAATTCGCCGGTCACCCCCAGCCGCCCCGTGACCCGGAGCACCGTGGCTGCCAGCACCTCGTCGAGATAGGCGGCAACGATGCCTCCGTGCGCGGCGCCCGGAGGCCCTTCGTGTTGTCGCGAAATGAGGATCGGCGAGGCGACGCCTTCGTCTGTCCTGAAAGTGCGCACATGCAAGCCCGTGGGATGCGAGGGACCGCAGCCGAAGCATTGATGAAAGCGGTTGTCTGGCTCGCCCGAGAGGCGCTGTTCCTCCAAGCCGTCAAAGGTGGAGCGAAATGGTTCGGGAAGAGATAAGGTCATGAGAGTCTCGGCACGCTTGAACTGTAAGCGGTCATTGCGCAGAACAGATCCGGATTGCTAACACGAAAAGGTGGCGCATGCCGCGACACTTGTCAAAGTACGCATCGGATACAGGTCTTTCCCGCTCCCAACGTTGATCAGGCATGCAGTCATCCCAGCCCACGCCACATGACAAGATGATGTTTCAGCTGAACCTGCGGCAGCGCGGGATCAGCGACCAGGCCGTGCTGAAAGCGATGGGGGACGTTCCGCGCGAACTGTTCGTGACGTCGCTGGACCGCGGCTATGCCTACCGCGATACGCCGTTGGGCATCGCGTGCGGACAGACCATCAGCCAGCCGTTCGTCGTGGCCTACATGACCGAGCAGCTCGATCTGGAGCCGGGACACCGCGTGCTGGAGATCGGGACGGGATCGGGATACCAGGCCGCGATCCTGTCGAAGCTGTCCCGGGAAGTCGTGACGCTGGAACGGTTTCGTACGCTGGCAGACCGCGCCAGGCTCGTTCTGAAAGAGCTGCAATGTACCAATGTGGACGTCATCCTTGGTGACGGCTTCGACCTGCCGGAAACGCTCGGCACGTTCGACCGGATCATGGTCACCGCGGCGATGGAGGAAATTCCCGAGGCGCTGCTCGGGCGGCTGGAGCCCAACGGGATCCTGATCGCGCCGGTTGGGCCAATGAACGACCGGCAGTTTCTGATCCGCGTCATCAGAACGGCCGACGGCTTCGAGCGGCAGGAGCTTGTTGCAGTGCGCTTCGTGCCGGCGTTGCAGGGGATCGCCCGCGAGCTTTGAGTTTGCGTCCACGGTCAATTTTTCAGGACCACTCTCTGAAGCGTCGCGCCCCCTTGTGGCGGCAGGCAGATTTCGGACCTTAAAGAGTTATTTACTCGGACTGTGTTTACTCAAATTTGTGTTAGTTGCGTACTGAGTGAGTAATCATGTCCCGCTTTGTCGAGTTGATAAACTCGCGTCACGCGCCGCATTTCGTGGTCCTGACGCTCGTCTCGGTCGGGTTTGGCGGCTGTAGCGCCGACACTCAGACGCGATTTTCAGACACCACTTTTTCGAACCCCTTCACTTCGCGCTCCGCGCCGGAGTCGACCGGGTCCGTCCCCAACAATTATCGCGGCGCTCCTCAGCAGCAGCCCGCTTATCAGCAACAGTCATCTAATCAGCAGCCTCGCGAACTGCCGCAATACAGCCGGCCTCATTCCGCGCCGATCGTATCCGCGCCGCTGTCTCAGCCGGCGGCTGTCGGCACGTCAGGTGGTGGCAGAGGCATGGCGTCCTACGCGCCTCCGTCGTCATCTCCGATCGAGACAACCGCTTCGGCGACACCGCGCTCGGTTGCTGCGACCTCGGGATATAGCCGCGAAGGTGGCACCACGATCATCGTCGGTACGGCTGATACGCTCGATGTCATCTCAAAGCGCTACAATGTGCCGTCGTCGGAAATTCTGAAAGCGAACGGCTACGGCGGACCGCGTGTCCTTCAGCCGGGCCAGCAGCTCGTCATTCCGCGCCGCATGGCGCAGGCCCATCCGCCGGCGCTGTCGAATGCGCCGAGCACCAAGGTTGCCGCAGGGCTTCCGGCGAGCGTTCATGTCGTCAAGTCCGGCGATACGCTGATGAACCTGTCGCGCCGTCACAACATCGCGCCTGCGCAACTGGCCGCGGCCAACAACATTCCGGTGACGACACAGCTCAAGATCGGCTCCAAGATCAACATTCCGGGCGGCAAGGCTGTCGCGGCGGCTCCTGCTTCGCAAGTTGTCGCGGAAGCGCCGAAGCCTGCCGTTGCAGCGCCTGCGGTCAAGCCCGTCGCGGTTGCATCGGCCGAGCCTCAGCAGAAAGCGCGCGTTGCGAGCGAAACGGCTGCGGCCGATTTGCCTGAAGCCCAGTCACCCGTGAAAGCGGCTGACGCGACCAATGCCGTGCCGACATTCCGCTGGCCGGTGCGCGGACGCGTCATCACCGCATACGGCGCGAAGGCCAACGGCAAGCAGAACGACGGCATCAACGTCGCCGTTCCCGAAGGCACGCCGATCAAGGCCGCCGAAGACGGCGTAGTTGCCTATTCGGGTAGCGAACTCAAAGGTTATGGCAATCTGATCCTGGTGCGGCACTCCAACGGTTATGTCACCGCGTATGCCCACGCGAGTGAACTGATGGTGAAGCGCGGGGATACTATCAAGCGCGGCCAGATCATTGCCAAATCGGGTCAGACGGGGGAGGTGGGGTCGCCGCAGCTTCACTTCGAGATTCGCAAGGGATCTTCAGCCGTCGACCCGCTTCAATTCCTGAACGGGGCGTAAGGCTTTACGCTGAAGTTTAGAGAAATCCCCCGCGCGAATGCCGGGGGATTTTGTTTTGCATACGGTTCAAACCTGCAACGGCGCTATTCGGCCGCGTCGATGGCGCAGGCCAGATCCGATTTCGCTGTAGCGCCTTCGGAGCCGAAGATCAGGAAACTGACCGCGGCCAAAACCCACGCGCCGACGCCGCCATACAGCATCACCCAGCCGAAGCCCTTGACCAACGCTGTGTGAACGGCGGCACCGGATGGGTCCTGAACGGATAGCACCGGATACGTTTGCTGCAGCGAGCCGAAGTTTCCAGTGGCGATGGTCGAGGCCAATGCGCGCAACTGCTGACCGTCGAGGGCGGCGACGAGTGCGTCGGGCAGGGACCATTGGATAGCCTCCAGCAGGATCAGCCCCATTACCGCGATGTTGATGGCCAACGAGATCAATCGTGCGCTGATGTCGATTCCGGACGCCATGCCTGCACGGTTGCTCGGGACCGCACCGGTTGTTGTGTTGGTGACAGACGTATTGGTCAGGCCAAGTCCGATGCCGGCGAGCAGTGCGCCCGGGAGCACAGAGAGCCAACTTGCCTGTTCAATGCCGCTGCCGAGACGCATGGCGAGAAAGCCGGTGCCCATGACGGCCATGCCCAACGGAATCACGATGCGTGCGCCGTGACGCCGGAGCAAGTAGTCAGCAATAGGAGGCAGGATCAGAAACGGAATTGTATAGGCCAAAAGCAGGAACCCAACAGCCCTGCTGTCGAGGCCAAGGCCACCCTCGAAGTAAATCGGCAGGTAGATCATGAACGGCCAATAGCAGAAGTTCATGCCGATGCAGCCGATGATGGCGCCGCTGAACTTCCGAATCCGGAACACCGAGAAATCGAACATCGGTTGCGCGATGTTGCGCTCCACGAGCACGAAGGTGACGAAGCTTGCAACGGCGACGGCAGCGAGCCCGATCGCAGCTGTCCTGCCAAGGTCTGCTCCCTGGGTGATGACGTAGGTCAGGCCGAAGACGGCGATCGTCAATGTAACGATACCCCAGCCATCGAGTCTCTTGGCGTGCGGGTCGCGAGATTCCCGGATGCCGATGCAGGCCGGAATGAGGGCCAGGACCGCCAGCGGGACGTGGACCAGGAATACCCAATGCCAGTTCGATACTGCGGTGATGGTGCTGCCGATGATCGGGCCGAAGCCAAGGCCGATGCCGCTGATGACGCCCCAGGCGGTAAAGGCCCTGCCGCGCTCATGTTCGTCCTGATACTGGTGCGAGATGATTGCGATCGAGCAGGTGAGCATGGCGCCGCCGGCAAGACCTTGCAGAAACCGGGCGACGATAAGCACCGATGCGCTCTGCGCCAGCCCGCACATCAGCGACGTTACGCCGAAGGCGATGGTGCTCGCGATGAAAACGCGTTTCCGGCCATAGCGGTCAGCGAAGGTGCCGGTCGCCATCAGCACCGTGGTGCAGGCGATTGTGTAGGCGTTCATGATCCACTGCAGATCCTTGAAATTCGCGGGCAGGGCCGTTTCCAGGGTCGGCAGGATCACGGGGACGCTGGATATTTCGAGGCCGAACATCAGTGATGCCAGACACACGCCTATCAGCGCGGCGGTGTTTCTGGCCGAGGGTGAGACGCTCATGGATATTCCTTTTCAACCCGGCGCGGACGTCGCGGCACGGGCTGACGGATATGGGCGTTCCCTTTTCATGAAGGAAATGAATTGATTTTATTGATTTCAGTTTCGTTCGTCATATATGTGGGTCCATGGACTTTGAGCCCACATTGCTTCGCGCCTTTGTTGCTGTCTGTGAGACCGGCGGATTCACACGCGCTGCGCAACGACTGCATTTGACCCAATCCGCCGTCAGTCATCAGATCCGGCGGCTGGAGGAGCAGGTGGGGCGGCAGCTTTTGTACCGGACCACGCGCAAGCTGACACTGACCGAAGACGGCGAGGATTTTCTGCGCCACGCCGAACAGATTCTGCAGGGGCAGGAGGCGCTGACGCGCCGCTTTCATTCCTCCACAGCCTCGGGCGCCATCCGGCTGGGCGTTCCGGAAAACTTCATTGGCGATCGGCTGCCGCAACTGCTTGGCCGGTTCGCTCGCCAGTACCCTGCGGTTCGGCTCGAGGTTTCGGTCAGTGTCTGTCTTGACCTGCGGGCCAAGGTCGATGCCGGCGAACTCGATCTTGCGGTGGCAATTACCCGATCGGACGCAGAGGGCGGAACGGTTCTTCGCCAGACGCAATTCGTCTGGGCGGCCGCCGAGAGTTTCAAACGGCCGCAGAATTCTTCATTGCCATTCGCACTCTCGCCGCCGCCGTGCGCGCTTCGTGCGATGGCTGTTGAGGCTCTCACGGCGTCTGGCATTGATTGGCACGTCGGCTTCACGTCGGCGAACCAGCATGGTCTGAGGGCGGCAGTTCAAGCGGGGCTGGCGGTGTCGATTTTCGCGCAAGAGGAAATCGAGCCCTGGATGACGGTTCTTGATGCCAACGACGGCCTGCCGCCTTTGCCCGAGGCAAAGTACGTCTTGATCTCGAAGCAAGGCGACCAGATGCCATGTGCTGCCGAGTTGGGCCGGTTGATTGTGGACGAGGCGGGCTTCTGGTCAGAGCGGGCTCGCATGAGACAGGTCTAGCGCACTTCGCAGTTCTAATACGTTGTCGTGCGCTCTACGCCGTTGCGAGTTTCACACCCATCCGTCCCGCGATTTCCTGCGTGAACTGCCAGGCGACGCGGCCGGAGCGCGATCCGCGCGTGGTCGACCATTCGAGCGCTTCGCGCTCTAACTGATCGTCGGCCATCTTGACGTTGAAGTGCCTGCAATAGCCCCGCACCATCTCGAGATATTCGTCTTGGCTGCACTTGTGGAAGCCGAGCCACAGACCGAAACGATCCGACAGCGAGACCTTTTCCTCGACGGCTTCGCCGGGATTGATGGATGTCGAGCGCTCGTTCTCGATCATGTCGCGCGCCAGCAGATGACGGCGGTTCGAGGTCGCGTACAGGATCACGTTGTCGGGCCGGCCTTCGATGCCGCCTTCGAGCACAGCCTTCAGCGATTTGTACGATGCGTCGTTGCCGTCGAACGACAGGTCGTCGCAGAACACGATGAAGTGAAAATCGGATTCGCGCAGCAGCGACATCAGAAGCGGCAGGCTTTCGATATCCTCGCGATGGATTTCGATCAGCTTCAACCGGCCGCGCACTTTCGGCATGGCGTTGACGCTGGCATGCGCTGCCTTCACCAGCGACGACTTGCCCATGCCGCGCGCACCCCAGAGGAGGGCGTTGTTCGCAGGCAGGCCAGTGGCGAAGCGTTCGGTGTTCTCGATCAGGATGTCCCGCATCCGGTCGATGCCCTTGAGCAGTCCGAGGTCGACGCGGCTGACCTTTGGAACCGGCACCAGATGGCCATTGGGCTGCCAGACGAAAGCGTCGGCCTTTTTGAGAGAATCGGGGGTCGACGGTCTGGCCGCTGATGCGTTCAGGTTCGCGGCGATACTCTCGAGCGCGAGCGCGATCCGGGCCTGGGTCTCGGTGTCGACCGCTGTGGCAGGGCGTTTTGTCGCGGTTTTGATTGCCTTGCCGGGACTCGCCTTCGTGGCGGCCCTGGAGGCCTTTTTATTGGGTTTTTTGGACATGAATCAGCACCAGAACGGGACCACTAGGGCACCCTTACCGATGCTGACGAATGCCCGCAAGCGCCACGAATGCATGGCAAAATCGACATGTCCGGTCCCGTTGCAATTGGGTGGCCTGTCGCTATAGTCCGCGCAAATTCGGCCAAAACGGCCTTGCGCCTACGCGTTTCGCCCCATGGCGGGCGCCTTTCTGAGGACTTTTCGTATGTTCATTACTCCTGCCTTTGCTCAAGCCGCCGGCGCCGGTGATACCAACAGCATGCTGATGTCGCTGCTGCCGTTCGCACTGATTTTCGTCATCATGTACTTCCTGATTCTGAAGCCGCAGCAGAAGAAGCTGAAGGATCATCAGGAACTGGTGAAGAACATCCGCCGCGGCGATACCATCGTCACCAACGGCGGCCTTGTCGGCAAGGTGACCAAGGTTGTCGATGACGATCAGATCGAGGTCGAAATCTCCGACGGTGTCCGTATCCGTCAGATGCGCCAGATGATCTCCGGCGTGCGGACGAAGGGCGAGCCTGCCAAGGATTCAAAGGAAGAAACAGCCGCGAGCTAACGCTCCGGGTGCAAACGCTTTCACGAATCTGACGGGTCATCCAGTGGTCCGATCCAAACATTCGCACCCATTTTTCGGCGGGCATTCTTGCGAATGTTAGAATCAAAGGACCACTGGCAAATTTGAATTTCTAGTGTCCTTTCGTGTCCGACGTTTGCACGAGGGGGCCGCTGCAGAATGAAGCAAACGTCGGACACGGGACACTAGATGCTTTATTTCACGCGTTGGAAGGCGCTGGCGGTCATTCTGACCGCCACGATCGTTTGCCTTTTCGCGGTTCCGAACTTCTTCCCTGAATCGACCGTCAAGACCTGGCCGAAGTGGGCCCAGCGTCATATCGTGCTCGGCCTCGACTTGCAGGGTGGCTCGCACATCCTGCTCGAGGTCGATTCGAACTCGGTGAAGAAGGACAAGCTCGATCAGGTGCGCGATGACGTGCGGCGCACGCTGCGCGACGCCAAGATCGGCTACACCGGGCTCGCGGTTCGCGGCGAAAGCGTCGAAGTCCGCGTCAAGGACACCGACCTCACCAACGCGCTCGCCAAGCTGCGCGAACTGTCCCAGCCGCTTGGCGGTCTGCTCGGATCGAGCGGTCAGCGTAGCGTTGAAGTCAGCGATGCCGGCGGCGGGCTGATCCGTCTGACCGTGCCTCCGGCAGCGATCACCGAACGCGTCCGTCAGTCGGTCGAACAGTCGATCCAGATCGTCGAGCGCCGCATCAACGAACTCGGCACCGTCGAACCGCTGATCCAGCGTCAGGGCATCGATCGGATTCTCGTTCAGGTACCGGGCCTCCAGGATCCGACCCGCCTCAAGGAATTGCTCGGCAAGACGGCGAAGCTCGACTTCCGGATGGTTGATCCGACCGTGCCGCCCGATCAGGCGCAGCAGGGGCGGGTGCCGCCGGACTCCGAGCTGTTGATGAGCTCGACAGCGCCGAAGGTGCCCTACGTCATCAAGAAGCAGGTGCTTGTCTCCGGCGGCGATCTGACCGACGCGCAGCCCGGTTTCGATCAGCGCTCCGGCGAGCCGATCGTCAGCTTCCGCTTCAATACCTCCGGCGCGCGCAAGTTCGCGCAAGCCACCCTCGAGAACGTGGGACAACCGTTCGCCATCGTGCTCGACAACGAAGTGATTTCGGCGCCGGTCATCCGCGAGCCGATCACCGGCGGCTCCGGCCAGATTTCCGGTAACTTCACCGTGCAGGGCGCGAACGATCTCTCGATCCTGCTGCGCGCGGGCGCGTTGCCTGCGCCGCTGACGATCATCGAAGAACGCACGGTCGGCCCGGGACTTGGTCAGGACTCGATCGCCGCGGGCGAACTGGCGTCCTACGTCGGCTCGGTGCTGGTTATTGTGTTTATGCTTTTGACCTACCGGCTGTTCGGCTTCTTCGCCAACGTCGCGGTCGCGATCAACGTCGCCATGATCTTTGGTATCCTGTCGCTGCTCAATGCAACGCTGACGCTGCCCGGCATCGCCGGTATCGTTCTGACGGTTGGCATCGCGGTCGATTCCAACGTCCTGATTTACGAACGTATCCGTGAGGAATTGCGTGCCGGCCGGACTGCAATCTCGGCCATCGACGCCGGCTTCACCCGGGCGCTCGCGACCATTCTGGACTCCAACATCACCACATTTATCGCGGCAGCCGTGCTGTTTTATATCGGTACCGGACCGGTGCGCGGCTTCGCCGTGACGCTCGGCATCGGCATCATCACCACGGTTTTCACGGCGTTCACCGTTACGCGGCTGATCGTTGCGACGTGGGTGAGCTGGAAGCGGCCCAAGACCGTGCCGATTTGAGGATAGCTAGACCGTGACTCAGACGATTATCATTGCTCTGGCTGTCTTCATCGTCGTTCTGACGGTGCTCAGCATTTACGGCGTGATCCCCGCGCTTCGCATCGTTCCCGACGATACGAAGTTCGACTTCATGCGCTTTCGCCGCATCAGCTTTCCGATCTCGGCGCTGTTGTCGTTGATCGCGATCGGCCTCTATTTCGCGCACGGGCTGAATTTCGGCATCGACTTCAAGGGCGGCACGCTGCTGGAGATTCAGACCAAGTCGGGTCCGGCGGATATCGCATCGTTGCGCGCGCAGCTCACGACACTGAATTTCGGCGACGTCCAGCTTCAGCAGTTTGGCGGTCCCTCCGACGTTCTGATCCGCATTGCCGAACAGCCGGGCGGCGATCAGGCGCAGCAGGTGGCGGTTCAAAAGGTCCGTCAGCTACTCGGTGACAGCGTCGAGTATCGCCGCGTCGAGGTGGTCGGACCGCGTGTGTCGAGCGAGTTGCTCGCCTACGGCACGGTTGGGCTGATGCTCGCGATCGCGGGCATCTTCATGTATCTCTGGTTCCGGTTCGAGTGGCAGTTCTCGCTGGGCGCGATGATCGCGAACGTCCACGACATCGTGCTGACGCTGGGATTCATGTCGATCACCCAGATCGAATTCGATCTGACCAGTATCGCGGCGCTGCTTACCATTCTCGGCTACTCGCTCAACGACACCGTCGTCATCTACGACCGCATTCGCGAAATGCTGCGGCGCTATAAGAAGATGCCGATGCCGGAATTGCTGAACGCCTCGATCAACTCGACACTGTCGCGCTCCATCATCACGCACGTCACGGTGACGCTTGCGCTGCTCGCGTTGCTGCTGTTCGGCGGCAAGGCGATCCACAGCTTTGCGGCGACGATGACCTTCGGCGTCGTGCTGGTCGGCACCTACACCTCGATCTTCATCGCAGCCCCGATCCTGATCTATCTCGGCGTGGGCGAAAACCGGGGCGGCGAGGACGACAAGCCGTCGAAGCCCTGATGATTTTAGGTGTGATCGACAGTCATTCTCGGTCGTCATTGCGAGGAGCGGTTGCGACGAAGCAATCCAGTTCTTGCTGATGCAAAACAAAAACTGGATTGCTTCGCTTCGCTCGCAATGACGTGGTGAGCGACTTAACCTGAATTCACCCCGCTCTAATACCCACGACTTTCCGAAGTTCGTGACAGGTGGTGCTGAGATGGATCACGAACGTCGGAAAGTGAGTACGAGCGCGCCGGATGCGTTGCATCTTCCGCGGTCGGCGCCGATCGAAGCCTACGGCAACGGCGGCTTCCGGTTCGCCGAGATGTCGCATCGCGGCTCGCTGTTGTGCCTGCCGGATGCGATCTGGGCGTGGCCGGTCAACGATCCCAAGGACATCGACCGGTATTCACTGGCGCGAATTTTCGAGCATGCCAACGAGATCGATACACTGCTGATCGGCACGGGAAGCGATGTCTGGATCGCTCCCACGCCGCTGCGCAATGCGCTGCGGCAGGTTCATGTGTTGCTCGACACCATGCAGACGGGTCCGGCAATCCGCACCTACAATATCATGATGGGTGAGCGCCGGCGCGTGGCGGCAGCACTCATTGCCGTTCCATGAGCGCAGCAGACCGATCTGCCGAAGCGTTTTGCACGGATCTGGTGCGCGCGCAGGATTTCAGAACCTATGCGGCGAGCCTGTTCGTCCAGCCGGACGCGCGGCGGGCATGGATGGCGCTCGCGGCGTTCAATGCTGAGGTTGCGCATGTCCGCGATCACGTCAGCCAGCCGCTGCCCGGCGAGATCCGCCTGCAATGGTGGCGCGACGCGTTGACGGGGAGCAGTCAGGCTGCCGACCACGGGGCGGTCGAGGGCAATCCGGTCGCGGCGGAGTTGTTGCGGGCGATGGCTCTGTACGATCTTCCCGCCGAAGCATTTGTTCGGCTGATCGACGCGCATGTGTTCGATGTCTATGACGATCCGATGCCCGACATGGCGGCGTTGGAGGCGCATTGCCGCGATACGGCTGCCGCGATGTACGCCCTGCGCGCCAGGGTGCTGGGTCTGAACTCGCCGGAGACTGCCCGCCTCGCCGAACATGCAGGCATTGCGGAGGGGCTTGTTGCCGCGATGCTGGCGCTGCCGCGCCATGCCGCGCGGCGGCAGCTTTATCTTCCGGCCGACTTGATGAATCTCCACGGCGTGGTTGCCGAAGAAGTATTCCTGCACCAGACGAGCGCGCCGCTGAAGGAAGCGCTAGCGCATCTGCGCCGAGAAGCGCGGGCTCAACTGGATCAGGCCATGGCGATGCTGGCGGACGCGTCGATCGCCGTGCGTCCTGCCTTCCTGCCGCTTGCGGTGATCGGAAAGACACTCGCGCGGCTGGACACATCCGAGCCGTTTGCGCCGCCGACGTCGTCGCGACTCGGTGTGCTCTGGACGACATGGCGCGCAGCAAGTGCAAAGCCGTTCAGGGTGTGAGGCCTGGGCTCATCACGGCTTCGCCGGTCAGGATGGTCAAGGTGGTGTCCGCCGTCACCGGCTTCGCCGCGCGATAGGCGTTCGCCGAGTGATGACGAGCGAACCGCTCGTGGCCGTTCGCGCTGGCGCCATCATCTGAATTTTTATTCAGATGATGTGTGTCAAGTGAATTGCGGCATGGTCCGCGCGCTGAATCCCGATCCGCTTGCACGCCGCCATCCCGTCACTATCGCGCCTTTTGCGGCAAGGTTCGTCACCAATTTGCCTTTTGGCCATAGCGCGCTGTGACAAAGGCAAAACTAAAGTTGTTTCAGAGCATTGACCCAATCCCGTGAGCAGCCTGCGTGATTTGCCATGTGTCATGGCCCGGTGCGCGCGAAGCGAGAGACCTGCCCCACATTCATGGTCTTCCGGCGAACGCCGGAATCCATCACCACCGTACTCACGACTCAAGGAAGATTGCTGAGCGGCTGTCTTCGCAGCCGCTTTGACAGGGGTGATGGGTCCCGGCTTTCGCCGGGACGACATCAACTTGCAATGACGGTGCGATTAAGCCGCGTCGGACACGCGCAGCGTCTCCGCGATCCAGCGATCGAGATCCAACAGTGCGCGTGCGCTGATCGCCTGTTTCTTCGCAACGGTCTTTTCGTTGCCGCGCAGCCGCGTCCCGTCCGGCTTCTTTGTCGGCGGCGAGGCCAGCGGCGGAAACAATCCGAAGTTGATGTTCATCGGCTGGAACGAGCGCGGTCCTGCATCGATGGTTTCGATATGGCCGCCGGTGATGTGACCAAGCAGCGCGCCGAGCGCCGTTGTCGGCGGGGGCGGTGCGATGACGCTCTGCCGCGCATCCGCTGCTGCGAACAGCCCGGCGAGCAGGCCAATGCCTGCGGACTCGACATAACCTTCGCATCCGGTCATCTGCCCGGCGAAGCGCAGCCGGGGCTGCGCCTTCAAACGTAGTTGAGGATCGAGCAGTTTCGGCGAGTTCAGGAAGGTGTTGCGATGCAGGCCGCCAAGACGCGCGAACTCTGCATTCTCAAGGCCCGGAATGGCGCGGAGCACGTGCGTCTGCGCGCCGTGCTTCAGCTTGGTCTGGAAGCCGACAATGTTGTAGAGCGTGCCGAGTTTGTTGTCCTGGCGCAACTGCACGATCGCATATGGCTTGACCGCCGGATCACGCGGGTTGGTCAATCCGACCGGCTTCATCGGTCCATGACGAAGTGTCTCGCGGCCGCGTGCGGCCATCACCTCGATCGGCAGGCAGCCGTCGAAGTAGGGCGTGTTCGCTTCCCATTCCTTGAAGTCGGTTTTCTCGCCCGCGATCAGCGCATCGACGAAAGCGTCGTACTGCTCGCGTGTCATCGGGCAGTTGAGGTAGTCGGCGCCTGTGCCGCCCGGGCCAACCTTGTCGTAGCGCGATTGAAACCACGCCACATCCATGTTGATGGAGTCGCGATGCACGATCGGCGCAATGGCATCGAAAAAGGCGAGGGCATCTTCGCCGGATAAGCTTTGGATCGCACTGGCCAGCGCCGGTGATGTCAGCGGGCCTGTCGCTACAATAACATTCTGCCAGTCGGCCGGAGGTAGCCCGGCAATTTCCTCGCGTCGGATTTCGATCCGTGGATGCGCGGCGAGTGCCGCGCTGACCGCTGCGGAAAAACCGTCGCGGTCCACGGCAAGCGCGCCGCCCGCCGGCACCTGATTGGCGTCGGCGCTGCGCATAATCAGGGAATTCAGCTTGCGGAGTTCTGCATGCAGCAGACCGACAGCATTGTTGGCTGCGTCGTCGGAGCGGAAGGAATTGGAGCAGACGAGCTCCGCGAGACTGTCGGTGCGATGCGCATCGGTCGTCCTGACCGGACGCATCTCGTGCAGCACAACGCTGACGCCTGCGTTCGCGATCTGCCATGCTGATTCGGAACCTGCCAATCCACCGCCAATGACGTGGATCGCTGCCGCGTTATGATCTTTCTGGGTTGTCATGGCTCACAACTAGAGCCGGCAACGCTCCGATGCAATGTTTCGGTGCGTGAGGTTCGCTTGGCGAAGCTTCAGATACGACAACGCCCGCACAGGGCGGGCGCAATCGTTCGTCAGTCAGTTTTCGCAACGGGGTTAGCCGTTGTAAGCGCCGGCTGCGACCCGCTGGATGTCAGAGCGGTCAAGCCCGATATCGGCCAGTTCCCGATCGCTCAACTGGGACAACTCAGCGACATTGCGCTGATAGTCACGGAACGCCTGGATAGCGCGGATAAATGAGAGCAGCATGGTAGTCTCCTTCGTAATCCCGATTCAGCTCTTGGAGTAGCGTCATCGTTGGAACTGAATATAGGGTACGATTCTGCGTTGCAACACCGCAAATGTTGCGATGCAGCTAAGCGATAAACGCATGTCACCAGTAAGAAGTGATTAATCTTTCACCAAGAGTTTTACCGATATGAGCCCTGATCTCGGCCCCATTCATGCCGAGAAATCAAAATTTAGATCGTTATTTCATCATGTTGACGCAAAGCAGACATAAATTCTGACAGCAGCCAGCGCGTCGGTAATTAAATAGGTCTCTCGCTAAGCTATGCTTTATCGATAGAGTGAATCTGGGGATGTTTCCGTGGTAGATATAGTGCCTGAGGATCAGTATAACAGCGAACAATAGTTCATTTATACGGTCTCCAAGAGATCGACAGACAGGGCGTGTTGTAGGAACCGTCTCCGAATCGTGGACGTTCCGCCCGAGGCGTGGCATAGCCGCAACATGCGTGATCGCTACCCATTTCGCCGGCTGCTTTTGACCATCGTGCTGTCGCAGGTCCTGGTGATCCAGGGGCTGCTTCTGGCTTGGAGTGGCACGGTGGCGTTCGCGGGCGGCGCCGGGAGCCTCGGCACGATCTGTTCCGGCGGAACATCTGCGAGCTCGAACGATGACGGGAGTGCGCCGCTCGCGCCAAGGGCGGATCACGATTGTCTCAGCGCGTGCCTGATGAGCCATACGACGGGGGGCCCATCGGGCGAGGGGGGCTCACTGACGCTCCCCACGGTCTACGCGCATTCCGCTGTTTCACGCGAAACCACCCTGACGGCTATCTTACGCGAACCGGTCTTCCTGGCCCGGGCTCCTCCGACGCTGACCTGAGACAACCTGAGACGTTCGTTTCGGAATTATCTTTCAGCATCAGTCGAGGAACAACATGTCCATCAACTTCCGCAGCTCCCAGCGGCTGCTGGCCGGCGCTGGCTTCGCCGCATCTGCCGTTATCATCTCGCAATCAGCCGCGTTCGCCCATGTCACGCTTGCGACGGGCGAGGCGCGTACCGGCACCTATTACAAGGCGGTATTTCAGGTCCCGCACGGCTGCGATGGCGCAGCTACGCAAACAGTCCGGATTCAAATTCCTGAGGGAGTCATCGGCGTGAAGCCGATGCCCAAGGCGGGATGGACCCTCAACATCACGCGCGGCACCTACGCCAAGTCCTATCAGAGTCACGGCAAAGCCGTGACCGAAGGACCCAAGGAAATCATATGGTCGGGCGGCGCTCTCTCGGACGACAACTACGATGAGTTCGTTTTCACGAGTTTCCTTGCCGGCGATTTCCGTCCGGGGCAGGCGATCTCTTTTCCGACCGTCCAGCAATGCGCGAAGGGTGAGGTTCGCTGGGACCAGATTGCATCGGACGGACAGAATCCGCACAGCCTGAAATCGCCGGCTCCCACGCTGCGGATCGTTGCCGACGCGTCGACAGTTGCGCAGGCGCAGATGGATCACAGCAAGATGGATCACGCGCAAATGGGCGCGACTACGCAGAGCGGGAGCGATACCTTCACGATCGGCGATCTTGTTGTCGTGTCGCCATGGACGCGCGCCACGCCGGGCGGCGCCAAAATCGCTGGCGGTTATCTCAAGATCACCAACAACGGCAAATCGGCCGATCGCCTGGTCGGTGCGACGTCGGCCGGTGCGCATCACGTAGAAATTCACGAGATGTCGATGACCGACGGCGTGATGAAGATGCGGCCGCTGACGGACGGGCTCATTATCAAGTCCGGAGAGACGGTCGAGCTCAAGCCAGGCGGATTCCACATGATGTTCATGGATATCAAGCAGCAGTTGAAGCAAGGCGACACGCTAAAGGCGACCCTGACGTTCGAGAAGGCCGGGAAGCTCGACCTCAGCTTCAACGTCAGGGCGATAGGTGCGAGTGGTGGAGCGCCTGCGCACCGGCATTGATAAGATGAGAACGAACTTGAGGAGGGTGGTGTCGTCAGTATCGAAACCACCTTCCTGCGCAAAGCGGCTAGAGTCAGGCGCGAAAAGCAGTCATCCGGAAGTCCGCTACTCTGCAAGGACCGTCGCGAGTTTCTCTCTGCGCTCGCGATCAACGTGTCGCGAAGGCGGGATTCATCGACTAAACGAGGTGGCGAACACATCGCCATCCTTCAGGCCAAACTCGGAAGCGAAACCCCACATCCCATGATCGATTGCTCGTAGGGGCACCGTGCAAGTCATCACGGTCGCTTGTGATGAAAGACCGAGCAGACGCAGCAAAATTCTGCAAGGGACGGTGGCGCGAAGCTATGTGACAAGCTGAGGTCGCGCCGCATCGAGTCATTGTGGCGTCTTTTTGGCGCTTTTGACTCAAATCGCCGCAGCGCAAATATTGATCAGTTGCATTGGCAAGCTGAAACCGGGCGTCTACACTGACGGGTGACGACCGGCACGGTGCTGCCGGACGGATAGAAGAAGCGCCAATCATTCACAGTCAACCGACGGGCTATCGGGAGTTTACAGATGAGCATTTTTGGGAAGATCATGGGCGCGATTTTCGGCACCAAGGCCGAAGCTGCTGAGCCTGCCGGCGGTGCTGGATCGGCTGCGGGTGGCGGCGCCAGCGTGCCAATGGTTGATGTTGCGCCAATTCTCGACAAGGCTGTCGCGGCCAAGGGCGAGAAGCTTGAATGGCGCACCTCGATCGTGGACCTGATGAAGGCTCTCGACATCGATTCAAGCCTTTCGGCCCGCAAGGAGCTGGCGAAGGAATTGAAGTATGACGGCGATACCAGCGATTCCGCAAAGATGAACATTTGGCTGCACAAGCAGGTCATGACCAAGCTCGCGGCCAACGGCGGCAAGCTTCCGGACGACCTGAAGAATTGATCAGCGGCTCTAGGGCCGCACTGCTTTTAAGGCCCGCCTGTTCAGGCGGGCCTTTTTCATTGCAACGCACACTTTTACAACGTGTTGTTCAAATTTTCGTCCACGGCATACAAAATGCCAGAACAATTAATCTGCCGCCGCAACTGAAGCAGGCGACCAAAAAGACCGACAACGCAAAACCAGGGAACGACCCATGACCGAGCTCATTCGCAGAAACATTCTGGCTGGTGGCGTTAGCCGGAACCGTGGCTTTCGCTGAGACAGCCGATGCCGAGGTTGGATTGAAGGCTGTTTTCCAGTTGAGCAGACCACGCGATACCATCTACTCCGGCACGCCGGAGATATCGGACCTGTGGTGAAAGGCGACATTGTGCTGTGCAAGCTCGACGGATTGCCGGACATGTCGATCAAGATCGTTTGACGCTCATTCGATGTGCGATTGAAAAGCCCGCCGATGGCGGGCTTTTTGGCGCCGGAAGTAAAGGCGCGCTCATGCCGCCACATCCGCGAATTCCGGATGCTTATCTAGATAATCGACGACGAACCCGCAGCCTGCCACAACTTTCAATCCATCGGCGCGGATCTGCTCCAGCGCGCCCTGAACCAGTCGTGAGGCAATGCCGCGGCCGCGCAAGGCGCGCGGCGTTTCGGTGTGGGTAATGATCACTTTGCCCGGTGCAAGCCGGTAGTCGGCGAAAGCGGTCGCGCCGTCCACGTCGAGTTCGTAGCGGCTGAGTGTGGTGTTGTTGCGAACCATGTCTTGAACCGTGGCGAGAGGTTGTGTTTGCGGACTCGATGCGTGGCGCGAATATATTTCAACAGGTCGGCATATTCAGTGTGTTTCTCAATGTACGCCTTCACGAACGGACACTGGGGGATAACCTTCAGTCCGGCAGCGCGGACCTGATTGAGGGCGCCTTTTATCAGTTTTGATCCAATGCCCTTGCCTTCGAGTTCTTTCGGGACCTCGGTATGAACAAAGGTAATGACGCCGTCAGAAAGTTCGTAGTAGGTCTCAGCCAGATGGCCTTCGGCCTCCAGTTCGTAGCGTTTCCAGGCCGGATTGTTCTGAACGGTTTCGGTCATTGCACGATTGTCCCCAATGTCGGGTGTTGGTCCTGTTGCCCGGCGGGAAGCCCGCAGATCAGTACGGCCGCTCCAGCAAGTGTCTCCAAATCCGACAAAAACCCGTTCTCGGGGCCTTGTAAAGGTTGCCGGGATTCATACGTTTTTCTGAGACATACCGTGAGGCGGCCGAATTGGTCGTTTGACAGTCGGAATGTCACATCTGTCAGGCCGCCGACGTATGCCTTCTTGATGGAGGTATTCAATGTCTATCGATCGTTTTTTAAACAAACATCGATCCTGGGAAGATTGGTTCGGCATGTTGCTCGGCTTGCTGATCATCCTGTCGCCCTGGCTTACAGGTCAGGCGAACAACGGGCTTGGCGCGAACGTTGATCCGGGAATGCCGCTTCTGAATGCGGTTTGCGTCGGTGTCCTCATCTTCGGCTTTGCCCAGCTCGAATACATCGTGCTTCGGCGCTGGGAGGAAGCGTGCGAGGTCGCGCTTGGCTTCTGGCTGATCGCTTCGCCCCATATCTTCGGCTATGCCGGAGGCGGAACGCTCAGACTCTGGCATACGGCGCTCGGCGGCATTGTGATCCTGCTTGGGGTCCTGACGCTTTGGCAGGATTGGGATCTGAGCGATGACGAGCTTGCCAAGCATGGGCAGTAAGCTTCTTCGCCGAAGCGGGAGCCGCTTCGCGAGCCAGGGGATGTGCGATGAAGCTAAGTCCGGGCGATGAGTCCAAGTCGGGCCGCCGACTCGTGTTGGAGCCGGCGGTCAGGTTTGGCTTCATGCAGTTTCAAGGTGGTATGCAATGATTTAAGTCGCGCAATGACAGGATTGCGCGCTATTTGAACGCGCGACGTAGTTGCGTCCCGCAACATACATTGGTCAGGAAACGGAATGGCGAACGAAAAAGGCCCCAACATCAAGAAGAAGCAGAAGTGCAAGAACTGCGAAGGCAAGGGCTTGGTGAAGAAAGGCGACAAGGTTCTCACGTGCCAGCGCTGCAAAGGGACCGGGGTGCGATAGTCACCTCGCAAAACGATGTCCCTTTGCACCCCCTATCGGTTTATTCCGCCGCCTCTTCGGCATCGCGGATCTTCCCGGCGCGCCCTTTCTTCAAGACCGGTGCAAGGAATTTTCCGGTGTAGCTGCGCGGCGCCTTGACGATATCTTCCGGCGGACCCCACGCAACGATTTCACCGCCGCCATCGCCACCTTCAGGGCCGAGATCAATCACCCAGTCGGCAGTCTTGATGACTTCGAGATTGTGCTCGATGACCACGACGCTGTTGCCCTGGGCAACCAGTTCGTGAAGCACCTCGAGCAGCTTGGCGACGTCGTGGAAGTGCAATCCCGTGGTCGGTTCGTCGAGGATATAGAGTGTGCGGCCGGTGGCGCGTTTGCTCAATTCCTTGGCTAGCTTGACGCGCTGGGCTTCGCCGCCGGACAGCGTTGTCGCCTGCTGGCCGACGTGGATGTAATCGAGCCCGACGCGGTGCAGCGTCTTGAAGGTTTCGCGGACGCGCGGCACCGCCTTGAAGAAGTCGGCGGCTTCCTCGACTGTCATGTCCAACACATCGGCGATCGACTTGCCTTTGAAAAGGACGTCCAGCGTCTCACGGTTGTAGCGCTTACCCTTACAGGTGTCGCAGGTGACGTAGACGTCCGGCAGGAAGTGCATTTCGATCTTGATCAGGCCGTCACCCTGACAGGCCTCGCAGCGTCCGCCTTTTACGTTGAACGAAAAGCGCCCCGGCTCGTAGCCGCGCGCTTTCGATTCGGGCAGGCCCGCGAACCATTCGCGGATCGGCGTGAACGCGCCGGTGTAAGTCGCAGGATTTGAACGCGGCGTGCGGCCGATCGGCGACTGGTCGATGTCGATGATCTTGTCGATATGTTCCAGACCCTCGATGCGATCGTGCGGGGCAGGTCCTTCCGATGCATTGTTGAGCTTGCGGGCGATCGCCTTGTACAGAGTGTCGATCAGCAGCGTGGACTTGCCGCCGCCTGAGACGCCGGTGACGCAAGTGAACAGTCCGAGGGGGATTTCGGCCGATACATTCTTGAGATTATTGCCGCGCGCATTGATGACCTTGATGGTGCGGCGATGATTGGGCGGACGCCGTTCGGGAATCGGCACGTACATTTCGCCGGTCAGATACTTTCCCGTCATCGAATTCGGGTTGTTCATCACCTGCTGCGGCGTGCCCTGGGCGACGATATTGCCGCCATGCACGCCCGCGCCGGGTCCGACGTCCACGACGTAGTCGGCGGTGTGGATGGCGTCTTCATCGTGTTCTACCACGATCACGGTGTTGCCGAGATCGCGCAGCCGCCGCAGGGTTTCGAGCAGCCGGGCGTTGTCGCGCTGGTGCAGGCCAATCGATGGCTCATCCAGCACATACAGCACACCGGTCAGGCCGGAGCCGATCTGCGATGCGAGGCGGATACGCTGGCTCTCGCCGCCGGACAGAGTGCCGGATGCGCGCGCCAGTGTCAGGTAGTTCAAGCCGACGTCGAGCAGGAACGACAGCCGCTCGCGGATTTCCTTCAGAATTCGTGCCGCGATTTCGTTCTGCTGCTTGTTCAGTTGCTTGGGAACGGTTTCGAACCATTCACCAGCGCGCATCACCGAGAACTCGGAAATCTCGCCGATATGCTTGCCACCGATCTTGACGCACAGGGCCTCCGGTTTCAGCCGATGACCGCGGCAGGATTCGCAGGGAACGTCGCTGAAATACTTTCCGAGTTCCTCGCGCGCCCACTCGCTTTCGGTCTCGCGGAAGCGGCGCTCGATATTGGTGACCACGCCCTCGAAAGGTTTCTTGGTGTCGTAAGATCGCACGCCGTCCTCGTAGGAGAACTTGATCTCGTCGTCGCCGGAACCGAACAGGATCGCGTCCTTGGTCTTCTTGGGCAGATCCTTCCACTTGGTATCGAGCGTGAATTTGTAGAACTTCCCTAGCGCCTGCAATGTCTGCACATAATAAGGTGACGAGGACTTCGCCCATGGCGCGATCGCGCCCTTGCGCAGCGTCGCTTCCTTGTCCGGAATCACGAGTTCGGCGTCGATATGCTGTTCGACGCCGAGGCCGCCGCACTTCGGGCAGGCGCCGTAGGGGTTGTTAAACGAGAACAGCCGCGGCTCGACCTCGGGAATCGTAAAGCCGGACACCGGGCAGGCGAATTTCTCAGAGAACAGAATCCGCTCGGGTCCGCTCTTGTCGTGGATCTTGGCGGTCTTCTTTTCGGCCTTCTTCTCTGGGGCCGGTTCGCTACCGGAGGGGGCATCGGCGAACTCAACGACGGCCAGTCCCTCGGCAAGTTTCAACGCGGTCTCGAACGATTCCGCGAGGCGTTGCGCGATATCCGCACGCACGACGATGCGATCCACCACCACGTCGATATCGTGGGGAATTTTCTTGTCGAGCGTCGGCGCATCGGCCAACTCATAGAACTTTCCGTCGATCTTGACCCGCTGGAAGCCCTTCTTGAGATATTCTGCGAGTTCCTTTTTGTATTCGCCCTTGCGGCCGCGCACGACAGGCGCAAGCAAATAGAGGCGTGTGCCTTCGGGAAGAGTCAGAACCCGATCGACCATCTGGGAAACGATCTGGCTTTCGATGGGAAGGCCAGTTGCCGGCGAATAGGGAATGCCGACACGCGCCCACAACAGGCGCATGTAGTCATAGATCTCGGTGACGGTTCCGACCGTCGATCGCGGATTCTTCGATGTGGTCTTCTGCTCGATGGAAATGGCTGGTGACAGCCCGTCGATCTGATCGACGTCGGGTTTCTGCATCATCTCCAGAAACTGGCGGGCGTAGGCCGACAGTGATTCGACGTAGCGGCGCTGGCCTTCCGCATAGATGGTGTCGAAGGCGAGGGAGGATTTGCCCGAGCCGGACAGCCCGGTGAAAACGACCAGCTTGTCGCGCGGAATCTCGAGGTCGACGTTCTTGAGATTATGTTCGCGCGCGCCGCGAATCGTGATGGCCCGCATGCTCGATGCAGCAGTTGTTTTACGGTTTGCCTTGATGACTTCGTCCATGAGGGATTTCCGGTGGCACGTTGTGCGCAACAAGGGCGCTGTCCCCGGAAAACGCGATGACCGTTCGCCGGTTTCTCATTTCTCGATCAGATTCTTGTCCGCAGAACATAGTAAGAACGCGACCGGATTTCCAGCCCTGTTCGCGATCCATCAACTGTTTGCCGTCTGGTGGGACTCCGAGGATATAGGGACGTGATGACAAACAAAAAGGCCGGCTCAAGAGCCGGCCTTTCCGTAATCCTGAGAAGCTCAGGAAGAGTTAGTCAGGTCTGCGAAGCTCAGTACTTTGCGACGACCGGGCCACCCCAGTTGAAGCGATAGTTGACGCCAACCTTCACAGTGTGGAGGTCATCCTTGTAGCTGACGCTGGTCAGAGCCGGATCAGCAAACACAGCGGTGGTGGTGTCGAAGTTGTAGTACTGGTACTCAACCTTCGCCGACCAGGCTGGGGCGAACATGTATTCCAGACCGCCGCCGACGGTGTAGCCGGTCGACTCACGGTTGGTCACGCCAGGGAAGTTCGCAGCAAGGCCGTTGTCGTCACGGAACGCGACACCGCCCTTAGCGTAGATCAGGCCCGGACCCCAAGTGTAGCCGAGGCGACCGGTGACCGAAGCCAGCCAGTCGGAACGATCACGAAGGACAAGGTTGCCATCGGTGAAGGTACGGTCGCTGTTCGACAGAGCGCTGATCTGGCCTTCGATACCAACCAGCCAGTTCGGAGCGAACTGGTAGTCAGCGCCGAGCTGGCCGCCGCCGAGGAACGCTGCGTCACGGTCGGTGCCCCTCAAGAGCGCGTTGTTGGTGGTGAAGCCGTCATCGCCACCGAAAGCAGCGCCGATGTGCGCACCGACGTAGATGCCGGTCCAGTTGTAGATCGGCGCGGCGTAAACCGGTGCCTTGGTGTAGGTACGGGCCGGCAGATCAGCGGCGACCGCCGAAGCAGTACCGAGGGCAACCAGCGCCACGGTGCCGAGCAAAAACTTCTTCATCTCAGTTCTCCAGTTTTAAGTCCGCCTCGATTTTTCGAAGCAGTTTTCCAAGGCGCGAACGCAATGGGATTTCGATTTCGTGAGTCGGAATATACCGGCTTCTTCCGAAAAAGCCGTCTCCCAAATGCAACAGTCGGACGGGAAGTGAGGCTTCCTAAGGCAAGGAATTGTTTGGGATATTTGGTTCCTCGACTCCACGTTTTGATCACGTTTTCGTCACATTTTCGGAGCCCGGCCGAACATTGTTTTTGTCTGTCAAAGGGTTCCCTTTCACGCTCCACTTGCATGAGAACAAAAACAGTACATATTATGGTTGGAGTGACTGGCGGCTTGCGTGTGGATAACCGGTGAGCCGGGCGCATCGCGCGGGCCGGAGCGTATAGGGTCATTTTCGGAGCGGGCGTTTCCCTAGTTTGGGATGGCGACCCCGCGAACATAAATCCTGACAGATTCGGGCGCACCGTATGCGTGCGCGAAAGTGGAGAGCGGCAATGGCGGGAAGCGTCAATAAAGTCATTCTGGTTGGAAATCTCGGTGCCGACCCTGAAATCAAACGGACGCAGGACGGTCGCCCGATTGCCAACCTGAGCGTTGCAACGTCGGAGACCTGGCGTGACAAGAATTCCGGCGAACGCAAAGAAAAGACGGAGTGGCATCGCGTCGTGATCTTCAGCGAAGGCCTCTGCAAGATCGCCGAGCAGTATCTGAAGAAGGGATCCAAGGTTTACCTTGAGGGCCAGTTGCAAACCCGCAAATGGCAGGACAAGGACGGCAAGGACCGCTATTCGACCGAAGTCGTTCTTCAGAACTTCAATTCGACGTTGACCATGCTCGACGGCAAGAGCAGCGGTGGTTCGTTCGGGGCTGACGAGGGTGGTGGCGATTTCGGATCGTCAGGCCCGTCGCGTTCAGCGCCTCCGCGCCGCGTCGCTGCCGGCGGCGGCCGCAACGACGATATGAACGACGATATTCCATTCTAAGCCATTTTAAGGACGATCATGTGAATGAGCGCAGGGCCAGTGAAGCACTGGCTCTGCGTGTCGCAGCCTACACTTTACGTACTGCACTCCGTCGGAATCTGATTTTCTAACCAGCTTCATTTCCGGAAACGACCGATGAGCCTAGCGCCGCTGCTCAATGCGCCTTTGGTCATTCAGTTGCACGCCTTTGCCGCCATGAGCGCGCTGGTACTGGGCATCGTCCAGTTCGCTTCTCCGAAGGGCACGTTGCCTCATCGCACTCTCGGCTGGATCTGGGTTGTGCTGATGGTGACAGTCGCGCTTAGTTCTTTCTGGATCCATCAAAATCAGATCAGACTGGGTGGCCCCTGGAGTCCGATCCATCTGCTGTCGATCTTCAGCCTGATCATGCTTCCGCTCGGCATCTGGTTTGCGCACAGACATCGGGTGAACGGCCACCGGATCACAATGATCTCGCTGTTTACGGGCGGGCTGGTCATCGCTGGGCTGTTCACATTTGTCCCGGGCCGCATCATGCATGCGGTTGCATTCGGGCCCTGAATGCCGCGCCAAAACAGCGTTTTCCCCGCATCAAAAAGCGTGAGATGGAATGGGTTTTTGACTGACTGTAAGATATTGTAATTACAAAAGTTTCCGTGCCCGTTTTGACGGTAAATGCGGTTGGCGTTGGCCGCCGACTTCGCCTATATAACAAGAGTATTTCGCACCCAGGATTCGCACGTTGACTGACCCCCAAGATCCGCCGTCCGGCCCTCCCGAGGCGGCTGATATCCGTCCCGTCTCGATCACGGATGAGATGAAGCGCTCCTACCTCGATTACGCGATGAGCGTGATCGTGGCGCGTGCGCTGCCGGACGCGCGCGATGGTCTCAAGCCCGTCCATCGCCGCATTCTCTATGCGATGTATGAGAACGGCTTCGAGTGGAACAAGCCGTATCGCAAGTCGGCGCGTACCGTCGGCGACGTGATCGGTAAATACCATCCGCACGGCGACCAGTCGGTCTACGACGCGATGGTGCGCATGGCGCAAGACTTCTCCATGCGCGTGCCGCTGATCGACGGGCAGGGCAATTTCGGCTCGGTCGATGGCGATATGGCCGCCGCGATGCGTTATACCGAGTCGCGCCTTGAGAAAGTCGCACATTCGCTGCTCGACGACATCGACAAGGACACTGTCGACTATCAGCCGAACTACGACAGTTCTGAGCGCGAGCCGAAAGTTCTGCCCGCGAAGTTTCCGAATCTGCTGGTCAATGGCGCCGGCGGCATCGCGGTCGGCATGGCGACGAATATCCCGCCGCACAATCTCGGCGAAGTGATCGATGCCTGTATCGCGCTGATCAATGACCCCGCGCTTGGCATCGACGACCTTATCAATATCGTTCCCGGACCGGATTTTCCGACCGGCGGCATCATTCTTGGCCGTCAGGGTATCCGTGCGGCCTACCATCTTGGTCGCGGCTCTATCGTGATGCGCGGCAAGGTGAACATCGAGACGATTCGCAAGGATCGCGAGGCGATTATCGTCTCGGAAATTCCGTATCAGGTAAACAAGGCGAGCATGGTCGAGCGCATCGCTGAGCTGGTGCGCGAAAAGAAGATCGAGGGCATTTCGGATCTGCGCGACGAATCCGACCGCGACGGTTACCGCGTGGTTGTCGAACTGAAGCGCGATGTGGTGCCTGAGGTGGTGCTGAACCAGCTCTATAAGTTCACGCCGCTGCAAACCAATTTCGGCGCCAACATGGTCGCTCTTGATGGTGGACGTCCGCAGGTGATGAACCTGAAGGACCTGCTCACCGTGTTCATTGCGTTCCGCGAGAGCGTGGTCTCACGGCGCACCAAATTCCTGCTGAACAAGGCGCGCGACCGCGCTCATATCCTGGTTGGCCTTGCCATCGCTGTCGCAAATATCGACGAAGTTATTCGCGTCATCCGGACGTCGCCTGATCCGAACACCGCGCGAGAAACCCTGATGGCGCGCGATTGGCCGGCCAAGGACGTCGCGACGATGATCACGCTGATCGACGATCCGCGCCATCGTGTCGCCGAAGACGGTACCGCACGCCTGTCGCTTGAGCAGGCAAAAGCTATTCTCGACCTGCGTCTCCAGCGCCTGACAGCCCTCGGCCGCGAGGAAATTTCCGACGAACTCGACAAGCTCGCGCTCGAAATCGCCGACTATCTTGATATCCTGCGCTCCCGTGCCCGGATTCAGGCGATCATCAAGGACGAACTTGGTGCAGTGAAGGCTGAGTTCGCGACGCCGCGCCGCACCGTCATCATCGATCAGGAAGGCGAGGTCGAAGATGAGGATCTGATCCAGCGCGAGGATATGGTCGTTACCGTCTCGCATGCGGGCTACGTCAAGCGCGTGCCGCTCTCGACCTATCGCGCGCAGAAGCGTGGCGGGAAGGGCCGCTCGGGGATGCAGACGCGCGACGAGGATTTCGTCAGCCGCCTGTTCGTCGCCTCGACGCATACACCGGTGCTGTTCTTTTCGTCCCGCGGTCAGGTCTACAAGGAAAAGGTCTGGCGCCTGCCGATGGCTGCTCCGAATTCACGCGGCAAGGCGTTGATCAATATCCTGCCGCTGGAGCAGGGCGAGCGCATTACCACCATCATGCCGTTGCCTGAGGATGAGTCGTCGTGGGCTAATCTCGACGTGCTGTTCGCGACCACCGGGGGCAATGTCCGTCGCAATAAGCTTTCCGATTTCGTCGAGGTGCGCCGGTCGGGCATCATCGCCATGAAGCTCGACCAGGGCGAAGCCATCGTCGACGTGCAAATTTGCACTGAACATGATGATGTCTTGCTGACTACAGCGGGTGGGCAATGCATTCGCTTCCCTGTCTCCGATCCGCGTTCCGATGGAACGGACGCAGGGGTTAGGGTCTTCACTGGTCGAACCTCCATGGGGGTCAGAGGCATTAAACTTGAACCAGATGATCGAGTGATTTCTCTGACAATCCTGCGCCACATGGACGTCAACGCCGATGAGCGCGCTGCGTATCTGCGCCGCGCCAACGCGGTGCGTCGCGGCGGAGCCGAGGAAGAGGCCGGTACGGATCAGGAAGAAGCCACGGGCGCGATCGAGCTTGGCGAGCAGCGCTACGTCGAAATGTCGGCTGCTGAACAGTTCGTTCTGACCATTAGCGAGAACGGTTACGGCAAGCGCAGCTCGTCGTTCGAGTATCGCACCACCGGCCGCGGCGGTAAGGGCATCGTCGCGATGTCCGTCAACAATCGCAACGGCAAGCTGGTGGCGTCGTTCCCGGTCGAGGACAGCGATCAGATCATGCTGGTAACTGATAACGGCCAGTTGATCCGGTGCCCGGTCGAGGACATTCGCGTCGCCGGACGCTCAACCCAAGGCGTGATCGTGTTTGACACGGCCGAGGACGAACATGTCGTCTCGGTCGAACACATCACGGATGAGGCGGAAAACGGCAACGGCGGCTAAAGGGTTAGGCTAGTTGCGGTCCGTCGTCACGACCCGAACCGGTTGGACGCCGGCTTTCCAGTTGCTGCGGCGCAGGCAGGACGCGTCCTTAGTCGGCCAATGCTGTACCGCGCAGGATGCATTGGCCGTTCGGATCGGCAGCCGGTCAGCCTTTGCAAGCGCTTGCGGCACGCTTGCCTCCACGCGAGGCGCAAAGCTTGGAAGAATCGTCATGGCGGCTGCAACGAAAGCCGCAATCGTCACTGCTGAGAGTGCCTTGATCATGGTCCGTCCCCTGTCATGCCGGCCTTTACGGTCTGCTTGAGGGGATGACGCGCGGTGTCGGGTAAAAGTTCACGGGATCTTAAAATTATTGCCCCGGATAAATAGAGCAGCCGCCGGCGGAACCGGCCTCCTTGCGGCGGTCGCCGGGCCGGGTTAGGAGGGGGCATGTCCCGTATTGCGCTTTACCCTGGGTCGTTCGACCCTGTTACCAATGGCCATTTGGATGTGGTGCGGCAGGCTTGCAGCCTGGTCGACCGGCTGATCGTTGCGATCGGCATCCATCCCGGCAAGGCCCCTCTGTTTTCCACCGAAGAGCGGTTGGATATGGTCCGGGAGGTGTTCGCGCCCATTGCCGCCAACGCCGGTTGCGAAATCGATTGCGTCACATTCAAGGATCTGACCGTTACCGCAGCGCAGCGGGCAGGGGCTACAATCCTGATCCGCGGGCTGCGCGACGGCACCGATCTCGACTACGAAATGCAGATCGCCGGTATGAACCAGACGCTGGTGCCGGAGGTTCACACGATTTTCATTCCTGCCTCCGCCACCGTCCGCCCGATCACCGCCACACTGGTGCGTCAGATCGCGGGGATGGGCGGCGACGTTTCGCACTTCGTGCCGAAAGCCGTCGCCTCGCGCCTGAAGAAGAGACTCGCTGGCTAACCAGCCCTCCTATCACCCCGGAGTTGTCATGATCCGCATACTCGCCGTTCTCGCGGCTTTCGCTTTCGCAACGCCCGCCCTGTCACAGGCGCTTCCCGCCGGCCTCGACAAGGACAATGCGATCGTTATCGACACCACCAAGGGCCGCGTCATCTTCAAGCTGCGCACCGATCTCGCGCCCAAGCATGCCGAGCGCATGAAGCTGCTCGCGCGCGACGGGTACTACAACAATGTGCCATTCCATCGCGTAATCGAAGGCTTCATGGCCCAGACCGGCGACGGTCAGCGCTTCAACGGCACCGGCGGGTCGAAGTATCCGAACCTTCCGGCCGAATTCTCCAGCGTGCCGTTCAAGCGCGGCATTGTTGGGATGGCACGCTCGAGCGAACCGAACTCTGCCAACTCGCAATTCTTCATCATGTTCGCGGACGGCAGCTTCCTGAACAACAAGTACACGGTCGTCGGTGAGGTCGTGTCGGGCATGGATGTCGTGGACAAGATCAAGCGCGGCGAGCCGGTTCAGGATCCGGACAAGATGGTGAAGGTGCAGGTCGCTTCCGACATCAAGTAATCCATCTCAGGCGATCCGCGGGCCATATCGGCCATCGCGGGTTTCCCAATCTGCAAAGGAAACATCATGGCAGACAACGAAAACACATTGATCCTGGAAACCACGCAGGGGTCGGTGACGATCGAGATGCGTCCCGATCTGGCGCCGGGTCACGTCGCGCGCATCAAGGAACTGGTGCGCGAAGGATTTTACGATGGCATCGTTTTCCATCGCGTCATCGAAGGATTCATGGCGCAGACCGGCTGCCCGCAGGGCACCGGCACCGGCGGCTCGGGCAAGAAGCTGAAGGCCGAATTCAACAAGGAGCCGCATGTGCGCGGCACCACGTCGATGGCGCGTGCGGCGAACCCGGATTCGGGTGACAGCCAGTTCTTCATCTGCTTCGACGATGCCGCCTTCCTCAACGGCCAGTACACCGTATGGGGCAAGGTGACGTCAGGCATGGAAAACGTCGACAAGATCAAGCGCGGCGAACCCGTGCAGAATCCCGACAAGATCGTCAAGGCGCATATGGCGGCTGACGCCGCCTGATTGTCGCTGTAGTCTGGCTTTGCGAACGGATGGCCGGGCATGTCCCGGCCATCAACATTTGAACGTAACGTCATGCGTACTGACTTATTCGACTTCGAACTTCCGGAAGCCAACATCGCGCTGCGGCCTGTCAGCCCGCGCGACACGGCGCGCATGCTCGTGGTGACACCTGGCAAGCCGCTGGCTGAAGCCACCGTTTCCGATCTGCCGCGTTTCCTGCAACCCGGCGATCAACTGGTCGTCAACGACACCAAGGTGATCCCGGCGCAATTGACCGGCCGCCGCGTCGGCCGGGAGACAGAGCCGAAGATCGAAGCCACGCTTATCAAGCGCATCGACGGGTCGCGCTGGCAGGCGCTGGTGAAGCCGGCGAAGAAACTTGCTGCCGGTGACGCTATCCGCTTTGGGAACGAAGGCCGTGTCTGTCTGCTGGGAAATCTCGACGCGCAGGTCGAGCACAAAGGCGAGAACGGCGAGGTGACGCTGTCATTCTCGTTTCACGGGCCAATTCTGGATCAGGCCATTGCCGACGTCGGCGCGCCGCCGCTGCCGCCCTACATCGCTTCACGGCGGACGCCGGACGAGCGGGATACTGCCGACTATCAGACCATGTTTGCGGTCAGCGAAGGCGCGGTCGCGGCCCCCACGGCGGGGCTGCATTTCACGCCGGCACTCGAGGCTGCGTTACGCGACCGTGGCATTGGGTTGCACCGTGTGACGCTGCATGTCGGAGCAGGGACGTTCCTTCCGGTGAAGGCCGACGATACATCCAGCCACAAGATGCACGCTGAGTGGGGCACGGTGTCCGGCGAGACCGCCACCGCGCTTAACGATGCCCGCGCCAAGGGCGGCCGCGTCGTGGCTATCGGGACGACATCGCTGCGGCTTCTCGAAAGTGCTGCGGCAGATAACGGCACGATCCAGCCGTTCACCGGGGAGACCGCAATCTTCATCACGCCCGGCTACCGCTTCAAAGCGGTGGATGTCCTGATGACGAACTTCCATTTGCCGCGCTCGACCCTGTTCATGCTGGTCTCCGCTTTCAGCGGATTGGAGACCATGCAGCAGGCCTATGCCCATGCCATCTCAACCGGCTATCGCTTTTACTCCTATGGCGATGCATGCCTGTTGTTTCGTCAGTCGACCTGACCCATAACGTCGCCATATGACCGTTCCCAATCATTTCAAGCTTCTTGGCCGCGACGGCGAAGCACGCACCGGCGAATTGACGACGCCGCACGGTGTGGTGCGCACGCCGGCATTCATGCCCGTCGGCACCGCAGGCGCGATGAAGAGCATCCATTGGCGCGACATCCGGGACACGGGCGCCGACATCGTGCTCGGCAACACCTATCACCTGATGTTGCGTCCCGGCGCGGAGCGCATCGCGGCGCTGGGCGGACTACAGAAGTTCACCACATGGAACGGCCCGATGCTGACCGACTCCGGCGGCTTTCAGGTCATGTCACTGGCCAAGCTGCGCAAGGTCACGGAACATGCGGTGACGTTCAGCTCGCATATCGACGGCACAAAGGTGGAACTGTCGCCCGAGCGGGCCATCGAGGTGCAGCGCTTGCTCGGTTCCGATATCGCCATGCAACTCGACGAGTGTGTGCGGTTGCCGGCCGAGCGAGCCGATATCGAACGCGCGATGCAGTTGTCGATCCGCTGGGCGGGGCGCAGCAAGCGCGCGTTCGAAACGGCGCCTGCGGGATACATGCTGTTTGGCATCGTACAGGGCGGCGACATTCCCGAATTACGCCGCGAGAGCACGCGTGCGCTGATCGACATCGGGTTTCACGGTTACGCGGTCGGTGGATTGGCGGTTGGCGAGCCGCAGGCGGTTATGCTGGCGATGATCGAGGAGGTGGCGCCGATCCTGCCGCAGGAGCGGCCGCGCTATCTGATGGGCGTCGGAACGCCCGACGATATGCTGGAAGCGGTCGCGCGAGGGATCGACATGTTCGATTGCGTCATGCCGACGCGCAACGGCCGGCACGGCCACGTCTTCACGCGGCATGGCGTCATCAATTTGCGTAATGCCCGTCATGCCGATGATCCGCGTCCGCTGGACGAGGAAAGTGCCTGGCGTTCGGCGAATGGCTACTCACGGGCCTACTTGCACCACCTTGTGAAGTCCGAGGAGGCGCTCGGCGCGATGCTGTTGTCGGAAGTCAACGTTGCATACTATCAAAGCCTGATGACCGGTGCGCGCGCCGCTATCGCCGCCGGCACATATGGCGACTACCGCGCATCGGTTCGCGAGGGATGGGCGCGGGGCGATATCGCGCCGCGCTGACAGGGTATGCCTGCAGGTGTGCTGTCAGTTGCAGACGATCTTTGTGGAATGCTTCGTGACGAAGCCATAGCCACAATTGTCGCAGGTCCACAGATAGCTGATCACGTTATCGGAAAGAAATGCAGATGCTTCGGCTGCGACCATCGAGTCCGCGCAGATCGTGCAAATCGGACGGTCAGATATGCGCGGCGGCAAGCGTGTTGGTTTGGTCGACAGAATTTCAGCAAGAGCTGGCATCGTGACCTCCCTACCAGATTTGATCTTTTGCCCACTATACACATGAGAGTTTGAAGTTGTCGCAACACAAATGTGTTTCTTTTGCAAAATAACATTTTGCGATGCAACGCTCGTCGACAGCGTCGCGATTGCCCTTGCGCGCGGGGGCGCAGCTACCCTTAATGGTGGAAGCTGTTCGTTTCGCGTAACTTTCTCTCATAGTTCGCATTTGATTGATGTGGAGGACCCGGCATGGATACCAAGTCACATTCAGACATTTCGCAATCACATCGGCCGGGGCGCGGACGAATTTACGACAGCATCGTTGATGCATTCGGCGATACGCCAACTGTCCGGCTGCATCGATTGCCTGAGCAAAACGGCGTGAAGGCAACAATTCTCGCCAAACTTGAGTATTTCAATCCTGCTGCGAGTGTGAAGGATCGCATTGGCGCGGCGATGATCATCGCGATGGAAAAGGCTGGCGTCATCGATCCGGACACCGTTCTGATCGAACCGACATCCGGCAACACGGGTATCGCGCTGGCATACGTCGCGGCGTCGCGGGGCTACCGCCTGAAACTCGTGATGCCGGAGTCGATGTCAATCGAACGCCGCAAGATGCTGGCATTCCTCGGTGCGGAAATCGTTCTGACACCGGCAGCGCAAGGCATGAAAGGCGCGATTGCAACCGCAGAGGAGTTGATCCGCAACACGCCGAACTCGGTGATGCCGCAGCAGTTCAAGAACCTGGCTAATCCCGAGGTGCACCGGCGCACCACCGCGGAGGAAATCTGGAACGACACCAACGGCAACATCGATGTGTTTGTCGCTGGCGTCGGTACCGGCGGTACGATCACCGGCGTGGGGCAGGTTCTGAAACCTCGCAAACCGTCCTTGCGTGTCGTCGCGGTCGAGCCGGTGGAAAGTCCGGTGCTGTCTGGCGGTCAACATTCGCCCCACAAGATTCAGGGTATCGGCGCCGGCTTTATTCCGGACATTCTCGACCGGTCTGTGATCGATGAGATCGTCAAGGTCGATAGCGCAACCGCGATCGCAACATCCCGCGCTCTGGCGCGCATCGAGGGCATTCCCGGCGGCATTTCGTCCGGCGCTGCCATTGCCGCGGCGCTGGAGTTTGGCAAGCGGCCCGAGAACGCGGGCAAGACCATTCTTGCGATCGTGCCATCGTTCTCAGAGCGGTATCTGTCAACGGCGTTGTTCGAGGGAATCTGAGCATGGCGTCACCTCCGAGACGGCCTCGCACGCTCAGCGATGCGAAGACAGAAGCCGAGGCTGCGTTCAAATCGGTCACGGCGAAAGTGCCTGAGGCATTTCCCAAGACGGTCGCGATCCCGAGCGTGAAGGAGCTTGTTTCGATCCGGATTGATCAGGACGTCCTCGAGCATTTTCAGGAGGGCGGTCCCGGGTGGCAGGATCGGATTAACGCAGCGCTGCGCAAGGCTGCCGGAAAGTCCGACTGAATCACGCCACACGATTGGCGCGCGCGGCTTCCTTCTGAGCGTCGAAATCGCGGCGTCGGCGCGCGAGTTCCTCGGGCGCCATCCGCTCCACGTTATTGTAGTCGCGCTTCCACGAGGCATCCTCGCTCCAGCGCAGCGGAGACTGTACCGTTGTCTGCGGCCCCGGCGCGCTTTCCAGCACCTTCAACGCCAGTTCAAGCGTGAACACCTGCGATGACACATCGTGCGGTTTTCCGGCGGAGTTGCCTAGCGGAAAATCGCTGAACAGAAACCGCGGCACAGCCGCATGCTCGACAATGTCCTTCGCACAGCCCATCACCACGGTCGAAATCCCGTTGGCCTCCAGATGGCGGGCAACCAGAGACGTGGTCTGGTGGCACACCGGACAGTTCGGCACGAGCACAACCGCGTCGATATCATCCGCCTTGCAGCGTGCAAGAATGTCCGGAGCATCGGTGTCGATGGTGACGCGATGGCTGCGATTGGTTGGGGCACCGAAGAAGCGAGGCGCAACCGATCCGATCCGGCCTTCGCCAGCGAGGCGATGCAATTGCGTCAGTGGAAACCAGGTATTCATGTCGGTCGCAGACGTGTGCGCGCGATCGTAGGCGATGTGGGAGATTCGCAGGTCGTGCTGCTGGGAGGTGTCGCCGTCGTAGACCTGGTAGAATTTCGCGCTGCCGTTGTACGCCGCTCCCGGTCCCTGATCGCCCTTCGTGGGATCGAAGCGGGCGGCCGTGGTCACGATGGCCACGCGCGCCCTCGCCAGAGGCTTGGTCAGCGGCTGGAAAGGCGCCGCGATATTGTGCGCCCAGCGGTAGGGGGTGTCGTAACCGATGGCGAGATAATAATCCCGCGTCCGTTGCATGTATGGGACGGGCACGTCGAAGTCGCGCACGGTATCCTCGGGGACAGCAGGCGAATCCGTCATGATGGGCGTCCTCAAATCTCGTGAGGTAGGCGTAGCAGATGCTCGCCGTCTCAGCCATATTCAGGGAAACGAGGCCGGCCATGCCGGCGGCGCGGGCAAGGAAACCAGCCGATGAGCGGAAAAAAGAAGAAAGACGACGCTGCCGACCCCAAGGCGAAGAAACGCCGTGCGGATCCGACCAAGGATGCACCGTTCAAGGTTGATCCCAACAGCGATGACTTCGCGACACCCCGGAATGATTTGAGCGAAGATGAACTAAAGGAACAGGAGGACCGCAGGCCCTGACGGTTGCAGACTGCGATTACAGGCCGCTGAGATCCGTGGGGACACTGCCGAATGCTTTCAAGACCACGGCATCCTTGAAATCTCCCGTCATCGGGTCGCCAGAGCGCGTGAAAGCAACTGCTCCAACCATACCGGCTGCTCGGGACAATGTTTCCGCACGCCGGATCGCCGTAGATGGGCTTTGAAACTCTTCGGCTGTTCCCGTCACGACGGACCCTTCGTCGTCCTCGCTGAACGGAAGCGCTACATAGTAGGAGATATCGGTCATCTTTGTTTCCAAGGCAGTGATGATGACATCGTGTTCTCTTTTTGTTCCTTTGTCAATTGTCGTCTTGCCGCGGGAATCTCTCAAGCCTTGGCGACGAATTCCACAGCCTGAACAAGGATGCCGGGCTGCACTTGACCCACACTCACCCGCCACCTACACACCGCGACACGTGAGCGCGTAGCTCAGGCGGTAGAGCACGTGACTTTTAATCATGGGGTCGAGGGTTCGAGTCCCTCCGCGCTCACCATGGCCCCCAAGTCAAACCGCAGTAGGACGTTCGTCCTCGACGCGCCGAGGGAATCGCAGCAAGAATGGCACCGCATCAAGATGCGGTTTCTCGCTGGGAAGGGATAACGACAATGTACTTCGTTGCCGGTCTCTTGGTTGTCTTGTCCGGACTCTTCTACGCCGCCGACCATGGCCAGCTCGGCAGGTTTGGCGCTCAGATGTGCACCTACGGCGACACGTTCTGCCGGCATCCCGTCTATGTTCTGGTGGGCGCGGGATTGGCCGCGGTGTGGGGTGCATTCGTCAGCATGAAATGAGCTGACGAACTCAATCCTTAACGATCAGGTGTCTGAGCGGACATCCGAGGTGACCGGCTGCTGCGCGGTGATGGCTGCCGGCGTCGCTTCACGGCGAAGTCCGATCAGCTCGGCAGCGCGAACCGACGAAGTCTTCCAGAAGTTGAAGGCGTTGATCCGCGAATTCTCGAGGATCGCAATGGCGACGGCCGACAGGAAGGGCAGGCTCTGAAGTACGAGCACGCCTGCGAAGATGTTGATCTCCCGCACTTCCTTCACATTGAACGCAACCAGCACGATCGCGCCGATGATCAGCAGGATACCGATCACGGCTTCCCAGAACGCCTGGAACTCCACCGACATGATCGAAAGCCCGCCCTTGGACGTGCGTGCGAACGGAAGATGATCGGTGATCAGGCCGTTCGCCACGGCGCGGGAAACCGTCCATTGCACCGACATTGCCGCCACCATGGCCCCCAGCATCTGACCGGTCTTCACAGGTACGCGAAGCCGATACAGCGTCAGGAAGTGCGCCAGCGACACCACAAATGCGGCGATGATCGGCAGGGTGAGAATCTTGTCCGGGATGGCGATGTCGGCGAATGAAACGATCGGCACCCAGATCAGGTTCAGGATCGCAACCACCACGCCGAGACTTTCCGCGCCGAGCCAGTTCAGCCAGCCAAGTGCGAATTCACGCTTTTGATCCGGGGAGAGCCGGCTCGCATTGGGCAGGAACCGGCGCCAATGCTTCTTTACGATCTGGAAGCCACCATAGGCCCAGCGGTGGCGTTGCTTCTTGAAGGCCTCGTAGGTGTCCGGGAGCAGGCCGAAACCGTAACGCTTGTTGGTGTAGTGCGTGAGCCAGCCGTGCTCGATCACAGCCAGACCGAGATCGGTATCCTCGCAGATCGTGTCACCGGCCCAGCCGCCTGCCATATCCATTGCCGCGCGGCGGATCAGGCACATCGTGCCATGAACGATGATGGCGTTGGCTTCGTTCCGCTGCACCATGCCGATGTCGAAGAAGCCCGCATACTCGCCGTTCATGGCGTAGTGCATCAGAGAGCGGTCGCCATCGCGATGATCCTGCGGCGCCTGCACCAGGCCCACGCGCGGATCGGCAAAGGCCGGAACCAGATCCTTGAGCCAATCCGGCGTGACGACATAGTCGGCGTCGATGATGCCGATGATTTCAGCGTCGGCGGCCGTGCGCGCCATGGCGATCTTCAGCGCGCCGGCTTTGAAGCCTTCGACCTTCTCGGCGTTGATGAAAATGAAACGCTCGCCCAGCGTGCGGCAGTGATCCTGTATAGGCTGCCAGAACGCCGGATCAGGCGTGTTGTTGATGATCACAACGCATTCGAAGTTCGGATAATCGAGGCGCGATACCGCATCGAGCGTCTGCTTGAGCATCTCGGGCGGCTCGAAATAAGCCGGCACATGGATCGAGACCTTCGGCGCGTAGCCTTCGGCTGGTGGGGGGACTGCGGCCGAGATCAGGCGGGCAGGCTTGTGTCCAAAGGCGATGGTGGCGATTTCCTCGATCCGGGCCATCGCGATCAGGACCAGCGGCACCAGCAGGATAAGGCCCAGTGTCAGAGCGAAGGCGGAACCGAAAACGAAATAGTGCGTATTCCAGTAGGCAAAGACGGTCGCGACCCATGTGCCGACGCCGCTGGCGGCAGCGGCAAGCACGGTCGCTTGCAAAACCGTGGGGCGCGCCAGACGGAAGATCGGGAGCGACAGAAGAACCCCGACGAGCAAGGCTATGCCAGCAATCTTCCAGTAGTCTTGATCCCGAATAGGCCCCGTCCAGGCGAACTTCGGTTCACGTGAAGCATCAAGGATGCCCCAGTAAGGTCCCACGCCGCCTTCAAAAAACTTCCACGGCTGATCGATGGCTTCAACGATGTTGTAGTCCATGCCGATGGCTTCGGCGCGGGTCACAAAATTGCGGAGCACCGAAGCCTGCTCGAACGGCCCGGGGAAAGCGTTCTTGAGGTTGTATCCCGCGCTCGGCCATCCGAATTCGGCGATCACGATCCGCTTGCCGGGAAACGTGTCCCTTAGCAGCCCGTAGATGTACATGGCCTGATCCACAGCCTGCTGGGCGGTGAAGTTTTCCCAATACGGCAGGATGTGTGCGGCGATGAAATCGACGGACGAGGCCAGTTGCGGATTGTCGCGCCAGATGTTCCAGATTTCGCCAGTCGTTACCGGAACATTTGTCTGTTTCTTGACGCGTTGGATGATCTCGATGAGATCTTCGACCTTCTGTTCCCCGCGGTAGATGGTTTCGTTGCCGACGACGATGCCGATGACGTTGCTGTTGCGCTTGGCGAGTTCGACGGCAGCGGCGATTTCGCGCTCGTTACGGTCCGCGTTTTTGTCGATCCAAGCGCCAACCGTGACCTTGAGGCCGAATTCGTTGGCGATTGCGGGAACCAGTTCAACGCCGCCGGTCGACGAATACAGGCGGATCGCCTTGGTCATCGTGGCGAGTTTCTTCAAATCCGCGCGGATTTTTTCCTTGTTGGGAATGTTGTCGACATCCGGATGCCCCGCGCCCTCAAACGGCGCGTAAGACAGACTGGGCAGCATTCCGTTGAAGTCGGGGGCTTTCTGCTCGTCACGCAACAGGCCCCAAAGGGCGGCGTGAATGGCGGTAACGCAGAGCAGGACAGCGACGATGGCGCGCATCAAGGAAAACCATACGGGGCCAAACGTGGCAGATCGCGAACCTGTCCCCTCGGTTCGGCAGCGTCAAAAGCAGCTTATCTATGCTGCGCAGCTTAACAACTCATACGGCGACATGGCGTTTTGAGGGCGCAGCCGAATCCAATCGAGATACGGCCGCTTGGTTCCTCATGGGCAGTTTCGCGGCCCGACTATTTACCAGGGGCAGCCGGAGGAGGCGCTGCGGCAGGGGCTGACGGTGTCGCTGCGGCAGGTGCGGGCGCGGCGGGCGTGGCAGCCGTCTGCGGCTGCGCGGCCGGATTGATCCAGCAGGCCTGAACGCGCCCCTGAAGGGTTTCGGCCACCTTGGGATCGATTGTCGCGCCGAACCGTACCACGCAGCGGAACGCGGCCTGGATGTGACCGCCGGGGCAACCGAATCGCTCGTAAAGATCGAGATGGCGGAACGCGGTATCAAGGTCGTCGCGCCACATCAGGCCGACCACGCGCCGGCCGAGCCAGACACATTCCGGGTTTCCTGCAGGGCCGTTGATCGCCTGCGCAGCTTCCACGAACTCGTCGGCCTTGCGCTGGCTGTCCTTGGCGGCGTCGCCGGGAGCTTGCTTGGGGGCTGTATCCTGCGCTCGGAGGTCGCCGCTTTGAGCGATGGCGGCCCCGATCCCGACAAACAGAGCAAGGGCCGGAACGGCGACTCGCTGAAAAATGGCAACTCGAAACCCGGTACGAACCCGACCCATGAAATCCCCGATGAATGGCGTGCCAGTCGGCAACGCTCGGCGCCAAACAGATGCCCCGCTATTGCGGCGGAAGATTGCCTTTACCGCAACTGCCTGATTCCAATGAAGGACATTTATGTTTTTGTCCAGCAAGGCGGAAGTTTGATGCGCTTTTGGTAAAGGCATGCGCCGAGAAGACCGGGGGAGGTATCGGTTGGGGTCTTGGCAGACCAGCGCGGAGCGGTTATCGACGTGCCTCCCTGGAGGACGGAACCATTTCGCTTCGTACGCCACTGGCCCTTCTGGTCATATCCCTGAGCGCTATTGCCGCAGTTTGGTGGTGGTTGGCCACGCCGATCATGCTGGCGCGCGCGCCAATCGACCCCGCAGCGAAGCTGGAATGCGTGTCTTACGCGCCGTTCCGGGGAGGACAAAACCCGCTCGAACCGGGACTGGTCATCGCGCCGGAGCAGATTGCGGAAGACCTTGCACAGCTCGCGAAAGTGACTGGCTGCGTCCGCACCTATTCGGTCGGCAACGGTCTCGAACGGATTCCGGAGCTTGCTGAAAAAGCCGGCCTCAAGGTGATGCTCGGTGTCTGGATCGGAACCAACCGCGTCGACAACCGGACGCAGATGGAAACCGGCATCGCGCTCGCCAAGAAGTACCCCGGTGTGGTCAGTGCGGTCATCGTCGGTAACGAGGTGCTGTTGCGGGGTGAGATGACCGCGGCCGACCTGGTGGCAAATATCCGCTACGTGAAATCGAAAGCCGGCGTTCCGGTAACATATGCCGATGTCTGGGAATTCTGGCTGAAGAACCGTGACGTCTATGACGCGGTCGACTTCGTCACGATTCACATCCTGCCGTATTGGGAGGATCACCCGATCCGCGCGCGGCATGCTGCAAGTCATGTTGATTCGATTCGCAAACGAATGGCGGTCGCATTTCCCAACAAGGAAATCCTGATCGGCGAAACAGGCTGGCCGAGTGCAGGCCGCATGCGCGAAGGCGCGTTGCCGTCGCGGGCCAACCAGGCGCGGGTGGTGTCCGAGATCCTCCAACTGGCCCGTCAGGAGAAGTTCCGGGTCAATCTGATCGAAGCATACGATCAGCCCTGGAAACGCATGTGGGAAGGGACTGTCGGCGGCCATTGGGGCCTGTTCGATGCCGGCGGCACGCGCGACCTGAAATATCCGGCGGGTGAGCCGATCACCAACTTCCCGCGCGCGAAGGTCTATGCCGCAGCCGGCATGATCTTCTCGGTGCTGGTCTTTGGCGTTGCGCTCCTGACGCTGCGCCGCAGGCCGTGGTCGCCGCATCTGAGTTCATGGATGACGGTTGGAATCTCCGCCACCGCTGGCGGCGCGCTTCTCGGCGTGGCGTTCGATAAGTTGATTGTCGAAAGCCTCGGGGTGGGCGGCTGGACCGTCGGCATCCTGCTGTTCGGCGCCGCCGTGCTGTCGCCATTGGTTGTGGCCAACACCGTGATGTATGGCCGCAGCCTTCCGACCTTTCTTGAGTTGCTCGGCCCGCGCGATTATCGCACCACCTCACGCATGCAGACCATTCTCGGACTCGTGCTGCTCGTCACGACAGTGATCGCGACGCAGACCGCGCTCGGCTTCGTGTTCGATCCGCGCTACCGCGATTTCCAGTTCGCCGCGTTGACCATGGCCGTCGTGCCGTTCCTGCTCCTGACGGCGCTGAACCGGCCCGCGTCGGGCAAGCGCCCGATCGCGGAGTCGATCTTCGCCGGCGCGCTTGTGCTCTCGGCGATCTATATCGGCTTCAATGAGGGACCGGCCAACTGGCAGTCGCTCTGGACGTGTGGATTGTATCTGCTGCTGGCGCTTACGCTGTCGCGGGCGCGGGGCGCGCGAACCCCAGAATAAGCAGCCCGATCGCTACGCCCGACAGGCCGATATTGTAGAGCACGACTCCAAAACACGCGGCGATCAGCCCGATGGTCAGGGTGACGATCGATGGCCGGATCACGTGCAGCAGCGCGACAACCAGGGCTGTTATTCCAAACACGTAGTTTTTGAACAGGTAGGTCATCGTCAGCCGTGTCTTGCACAGCATGGTTTGCAAGCCGGCGTCGCATTCGAGGCGGACCTGTGCGAACTCGATGGCCAGATAACGCAGATAGAGGGCGTATCCGATGGTGAGAAATCCCACGACCAGAATCCACTGCACCTGATAGGGGGTCAGTCTGAACGGCTCTTTTTTCATGCGCCGAATATGGTTCGGATCGAATGAGGATACAACCCGGGCAGCAACGTTTGGACGTTATCTGTTGCCGAAAAACGAACTGAACGACGACGTTTTCGGCTGTTCCTGGACCGGCTCGCTGCGCTGTTTGCTCCGCCGCTTTGCGCGATGAGCCGGGGCTTCCGGCTTCTTTGTCTCAGGCTGTTTTTCGCTGATCATGCTGAGGCGCTGGCCTTCATACACGGACGTCTCGCAAGGGCGATTGCTCTCGGTCAGGAATCCCGCGCACAGCTTGGCGGCTTCTGCCGCGTCCGACAGCGGCCCGGCAACCAGCCGCAACTGCATCCCCAGTCCGTCGTGACGTTCCTTCACCACGATAATGGGCTGCAATGATGCAAGCTGTTGCGAATAGACTTTGAGCGCGCCGCGCCAGACGGCGCGGAGGCCCTCGATCGACTTGGCGCCGCCGAGATCCACGCCGAATTCTGTCTTGCGAACGATACTCGCCGATGGCGCTTCACTAGTGACCGGTTCGGATGGCGGGATAGCAGCCGTGACCGTCGGCGCAGGATCGGCGGGTGGAGCTTCGGCTTTCTGCTCGGCTGGTTTGGCAGGACCAGGAGACGCTGCCGGAGCCGCGGTCGCGACCGGCGCGATCTTGGGAGGTGCTGCTGCCGGCTCGGCTTTCGCCTCGACGGGTTTGACCGGCCCAATCAGGTCGGCTTCGGCGGATACTGCCGGTGTGGCCAGTGCGGGCGCTGTTGCTGCAGGCGTCGCCTGCGGAATAGCCGGCAGCGTAGCTGCCGCTGGGCGCGCCAGCGCACCCGTTACCGAGTCCAGTCCCTGTTCAAGTATGGTTACGCGCGTGTACAGGCGATCGCGGTCACCGTTGAGTGTTTCTACCGCTGCGGTAAGTTCCCGTGCCTTGTTCTGGCTTTCCTTGGCGATCCACTGGACCTGTTGCGATTGCCGCGCGATTTCCGCGGATGCCAGTTGATCGCGATTTATTGCCGCCGGAGATCGCGTCGCCAGAATCGCAATGATCAGCGCTCCGACCGAGCCGACGCCCCATGACGCCAGCCGCCACATCGACCGCCCGTCGAATTCGTCCTCTTCCGCGAGAAAGCGATTGATCCAGCCGGCGCCATCGCCGTCCGTCAGATCATCGCGGAATTGGTGGCTGTCCTTGGTCATAGCGCAGGCGTGGCCCTCCCGTGCCGCGGCGAATCATTGTGTAAAGATTAACAGGAAGCCGGGGTCCGCGCGCGGAGGAGAGCGTCCAAAACGCTTTTGTCCCTCGGCACTCTCGGGTAAGACGGCGCTCGTGGTCCGGTTCTGACATTCGCATCCCGTCTCGGCAGCACTCTTTGCGAATGTCAGAACCAAAGGACCACGAGCAGTCGTAAATTTCTGGTGTCCTTTCGAATCCTTTCGTTCGCTATAGAAGGTGCCGCGAAATGAAGCGAACGAAAGGATTCAGGACACCAGCGCGCTTCTGCGTGTGGCACAGGGAAAACGTATGTCGGGCAGAACAACCCTCACGATCGTGCTTGCCGCCGGCGAGGGCACCCGCATGCGTTCGAGCCTGCCCAAGGTGCTGCATCCCGTTGCGGGCCGGCCATTGATTTCCCATGTGCTGGCGGCTGCGCCCGGCGGAAAGAGTGACGCGCTTGCTGTGGTGGTCGGCCCCGATCATCAGGCGGTGATCGACGAGATCAAGCGTTCGCGCCCCGAGGCCAAGACATTCGTTCAGCGTGAGCGGCTCGGAACAGCCCATGCGGTGCTGGCCGCGCGCGAAGCGATTGCAGCCGGCGCGGACGATATTCTCATCGCGTTCGGCGATACGCCGCTGATTGATGCCACCACGTTCGAACGAATGCGCGCTGCGCTGAAGGATGGTGCGGCGCTGGCGGTGCTTGGATTTCGTGCCGCCGATCCGACAGGTTACGGGCGGTTGCTGGAAGACAACGGACAGCTTGCCGCGATCCGCGAACATGCCGATGCCAGCGAAGCCGAGCGTGCCGTCACGCTTTGCAATGCTGGCGTCATGGCGTTCGCGGGGAAGACCGCGCTGAAAATCCTTGATGGTATTGGCAATGGCAACAGCAAGGGCGAGTACTATCTAACTGATGCGGTGGCGATCGTGCGCGAGCTTGGCTTGCGGGCGGTTGTGATCGAAACCAGTGAGGACGAAGTGCGCGGAATCAACACCAAGTCCCAGCTCGCTGAAGCCGAACAGGTGATGCAGCGCAAGCTGCGGCAAGCGGCGCTTGACGCGGGCGTCACGTTGATCGCGCCGGAAACGGTTTTCCTCGCTGCGGACACCACGTTCGGCAAGGACGTCACCATCGAGCCGTTCGTCGTCATTGGCCCGGGCGTTGCGATTGACGACGGCGCGGTGATCCATTCGTTCTCGAACATCGTCGGCGCGCGCATCGGCAAGAATGCGTCCATCGGTCCCTACGCGCGGCTGCGGCCGGGCACCGTGCTGGGCGAGGGTGTCCGCATCGGCAATTTCGTTGAGACCAAGGCTGCCGATCTGGAAGCCGGTGTGAAGGTCAATCACCTGACCTATATCGGCGATACGCATATCGGCGAGAACGCCAACATCGGCGCGGGCACCATCACCTGCAACTACGATGGCTTCGACAAGCATCGGACCGAGATCGGTGCGGGGGCTTTCGTGGGCTCGAATTCGTCGTTGGTAGCGCCGGTCAAGATCGGCGCGGGCGCCTTTATCGGATCGGGCTCGGTCATCACCCGTGACGTGCCGGACGATTCGCTGGCGGTTGAACGCAGCCAGCAGACCGTCCGTGAGGGTTGGGTAAAACGCTTCCGCGAGATGAAAATGCTCAATCGGAAGCCCAAAAGTCAAAAGTAAGGCATCCGCGCTTACGATCCTGATTTCGTTAATGATTTACCCTGTCTCAATCCGCAACAATTGTTGAGGCGGGATTGTGTTATTCCTCAGTAGAAAAGGCCGCATTGGGGCGGGCTGGAGACATCGAACCGCATGTGCGGAATTGTAGGAATTCTCGGACGGGGTCCGGTCGCCGAACAACTGGTCGACTCGCTCAAGCGTCTTGAATACCGCGGATACGACTCGGCAGGCGTTGCCACGCTCGAAGGCGTGCTGCTCGATCGCCGTCGCGCCAAGGGCAAGCTGAAAAATCTCGAAGCCGTGCTGAAGTCCTCGCCGCTCGGCGGGCACATCGGCATTGGTCACACGCGCTGGGCCACCCACGGCAAGCCGACGGAAAACAACGCGCATCCGCATGCGACCGACAATGTCGCCGTCGTCCACAACGGCATCATCGAAAATTTCCGCGACCTGCGCACGCAGCTCGAAGCGCAGGGCGCGACGTTTTCCAGCGAGACCGACACCGAGGTCGTCGCGCATCTCGTCAACTCGTATCTCGCCAAGGGCTTATCGCCCGCCGATGCGGTGAAGGCGACGCTGCCGCAACTGCACGGCGCGTTCGCGCTCGCCTTCATCTTCAAGGGCGAGGAAAATCTGATGATCGGCGCCCGCAAGGGCTCGCCGCTCGCGGTCGGCTATGGCGACGGCGAGATGTATCTCGGCTCCGACGCCATCGCGCTTGGACCTTTCACCGACACCATCAGCTATCTCGATGACGGGGACTGGGTTGTTCTCTCCCGCGCCGATGCGACGGTGTACGACGACAAGAACGCCGTGGTCGAACGCGAGATCGTCAAGCACAACACCGCGACGTCGCTGGTCGATAAGGCGAACTACCGCCACTTCATGGCGAAGGAAATCCACGAGCAGCCCGAAGTCGTTGGTCACACGCTGGCGCATTACGTCGACATGGCCACCGAGAAGGTAGCGATGCCGGTCAAGCTGCCGTTCGACTTCAAGGACATTCAGCGCCTGTCGATCACGGCCTGCGGTACCGCGAGCTATGCGGGCTTCGTCGCAAAATACTGGTTCGAGCGATTGGCGCGGCTGCCGGTTGAACTCGATGTCGCCTCCGAGTTTCGGTATCGCGAAGCACCGCTGCGCAAGGGTGACCTTGCGATCTTCATTTCGCAGTCCGGTGAAACCGCCGATACGCTGGCGGCGCTGCGCTACGCCAAGTCGCAGGGGCTGCACACCATCTCCGTGGTCAACGTGCCGACCTCGACCATCGCGCGTGAAAGCGAGACCGCGCTGCCGACGCTGGCCGGGCCTGAAATCGGCGTCGCCTCGACCAAGGCCTTCACATGCCAGCTTGCAGCATTGGCAGCGATCGCCATCGCAGCGGGCAGGGCGCGCGGCGAACTCTCCGAGACCGACGAGACGAAACTCGTGCATGGCCTCATCGAAGTGCCGCGCCTGATGACCGAAGCGTTGGCGCTCGAACCGCAGATCGAGAAGCTCGCGCGCGACATCGCCAAGAGCCAGGATGTGCTTTATCTCGGCCGCGGCACCAACTATCCGCTGGCGCTGGAAGGCGCGCTGAAGCTCAAGGAAATCTCCTACATCCACGCCGAAGGCTACGCGGCCGGCGAACTCAAGCATGGCCCGATCGCACTGATCGACGAGAAGATGCCTGTGGTCGTGATCGCGCCTTACGATCGTGTGTTCGAAAAGACGGTGTCGAACATGCAGGAGGTCGCGGCGCGCGGCGGCAGGATCATTCTGATGACCGACGCGCAGGGCGCCAGGGAAGCCACCGTCGACTCGCTGGTGACGATCATCCTGCCCGATATGCCGGCGACAGTGACGCCGCTGGTCTATGCGATCCCGGTGCAGTTGCTCGCCTATCACACGGCGGTGGTGATGGGTACCGACGTCGACCAGCCCCGGAACCTCGCCAAATCTGTGACCGTTGAATAAGCCGCAGGCAGACAAACGGTCGCAGCGCGGGCGGTCCGCGCCCTGAAAAGTCTGATACAGTGGTGTCGTAATAATTTGCGATGTTGTTCTGACATTTTGCATGAGGATGGTTCGGTTCTGCGATGAATGAGACCACGCCCAATATGATCCCGGGAGGTGTCCCGCCCGTGCCGCCGCCGGAGGCACCACGCGGTGCGATGGCGCGGCTGCGCCGCTATTTCCTCACCGGCCTGATTATTGCCGGCCCCATAGCGATTACGATCTATCTCATCTGGTGGTTCGTGACCTGGGTCGACGGGATCGTGCGGCCGTTCGTGCCGGTCGTCTACCGTCCGGAAACCTATCTGCCGTTTGGCTTGCCGGGCTATGGCCTGATCGTCGCTTTCCTTGCGCTGACCTTTCTCGGATTCCTCGCCGCCAATCTGATCGGGCGAACGCTGGTCGAATTCGGCGAGAGCCTGCTCGGCCGCATGCCGGTGGTGCGCGCGATCTATCGCGGCCTCAAGCAGGTGTTCGAGACGCTGTTCTCCGGCAACGGCTCGAGCTTTCGCAAGGTCGGTCTCGTCGAGTTTCCGTCACCGGGAATGTGGTCGATCGTGCTGATCTCCCAGCCGCCGAGTGTTGAGATTGGTACGAAGCTTCCGCAGAACGAAGAGTTCATCTCGGTGTTTCTGCCATGCGCGCCGAACCCGACCACCGGCTTCTTCTTCTATGTGCCGAAATCAAAACTGATCGAGGTCGACATGAGCACTGACGCCGCCGCGACATTGATCATGTCGGCGGGCGTGGTGCAGCCGGGCAGCGACGCACAGAAGAAGGTCAACGCGCTGGCCGAGATGGCTAACGCTGCGCGCGTCGCGACGGCGTCGCAGACACCGGACGCGGCGAAGGTGGACTAGGGCGCAATCGAACGGGGTAAGCCGCTGTCGCTCACTCCGTCATTGCGAGGAGCGCTTGCGACGAGGCAATCCAGTTCTTGCTTGTGCTGGCTATTCTGCATTGCATCGCATCGCTCGCAATGACGGCGATAGCACCGCAACTCACATCAGCGACTCGTAGAGATCGATCCAGTTCGGATTGGTACTTTCTATCAGGAGAAGCTTCTTCGCTCGGCTTCCAGCCTTGATTTGTTTCTCGCGGGCTATTGCTTCAAGCATTGTCTCATGAATTTCATACCAGACCAGAATCTTGCAGCCATATTTGGTCGAGAAACCTTTCACCGCACCTTCGCGATGTTCAAAGGCGCGTCGGGGCAAGTCGGCAGTCACACCCGTGTAGAGTGTCCCATTACGTTCACTGGCGACGATGTAAGCGCAGGGCTGTTTCACGTATCTGAGACTGTCATTGCTGCACGAACTGTCAACCGCGTCATTCCGAGCGAAGCGAGCAATCCAGTCTTAAGAACAGTAAAACTGGATTGCTTCGTCGCAATGCTCCTCGCAATGACGGTTGTTGAGCGATCCGTGCATAAGCTCAAATTCACCCTGCACCGATCAGCGGCAGCGCCTCGTCGCGCTCATACAGATAGAGCAGGCAGCGCAGCGCTTCGCCGCGCTCGCCCTTGAGCTTCGGATCGCTCTGCATGATACGCAGCGCTTCGTCGCGCGCCTGCGCGATAAGCTGCGCATGGACCTCGGGCCGCGCGATGCGGTAGCCGGGCAGGCCACTTTGCCGGGTGCCGAGCACTTCGCCTTCGCCGCGCAGGCGGAGGTCTTCCTCCGCGATCCGGAAGCCGTCGGTGGTTTCGCGGATCACTTTCAGACGTGCGGCCGACATTTCAGTGAGCGGCTCATGATAGAGCAGCAGGCATGTCGAGGCCTCGGAACCCCGACCGATGCGCCCGCGTAACTGATGCAACTGTGCCAGGCCAAAACGTTCGGCGTTCTCGATCACCATGATGGAGGCGGCGGGGACATCGACGCCGACCTCGACAACAGTGGTCGCCACCAGCACCTGAATCTCGCCGGCGGCGAACTGCGCCATGACGCGATCCTTTTCCGTGCCTTTCATCTGGCCGTGAACGAGGCCAACGCGCTCGCCGAAACGTTTCTGCAAAATCTCGAAGCGTTTCGTTGCGTTGGTCAGGTGTTCGATGCCTTCCGCTTCGGATTCTTCCACCAGCGGACAGATCCAGTAGACCAGCTTTCCGTCCTTGATGGCGCGTCCGACGGCGTCGATGATCTCGCCGGTGCGGCTGTCAGCCACCGCGCGGGTGTCGATCGGCTGACGGCCCGCAGGTTTTTCACGCAACTCCGAGATGTCCATGTCGCCGAAATACGTCAGCACCAGCGTGCGCGGAATCGGCGTGGCGCTCAGCACCAGCACATCGACGGCGTCGCCTTTCTCGGTCAGCGCGAGGCGCTCGCGCACGCCGAAACGATGTTGTTCATCGACCACGGCGAGCGCCAGCGATTTGAAGACCACATCGTCCTGGATCAGCGCATGGGTGCCGACCAGAAGGTCGATCTCGCCATCCGCAAGCCGTGTGATGATCTCGCGGCGCTCTTTTCCTTTCTCGCGCCCGGTGAGAATGGCGACGCGTAGTCCGGCGCGCTCGGCCAGCGGCGCGATGGTCTTGATGTGCTGGCGCGCGAGAATTTCCGTCGGCGCCATCAGCGCCGCCTGCTTGCCGGTTTCCGCCACGGCGGCTGCAGCGAGCAGCGCCACCACGGTCTTGCCCGAACCGACGTCGCCTTGCAGCAGCCGCAACATACGGATCGGCTGATTGAGATCGCTGGCGATGGCTTTCGCCGCCTCCTGCTGCGAATTAGTGAGCGCATAGGGCAGCGCGTCGATGATCTTGTGACGCAGGTGCCCGTCGCCGGCATTGCGCACACCGGCGGGACGGCGAAGCTGCGCGCGCACCAGCGCCAGCGCCAGTTGCCCGGCCAGCAGTTCGTCGAACGCAAGCCGCGACCAGAACGGATTCTGCGGCAGGATGTCGGTCAGTTCGACCGGCTCGTGAACCCGATGAAGGGCCTCTGCGATGGGTGGAAACTTGCAGCGCCGCAGCACTTCGGGGCTGATCCACTCGGGCAACGGCGGCAGCTTCTGCAGCGCCTGCGCCATCGCGCGGCGGATCGAGCCGATGGCGAGGCCTTCGGTCAGCGGATAGACCGTGTCGATCTGCGGCAGCTTGGCGAGGCCTTCCTCGTCCACCACGCGGTCGGGATGCACGATCTGCAACGTGCCGTCGAACATCTGCGCGGTGCCGGAAACGAAACGCTTCTCGCCCTTTGGCAGCAGCTTCTCGATGTATTCGGGTTTGGCGCGGAAATAGGTCAGCAGCACGTCGCCGGTTTCGTCGCTGGCGTAAACGAGGTGGGGTGCGCGTGAGCGGCCGGGAGATGCAGGCCGGTGACGGTCGATGGTCACTTCCAGCGTCACCACGGTTCCGGGAATGGCTTCACGGATGGTCGGCCGCGCGCGGCGATCGATCACATTGGTCGGCAGATGCAGCAGCAGATCCACCAGCCGCGGCGTCTCGCTGCGGTCGAGCAGATAGCGAAACAGCTTGTCCTGCTTCGGCCCGACGCCGGACAGGCTCGTGACGGGCGCGAACAGCGGATTGAGCAGGGAAGGGCGCATCGAGAAACCTAAAGCGGAATTTCGGGCCGAATCGCCGCCCAACGTCATTGCGAGCGTAGCGAAGCAATCCAGATTCCTTTGTATCATACATGAAGAACTGGATTGCTTCGTCGCTTGCGCTCCTCGCAATGACGGCCGCGGGGGCCGCCACCCCGCCATGACGCCCAAGCGCAGCACGCACGCGCAGGAAAATACTGACAGCGCCGCTTTCGATAGCTATATCAGCCTCCCCGGCACCGTCCGGGCTTTTTGCGTTGGAGAAGGTGACGGATGACAGGTACGACACGATCGAGCGATGGTCTTGACGACAGACGCAAGCGCCTGCTGTTCCGCTGCTGGCACCGCGGCACGCGCGAGATGGATCTGATCCTCGGGGGCTTTGCCGACGCGAATATCGCGGCGCTGTCCGACGCGGAGATGACCGACCTCGAAAGCCTGATGGAATTGCCGGACCCTGATCTTTATGCGGCGTTCAGTGGCGCCCAGCCGCTCGTGTCTCCATACCGGGACGGCGTCTTCATCCGCATCAAGCAGCATCTCGATGCGAGCCAGCGTTCATGAAGTCGCCTGTCCGATCTCCGGCCCAATCGCTTCGCCTCGGCCACGCGCTGACGCTGTCGAACGTCGCCGACGGCGCGGAGGCGCTGGTGGTGTCGGACATGGCGCGCGCGGTCGCGGCCAAGCCGAACCCGCCCGCCATCAGTCTCGCCGTCGTCTGCCGCGATGGGCCGCGCATGGCGCAGCTGGCGCGTGCGCTGGAATTCTTCGCACCGGACTTGCCGGTGATGCAGTTCCCAGCGTGGGACTGTCAGCCTTATGACCGCGTGTCGCCCCATGGCGGCATTCTGGCGCAGCGCCTGACCACATTGGCAAAGCTCTCGCGTCTTCAGGGCAGCGAGAAGCCGCTGATCGTTCTGACCACGGTCAACGCCATCGTTCAGCGCGTGCCTGCGCGCGATGTAGTGGCGGCGCAGGCGCTGTCGGTCGCGCCCGGACATCGCGTGGCGATGGACAACATCGCGGCGTGGCTCGAGCACAACGGCTACAACCGCACCTCGACCGTGCGCGAACCGGGCGAATACGCGGTGCGCGGTGGCATTCTCGATCTTTATCCGGCCGGGCTCGATCAGCCGGTGAGATTCGATTTCTTCGGCGACACGCTGGAATCGATCCGCACGTTTGACGCGGAATCCCAGCGCACGCTGCACGACATGCGCGGGCTCGATCTCGTGCCGGTATCGGAATTCCAGCTGGTGACGGAAACCATCAAGCGTTTCCGCATGGGCTATGTCGCGACGTTCGGCGCGCCGGACCGCGATGACATGCTGTACGAGGCGGTCAGCGAAGGCCGCCGCCATCCCGGCATGGAGCACTGGCTGCCGCTGTTTCAGGAGCGGATGGACACGCTGTTCGATTATCTCGGTGCTGCGCCCATTGTGATGGAGCCGCTGGCGGAGGATGCCGCGCGCGAACGCTTCACGCAGATCAACGACTACTATGAAGCGCGGCGCGAGGTGATGGACACGCCGGGCGGCGGCGCTATTTACAAGCCGCTGCCGCCGGACCGGCTGTACCTCACCGACACCGAATGGGCATCGCAGCTTTCCGACAGTTCGCTGGCGCGGCTGACACCGTTTGCCTTGCCCGAGGGCGAGGGTGTCATCGACATCGACGCGCGGCAAGGCCGCGACTTTGCACCAGAGCGCGGAGACACCAAGGTCAACGTGTTCGAAGGTGTGGTCGCGCATATCAACGGTCTGCAGGCCGCGCGCAAGAAAGTCGTCGTCGCGCTGTGGTCCGAAGGTTCGCGCGACCGCATGGCGAGCATGCTCAAGGACCACAAGCTGCTCAACACCACCAGCGTGAATTCGTGGCGCGCGGTGCAGGCGACGCCGCGCAACGAGACCATGCTGGCCGTGGTCGGCCTCGAATCCGGTTTCGAGACCGAGACCATCGCGCTGATCACCGAGCAGGACATTCTCGGCGACCGCCTCGTGCGTCCGCGCAAGGCCACCCGCAAGCTCGAGAACTTCATTTCCGAAGTCACCAGCCTCGCCACCGGCGATCTGGTGGTGCACGTCGAACACGGAATTGGGCGCTTCGTGGGCTTGCAGACGCTGCAGGTCGGCGGCGCGCCGCACGACTGTCTCGAACTGCACTATGCCAACGAAACGAAACTGTTTCTCCCGGTCGAAAACATCGAACTGCTGTCGCGCTACGGTTCCGACCAGAGCAATGTCGAACTGGACCGACTGGGCGGCGGCGGATGGCAGGCGCGCAAGGCCAAGCTCAAGAACCGTATCCGCGAGATCGCGGGCGACCTGATCAAGATCGCCGCCGAACGGCATGTGCACGTCGCGCCGAAGTTTCCGGTGCATCAGGGCACCTACGACGAATTCTGCGCGCGCTTTCCGTATGAGGAGACCGAAGACCAGCTCGGCGCGATCACTGCCGCGCTGCATGACCTCGACGCCGGGCGTCCGATGGACCGTCTGGTCTGCGGTGACGTCGGCTTCGGCAAGACGGAAGTGGCGTTGCGCGCGGCTTTTGCGGTTGCTTTGGACGGCAAGCAGGTCGCGGTCGTGGTGCCGACCACGCTGCTGGCGCGGCAGCACACCAAGACCTTCACCGAGCGGTTCAAGGGTTTCCCCGTGAACGTGGCGCAGGCCTCGCGCCTCGTCGCGCCCAAGCAGATGACGCAGGTCAAGAAGGATCTCACGGACGGCAAGATCGACATCATCGTCGGCACCCACGCGCTGCTGGGCAAGGCGATCAAGTTCAAGGACCTCGGTCTGTTGATCGTGGACGAGGAGCAGCACTTCGGCGTCTCGCACAAGGAGCGGCTGAAGCAGTTGCGCGCGGAAGTTCACGTGCTGACACTAAGCGCGACACCGATCCCGCGCACGCTGCAACTGGCGCTGACGGGTGTGCGCGAACTGTCGATCATCGCATCGCCGCCGGTCGATCGCCTCGCGGTGCGCACCTTCATCGCGCCGCACGATCCGCTGATGATCCGCGAAGCGCTGCTGCGCGAGCGCTATCGCGGCGGTCAGGCGTTCTATGTGTGTCCGCGTATCGAGTATCTCGCCGAGGCCAAGGATTTCCTCGACAAGCACGTGCCCGAGATGAAGGTCGCGGTCGCGCACGGCCAGATGCCGCCGACCGTGATCGAGGACATCATGTCCGCGTTCTACGACGGTAAGTATGACGTCCTGCTGTCGACCACGATTGTCGAGTCTGGACTGGATATTCCGTCCGCGAACACGCTGATCGTGCATCGCGCCGATATGTTCGGTCTCGCGCAGCTTTATCAATTGCGTGGCCGCGTCGGCCGCTCGAAGCTGCGCGCCTATGCGCTGTTCACGCTGCCGGCGCAGCAGAAGATCACGGCGCAGGCCGAGCGCCGCCTGAAGGTGCTGCAGTCGCTGGAAAACCTCGGCGCAGGATTCCAATTGGCGTCGCACGATCTGGATATTCGCGGCGCGGGCAATCTGCTCGGCGAGGAGCAGTCCGGCCACATCAAGGAAGTCGGCTTCGAGCTTTATCAATCCATGCTGGAGGAGGCGATCCTCTCGCTCAAGGCCGGCATCTCCGAGCCAGTCGCGGATCGCTGGTCGCCGCAGATCACGCTCGGCATGCCGGTGCTCATTCCGGAAGACTACGTACAGGATCTCTCGATCCGGCTGTCGCTGTATCGTCGCCTTGCGGACCTCGACACCGACGACGAGATCGAGAACTTCGGCGCGGAGTTGCGCGACCGTTTCGGCCCGCTGCCGGACGAGGTGCGCTATCTGTTCCAGATCGCGGCGATCAAGTCGTATTGCCGCCGCGCCAACATCGAGAAGGTCGATGCCGGGCCGAAGGGCGCGGTCATTACCTTCCGTGACAACTCGTTCGCGCAACCCGAGAAGCTGGTTTACTTTATCCGCCAGCACGGGCAGGCCGCGAAGGTGCGCCCCGACATGAAGGTGGTGTTTTTCCAGGAATGGAGAACTCCCGAAGAGCGCGTCGAGGGCACGACCACGATCCTGCGCGATCTCGCCAATCTGGCTGAGGGCAAGAAGGCGGCGTAATTCATTTTCCGCCGCTCATTCCCGCGAACGCGGGAATCCAGTTCTCATCGTCTCAACACTCAGCCTTGGGTCGTCCCCGCTTTCGCGGGGGCGAGCGGATATGGGGGCGCTGTCATTGCGAGGAGCGCAGCGACAAAGCAATCCAACCCTTGTTTGAAGCTCTGGATTGCCTCGCTTCGCTCGCAATGACGATCAGCAGCTAGGGCATTGAAGGCAGGAACGCTGCCCTTACGACGCGACCCGATGTCCATCGGCATGCAGCCGCCCGAGCACCATCGATGCCGTATCGCCGGGCATCAGCGTCGCGACCGTGACCTGCGGATCGAGCCGCTGGTCGCGCTTGGTGCTGAACATGGTGTGCTTCAATACGCTGGTGAGCCGCCGCGCGATGGCGTGTGCATTGCGCAGGTCGGCCTCGGCGAACACGATAATGATCGCGCCATATTCATCGAGCGTCGCGAAATCCATCCGCCGCATCAGGCGGCTGAGAATGCGCGCAGCATCAAGACGCATCCGCTCGGAGATCGAGCCCTGCGCGAAGGAAATGCGGGCGACGGACAATCCCGCGCCGCGGGTCTGACTTTCCGTGACGGCAGTCTCGAAGTCGCGGCTGAAGGCGTCCTCGTTCAGCAGTCCGGTGCGGGGATCGAGCAGTCCGCCCACATCGATGGATTTCAGGGCGCGGCCGATGCGGGACTCGAACGCCTGCTGCCTGATCAGCGGAACGGCATGCGCCGCAAGCATCGGCGGATCGGCGTCGGCGACTTCAAGGTTCGGCAGATCGTAGTCGGCGGTCAGCCCGGACAGGCTTCTCACCACGACGGGAAGATTGCGGAACCGGGAATCTTCCGAGAGCACCGTCAGGAAGGCATCCAGAACACGCGGCGTGAAGCCGTCGCCGACGATGATGCCGTCAAGTTCGCGCGCATTGAGGTGCTTGGCGGCGGCTTCGATACTCAGTGCGCCGACGACGCCCATCTGTTCGCCGAGTGCAACCGACAGGGCCGGGTACGCGCCTCCGCGTCCCAGCAGCAGGACGGTCGCGTCATCGATCGGATCGCTCGTCGCGATGCGTGTGGAGGTGCCGCGGTTGTTGGACAGGCGGCGGAGCAGGGTGGCGTGCAGCGCACGGACGCGCAGCGCGGCGTTGAGGCGGCTGACGAGGCGCTCCGGAGTTCGGCTTGCCTGGGTGAAAGGAAGAACATTTCGCGGCAAAACTGTGCCGGGGTCGAGGGCGATCAGCGGCACATAGGGATCGATGCGGGCGGTGCGTTCCGCGAGATCCGCCAGCATGTCCTCATGACCGTCGAGATCGGTGAGGAGCATTGCGGCAGGCCGCAGCCGCGCAACGGCATCCATGGCGTCGGACCAGTCGACACCCACCATCGGAAACGCCTTGACCTGCGTGATCGCGCCCGAAAGTGCGTGGCCTTCCCGATTTGAGACAATGACGATCGGGCCTTGCTGCGACATGGTGCTGCAAACTCTTGAGAAACGCGGTTTGCCGAACGTGTCGGCGCTGCGCGAAACCTTAACCCGCGGCTCTTAATGGCAGGTCAATGCAATCGATGAAATGACGGGGTCAGGTTCCGCTGAATCGAAACACGTTCTCTCCGTTCATTCCCGCGGAAGCGGGAATCCAGCGCTGGGTCCCCGCGTTCGCGGGGACGAGCGGGGATGGAATCTGATCCAATAGACACGGATCGGATTCGTATCTCCTCAGGTTCCGCTGGAACGGTCGCGAAACGCTTCGACCATTAGCGGATTAAGCCCCAGTTCGCCCAGCGCTTCACGGGCGCGGCTGTTGTCGCCGGCGCGTCCGGCAAGGCGGAAGCCGTTCAGTTGATCCGGCAACGCGGTCAGCATGGCGCCGGCTGTCAGTCGCTTCGCCCATGCATCGAGATCCTGCGACAGGAAACGATAGCCACCGACACCGACGATCCCGACAGGCGGCGCGGTGATGCCGATGGCGCCGGTGACGCGATCGACATGCGCGGCGTAACCGGTGTCGACGTAATCGAGCACGGGTGTTTCCGTCAGAGAGTCCTCGGACGAGATGCGATAGGCGGCGACCGGCACCATCGCGCCGCGCAGCGCGAGCGTGGCTTTCGGCGTCACGATGATCTCACCGATGGTCTTCGAGCTTGCCGCACCGCGCGGCGCGCCGAATGCGCCCGGCGTAATCGGTGCGGCGGAGCCGTCCTCAAGCCGCCGCGCGCCGAACAGTCCGATCTCGCCGAACAGATAGATATCGGTGAGCGTCGTGCCGGTATCCTGCCAGTCGTTGCTTCCGGTCACGCGGTCCGGCGTGCGCCACAGGCCGATGACGTGCCGGATCGCGACTTGCGGCCGCGCGAGCGTCCCGCTCTCGGCCAGCCGGATCGCCAGTGGACCGGGCACGATCAGCGTGTCGTGACGGTCATCGACGATCTGCTGTTCGAGAATCTGAAAATCTGCCGGGTGATGCAGCGCCAGCGATCCGCCGCTCAGAAGCCAGGTCACCACGGAGGACGCAAAACCCGCGAACGAGGCGGGTGCGATCGACGACAGCAGCCGCGCGCCCTGCGGGAGTCCGGCTTCAAGGAAAACCGCGAGGCCGCCCGAGATCAGCTGAAGATGGTTGCGCGGGATCGCGCGAAAGCCGTCCGGCGTGACGTCGAACGAAATGATCGCCGGTCGGCGCGCATCCGGCAAAGTGGGCGACAGCCAGCCGTTCATGCCGCTTGTGGTGATTTCCAGCGGCGTCATGCCTTCGGGCAGATCGTTACCGAACCCGAAAACCTGCCTGATGGAAAACGCTTCCGCCGCGGCATGGAGTGCCAGCTCGCCGTGATCGACGATCTCGATGCGGCTGACGCCGGCAATCGCTCGCGCGCCGACGCGGTTGAGCGCAATCGTCAATTCCGATTGCCGCCAGAGTTGCGGCAGCAGCGCCACCACCAGACCGGCGCGCAGCGCAGCCATCACCGTCACCACGAACTCGATGGTGTTCGGCATCTGCACGGCGATGATCGAGCCCGGCGGCAGCCCCGCTTCGACGAAGCGCGCGGCGATGCCCGAGATGGCCTGATCGGTCTGCGCGAAGGTCAGTTGCCGGGGTGCGCTGCCGGTGACGCGCTCCTTGTTCGGCGGATCGATCAGCGCGATTGCATCGGGCTGGCGCAACACGGTGCGGCGAAACAGATCGTCGAGCGTCAGCGCGGTGCCGGATGATGTCGCTGCTGAGGATGGCGCGGTCTGCAAGGTCTCGCTCACATGGTCACGGCTTCGCTGAAGTCGGCTTGGCGCCCGGCTTGTGCCACCACGTTTCCGGCAGATAGCCGGTGAGTGCGGTAGCCTTAGGCCGTTCTATCCGATTCCAGCGCGCGATCCATTGCTGCCGCGCATTATAAATCGGAATTGCGTAAAAGCCCGCGATCAGCGCCCGGTCGAGCGCACGCACGGCGGGAACAAAGTCGGTCCGCTCTTTTGCCTCGAGAAGTGCGGCGATCATCGCGTCGACGGCCGGGGACTTCGCGCCCATGTAGTTGCGCGTGCCCTGATTGTCGGCGGCGGCGCTGCCCCAGTAGAAGGCCTGTTCGTTGCCCGGCGACAGCGACTGATCCCAGCGATTCTGGATCATATCGAACTCGAAGGAGAGCCTGCGCTGGTCGAACTGCACGCCATCGACCGCGCGAACCGACGCGGTAATTCCCGCGCGCTTGAGGTCGCGGGAGTAGGCTAGCGCGATGCGTTCCTGATCGCGGGTGGTGACCAGAATCTCAAAAGTCAGCGGCGCCCGGGTGGCTTTGTGGCGCAGCGCCGAGCCGTCAAGCTGGTAACCGGCCTGTTCCAGCAGCGTGAGCGCGGCGCGCAGCGAGGCGCGGTCGCGGCCGGATGCATCGGTGACCGGCAGGCGATAGCTGCCGTCCATGATGTCGGGACGGATGCTCGCCGCGTAGGGCGCGAGCAGCGTTCTTTCGCGCGCATCCGCCGGGCGCGTGTAGGCCGACAGGTCCGAGCCCGCGAAGTAACCCGCCGAGCGCCCGTACAGGTCGAAGAAGTAATTGCGGTTGATCCATTCGAAATCGAACAGCAGCGTCAGCGCCTGGCGCACGCGGATGTCCGCGAACACGGGACGGCGCGTGTTGAACACCAGATACTCCGACGGCTGCGGCGTGCCGGGCGTGATCTCGTCGCGGATCACCTCGCCGCTGCGCACGGCGGCGAAGTCATAGCCCTCGTGCCAGCGCAGCGGTTCGTTCTCGGCGCGGAAGTCGTAGAGGCCGCGCTTGAAGGCTTCGAACGCGCCGTTGGCTTCGCGGTAGTAGTCCAGCCGCACCTCATCGAAGTTCCACTGACCCCGGTTCACCGGCAGGTCGCGGCCCCAGTAGTCGGGGTTGCGCGTCAGAGTCACGCTCTGGCCCGCGCGCACGCCGGTGACCCGGTAGGGCCCGGAGCCGATGGGGCCGGTGAGGGAGGTATCCTCGAAGGTCGCGACATCGACGGCGTGCTTCGGGAAGATCGGCATCAGGCCGAGAATGAGCGGCAGCTCGCGGTCATTGGCTCCGCCGAAATCGAAACGCACCGTGCGGTCGTCCAGCGCCTCGGCTTTTTCGACCTTGGCGTAGTACAGCCGGTGATTGGGCCGGCCCTTGTCGCGCATCAACTGCCATGAAAACAGCACGTCCTCCGCCAACACCGGCTTACCGTCGGAGAACTTCGCCAGCGGATTGAGCCGGAACGTCACGTAGGTCCGCGCGCTGTCGGTTTCGACGGTTTGCGCCAGCAGGCCGTAGAGCGTGAACGGCTCGTCATTGCCGCGCGCCAGCAGGCTCTCGACCACGTAGCCGCGGATGTGCTGGACCGCGAGGCCCCTGACGATGAACGGATTGAGGCTATCGAAGGTGCCCAGCAGCCCGAAAATGATCCGGCCGCCCTTCGGTGCGTCGGGATTGACGTAGGGCATATGGGCGAACCCCGCAGGGAGCGCCGGTGCGCCGTGCATGGCGATGCCATGAGAATGAACGGGAGATGGAACAGGCGACGGCTGAGCCGCGACCGGCAATGCTCCGAGGCCGGACAAGACCAGAGCCGCGCAACAAAGTTTCCACGCAACGGTTCTGCCGTTGCGGCGCAACGGGTGTGGTACGGCGTTTGATTCGGCGGACTTCACGCCAAAATTTACCACGTTGAGACCCGATATTGCGGGTTGCGACCCGCAAATATCACTGTTGGCATTGATCTTTTCGTCCGCCGTTGTATTGAAGGCGGGCTATTCGAGGAAGGCTGCGAGAACTGTCACGTATCCGCCTCAATTGGCTCCGAGACAGCCGCCGAACAAACAGGCATCCGCGACCCAGGCGGGAGCGGGCGTTAAGGTCCAGAAAGGGTTTTCCACAATGAATTTCCGTGTCTTGGCCGCGCAGGCCTCGCCGCGCGGCGGGATGTTCGCCGCTCTGACCGCTGGCGCTTTTTTGGCCGCAGCGACCATTTCCGGCGTGCATGCGCAGACCCCCGCACCAGCTCCTGGCGCTCCGGCTCCGAAGGCTGCGCCAAAGGCTCCTGCACCGAAGGCCGCGCCGAAGGCGCCGGCTGCTGCCCAGCAGGCTCCGGCTGCAGGTGCTCCGCAGCAGGCTCCCGCCGACCAGCAGGTTCAGTTGATCTATCAGCCCTGGACCAAGTTCTGCATGAAGGGCCAGGACGCCAACGCCAAGCAGGTCTGCTTCACCGGCAAGGACGGCCGCATTGAATCCGGCCAGCCCGTTGTCGCCGCCGTCATCATCGAGCCGGAAGGCGAACCGAAGAAGCTTCTTCGCGTCACCCTGCCGCTCGGCATGCAGCTTGTTCACGGCACCCGCATCATCGTCGACGCCAACGCGCCGCTGCAGAGCCCTTACGTGATCTGCTTCGCCAACGGCTGTATGTCGGATTACGAAGTGACCCCCGACATGCTCGGCCAGATGAAGAAGGGCCAGAACCTCGTCGTGCAGGCGATCAACGCCAACGGCGCGCCGCTGACGCTGGCGCTTCCGCTCGCTGAATTCGCCAAGGCCTATGACGGCCCGCCGACCGATCCGAAGGTCTTCGAAGAGTCGCAGAAGAAACTGCAGGAAGAGCTTCAGAAGCGCGCGGCGGAAGCCCGCCAGAAGCTGGAAAACGCGGCGCCGGCCGCCAATCCCGCCGCGAAGTAACGCGGTCTCCGCAAAAACCCAAAGGGCGCGCAGCGATGCGCGCCCTTTTTGTTTGCGTTGCCGCGAGCATAAATCAACGGGCGGTCTTATCTATGTAAGCATCAGCGTCGCCCGCACAGGAGACCACGGCATGCGCGACTACAGTTCGCTCTCGCTTCCTGAACTCGAAGACCGCATTGCGATCGTGCGGGACAACATCCGGCAACTGATCGAGCAGGCCGCAGCGGTGTCCGGCGGTCAGAACGAAGAACGCAACGCCGACCGCATCGCGCAACAGACCGAGGAGCTTGAAGCGCTGGTGAAGGAGCGGGACGGGCGCAAGCGCTAGATGAGAGCATCTTGGACACCCGGAAGGCGTGTGAAAGCTCCGGTCCGGAGTTCTCGTTTCAACGCAATCTATCACCGTCATGCCCGGCCTCGTGCCGGGCATCCACGTCTTGTTTTTTTGCGTAGCCCAAAGACGTGGATGGCCGGGACAAGCCCGGCCATGACGAAGATTTAGCGGCGTCGACCGTCAGTTCAGCGACGGATTGCGCGGGCGGTAGCTGCCGGACTTGTCCTTGACGAAAATTTCGGCGACCTGCGAGTGGCGGATCGGCTCACCCGAGTCATCGGGCAGCAGGTTCTGTTCCGAAACGTACGCGACGTATTCGGATTCGGAATTCTCGGCCAGCAGGTGATAGAACGGCTGGTCCTTGTGGGGCCGCATTTCCTCAGGAATCGACAACCACCATTCCTCGGTGTTGTTGAATTCCGGATCAATATCGTAGATCACGCCACGGAAGGAAAAAATCCGGTGGCGAACGATCTGGCCGATCTGAAATTTGGCGGTGCGCGCTTTTATCATCCTCCGTCGAATAGACCATGATTGTGGCCGATGCTAGGGGCTAGGGCATGAATCGGGCGGGTGAGGGGCTCCCCTGCGCCGCAGTCGGTTCTCTGCTGCCGCGCGGCATAATAAGCGTATCCCGATGATCGATATTCTGAATCTTGCTTTGCCGTATTTCGGGCTGATCTTTATCGGCTATGCCTGCGGCAAATATAAGCGGCTGCCGGAAGCCGGGCTGGAGTGGATGAATTTCTTCCTGCTCTACGTCTCGCTGCCCGCGCTCTTCTTTAGAACACTTGCAAAGACGCCGCTCGAGGAGCTGAACAATCCGCCGTTTGTGATCGCCACGACGCTCGCCACCGCGAGCGCGTTCTTTATCTCGATGTTCGGCGTGAAGTTCATCGCGAAGCTGTCGACCCGCGAATCCGCGATGGCGGGCCTCGGCGGCGGCTACGGCAATATCGGCTACATGGGGCCGGGACTCGCGCTGGCGACGCTGGGCGCAAAGGCAACCGCGCCGGTCGCGCTGATCTTCTGTTTCGACACCATCTTCCTGTTCACGATCGCGCCGCTGATGATGGTGCTGACCGACGGCGAGCGCCGTCCGCTACTGCCGACGATCCTGCTGGTTGCGAAACAGATCCTGCTGCACCCGCTGATCGTCGCGTCCTATTTCGGTGTACTGGTCGCAGCCTTCCATGTGCCGGTACCGGTCGCGGTGGACAACATGTTCCAGTTTCTGCAAAGCGCCGCAGCACCCGTTGCGCTGTTCGCGCTCGGCGTCACCGTGGCGCTGCGCCCGTTCGAGCGGGTGCCATGGGAAGTGCCGGGCGTCATCCTGGTCAAGCTGATCCTGCACCCGCTGATCGTGGTCGGTCTGCTGTTGCTGCTCGGGCCGTTTCCGCCGGTTTGGGCGGCGACCGCGCTGCTGCTGGCGTCATTACCGCCCGCGCTCAACGTGTTCGTGATCGCCCGTCAGTACGACACCTGGATCGAACCGGCATCGACGCTGGTGCTGGTCGGCACGTTCGTGTCCGTTGTGACGCTGACGAGCGTGATGTGGATGATCAAGACCGGCGTGATCGTGTTTCCCTGAAAAGGCAGCCCACGGTTGTGGTATGCTCCAGCGAACCGCAGGGAGCACTCCGATGACGATTAATCATCCCAATGCCAAAAGCATCTGGACGACGATTGAAATCGACAAGGACGGCGTGGAGACGGTGCTGGTTGTCGAAACCGATCTGGAACTGAATGCCGCCGCTCCGGCCTTTGATGTTGCCAAGGTCGATGCCTTGATCGAAGCCGCGATGAAGGGCTTCGCCACCAGCGGCGGAACGATTGATCGCGTTCATCTGGTTCCGGTTCGGTAGAGACGGTAACCGCGGTCCCGAGCGAAGCGAAGCAATCCAGTCTGGGAACAGCAGGGACTGGATTGCTTCGTCGCAAGTGCTCCTCGCAATGACAAAGCGAGAGTCCAGTTTATCTGAATTGAAACCCGCTCATTCCCGCGAAAGCGGGAATCCAGCCTTCAAAAATGTGGATCCCCGCGTTCGCGGGGATGAACGGGGATGGATTGTGCTTCAAAGGACATGGATCAGATTCTATCGCCCGCGCCACGACGGCGACAAGCCTTCGCGCATCGCGAGGCGGCGGATCGGGCCGATGGTGTTGAGCACGTGCATGCCGGCGGCGCGGAGCGATTGCGCGGGCAGGAAATCACTCAGCAGCGTACGGTTCGCCATGTCCACCGCGAAGGTGCGGCTGAACACATCGGCACGGCGTGCGCCCGCATAGCGTTGCAGCACGGCGTCGTCGCCGGGATCGGTGCCCATCAGCAGCGCGTCCCGCACCGTCTCCGCGAGATCGGCGGCATCGCGCAGGCCCATGTTGAGACCCTGCGCGCCGATCGGCGGCAGCACATGCGCGGCTTCACCGACCAGCGCGATGCGTTTGGCAGCCAGGTGGTCGGGATTTTCAATCGCCAGCGGGAACACATGACGTCCCGGCGCGATGGTCAGCTTGCCGAGGATCGAATGCGATTGACGCTCTGCGGCGAGGGCGAGCGCGTCGTCGTCGAGGCTCTTCAGGCGCGCGGCCTCGTCCGGTTTCACCACCCAAACGATGCTCGAACGCTCGCCGGGCAGGGGCACGAACACGCAGGGACCGGACTCGGTGTGAAACTCGGTCGAGCAGTTTCCGTGCGGTCGCGTGTGCGTCACGTTCAATGTCAATGCCGACTGGCCGAGGTCGCGGCGCTTGACGCCGATGCCTGCCGCCTCGCGGCACAGCGAATGCCGCCCGTCCGCGCCAACCACGAGGGCGGCCGAGAGCGGCTGGCCTTGCTTCGTGGTGATCGTCACCGACGACTCGCCCGTGACAATCGACTCCGCTTCATCGTCGACGCGCGCGAGGTTCTGCAGTTCGGCGGCGCGCGCTTCCATCGCGACCATCAGGAGGCGGTTCTCGATGTTGTAGCCGAACGCTTCCATGCCGATCTCGTCCGACGAAAACTTCACCTCCGGCGAACGGATCAGGCGGCGGGTATCGTCCACCAGCCGCATGGTGCGCAGCGCGGCTGCGTCGGCGCTGCAGCGCTGCCAGATATCGAGCGATTGGAGGAAGTCCACCGAGCCGCCGAGCAGGGCCGTGGTCCGGTTGTCGGCATAAGGCGAGCGGCGGGCGATCAGGACGGTGTCGACGCCCGCCTGGGCCAGCGCGATGGCGGCGGCGAGCCCGGCGGGCCCGCCGCCCACCACGGCGGCTTGATGATTTTGCGATGCGGATCGAGGCTCGGTCATGGTTATACCTATGGTCGGAATTTTCCGGTGTCACAATGGATTTCCGGTTGTCGTTCTGAGCCGCATTTGAGGCAAATCCGGTTCGCGCTCCGTCACAATGGATGGCGGCAAAGCCAGATATGCAAAACCAAGGGAATCCTGTTAGTGACGGCTGCATATGAGTGAGCCCGGCCCGCAGGACCAGCAGCCCCCGTTTCCCGCCAGGACGCGCGTGCGCGCATTTGGCGTTCATATTTTTACGGCGCTCGGCGGCGCGATTGCGCTGATCGCCATGCTGGAGGCGGTGAGGGAACACTGGGCAGCGATGTTCGGCTGGCTCGGGCTGGCGCTTCTGATCGACGCTCTCGACGGTCCGCTGGCGCGCCGGCTCAAGGTCGGTGATGTGCTGCCGAACTGGTCCGGCGACACGCTCGATCTGGTGGTCGACTTCCTCACCTACGTGTTCGTGCCGGCCTATGCGATTACCGCCAGCGGTCTGCTGATTCCGCTCGCCACGCCGCTGCTCGGCGGCGCGATTGTCATCTCAGGCGCGCTGTACTTCTCGGACCGGCGCATGAAAACCGACGACAATCATTTTCGCGGTTTTCCGGCGCTGTGGAACGGAGCTGCGTTCTATCTGTTTCTGCTGAAGCCGCCGGCTGCGGTCGGGAGCATCGCGCTTGCCGTTCTCGTCGTTCTCACCTTCGTGCCGTTCCATGTGATGCATCCGCTGCGCACCACACGGTTCCGTATGCTGAACATCGCGCTGCTGGTGGTCTGGGCGATCCTGGCCATGATCGCGGTTGCCACCAATTTCGAGGCGCCGGTGTGGGTCACTGTCGGGCTCTGCGCCATCGGCGTGTACATTCTTCTGAGTGACGTCCTGATCCGATTGATAGGCGGGAAACGCGCATGATGGAATTACTGACAAGTCCGGAAGCCTGGGTCGCGCTGCTAACACTGACGGCGCTCGAAGTCGTGCTGGGCATCGACAACGTGATCTTCCTGTCGGTGATCGTGTCGCGCATTCCGCCCGCGCAGGCGGAACGTGCCCGCAAGATCGGTCTTGCGCTGGCGCTGATCTTCCGGATCGCTCTGCTGAGCATTCTGGTCTGGCTGATCGGCCTGACGGAGCCTGTCATCACCATCGCCAAGTTCGCGCTGTCATGGCGCGACATCATCCTCATCGTCGGCGGCCTGTTCCTGATCGCCAAGGCGACCCATGAGATTCATGCCGAGGTCGAGGCGCGGGACGGGGAGGACAACGCCAAGGCGTCGCCGAGCGCATTCTTCTGGGTGATCATGCAGATCATCGTGATCGACCTCGTGTTCTCGATCGACTCCATCATCACCGCGATCGGCATGGTTCAGGACATCGAAATCATGGTCGCCGCGGTCGTCATCGCGGTCGGCGTGATGTACCTGTCATCGGGACCCGTCGCGGCGTTCGTGAAGGAACATCCCACCACAAAGATGCTGGCGCTGGCGTTCCTGGTGTTGATCGGCGTGGCGCTGGTCGCGGACGGTTTCCACTTCCACATTCCGCGCGCCTTCATCTACGTCGCGATCTGCTTTTCGGCGGCGGTGGAGTTTTTCAACATCCTGGCCAAGCGCAATCGCAAGAAGCGGGCGAAAAGCGCGGCCGGTTAAGGCGCGGCTTTGGTCCGCGTTGACAATTTGCTGCCGATGGACTTCGCTCCCGGTTGAGATTGCTTGAGAAAAAGGGTCGGGAGAAACCATGAGCAAGGCTGTGCGGGTCCACCAAGTGGGCGGTCCGGAAGTGATGATCTACGAGGATGTCGACGTGCCCGCGCCCGGCGCCGGCGAGGTCCGCATCCGCCAGCACGCCATCGGTCTGAACTTCATCGACACGTACTATCGCACCGGTCTGTACAAGGCGCCGGGCCTGCCGTTCATCGTCGGCAATGAGGCGTCCGGCGAGGTTGTGTCGGTCGGAACTGGCGTGACCAATTTCCATCCCGGCGACCGTGTCGCTTACTATTTCAATCTCGGCGGCTACGCGACCGAGCGCAACATTCCTGCCGACAAGCTGGTGAAGCTTCCGGATCATATCTCCCACGAGCAGGCGGCAGTGCTGATGCTCAAGGGACTGACGGTCTATTATCTGCTGCATAAGACCTTCAAGGTCGAGCCGGGCCATCGCGTGCTGATCCATGCCGCAGCCGGCGGCATCGGTTTGCTCGCGTGTCAGTGGGCGAAGGCTCTGGGCGCGAACGTCATCGGTACCGTCGGCACCGAGGAGAAGGCGAAGCTCGCGCTATCCAACGGCTGCGACCACGTCATTCTCTACAAGCAGGAGGATTTTGCGGAGCGCGTGAAGCAGATCAGCCGCGGCGAGTTGTGCGATGTGGTCTATGACGGCGTCGGCAAGGATACGTTCGCGGGATCGCTGAAGTCGCTGAAGCAGCGCGGGCTGTTCGTCTCATTCGGCAATGCCTCGGGGCCGGTGCCGCCATTCTCGATCGCGGAGCTGAACAATCACGGCTCACTGTTTGCGACACGCCCGAAGCTCAACGACTACGTGGGTACGCGCAAGGAATTGATGGAAGGCGCCGATACGCTGTTCGCCGCCGTCATCAGCGGCACGCTGCATGTGCCGATCAACCACGCCTATGCGCTGAAGGATGCTCAGAAAGCGCATCGCGAGCTCGAGAGCCGGATGACCACGGGATCGGGAATTCTGAAGCCGTAAGGTTTCTGTTCGTCATTGCGAGGAGCGTAGCGACGAAGCAATCCAGTCTTTGAGCGTGCTGCTCTGGATTGCTTCGCTTCGCTCGCAATGACGGGAAGGTGGCTACATACTCTGCGTCGTCCCGGCAAAGGCCGGGATCCATAACCCCTAGACTATCGGTTAGAAAGATCGCGCCACCCTGCATAAATGAAACGCAGGGAGTATGGGTCCCGGCCTTTGCCGGGACGACCAGATAGATTGTTAGAACCCCGCCACGGTCCCGTGGAGGTCGTACTGGTCCGCGCGGTCGATCTTGGCGGTGACGATGTCGCCGACTTTCAGCGGACGGCGGCTTGAGACGTAGACATTGCCGTCGATCTGCGGCGCGTCGGCCTTCGAGCGGCCCTTTGACACGGTCGGGCCGACTTCGTCGATGATGACCTGCTGGCGCGTGCCGACCTTGCGCTTGAGGCGCTGCGCGGAAATCTTCTGCTGCCGCGCCATCAATGCGTTCCAGCGCGCGGTCTTGATCTCTTCAGGCACCGGGTTCTCGATGGTGTTCGAGGTCGCGCCCGCGACCGGTTCATACTTGAAGCAGCCGACACGGTCGATCTGCGCTTCGTCCAGCCAGTCGAGCAGATACTGGAAATCGGAATCGGTCTCACCCGGAAAGCCGACGATGAAGGTCGAGCGCAGCGTGAGGTCCGGACATTCCTCCCGCCACTTCTTGATGCGATTGAGCGTCTTGTCCTGCGCGGCCGGGCGGCACATCTGCTTCAGCACGTCAGGCGACGCGTGCTGGAACGGGATGTCGAGATAGGGCAGCACCTTGCCCTCGGTCATCAGGCTGATGACTTCATCGACATGCGGGTAGGGATAGACGTACTGCAGCCGCACCCACGCGCCGAGTTCGCCGAGTTCGCGCGACAGGTCGAAAAATTTCGCGCGGACCTCGCGGTCCTTCCAGATGCTGGTCGCGTATTTGATGTCGACGCCGTAGGCCGAGGTGTCCTGTGACACCACCAGCAATTCCTTGACGCCGGCGGCGACCAGCTTCTCGGCTTCGAGCAGCACATCCTTGGCCGGGCGCGAAACCAGATCGCCGCGCAGCTTCGGGATGATGCAGAAGGTGCAGCGGTTGTTGCAGCCTTCGGAAATTTTCAAATACGCGTAGTGGCGCGGCGTCAACTTGATGCCCTGCGGCGGCACCAGATCGAGATGCGGATTGTGCAGCGGCGGCAGCGCGCGATGCACGGCATCGAGCACGCTCTCATACTGCTGCGGTCCGGTGATCGAAAGCACGTTCGGATAGGCTTTTTCGATCTGCTCGGGCTCGGCGCCCATGCAGCCGGTGACGATGACCTTGCCGTTTTCGGCCATGGCCTCGCCGATGGCGCCAAGCGATTCCTGCTTGGCGCTGTCGAGGAACCCGCAGGTGTTGACGATCACCAGATCCGCGCCGTCATGCTTGCGCGCGAGCTCGTAGCCTTCAGCGCGCAGGCGCGTGATGATCCGCTCGGAATCCACCAAGGCCTTGGGGCATCCAAGCGACACAAAACTGACTTTTGGGGCGACGCCCTGTTCCATTGCTTCCGACCTGCTGGGAGAACGCAGGAGCTATCCCTGATTACCTATAAATACAAGGCTTTAAGCCAATCGCTGACGCGTGCTAGGGTTGTTTTGCCGGAATGTGGGTGTGAATGGCTGCGGATTCGTCGTTTAAGATCGTCATTGTCGACGAAAGCCCGATCCGCGCGGCAATCCTGAAGGAAGGGTTGCGGGACGCGGGCTTTACCAGTGTCGAGCACATTCCGGAGATGCACAATCTCCTGGCGCGAATCTATGCGCTCGATCCTGACGTCATCCTGATCGACCTCGAAAACCCCAGCCGCGACGTTCTGGAACAGATGTTCCAGGTCAGTCGTGCCGTGCGGCGGCCGATCGCCATGTTCGTGGACCAGAGCGACGCCGCATCGATCCAGCAGTCGGTCGAGGCGGGGGTGTCGGCCTATATCGTCGATGGCCTGAAGAAGGAGCGGATCAAGCCGATCCTCGATCTGTGCATTTCGCGCTTCAACGCCTTCGCCAAGTTGCAGGACGAACTGGACCGCACCAAATCGGCGCTCGAGGACCGCAAGATTCTCGATCGCGCCAAGGGCGTGCTGATGAAGCTGAAGGGCCTCTCCGAGGAGGAGGCCTACGTGCTGATCCGCTCGACCGCCATGCGCGAGAAAAAGAAGATCGGCGAAATCGCCCAATCGATCATCACCGCGGCGGAGATGTTGAAATGACCAGTAGACCGCTCACGATCGGTTTCATTCCGCTTGTCGATGCCGCAGCGCTGATTGTCGCCGTCGACAAGGGCTTCACCGCCGCTGAAGGCCTCGACGTGACGCTGGTGCGCGAGGTGTCGTGGTCGAACGTCCGCGACAAGCTCAATATCGGCCTGTTCGATGCCGCGCATCTGCTGGCGCCGGTTGCCATCGCATCGACGCTCGGCCTGTCGCAGGTCAAGGTGCCAATCGTTGCGCCCTTTAATCTCGGCCTGAACGGCAATGCGATCACGGTATCGCCTGCGCTGTATGCGGCGATCATGGGCGAGGCGGACGGCGATCCGCTCGATCCGATGGTGACCGCGAAGGCGCTGGCGCGCGTGGTTACGGCCCGTCGCAAGGCCGGCGGCGAACCGCTGACCTTCGGCATGACGTTTCCGTTCTCAACCCACAACTATCAACTCCGGTTCTGGATGGCGGCCGGCGGCGTCGATCCGGATGAGGATGTGCGGCTGGTGGTGCTGCCGCCGCCTTTCATGGTGGACAGTCTCGCCAGCGGCCATGTCGATGCCTTCTGCGTCGGCGCACCGTGGAATTCGGTCGCGGTCGATCTCGGCGTCGGGCACATCCTGCATTTCGTGTCGGACATTCTGGAGAGAGCAGCGGAAAAGGTGCTGGCGGTCCGCGAGAAGTGGGCGCTGGAGAACCCGGACGTTCTCGCAAGGCTCACCCGCGCCCATGGTCAGGCCGCGAATTTCATCGAGAGCCCGGACAACCGGGAGGAGGTCGCGCGCATTCTCGCAATGCCGGACCGGATCGACGTCAATCCCGAGGTGATCCGGCGGACGCTCGACGGCCGCATGAAAATCTCCCCGGACGGTACGATGCGGCAAAGCGAGCGCTATCTGCTGGTCGGACGCGAAGGGGCGGCCCGGCCCGATCCCGTGCAGGCGGCATGGCTTTATGCCCAGATGGTCCGATGGGGGCAGGTTGCCTATTCGCCGGAAGCTCTGGAGCGGGCCAAGAAGGTGTTCCGGCCCGATTTGTATGACGCCGCCCTCGGCGCATCGGCCGGGTCTGCGCACGCCGTGACGGATGGCGTGGGGGCCTTCGACGGCGCGCGGTTCGATGCCAATGACATCGCCGCGCACCTCGGATCCGTGACGATCGGACGCCGTTTTTCCTGACCACGATACCTGCGAATTACGTCTGCCCAATTTTTGTGCGCCGCGCAAAATGTGGGCATTTGCCATTTGGAGAGGCCGCACCGGCGGCCTGCTTCATATTAAGGCATCGCCTCAAACCCCTGAAAAACATGGATTTGCTGCGCTGCACGCGACTGGCACGATCCTTGAATAGTTAGCTGCAGGCCGCGACGAAGGCCTACGGGTCCACCGATGGACCAAGCAGCACCGCCGCTGTCTCGAGGAGCACGCATCCCGCGCACCTCGGGGGCGGCTTTTTGTTTGGACGACGGGGAACTGAGCCAAGCGACTGAGAACGGCGACTGACAACGGCAACCGGACAACGACACCGTCGAAAGGACACCAGACACGATGACCAGGACCACCAAAGAGGGCAAAGGGGAAATGACGATCAACCGCAAGATGAGCCGCCGCGCATTGCTCAAGGCGGGTGCTGGAACAGCGGCCCTGCTGGCCGCCGCGCGGCTGAATTTCCCCGGTGGTGCGTTCGCGCAGACCGCCGGACCGGAAGTGACCAAGGCAATCTTCGGGTACATCGCTCTGATGGATGCGTCGCCGCTGGTGATCGCGAAAGAGAAGGGGCTGTTTGCCAAGCACGGCGTGCCGGACGTCGAGGTCAACAAGCAGGCCTCGTGGGGCGCGACGCGCGACAACCTCGTGCTAGGCGGCGAGAAGAACGGCATCGATGGCGCGCACATCCTGACGCCGATGCCTTACCTGATCTCGGCCGGCAAGGTGACGCAGAACAACGTGCCGACGCCGATGTACATCCTGTCGCGCCTCAATCTCGATGCGCAGGCCATCTCGGTTTCCAACGACTACAAGAATCTCAAGGTCACGGCGGATGCGTCCGCACTGAAGGAAGCATTCGCCAAGAAGAGGGCTGAAGGCAAGGAAGTGAAGGTCGCGATGACCTTCCCGGGCGGCACGCATGACCTCTGGATTCGCTACTGGCTGGCAGCCGGCGGCATCGACCCCGACAAGGACGTCTCGACCATCGTCGTTCCGCCGCCGCAGATGGTGGCTAACATGAAGGTCGGCAACATGGACGCGTTCTGCGTCGGCGAGCCGTGGGGCGAACAACTCGTCAATCAGGGGATCGGCTTCTCGGCGTGCTCGACCGGCGAAATCTGGGCGAAGCATCCGGAGAAGGCGCTCGGTATCCGCGCCGAATATGCCGACAAATATCCCAAGGCGACGCAAGCCATCCTGATGGCCGTGATGGAAGCGCAGCAGTGGTGCGACAAGCCCGCGAACCGCGCCGAGATGTCCGAGATCGTCGGACGCCGTCAGTGGTTCAACGTGCCGGTCGCCGACATCATCGGCCGCGCCAACGGCGACATTAACTACGGCAACGGCCGCGTCGAGAAGGGCACCAAGCAGTTCATGAAGTTCTGGCAGGACCATGCGTCCTACCCGTTCAAGAGCCATGACGCATGGTTCGTCACCGAAGACATCCGCTGGGGCAAGTTCGAGCCGACGACGGACGTCAAGGCGCTGGTCGACAAGGTCAACCGCGAGGACATCTGGAAATCGGCGGCGAAGGCGCTCGGCGTTGCCGCGGCCGACATTCCGGCCAGCACGTCGCGCGGCAAGGAAACCTTCTTCGACGGCAAGGTCTTCGATCCCGAAAATCCGTCGGCGTACCTCAAGAGTTTGTCGATCAAGCGTATCGAAGCCTGAGATCCTGCGGGCCGCCCCACGCAGGGGCGGCCTCGCACCTAACAGAACCGAGGCAATCTCATGAACATGCCGCTCGCCAAAACCACCAGCACAGTTTCAGCCGCCGCAGCGGCACCGGCGGCGACCGCCGCCGTGGTTTCGCTGCCGAAATCATCCCGCAACTTTGTGACGGATACGCTGTCTCCCAATTTGCGGGCGCTGGCGGCGCGCGTCATTCCGCCGTTCATCATGCTCGTGCTGATCTTCGGCATCTGGCAGATCCTCTGCATGAAGCCGGGCGCGACGCTGCCGTCGCCGTCGCGGATCTGGGCCGACGCCAAGGATCTGATCGTAGATCCGTTTTTCGTCAATGGACCGCAGGACATCGGTCTCGGCTGGCGCGTCATGACCTCGTTGCAGCGCGTCGCCGTCGGCTTCGGCCTTGCGAGCGTCGTAGGCGTGCTTGTCGGCGCGATCATCGGCCAGTCGATCTGGGCGATGCGCGGTCTCGATCCGATCTTTCAGGTGATGCGCACCGTGCCGCCGCTGGCCTGGCTGCCGATTTCGCTGGCGGCGTTCCGCGACAGCAATCCCTCGGCGATCTTCGTGATCTTCATCACCTCGATCTGGCCGATCATCATCAACACCGCCGTCGGCATCCGCAACATTCCGCAGGATTACCGCAACGTCGCCGCCGTGGTCCGGCTGAACCAACTCGAGTTCTTCTGGAAGATCATGATCCCGTCGGCCGCGCCGTACATCTTCACAGGTCTTCGCATCGGCATCGGCCTGTCGTGGCTCGCCATCGTCGCCGCTGAAATGCTCACGGGCGGCGTCGGCATCGGCTTCTTCATCTGGGACGCGTGGAATTCATCGCGGCTGTCCGACATCTTCGTGGCGCTCGCCTACATCGGCGTCGTCGGATTTGTACTCGACCGCATCGTGGCCTTCGTTGCGAACATCGCAACGCGCGGCGCGCAGGCAAGCTAGTGATCCTGTTCTGACATTCGTATCACAATCTTGCGCAGGCACTTTTACGAATGTCAGAACCAAAGGATCACTAGAATTATAACTTGCTAGTGTCCTTTCGTATCCGACGTTCGCTCGGAAGGCGCTGCGGAGTGAAGCGAACGTCGGATACGGGACACTAGCGGAGAATGACAATGGCTTATCTCAAGATTGACCACGTCGATAAGGTCTTCACCCGCGGCTCGACGCAGAGCGAGGTCCTCAAGGACATCAACCTGATCGTGGAGAAGGGCGACTACGTTTCGATCATCGGCCACTCCGGCTGCGGCAAGTCCACGCTGCTCAACATCGTCGCCGGGCTGACGAATGCCACGCAGGGCGGCGTGCTGCTCGAGGACCGCGAGGTGAATTCGCCGGGGCCGGATCGCGCCGTGGTGTTCCAGAACCACAGCCTGCTGCCGTGGCTGACGGTCTATGACAACGTCCGTCTCGGCGTCGACAAGGTGTTCAGCAAGACCAAGAGCCGCGCCGAGCGCGACGAGTGGGTGATGCACAACCTCAACCTCGTGCAGATGACTCACGCGAAGGACAAGCGCCCTTCGGAAATCTCGGGCGGCATGAAGCAGCGCGTCGGCATCGCCCGCGCGCTGGCGATGGAGCCGAAAGTACTGCTGCTCGATGAGCCGTTCGGCGCGCTCGATGCGCTGACCCGCGCCCATCTCCAGGACTCGGTGATGGCGCTGCACCAGAAGCTCAACAACACTGTGATGATGATCACGCACGACGTTGACGAAGCCGTGCTGCTCTCGAACCGCATCGTGATGATGACCAACGGTCCGAGCGCACGGATCGGCGAGGTGCTCGAAGTGCCGCTGCCGCATCCGCGCAAGCGGCTCGAACTTGCCGCCAACCCGATCTACCTCAAGTGCCGTCAGCGCGTGCTTGAGTTCCTTTATGAGCGTCATCGGTTCGTCGAGGCGGCTTAGGAGCGCGGCATGAGCGAACCTCTTGTCATCATCGGTAACGGAATGGCCGCCGCTCGCTTCGTCGATGAGATGGCGAAGCGCGCGCTCGGCCGCTACGCCATCGCCGTGATCGGCGACGAACCGAGGCTCGCCTACAATCGGGTGCTGTTGTCGTCGGTGCTGGCGGGCGAGACCACGTCGCAGGACATCGAGTTGCGGTCGGCATCCTGGTGGCGCGACCGCGGCGTGACGCTGACCTATGGCTGCGCCGCCAATTCGATCGACCTGAACGCGCGCACGGTTCACCTCGCGAACGGCGCGGCGGTTCCGTTCTCGAAAGTGGTCATCGCGACCGGCTCGACGGCGATCCGGCTGAATGTGCCCGGCGCGGACCTGCCGGGCGTCCATACGTTCCGGGACAGCCGCGACGTCGATCTTCTGCTCAAGCTTGCGCGTGAGAAGAAGCGTGTCGTGGTGGTCGGCGGCGGATTGCTCGGCCTTGAAGCGGCCTATGGCCTCGCCAAGGCCGGCTCCAGGGTGACGCTGCTGCATCTGATGGACCGCCTGATGGAGCGGCAGCTCGATGCGCCGGCGGCGGCGCTGCTGAAGCGGCTGGTCGAGAGCAAGGGCATCGAAGTTCTGCTTGGCGCCAACACCAAGCAGATCATCGGCGAGGATACGACGCAGGGCATCGAGCTTTCGGATGGGCGGACGATTGCTGCCGACGCCGTGGTCTTCGCCGCGGGTATCCGGCCGAACGTCACACTGGCGAAAGAGGCCGGCGTGCCGGTCAATCGCGGCATCGTCGTCGATGACCAGTTACGGACCGGCCATGCCGACGTGTTCGCGCTCGGCGAATGCGCCGAACATCGCGGAACGTGTTACGGGCTTGTCGAGCCCGCCTATGAGCAGGCCCGCGTGCTGGCCGATCACCTTGCGGGGCGTTCGGCGCAGTACACCGGCAGCGTTGTTTCCACCAACCTCAAAGTCTCGGGCGTCAGCGTGTTTTCGGCTGGCGATTTTCTCGGTGAAACCGACACCGACACGCTTGTGTTCAATGACGAACGGCGTGGCACCTACAAGAAACTTGTGGTGGCCGACGGCCGCCTCACGGGAGCGGTCCTGGTCGGCGATACGCAGGACGCGCTCTGGTACCTCGAACTGATCAGGACAACGGCGTCCATCGAAGCGATCCGCGGCGACATGATGTTTGGCCGCGCGCTCGCACAACCGAAGGCCGCATGAGACATGTCCAGCGATTTTTCTCCTGACCAGAAGCGTTATCTCGAAGGATTCGTATCGGGCCTCTCTGCCTCACGTGTCGCGCGCACCAACGCTCCGGCAAAGTCCGAACCGGTCGGGCCTGACGCCATCCACCTCAAGGCGCAGGACCGCACCGTCGCCGCGGGCGGCAAACTCAACGATCAGGAAAAATTCAAGCGCGACGAACATCCGTTCGATGCCTATCCGCGACTGGTCAAGCAGGCGGAAAACAACGAAGCGCCGAAGCCGCAGGACAATTTCCGCTGGCGCTATTACGGGATTTTCTACGTCGCGCCGACGCAGGCGTCCTACATGTGCCGTCTTCGCATTCCGAACGGCATCCTGAAGCACTGGCAGTTCGCGGGCGTCGCGGACATTGCGGAGAATTTCGGCGGGCCCTATGCCCATGTGACAACGCGCGCCAATCTCCAGCTTCGCGAAATCGAGCCAAAGAACGCCATCAACGTCATCGAAGGCCTTCAGGACCTCGGACTGTGCTCGCGCGGTTCCGGCGCGGACAATATCCGCAACGTCACCGGCACATCGACCGCGGGCATCGATCCGCAGGAAATTCTCGATACAAGGCGGTATGCCCGCGACTGGCATTTTCACATTCTCAACGACCGCTCGCTGTATGGCTTGCCTCGCAAGTTCAACGTGGCGTTCGACGGCGCAGGGCGCATCGCCACGCTCGAGGAGACCAACGACATTGCCCTTCAGGCGGTCGAAGTGCGCGAAGGCTTTGGGGTCGATCCAGGGATTTACTTCCGGCTGGCGCTGGGCGGCATCACCGGTCACAAGGATTTCGCCCGCGATACCGGCGTCATCCTCAAGCCGCAGGAAGCAACCGACGTTGCCGACAAGATCGTGCGCGTTTTCATCGAGAACGGCGACCGGACTAACCGCAACAAGGCGCGGCTGAAGTACGTGCTCGACTCGTGGGGCTTCGACAAGTTTCTCGCGGCCGTCGAGGAAAAGCTCGGCCGGAAGCTGGCCCGCGTGCCGGCGGAGGCCATTGCGCCGCGCCCGGCCTATGATCGCTTCGCGCATATCGGCGTGCATCCGCAAAAGCAGGCTGGCCTGAACTGGATCGGCGTTGCGCTGAAGCTCGGCCGCCTGTCGCCGGAGCAGATCCGCGGACTTGCCAAGCTCGCAGCCGATTTTGGCGACGGCGATATTCGCCTCACGGTCTGGCAGAACCTGCTGATTTCCGGCGTGGCTGACGCCAACGTCGCGACCGTTACCGCCGCCATCGAGGCGCTGGGTCTCGCAGCGACGACATCGGCGCTCCGCGCAGGACTGATCGCCTGCACGGGAGCGACCGGTTGCCGCTTCGCCGCCGCTCACACCAAGGAGAATGCGGAAGAGATCGCGGCCTGGTGCGACGAGCGCGTGCCGCTTGAGACGCCGGTGAACATCCATCTCACCGGATGTCATCATTCGTGCGCGCAGCACTACATCGGCGACATCGGCCTGATCGGCGCGCGTGTTCCGATCAACGACGAAGGTGACACCGTCGACGGCTATCACCTGCTGGTCGGCGGCGGCTTCGGCACCGACGCCACCATGGGACGCGAGCTGTTCCAGAACGTGAAGGCGGAAGATGCGCCGCGCACCGTCGAACGTGTTCTCAAGGCCTACGTCGCCCATCGCGTGTCGGAGGATGAAACGTTTATCGCCTTCGCCAAGCGGACCGAGATCGACGCCCTCAAGCGCATGACTGAAATGGAGTCTGTGTGATGAACCAGAGAACTCCTCCCGGACAGCTTGAGATCATCCCGGACACCGCGCCGTTTTCGCAGGAGCAGCGCTCTTGGCTGAACGGCTTCTTCGCCGGCCTCGTGTCGCTCGACAACGCGGTGACACCGCTGTCGCCAGAGCAGGGCGACGCTGTGATGAAAGGCGCAGCCGGCGACGGCGATGATGGCGAAGCGCCCTGGCACGATCAGACCATGCCGATCGCCGACCGGATGAAGCTGGCGGAAGGCCGCCCCATCCGCCGCAAGATGATGGCGGCGATGGCGCAGCAGGATTGCGGCCAGTGCGGCTACAACTGCCACGACTACTCCGAGGTGATCGCCAGCAAGGCCGAGGCGCGGTTGAATCTTTGTGTTCCGGGCGGCAAGGAAACCGCGCGGATGCTCAAGTCACTCTACGAGGAGCTTGAGAAAGCGCCTGCCGCGGCATCGTCCTCCGCAAATGCACCTGCCGCTGCACCTGTCGCTGCTGCACCGGCATCGGAGCCGGGACGTTCGCGCGACAACCCTGTGATGGCCTCGTTCCTGTCGCGCCGCCCGGTTAACAAGCCCGGCTCCGAAAAGGAAACCTGGCATATCGAGTTCGATCTCGCGCAGGCCGGTCTCGATTATGTCGTCGGCGATTCATTCGGTGTGTTCGCCGCCAACGATCTCGGCCTCGTGGATCAGATCATCGCGATGCTCGGCGCGTCGCACATGGTTGAGGTCAATGGCAAGCCGTTGCGTGAGGTGCTGCTCAACGACGTCTCGCTGTCTCCGGCACCGGACACGCTGTTTGAGTTGATCTCGTTCGTGACCGGCGGGGCGCTGCGCGAGAAGGCGCGGGCGCTCGCATCCGGCGACGATCCGGATGGTGACGCCGCCAATCTCGACGTACTGGCGGCGTTGCAGAAATTTTCCGGCGTGCGCCCACATCCGGAGGCCTTCGTTGAGGCATTGGAGCCGTTGCAACCGCGTCTCTACTCGATCTCGTCGTCGCATAACGCCACGCCGGGCAAGCTGTCGCTGACGGTCGATGCGGTGCGCTATGTCATCGGCAAGCGTAAGCGGCTGGGCCTTGCCTCGACGTTCCTCGCGGAGCGGATCAATCCCGGCGAACAGCTCGGCGTCTATGTGCAGAAGGCCCACGGCTTCGGCCTGCCGCAGGATCCGAACACGCCGATCATCATGATCGGCCCCGGTACCGGAATCGCACCGTTCCGTGCATTCCTGCACGACCGTCAGGCCACCAAGGCGCCGGGCCGCAACTGGTTGTTCTTCGGTCATCAGCGCAGCGCGTACGATTTCTTCTATTCGGACGAACTGAACGCGATGAAAACCTCGGGCGTGCTGACACGACTGTCGCTGGCATGGTCGCGCGACGGCTCGGAGAAGTTCTACGTGCAGGACCGCATGCGTGAGGTCGGCCGTGAACTTTGGAACTGGCTGGCGGATGGCGCTCACGTCTACGTCTGCGGCGATGCCAAGCGGATGGCGAAGGACGTCGAGCGCGCGCTGGTGGATATCGCAGCCCAGTTCGGTGCGCGATCGACAGACGAGGCGATCGCCTTTGTGGCGGATCTGAAGAAAAAGGGCCGCTACCAGCAGGACGTCTATTGATGGCAGAAGGGCACAAATCGCCGATTCTGCCGGAGACAGTTCGTTCTCCGCAGGGTCTGACGGGAGGAATATTCTCTCTCCCGGCGCAGGCCGGGGCAACGTTATCGTCTTTTGCGTCAATGCCTTGTAACCGGGCGTTAGAGCGCTTCAATACCGCATACGATGATCGACTGGAGATCGGCGATGCGCGATGTTGTATCTGGAATAGAGGCCCATGCCCGGGCGGCCTCCGCTCAGGCGGAGCCGGACAACCGCGTGCACATGCTCGCCGTGTACGGCGCGTTCGCGCTGATCGCAGCCGTCGTGTTCGGCACGCTGTCCTATCATCCGTTCTAAGGAAGGTTGAATTAGCGTCGGATTGTTTCCTCGCGTCATTGCGAGCGAAGCGAAGCAATCCAGAGCGGCAAAGAAAAGCTGGATTGCTTCGTCGCTGCGCTCCTCGCAATGACAAATTGCGTTCTGTCGTGCGGGGAACCGCATGACGAACGCTGATCCATCCCTCGCTCCCACAAAAACCACCTGTCCCTATTGCGGCGTCGGCTGCGGCGTCATCGCCACGCCTGACGGCAAGGGCGGCGCGACAATCGCCGGCGATCCGGAGCACCCGGCGAATTTCGGACGTCTCTGTTCCAAGGGTTCGGCGCTCGGCGAGACGCTGGGCCTGGGCGAACGGCTGCTGAATCCAATGATCCGCTGCTCGAACGGCAAGCTCGAGCAGGTCGCCTGGACCGATGCGCTGGATCATGTCGCCAACCGGCTGCAGCACATTATCGCCAAGCATGGTCCGGGTTCGGTCGGCTTCTATCTGTCCGGCCAGTTGCTGACGGAGGACTACTACGTCGCCAACAAGCTGATGAAGGGATTCATCGGCACGGCGAATGTCGATACCAATTCGCGGCTGTGCATGTCCTCGTCGGTCGCGGGTCACCGCCGCGCGTTCGGCTCCGATACGGTGCCGGGTTGTTACGAGGATCTCGATCAAGCCGATCTCTTGGTGCTGGTTGGATCGAATGCGGCCTGGTGCCATCCGATCCTGTTCCAGCGCATGATCGCCAACAAGCAGAAGCGCGGAGCGCGCATCGTGGTGATCGATCCGCGGCAGACCGAGACATCTGGCGACGCCGATCTGTTTCTCGGCCTCAAGCCCGGCACCGACACGGCGCTGTTCAGCGGGCTGCTAACGTATCTCGCGGATAACGGCGCGCTCGATCACGCCTATATCGATGAGCATACAAGCGGTTTCGCGGAAGGCTTGGCCAAGGCGCGCAGCATTGCAGGCAGCGTGACCGCAACCGCCCTGGCGACGGGCCTATCAGAGTCCGACGTCGCGGCGTTCTTCCTGATGTTCGCGAAAACGCAACGCGTGGTGACGCTCTATTCACAAGGCGTCAATCAGTCGGCGCAGGGCACCGACAAGGTCAACGCAATCATCAATTGCCATCTCGCGACCGGACGCATCGGCAAGCCGGGGGCGTCGCCGTTCTCTCTGACCGGCCAGCCGAACGCAATGGGCGGGCGCGAGGTCGGCGGTCTCGCCAATCAGCTCGCGGCGCATATGGGCTTCACGCCGCCGGACATCGACCGCGTGCGCCGGTTCTGGAACGCACCGCACATCGCCACCCATGAAGGGCTCAAGGCGGTGCAGATGTTCCAGGCCATCGGCCGCGGGGAGATCAAGGCGCTGTGGGTGATGGGCACAAATCCGGCAGTGTCGCTGCCGAATGCAAACGCAGTCCGCGCGGCAATGCGCAAGCTCGATCTGCTGGTGATCTCCGAGAATGTGCAATCCAACGACAGCATCAATTCCGGCGCGCATGTCCTTTTGCCCGCGCACGCATGGGGCGAGAAGTCCGGCACGGTGACAAATTCCGAGCGGCGTATCTCGCGTCAGCGAGCGTTCCTGCCGCCGCCGGGACAGGCCAAATCCGACTGGTGGATCATGAGCGAGGTGGCGAAGCGCCTCGGTTACGGCGCGGCGTTCGCCTACAACTCCGCCGCCGATATTTTCCGCGAACATGCCGCGCTGTCCGCTTTTGAAAATCACGGCAGCCGTGATTTCGATATCGGAGCGCTGGCATCGATCGAAGATGACGGCTTCGATGAGATGCCGCCTCTCATGTGGCCGATGCCCGAGGGCGCGGTTGAACCGCAGCCGCGTTTCTTCGCAGAAGGCGCGTACTATACATCCGATCGCAAGGCACACTTCATCGCGCCCGACGTCCCGATGCTGCGCGGCGCGACCTCCGAGGCTCGGCCGCTGCGCCTGAACACAGGGCGCATCCGCGATCAGTGGCACACCATGACGCGCACGGGTCTCAGCCCGCGCCTCGGTCAGCATCTGCCGGAGCCCTACGTCGAGATTCACCCCATAGATGCCGCGCAAGCGGAGATCGTCGATGGCGGCTTTGCGAGACTCGCCACAGACCTCGGCCAGTGCATCCTGAAGGTTGTGGTGAGCGAGCGGCAACAGCGCGGTATGCTGTTCGCGCCGATCCACTGGAGCGAGGAAAATTCCGCATCGGGGCGGGTCGGTGCATTGGTCGCGCCGTTCACCGATCCGTTTTCCGGGCAGCCGGAGAACAAGGCGACGCCCGTCGCCATCGAGGCCGTCGCGTTCGCACAGCGCGGGTTCGTGCTGTCACGCAAGCCGATGGCGCTTCCGAAAGGCGTGTTGTGGTCGCGTGTCGCTGTCACCGGCGGGTATGGCTATCTGCTTGCCAGCAATCCCGGTACAGCGAACTGGAAAACCTGTCTGTCATCGCTGGAAGAAGCGGGGCACGTCGCCGAATATGAAGATACGGCACACGGCGTCTATCGCGCAGCGCAGTTTTCCGGTGACGCACTGGAGGCCTGCCTCTTCATTGGCCCGGCCGATGACGCGCCCAACTGGGAGGCTGTGAAGGCGGCGTTTGGGGCGGAGACCATCAGTGACGAGCAGCGGCGGCTGCTGCTGTCAGGCAAGTCCGCGGATGGTGTCGCGAACGATGGCCCCGTGGTGTGCGCGTGTTTCGGCGTCGGACGCAATGCGATCTGCGGGGCCATTGCGGAAGGCTCACGCACCGCCGCCGAGATCGGCGCGAAGCTGAAGGCCGGCACCAATTGCGGTTCATGCATCCCGGAACTAAAGCGTCTGATCGCTCAGACGGACGTTCAGCAGCCGATGGAAGCTAGCGCGGCTAGCTAGTGAGCTAAGTTTTGCGAAGCCGTCATTGCGAGGAGCACTTGCGACGAAGCAATCTAGTTCTTTCTTGTGGCTCTGGATTGCTTCGCTTCGCTCGCAATGACGGGTGGATATCTATCGTTTACTGAACGGCGCGACGCTGATGCCGCTGCGCTCCAGCTCCGCATGCACCTTGCGCGCGATGTCGACCGCGCCGGGCGTGTCGCCGTGGATGCAGACGGTATCGATCTTCACAGGGATGACTTTTCCTGATGCGGCGGTGATGGCGTTGTCCTGCACCATGCGCACCACACGCTGCGCGATCTGATCGGCGTCATGAAGCACCGATCCGGGCTTGCTGCGCGCCACCAGTTGCGCGTCGTCCTCATAGGCGCGGTCGGCGAACACCTCATAGATCAGGTTCAGTCCTGCGGCTTCGCCGGCGCGGACCAGCGTGGTATTCGGCAGCACCACGAAGTACAGGTTCGGGTCGACGGCCTTGATGGCAGCGGCGATGGCGCGTGCCGTCATGTCGTCGACACATCCGACATTCGAGAGCGCGCCGTGCGCCTTGACGTGGGTGACCTTGTGACCGGCCAGCGCGGCGACCGCCTGCAACGCGCCGATCTGGTAGGCGACCATGGTTTCGATCTCGGACGATTTCAGTCCGGGCACCGGCCGCCGTCCGAAGCCGTGCAGGTCGCGGTAACCGGGATGCGCGCCGATGCTGACGCCGCGCTCCTTCGCGAGCTTGGCGGTCTTGAGCATGATGTCGGAATCGCCCGCATGAAAACCGCAGGCGACGTTGACGCTGCTGGCGAGGCCCAGCATAGCGTCGTCATTGCCCATGTCCCATGCGCCGAAACCTTCGCCGAGATCGCTGTTGAGATCGATGGTCATGGTACGCCTCGTGGGAGTTGTTTTACTTTAACGCGTTTTCTTGACGCGAACCGGTTCCCACTTCGCTTGAAAACGCTATGGTTCGCCGGTGTCGATAGCATTCACGGCGACACCTGCAACATTCGCCTTCTGTAATTCGACAAGATTGAGGCTCGATCCGCCAGCCGCGTGAATGCGGCCGGGCAGAGCGTGCATGAACTCAGCCAGGTTGCGCGCCTCGGCTTGCGCTTCCGCGACACTGATCGCCTTGAAGCGGATCATCGCGCCCGATTGCATCTGCGCGAACCGTCCGAGGTCGGCGCTGATGACTGTCGCGATCTTTGGATAGCCGCCGGTCGTGCCATGATCCGCCATCAGCACGATGGGCTGGCCGTTGCCGGGCACCTGGATACTGCCATGAACCGCGCCGTCGGAGACGATGTTGTGCCCGCCGGGATGAACGACCTTCGGGCCCTCGAGCCGATAGCCCATGCGGTCGCTGGTGGCGGAGATGCGCCAGTCGCTGTTGAGGAACACATCGCATGCCGCGCCGAACTCGTCGTCCTGCGGCCCCATCACAACGCGAATTGGTGTTTGCGGCATATCGAACGTGTCCAGCGCGCGCTCACAGGGAGCAACCTGCGCGGTCCCGACATCGAGTGTATCGCCAACCTGCAGCGGCCGCGGGAAGGGGCTGCCGAGATCGGCACGCGCGTTGACCGACAGGCTTCCGAACACGGGTTCACCGGCGATGCCGCCCTCGATCGCAAGGTAGTTGAACATGCCGTTGCGCGCAGCGCCGAGCTTGAGCGTTTCGCCTTCCGCAATCAGCGCGGTTTCATTCAACAGTAACGGCGATCCCGCGATGTCCGCAACACGCGCCGCGCCGGACAGCGCCACACGGACAGCGCCGTTGCATGCCGTGAACGACGCGCCGAACGGGCCGACCTCGATGGCGGCGGCGAACGGCGCATTTCCCGCAAGGCAATTCGCCATTGCCAGCGAGACTCGATCCATCGCGCCGCTGGTGGTGAGGCCGTAGCGTCGCGCGCCGAAGCGCCCGGCGTCTTGAACGGACGTAGCCGGCCCTGTTGTGACGACGACGAGCTTGCTCATGACGCGATCAATTCGGCGACGGTCTCGCCGCGCTCAGCCGCGCGATCGAGTGAAGCGAACTCGCTGGCCGCGATGGCATGGAAGGTCACGGCATCGCCGGGCTCCATCAGGAACACCGGATCGCGGTGCGGATGAAAGGTGCGGACCGGCGTTCGTCCCAAGAGATGCCAGCCGCTCGGCGCGGCAAGGCATTGCACGCAGGCCTGCACGCCGCCGATGGAGATGGTGCCGGGCGGCGTATACGTCCTTGGACTTTCGCGGCGCGGCGTCGCAATGGCGGGATCGAGGCCGCTCAGATAGGCGAAGCCGGGCGTGAAACCGATCATCGCCACGCGGTACTCGCTGCCGATATGCTTCGCGATCACATCCGACGTCGCGATGTTATGCGCGCGCGCGACATCGTCGAGATCGATGCCGTACTCGCCGCCATAGACCACAGGAACGCGCCAGCGCCGGACGCCGGTTTCGGGGGGAACGGGTCGCTGTGCCAGCGCGAGCAACTGCTCCGACAATGCTGTGTAACCGACTAGCAGCGGATCGTAGTGGACCAGAAGCGAACGGTAGGTCGGAACCGTCTCCAGCACGCCGGTCACAGCCTCGCTCGCGACGCTGCGGTCAAGCGCCAGAACCTGCCGGTTGATCGCCGGATCGATGCTGCGCCCGAACTCGACCGTCAGGGCAGTATCTCCGGACGGGAGGATGCGGGGCGAGGCGGTCATCGACGGGCCGGAAATCTGAAGGATCGGTCGCCATTTGTCCGACACTCGCGTTCAAATGGCAAATAAGTTGGTGTTATCGCGACGCATAAGCGGGCATTACCGCTCACGCGATTGTCGCCTTGACGCCATGCCCTGCTTTGGCAACAAGGCATGACCACCCCATCGGAGTCTCCCCTATGTCGCTCTCGCCCGAAGCCGTCGCAACGCTCAAGAAGATCACGACCGCCACCATCACGACCATCCTTCTCAAGAAGGGGCTTCGCAACGTCTGGCTGCGCGGGTCGCGTCCGCTGCGTCCGGGGCAGGAGCGTCTGGTCGGTCCGGCCTTCACCCTGCGGTTTGTCCCGGCACGCGAAGATCTCGCGACGCCGGAATCGTGGTCCAAGCCGATTTCGACCCGCACCGCCATTGAGGCGATGCCGGCGGGTTGTATCGCCGTGGTCGATGCGATGGGAATTACCGACGCCGGAATTTTCGGCGACATCCTGTGCGCGCGCATGGCCAAGCGCGGCGTCACCGCGCTGGTAACAGATGGTGTCGTGCGCGATCTCGAAGGCGTGCTCGGCACGGGCCTGCCGGTGTGGTGCGATGGCGCGGCAGCTCCGCCGTCGGTTGCCGGGCTTACGTTCGTCAATTGGGGCGAGCCGATCGGATGCGGCGGGGTCGCGGTGTTCCCCGATGACGTCATCGTGGCCGATCAGGACGGCGCGGTGCTGATCCCGCAGGCCTTCCTCGAACTGATCCTGACCGAAGGTCCGGAGCAGGAGGCGATGGAGGGCTGGATCGTCAACGAGGTCAACAACGGCGCAGAACTGCCGGGCCTCTATCCGATGAATGCCGAGACCAAGGCGCGGTACGCCGCCTCAAAGGCGAAAAAGTAATCGTCAGATTTCCGGGGACATGATCTTTCGGATCATGTCCCTCTGGGCCGCCGCCATCCAACGACCATTGCTTCAACAAGGCTTCCGGATTCGCTGTTACGCCATTCGCCGTTGATGCGGCGGCAAGCGAATGGCAACTGATAGGTTCCACTCTTGTCTTCACAAAGAACCTGAACCGCCTCTTCAGGTGACGGTTCACCATTGCCGTCAAATTCCGCGAGTCGCTGTATGCGTGTCGCCATCGGCAAATCCCTTCCGCGATAAATCGGCCGGTGTGTTGGCAGTTCCACCGGCACGAAGGCGTAAAAACAAACTAAGCCGCGTGCGCGTGTCCATTTTAAGACGCCGCTCGAAGCGGCCGGCTTCAATGACACGAAATTCGGCTTCGACGATCGCGCTGGTTTTCGCTCCCCCGATCGTGACATGATGGCTTCGATAGAAAAACGCGGGGGGAAACATGCGGGAGCTTGCCGGCAAGACTGCATTCGTGACGGGTGGTGCGAGCGGCATCGGATTCGCACTCGGGCGGGCCTTTGCGGAAGCGGGCATGAAAGTCATGCTTGCGGATATCGAGACCGACGCATTGGAGGCCGCAGTCAAAAGCCTGCACAACGTCGGTCCGGACGTGCGCGGCATTGACTGCGATGTGACCGATGCGGCCAGTGTCGAGCGCGCCGCCAAGGCATCGTTCGATGCATTCGGAAACGTTCATGTAATTTGCAACAACGCCGGTGTTGCCGCGGGCGGCGGTATCGAGGATATCGCGCTCGACAGTTGGCGATGGGTGCTCGACGTCAACCTGATGGGCGTCGTTCACGGCATCCGGGCTTTTCTGCCGCACATGCGCGCGCACGGCGAAGGTGGCCACATCGTCAACACCGCATCGATGGCCGGAATGCAGAGCGCGCTCGGTTTCAGTCCGTACACCGCGAGCAAGTTCGCCGTGGTCGGCATGTCGGAAGGGCTCGCGCCGCAACTGGCGCCGTTCGGAATCGGCGTCAGCGTATTGTGTCCCGGATTTGTCCGCACCCGTATCGGGGAGAGCGGGCGCAACAGGACGGAGCAGTACGGCCCGGCGCAAACGCTCGACCCGGCAAGTCCGACCGCTGCGCTGGTCGCCATGATCGACGAATTGATCCGGAACGGACTGGATCCGTCGGACGTGGCGGCGCGCGTGCTTGCCGCGATCCGTGCCAACGAACTCTACATTTTCACGCATCCCGACATGCGCACCGAGGTCGAAGGCAGGTTTGCCGCCATTACAGCGGCGTTTGACCAGGCGGCGATCGGAAAGCCCGGCTGAATTTTGCGTGAAGGACCGATGTTTCATCGGTCGAAACAAGCATTGATTCACTCCTTCGCGCCGAACATGGGCGGCGGAAAGGAGTGTATCCATGCGTCAGCTCATTCTCGCAATTTCCGGCGCGGGCGGTATTTTCCTGCTCGCAGGTGCAACACGGAACCGCGGCTGGCCATTAGCCGACCAGATCTGTGTTCAAGGAGCGGTCCTGTGCGACAACCCGGGATGGGTGCTCGTCACCCTTGCGGCGTTGCTGTTTGTCGCGACCATCCAGAGCATCGCCAAGACCTGAGCGATGGAAACTAGTGGTCCGATTCTAACATTCGCCTCCCGTTTCGGCAGACAACTTTGCGAATGTTAGAATCGAAGGACCACTAGCAAATATTAGATTCTAGTGGAGTTTTGGATTTGACATTCGCGTTGCGGACTTGCGGCTGAGTGGGCCGCGAATGTCAAATCCACTCCACTAGGTGAATCGATCGGACCGGGAGTCAATCCGGCCAAACCTTGTGCGTTGCCTTACAGTGCAAGCGTCATACAGAACTTGTCGAACGCAACAGTCGTCGCCGTGTTCGATCCGACCGCCGTTGCGCCGGCATCGACGACGGGATCGCGCGTTGCGATCTCGGCGGGGCGGGACTGCGTCACCGGTGCAGCATTCGCATACATCGGCTGTTCAAAGCGTTTTGCGCCTTCCGCGTCGATTGCAAACAGCGGCCGGTATTTGCCGAACCCGTTGTCCTGGATCATCAGAAACGTGCGGTTATCCAGCACGCGCCAATGACCACCAGACCGTGCTGCGACCACGGCGTGGTCGTCGCCGGTCGCGTTCTCGCGAATGATAACGAGGCGGAGGTCCTCCGCCGCGACGCCGGCCGCGCGAAGCGCAACTAGCTTTGCGATTGCATAGTCCTCGCAGTCACCGGCTCCCGCCGCCAGCGTGGCCAGCGGTGAGGACCAGTGGTCCTCGACACCATACTGCGCCCGGTCACTGACCGGCCGGATGGCGAGATTGATCGCGCGATTGATCTCACCCAGACGGGCAAGACCTTCGCGGGCAGCGGCGGCGTTGACGATTTCGAGGAATCGATGCGCCGGCTGGGACGTGCAATGTGCCGGGTCGCTGGCGCAGCCAGCGATAATGTCCGTTTCGGCCGCAATGGCGCGCTCGACTGCCAGCCATTTGGCGCGAAGGGGGCCTTCGGTCAGGGCGGAGGTTGAAAGCCCGAAAGGCTCGGCAGGGCCAGGTGCGGGGGCTTCCTCGGCACCGGCCGGACTCTCGCGCAGCGCATAAGCTGCCGCATGCGCGGGAGCGCCCAATACGTTGAAAATACAGATAAATGCTATCGCGCCCGCGCGCGCTGCGGTGAAAGCCGACATGTGACGCCCCTTGTCCGGACATCGGCTCGCAAAGGTATGCGTGCTCGTGGCCAGATCATTTCGTCACAAGGAGTAGGGCGGGTCCCCTTTTCGGCGGCTTAAACACGGGACAAATCGGCCAACTGGATTCAAATATGCGGAACTAATGTTGACGACATTGCCTAAAATTGTAGATAGAGCTAACGCGCAGGCGCCCGGATGCTAAATCCCGCGTCTCAGCAGTAATCCCTGTTTAGTTGACTGGTTTGTTTGAGTTTAGCGCACAAGTTTTGAAGTATAGATTGAGTTTTGGCTAATTGCCCTTCAGCAGGCCGTTTGGTCTCTAGGCTTGGTTATGCCTTGTTGATTGACCGGTGATGGTGCGGGACAGCATAAATTATCAGTTCTATTTCATAGATTTCGAAAGTAACGCGTGAACGACCAAGTCATGATCCCGTAATTGTACTTAACGGGGGCATGTAAGCCATGCCGTTTAGTTCAATCCTCTATGGGGTTGCGGCCTTTGATGCTATGAATTGCGAATTCTCAATTTCTTAACAATAGAATTTTGATACGGGCGGGCAGGGTTTGAATTTCGCCGGACCATTTGATTCCGAATTTTCGCACGACTCCCCGGTATCACTGGGTGGCGAGCGCTTTGCGTTCGATTCAAAGCCAGGCTTCGTCCAGCACCACGCATCCGACAGCCATGTTGTCGTTCCTGATGCACATCTGCTGTTTTCCGGCGACTACACCCGGATCGGCAGCGACCTGATCATTTCAGGGAACAACCAGAAATTCGTCGTCGGCAATTACTTCAAGGGTGAAACGCGACCCGCCTTGTCAACGAAAGACGGCGCGACGCTCGGCGGTCATATCGTCGATGCATTGACCGGACACGTTCACTATGCCCAGGCAACAGCTGCACCTGCCGCAGGCGCGGTGATCGGTACCGTCCAGAAGATGTCCGGCAGCGCATCCGTGATCCGGAACGGCGTCTCCGTCGAACTGCAGATCGGCGCCGCCGTGCAGAAGGGCGATGTGATCCAGACCGGATCGAATTCCTCGATCGGCATGACCTTCGTTGATGGCAGCGCGTTCGGCATGACCTCGAACGCGCGCATGGTTCTCAACGAGATGATCTTCGATCCGAACGGATCGTCGAACTCGTCGCTGATGAGCCTTGTTCAGGGCACCGTCACCTTCGTCGCCGGCCAGACCGCCAAGAACGGCAACATGCGCGTCGAGACGCCGGTGGCCACGATGGGCATTCGCGGCACGGCGGTGCTTGTCGAAATCGCGGCCAATGATGGCCCGACAAAGTTCTCTGTGCTCGTTGAGCCGGACGGCACGACGGGATCGTTCAACCTGTACGACAAGATTTCCGGTCAGTTGATCGGCACCGTGTCACAGGCCGGGCAGGTGACCTTCGTGTCGAGCCTCGGCATCGGTCAGCCTCCGACCGCGATCGAACAACTCAAGACGCTGGCCGACCAGCAGGCCGAGAAGGCCATCATCCAGCAGGTCTTCCAGCTTTACTTTCCGAACTACAATCCGGATGATTCCAATCCGAAGATGCCCAAGTTCGGATCGAACAGCAGCGGCAACAACCTCGCCGAAATTCTTTTCACGACCAACTCCAACAATAAGCAGACGTTCCTGACGCAGATCGAGCTGCGTTTCGCCGTGACCGATCCGCTGACCGGGATCACGACCTACCAGAACAGGATTTTCTACAATACCAAGGCGCAGTTCTCGGCGCTTGCTGTTACAGCGGATCAGGCGTTCGTCTCGACCACAGAGACATTCAAGTTCATGGATGTCGTCAGGATCGACGATCCGGACATCGGCAACGCGCCGTTTTACGATATCGGCGTTCCGTTCGTCGCCGGCAGCGCCGTCATCACTAGCGCGGTCAGCACAATCGGCCATCTCACCGAGGCTTTTCTGAAGCCGCTGCTCCACATCAACCAGACAACGGGCGTCGTCTCGTTCGACCGCCAGCAGTTCAACTTCCTGGACGACGGCGAAACGGTCACCTTCATGATCCGGGTCACCGCGACGTCGGGGCCTGATACCGGCACCGTCCTGATCCCGGTCACGATCACGGGCGAGAACGACGCGCCGACGATCGTGGTCGGTGCGGCGACGACGACAACGGGCGACGTGAAGGAAGACACCGACGTTACGACATCCGGCGACATCGTAACCAACGGCACGATTACCTTTCAGGACGTCGATCTGACCGACGTGCATACGGCGACGGCCTCGCTCACATCGACCGCGTCGAGCCTGCCGGGCTTTGTCGCGGGTACCGAGATCGGTGAGTTCACCATCGATCCGGTCTCGGAGAGCACGGCCGACACCAATAATCATGGTTCGGTCGGCTGGCATTTCAAGCTCGCCGACAACAATACAACGCTGCAATCGCTGGCCAAAGACCAGACGATCACGCAGACCTATACGATCACGATCACGGACGACAACGGCGTCCCGGTGACGCAAACCGTCACGATCACGATCACCGGCACGAATGATGCGCCGGTGCTTGCTTACGACACGTTGGACGCAACATCGACGGGAACACAGCTTACTCATCAGACGGAAGAGGTCCTCAACACGACGAACTCGTTGGTCGAGGATGTCGTCTCGGGAACGTTAGCGTTTGTCGATCTTGATCTGTCAGATACGCATCTGGCGAGTGCGGCACTTCATCCGGGCTCAGTGGCATGGTCTGGCGGTCTCTATAGCGATATTCCGTCGGCTACCATCGCCGCGCTTGGCAACGCCATGAAGACGGTGGTGTCGGAGAACAGCACGGATACCAGCAATCAAGGGTCGGTAGCCTGGGAGTTCAAGCTGCCAGATTATCTGCTTGATTTTCTGGCGGATGGCGAGACCCTCACGCTGATCTATGACGTCACAATCACCGACAACAACGGGGTTTCATCGATCCGACAGGTGACCGTTCAGGTCGGCGCTGCGAACGATCAGCCGGTGATCACCGTGATCGATTCCGATTTGAGCGCTGTCGTCGGGGAAGACGTCAATCCTGACAGCGGCGTTTTGAAAGATACCGGCTCGGTGACTTTCACCGACAGCGATCTGACGGATACCCACACCGCTCATGTTGTCTACAACAACGATGCCACCGGGGCGGTCGTTTCGACGGCGCTGGCCACGGCTCTTGCAACCGCTCTGACCGTTCCGGCCTCGGCTCTGGCTGCCGGCACCCATTCGTTCAACTGGAATTTCGCACTCGACAACAGTCTCGTCCAGTATCTCGCCGCTGGCGAGACGATCACGCTGAGCTATACGATCCAGGTCAAGGATAGCAGCGGCGTTACTGCCAACGATACGTCGCCAACTCAAATGGTGACTGTCACGATCAGCGGCACCAATGATGCGCCGATGGTGACAGTGACGGACCCAGTTGCCGTTGCTGAAGGCGATACCGGGACGCCAGGACCTGTGACGGTGACGGTCGCCGATCATGTCTCCATTGCAGACGTCGATGCGATCGATGTGCATGTGCCGTATGTGGCTGGTACGCTCGCCCTCACTTCTTCGACCGGCCTTGTGCCGAGCAGCGGCACGCTGGCTGATCTGTTTGCCGTCAACGCGACGGATGGTACGATCAGCTACGATCGCGCGGCGTTCGATTATCTTGCCGCCGGCGAGTCCGTGACGGCCACGTTCACGTTCGATGCCTCGTCGGGGCCCGATACCGTTCCTCAGAACATCACGGTCACCATCGATGGCGTGAACGACGCGCCGACAGTGACGGTAACTGATCCAGTTGCCGTTGTTGAAGGCGATACCGGGACGCCAGCACCTGTGACGGTGACGGTCGCCGATCATGTTTTGATTGCAGATGTCGATGTCAGCGATACTCATGTGCCGTATGTAACCGGCACACTGCTCTTCGATTCAGCGACGGGGCTCGCGCCGAGCGGCAGCGCGCTGGCAGATCTGTTTACCGTCAACACGACAGACGGCACGATCGGCTACGATCGCGCGGCATTCGACTATCTCGCTGCTGGCCAATTCGTGACGGCGACGTTCACATTTGATGCTTCGTCTGGTCCGGATACGGTTCAGAAGTCGGTAACGGTCACTGTCAACGGCGCCAACGACGCTGCTGTCATAGGCAACCCGCCAACGGCAGAAGTCCGCGAGGGCATCATTGATTTCGCGGGAAATCTCGTTACGTCCGGCACGCTATCGATTTCAGATGTCGATAGTCCCGCGACGTTCAGCACGACCGTGGTGAATGCAACTGGTCACACCAACCTCGGAACCTTGTCGCTTCAGGCGGACGGTCAATACGTCTACTCGGTTTTGAACTCAAACCCGAGCGTTCAGGCTCTGACGGGCTTCCAAACGCACTTGGATGTTTTCACGATTCAGTCGCAGGACGGTACGTCCAAAGACATCAACTTCACGATTAACGGCGTCACCGAAATAGCGAGCACCAGCGCGAACGAAACGCTCGTCGAGACGACGGGTCGGGATAACTTCGTGTTCGCGCCGGCTTCTGGGCAAGACACGATCATGGATTTTTCGGTCGGATCCGACAAGATCGACCTCAAGGCGCTCTCAGGCATGACTGCGTCCGCGCTGACGACGCTGCTGTCCTCGGCGGATCATGTCGGTGCGGGTGGTGCAGACTTGTTACTCCATTTCAACGGCAACACGGATACCCTGCTCCTGAAGGGTGTTGCCACCCTGAATGCGAGCGATTTCATCCTCCACGCCTGATGAGCGGGAGGGGCGGAAACATTAACTTCGATCATGTTTCCGGCTGCAATCTCCGCCCATGTCATGGCATGATGGACCCGTCGCCGCGCACGATTCATGAACTGCAGATTGGCGTTCTGACAGCAGCCGGCAAGCCAGGTATCGATGCAGTCCGCTAAGACATCAGGTCACGCTCATTCGCCCCGTTCCGAGCTGGGCGCGGCGCTGCGCGCCTGCCGCAGCGCGTTTGTCGGCGTCGGTGTGATGAGCTGCGTCATCAACATACTCTACCTGACCGGCTCGTTCTTCATGCTGGAGGTCTACGACCGGGTGCTGCCGAGCCGCAGCATTCCGACGCTGGTGGGGCTGATCGTGCTGGCGGGCGGTCTCTACGTCGTCCAGGGCATCCTCGATGTGATCCGCGGCCGCATCCTGATCCGGATCGGGTCCGCGCTCGATGAAATGCTCAGCCGCCGCGTCTATGACATTGTCGTCCGGATGCCGCTGCTCGTGGGTAATCGCAGCGAGGGCCTGCAGCCGCTGCGTGATCTCGACAACGTCCGGTCGTTCCTCTCGGGCATGGGGCCGGGCGCGCTGTTCGACCTGCCGTGGCTGCCGCTTTATCTCGCGATCTGTTTCGCCTTCCATCCCCTGATCGGTGTGACCGCGCTGGTCGGCGCCATTCTCCTGATCGCACTGACCATCCTGACCGAATACCTGACCAACGACCCTATGAAGCGCTCCACGGGCATGGCTATGCGCCGGCAGGACCTTGCGCTGGCGAGCCGCCGCAATGCGGAGGTGCTGGCGGCGATGGGCATGGCCGGTCGTGTCGGCCGGCGATGGGAGGAGTCCAACCGCGACTACCTCGCGAGCAACCAGCGGGCCAGCGACGTCGCGGGCGGGCTAGGCGCCATCGCCAAGGTGATGCGCATGATGCTGCAATCCGCCGTGCTCGGCGTCGGCGCCTATCTGGTCATCAACCAGCAGGCCACTGCGGGTATCATTATCGCCGGGTCGATCCTCAGCGCCCGGGCGCTGGCGCCGGTCGATCTCGCCATCGCGCACTGGAAGGGTTTCGTGGCCGCCCGGCAAAGTTGGCACCGGCTCAACCGGCTGCTGGGCATGCTGCCGGAGCAGGGCGCTCCGACGCTGCTGGAAACCCCGGCCAACAAGGTCTCCGTCGAGGTGCTCACCATCGCGCCCCCGGGCGAACAGAAGGTGGTGGGGCAGGACATCACGTTTACGCTTGAGGCAGGTCAGGGCGTCGGCGTCATCGGGCCCAGCGGATCGGGCAAATCCTCGCTGGTGCGGGCGCTGGTCGGAGTCTGGCAGCCGTTGCGCGGCAAGGTGCGGCTCGACGGGGCGGCGCTCGACCAATGGTCGCCGGAAATCCTCGGCCGCCATATCGGCTACCTGCCGCAGGATGTGGAGCTGTTTGCCGGCACCATTGCCCAGAACATTTCGCGCTTCGAAGACGATGCGTCGCCGGAAAGCATCATCGCTGCCGCCCGGGAAGCGCGCGTCCATGACCTGATCATCGGCATGAAGGACGGCTACGACACCCAGATCGGCGATCAGGGCAGCGTGCTGTCGGCCGGACAGGCCCAGCGCATCGCGCTGGCGCGGGCGCTCTACGGCAATCCATTCCTCGTGGTGCTCGATGAGCCGAACTCCAACCTCGACAGCGAAGGCGATGTGGCGCTGAACAAGGCCATCCTTGCGGTCCGCGCACGGGGCGGCGTTGTTGTCGTGGTCGCCCATCGCCCGATCGGCATCGAGAGCGTCGATCTCGTTCTGGTCTTGAAGGACGGGCGGGTTCAGGCGTTCGGACCCAAGGAGGCTGTCCTTGGCCAGGTGCTGCAACGCCCCGTCGCGACCCCACCCGCCATCAAGATCGTGTCGGACAAGGGAGGAGGCCAACCATGAGCAAGCCGCCCCTCGCCAGAACCGAAGGTAATGTGCGTCGCATCTTCACCGCCTTGTTTTCACCGCTGGAGCGCCTCTCCATCTTCAAGAGCCTCGACCAGCCGGGATCGCGCAGATCGATCCGTTTTCATTTGATCGTGGGCCTTGTCGTCGTCACGCTGCTGACATGCGGCATCGGCGGCTGGGCCTCGACCGCGCAGATCTCCGGCGCGCTGATCGCGCCGGGCTCCATTGTCGTCGATTCCAACGTCAAGAAAGTGCAGCACCCGACCGGCGGTGTCGTCGGCGAGGTGAGGGCGCGTGACGGCGACCGCGTCAAGGCCGGTGATGTCGTGGTGCGCCTCGACGACACGGTGACCAAGGCAAGCCTTGCTATCGTCACCAAAGGTCTGGACGGACTGTTGGCGCGCCGGGCTAGATTGCTGGCGGAGCAAGATGGCGCAGACCGCATTACTTTTCCGCCGGAACTGATGGAATCGTTCGCCAATCCGGATGTCCGGTCGCTCATCGGCAACGAGATCAAGCTGTTTCAGGTGCGCTCATCCGGCCGGGTCAACCAGAAGGCTCAGCTCAAGGAACGTATCGCACAGCTCAAGGAGGAGATCGGCGGCCTTGAGGCGCAGGAGAACGCCAAGTCGCGCGAGATTGAACTCATTCAGAAGGAGCTCGTCGGCGTCCGCGATCTTTACGCAAAGAACCTCGTGCAGATTTCACGACTGACCGTTCTCGAGCGGGACGCAGCACGGCTCGACGGCGATCGTGCGCAGTTCGTCGCCCAGAAGGCGCAAGCCAAGGGCAAGATCACAGAAATCGAACTGCAGATCATCCAGATCGACAAGGATCTTTCCAGCGAAGTCTCCAAGGAGATGCGCGAGATCAACGACAAGATCGGCGAGTTCGTCGAACGCAAGGTGACCGCCGAGGATCAGCTGCGCCGCATCGATATCCGCGCGCCGCAGGACGGCATGGTGCTCCAGTCGACAGTCCACACCGTCGGTGGCGTCATCACCGCCGGCGATGCGGTCATGCTCATCGTACCGGACTCCGACAATCTGTCCGTCGAAGCCAAGGTCAATCCGCAGGACATCGATCAGTTGCGGATCGGCCAGAAGACATTGCTCCGGCTGTCCGCCTTCAATCAGCGCACCACGCCTGAACTGAACGGGACCATCAGCCGGATTTCGCCCGACACCACGGTCGACCAGCGTACCGGCCAAAGCTATTATACTGTCCGCGTCTCGCTGCCGCCGGAAGAGGTGGCGCGGCTCGGGGATGTCAGGCTGATGCCCGGCATGCCGGTCGAGGCTTTTGTGCAGACCGGCGAGCGCACCATGATATCCTATCTCGCGAAGCCGTTCAGCGACCAGCTCATGCGTGCATTCCGGGAAAAGTAACGGGTATCGGCTAGCGGCATGGTGCGGGCGGTCATGAAATCGGCGGTGCGTTTTCTCGCGCGTCTCAGGCGTTATGCGAAGCTGTTCGGCTACGCGCGGCTGTTGTGTCTTTTGCTTCTGATCGCAATGCTCGGTGTCCGCATTGTGGACCCGATCCCGCTCGAAGAGCTGCGCGTCCGCACCTTCGATGGGTATCAAATCCTCAAGCCGCGCGAAACCACGCAGCGCCCCGTCGTCATCATCGACATCGACGAGAAAAGCCTCGCCAAGTTCGGGCAATGGCCGTGGCCGCGCACGCGCGTTGCCGACCTTGTTCAGCGGCTGACCGATCTCGGTGCCGCCGCGATTGCCTTCGATATCGTGTTCGCGGAGCAGGATCGACTTTCGCCCGGCATCGCAGCCGATACGTACCGTGATCTGGATGAAGCAAGCCGGGCAAAATTGCGGGCGCTGCCTAGCAACGATCAGGTGCTCGCCGACGTGCTGCGGAAATCGCCGTCTATTCTTGGCGAATCCGGCCTGCCGAGATTCGTACCCCAGCCGGAATTGAATCTGCCTCTGACTGGCCTTGCGACGCTGGGTGGCGATCCGCGGCCGTTCCTGCTGCAGTTCCCGGGGCTGCTGCGCAATATTCCGGTGCTTGAGGAGGCCGCTCCCGGGCGCGGCCTGTTCACGATCCGCACCGAGCGCGACGGTATTGTCCGCCGCGTCCCGATGATCATGTTGGCGCAGGGCGAATTGATGCCTTCGCTGACGTTCGAGATGCTGCGCATCGTCACCAAGTCCGACACCATTCTCATCAAGTCGGACGAGGCCGGTGTGAAGAGCGTGGCGGTGCCTGGATTTGAAGTCCCCACCGATCGCAACGGCCAGCTTTGGGTGCATTTCGCAAAACACGATGCGGCGCGTTATGTGTCGGCAGCCGATGTGCTGGACGGTGTGGTTGGTCCCGATCGGATTTCGCGCAAGTTGATCCTGATCGGCACCTCGGCTGTCGGATTGCTGGACGTGAAGACCACACCGCTCGATCCGGTGATGCCGGGCGTCGAAGTTCATGCGCAGGTGCTGGAGAGCGCGCTGACCCGCTCGGTGCTGTCGCAGCCGAATTATGCTGTCGGCGCGGAAGTGCTGGCCGCGATCCTGTTCGGCATCGCCATCATCTGGCTCGCGCCGATCCTCAGCGCCATCATGCTTCTGCTGTTCGGCGCCGTCATCGTCAGCATCATGGTGGCGACGTCCTGGTACTTCTTCGCGGAGCACCGGCTGCTGATCGATTTCACGTTCCCGCTGATCGCGAGCACCGCGATCTACCTGGTGCTGGTGTTCAGCAGCTACTTCCGCGAACAGGCGCAGCGCCGCCGCATCCGTTCGGCCTTCGGTCAATACCTGTCGCCGGCGTTGGTTGAACAACTGGCGCAGTCGCCGGAAAAGCTCGTGCTCGGCGGCGAGGAGCGGGACATGACCATCATGTTCAGCGACGTACGTGGCTTCACCGCCATCTCAGAGCAGTTCAAGCGGGATCCGCAGGGCCTGACATCGCTGATGAACCGGTTCCTGACACCGCTCACCAATGCGATTCTCGATCGCAAGGGCACCATCGACAAGTACATGGGCGACGCCATCATGGCGTTCTGGAACGCGCCGCTGAGCGATCAGCAGCATCAGATCAACGCGTGCAATGCAGCGCTCGACATGATCGACCGCATCGAGGCGCTGAATGTCGAACGTGAGCGCGAGGCAAATGAGGCTGGCAAGCCGTTCATTCCAATGCGTGTCGGCATCGGTCTGAATACCGGGACCTGCGTGGTCGGAAACATGGGGTCCAACCTGCGATTCGACTATTCGGTGCTGGGTGACAGCGTGAACCTGGCCTCGCGGCTTGAGGGGCAGTCGAAGTCCTACGGCGTGCCGATCATCGCGGGATCAGCGACGGCGCTGGCGGCAAAGGACAAGTTCGCAATCCTGGAAATCGATTTCATCACGGTGAAGGGCAAGCAAGAGCCCGAGGTGATTTATGCGATCGTCGGGCGGGAAGATCTTGCCAAATCGGGGCCGTTTCAACGCCAGCGCAACCTCGGCATCGAAATGCTGGCGTGCTACCGCAGCCGGGATTGGGACGGCGCTCTCGCCGCAATCGCGAAGGGCCGCATTGCCGACGAAGCAAAGAGCTTCAGCGTGCTCTATGATCTGTATTCCGAGCGGATCGAAACATTCCGCAAAACTCCGCCGCCGGACGACTGGAATGGCGTCGTTGCCCTGACAACCAAGTAAATGAGGCGAAAGGCCGTCGCTACCGTCCACATGACCGTCTGGCAAGCCATTTTTTTGATCGCCGCCGCGAGGTATCATGTTGGTGAGTATGACCGCTGCATGCCATCCTTACGTAAGATTCATTGAGTTTTTTCATGTCGACCACAATGTCTGTGCGGTTCTGGGGTGTTCGTGGGAGCATTCCATGTCCAGGCCCCAATACCGTGCGCTATGGCGGCAATACGTCATGCGTCGAGGTGAAGTGCGGCGATCATCGTCTGGTGTTCGATGCAGGGTCGGGACTTCGTCTGCTCGGCAACGCGCTGAGCGATGAGGCCGCGCGGACGGACCTCGATTTGTTTTTGAGCCACTCGCACATCGATCACATCATTGGCCTTCCGTTTTTTACGCCGGTGTTCGACAGGGGCAGCCGGCTCCGGTTGTGGGCGGGAAATCTGCAGCCCGCCGGCGGGATCAAGGAAACGGTGCGGAAGCTGATGAGCTATCCGCTGTTTCCGATCGAGATCGGAACCGCGCAGGGCGCCATCGAGTTTACCGATTTTGTACCCGGCGAGACGCTCTCTCCGCGGCCCGGAATCAAGGTCCAGACCGCCGCGCTGAATCATCCCGGCGGTGCGACCGGCTACCGTGTGGAATTCGGCGGCCGTGTCTTTGCCTACATCACCGACACCGAGTTGAGCGGGAGTTCGATCGATCCGGCCTTGCTCGCTCTCGCAAAGGATGCGGCGCTTGTCGTTATCGACACGACATATACGGACGAGGAATTGCCGGAACATGTCGGCTGGGGGCATTCGAGCTGGCAACAGGCGGTCCAGCTTGCCGATGAGGCGGGCGCCGGGACGCTCTGCCTGTTTCATCACGATCCAGAGCATGACGACGACGAGATGGATCGCATAGCTGCGGCTGCTGCCAAGGCGCGGGCAGGGACCATCGTCGCCAGGGAAGGCCTGTCCATCGACCTTTGAGCAACGCAGTACACTGCGCTGCCGGTATCATCCGCCGGTCATGGTGGGCGTCCATATCGAGATTGACGCCTGAATAGCGGCGTCAGAGGCGACAACCGTTGTTCCGCAAGGCGCGGAACGGCATAATACGCGTCAAACATCCTTCAGCATCAGGTCGATTCCCATGGATATGACAGGTCTCGTTTCTGGAGCCGGCGGGTTTATCGCGTCCGCGTTCGTGGTCGCAGGCTACACGATGCGGACGATGATCCCGCTCCGCATCTTCGGTATCCTCACCAACGTTGTGTTCATCGCGTTCTCGATCGCGCACCGCCATTACCCCGTGATGGTGCTGCACATGATCCTGCTGCCGCTCAACATCTACCGGCTGCGGGAAATGCTGCTGCTGGTCCGCGAGGTCAAGCGCTCGGTCAGCAGCGATCTGTCGATGGCGTGGCTGAAGCCGTTCATGACAGAGCGAAAGTGCGCAACCGGCGAGGTGCTGTTCTACAAGCACGAACAGGCCGAGGAAATGTACTACATCGTCAGCGGCCGTTACCGGCTGGTTGAATCCGGCATCGAGCTTCCGGTCGGCGCCATTGTCGGTGAACTCGGAATGCTGTCGCCATCCAACAAGCGGACCCAGACACTCGAATGTCTCGAGGGCGGGCTGGTGCTCAGCGTGACCTATTCAAAGGTGCAGGAGCTTTACGTCCAGAATCCGGAGTTCGGATTCTATTTCCTGCGGCTGGTCAGCGCGCGCCTGTTCCAGAATGTCGGAAAGCTTGAGGCCCAACTCGCCCAAAGCAGTGCTCAGGCCTCGTCATGAAGATAAGGGTCAAAGTCCCGCCATCGCCGTTCCGGCTGCTCAAAGAGCGCTACTTCGGCGAGGAGACCCGCGATCCGCGAGTGGCGCGCGCGGCGCTGGCACGGCTGTCGCTGCGCCTGCCGCCCGACGTCGTCCCCATCGTGAATGAAGCCGTTCATTCGCTGATCGACTACCAGGATCCCGATTACGCGCTGGCCTATCTCGACCGGATCGGCCGCTATATCGGTCCGATCGGTGTTACCGTGCCCAATCTTGCCGAACTGGCACAACTCCTGTCGGACCGGATGCACTTCGAGGATCCGATCCGCGTGGCACAGCTCAAGCTGTCCGCCGCCGGCGGTATGAATGCCGAGCCCAACGCATCGTCGACCGACCGGGTGGAGCGGTTTCACTGGGATGAGGTGATCCGGATGCTTCCATCCGCAATAGCGGGCGCCGCGCTGGATATTTTCCGGCGGCTGCGGCTGGCGCGGCTGACACACCGGTCGGTCAAGCTGCGGTTCAGTTCTGCGGGCCGATTTTCGCTTCGCAAGCTGAAATGGCTTGCCGCACTGCGGGTCACGCGACCGTTTTCCGAGCGATTCAAGCTGGAGCGCGTGTGGGTTGAACGGTGGCTTCACATGGTCGACCGCAGCCTCGTGAAACAGCCCGATGCAACCATTGCGATTGTACGTACTGCCAACCTCATCAACGGGCACGGCGACGCCTACGAGAATGGCCTTGCACAATGGAATATTATTATCGACCGCCTGGTCAAACCGACATGCGACGGGGACCTCCCGCTTCCGAAGCTCGGTGACGCCATCCTGGAAGCGCGTGAGGCGGCTATCGGAGAGCAGGGCCAAAGCCGCCTGCTGAGCGCCGTGGAGCATTTGAGAGCGCAGGCGCTTGCGCGCTGAGGAAACCGGCTGGCCGATAGCCTATCTGTACAAACTGCATTAGAGTCGGGGCCGGACGTGCGGTGCCCGGCATGATTTCGCCGCCATACGGCATACGCAACAGGAGATAATCAATGAAGAAGTTTCGCGGATTCTTTTTTGGGCTTTTGCCGGCTCTCGCTCTCACTACCTTTTCCGGCGTCACGGACGCTCGCGCAGCCGACGAAATCAAGCTCAGCAGCAACCAGCGGATCGCCTGCGGTCGCGGCCTGAACGCGGGCAAGCTCCAGAACATCAACTGCAAGTCCTACGCTTACATTTTCAACTCGCGGACATCCGAATTCTATCGATGTCAGGTCAGCGTCGGCGTGACCCGCGACAACAAGGAAGTGCTCAAGGTCGATACCGACGGTTCCTGCAAATTGAAGGCCCGCATATTTCCCGGAGATTCGGACTACGCATTCGACGCGACCGAAACCGAGCCGCCGAACACGAATGCATTCTTCGGCTCCGGCGGGTCCGCGATCTGGGTCAGCGACCGCTCCAAGCTCAGCGCCAAGGGATGCATCATCCTCAGCGTTGGCGTCGGGCCGGACGTCATGAAATGCGTGGACATGACCTTCGACAAGTAGCCTCCATTCGGGGATGGTTCAGGCCGCCGCTCGCATAGCCGCCAAGACGGGGGTGCAGGGGCGAGCCTGACTTTATCGCCTCAGAAAGAGCGCAAGAACGATCAGCGCGACGACCACCGCAACAGCGATCGCCCAGGTTGTCAGGCGGACGTCACTTTTGAGTTCGCGCGCTGCTTCGTTCTCGGCGATTTTCAGGTTGCGTTTCCGATTGTCTTGCTCGGGGTCACTCACGGCTTCTCCTGACTTTGGCAGGGCCAGAACATCGTCCGCCGGTTTGAGGCCGGAGGCACCACGCGAGCAGTGTATCCGGCACAGGGATCAATCCGCAAAGAACAAAACAGAGGGCGGCGGCGCTCCAGGACGATGCCATGACGTTTCCCCCGGCGTTTTCCATTTGGTTGTCAGCAAGGACCCGGCATCGCAAAAGGGTTGGGGTGGCTTCAGCACGGCGCAGGGCGGCGAGTTACGCTGAAACCAGGTGCCCGCCCGGTTCGCTGAACTGTGATCGTGGAGGCTGGCTATCGCCTTGAGCGCGGGAGCGCCTTGGTGTCTCATGCGGCAAAACAAGAATCGAGGATTGAATGAACTATCCGCATCGCACCTTGCTGGCATTCGCCGGGCTGGTCCTCTTGGGTCAGGCTCCGGCGCAGGCGATCGACTATCCCTATTGCATGACCTACGTTCAGGGGTGGAGCGGCACCATCGAGCAATGCGACTACACGTCGATGGCGCAGTGTCAGGCGAGCACCGGCGGCCTGAGCGGGACATGCGCGCCGAACTGGAGATTGACGCAGAACCGCAGCGTCTATCCAGTTGAGCAGGGTGCCCCGAGAAGCAAACGTAGCCAGCGCTGACGGTATCTGCGAAAATGCTCGCAGCTAGGCGGGGAAGCGTGATGGCGGAGAGGGGAAGGATTCGAACCTCCGACACGGTTGCCCGTGTACCGCACGCGGTGCCTTAGGCCACTCAGCCACCTCTCCGGATTCGTTCAGCCGCGGGCGCGGCTTGTGTGGCATCAGCTACGCCCGACAAACTCCACGCCGATGATGGTGTCCTTGCGCCAGATCAGGCGGCAATGCGTGACTTTTCGCACATCGCCTGTCAGCGCCAGACTGAGCCTGCTTCCGAGCGGCTCGCGGTCTGCGAGTTTGACTCGCGCACCGCCCGCCGACAGGTCGAGGATGGTGCAGTTGCGTTTTGCAAATCCCCCGTCGAGCAGCATCCACGCATCGTGCCGGGTCGTGTGGCGGGGCTTGCGGGATTCTCTTTTGAAAACGGCCATCGGCTGCGCTCCATGATTGAAGCGTATTCATAGCCCGCGAAAGTTTCGGAAAATTTGAATCAAAGCGCCAATACCCGGATCGCCGATTTAGATTTCGTTAACCATGGCGGGGCCGCGAAAACCTAGCGGGCAGCGGGTTTGAACGCAGGGATCTTCCGTCCGGGAACCGACAAAGGTCCCTCGCGTTGGTTATCCGGAGGAGCCTCCGGTGACGGCAGCGACACTGGCAGCACGGCCAAGGCGGAAAAACACGGGCGGTCAGGCATGATCCGCGGCGTGATTCTGTTGATGTCCGCGGTTGTGTGCCTGCTGATTGTTGCCTTCGCTGTCATGCGGTCACTCGGCAATGCGGAGCAGCCTCAAGCTTCGCTGGCGTGCGCAACGAAGCTTTACAGTACCTATGACCCGAAGAATCTCGAGCAATGCATGGCCGTTTGCATGGCCTGCAGCGCGGGCGTGAAGACAACGTGCTCGACGTCTTGCAAGCTCAGGGGCGCGCGGTAGGCCTTCACGCAATCAGGAACTGACAGGCAGTTCGATGTCCGTCGCTCCCGGATCGTGCTTTCCTTCGGGGCCGGTTCGCAGGGACGGATGGTCCAGTCATTATCGAGAATCCGTTTCGGCGTAGGCTCGTCCGGGCCGGCGCCACATCGACGACCAGGCCGTTCCGGGCGGCATGTTTCCAGACATCGGCCTCGGTTGGTAGGCTTTACTGATCTTGGCGCCCTGAAAAAGCCCCGCCCTATGCCGGAGCATCGAGCGGGGCTCTTCGAGCTTTCAACCCTCTCGGGCTGACGGCTCTTGTTTCGATAACGCGTCGGCTTTTCACTTCGTTCCCCGCAGAGGTAGATATTTTTGCCGGCGAGACCGGCGGCAGAGGCTAACGACTTGCGCGCGGCCGGTTCTCGTTTTCTTATATGTGGAACACGCTGGGCGCGGCTCGCGCGAAAAGAACCGGGCAGGGAGCAAATGAAGCGATACATCATCTTCGCAGCCATAGGACCGCTGGTGGCTGGGTTCTTCCTGCTCGTCCTGGGAACGCCGGACGGATACTGGGACGGAGACAACGTCATAAGGAAGCTGTTCAAGGTTTTGGTCGTGACGCTTCCCTACAATTACCTGTTCGGGATTATTCCGGCTCTGATGATCGGCGCGGTCGATGATATTTTCCTGCACGTCCGGCGGATCAGTCCGGCCGTCCGAATGGTGTTGACCGGGCTCGTGGCATTTGCGGCAACAGCCGTTCTCTATGGGACATTGGGCACCGAGACGGGCCTCAAGCATTACTTCCTCTACGGACTTGTGGGATTCATCCCGGCGACGTTTTCATCGTGGCTGGCGCACAAGTTCGACAAGGTCGGCGGGGCACACCCGAATACGATGAGCGCATGATGCTTGCCGATTGCGCTGCATCGCCAGCGCAATTGCTACGATAGCTGGTCTATCGAGTAGCGCGCGGAAACAGGGGACATTGCGCGGCGCACCTTCACTTTGGCGTCTGGCGGCCTATATTGATTGTTCCGTCAACACGAAAGGAGGTGGTCCAGTGTCTCATTCCAAGCGCTGTCACCTCGCTGGGGCCGCCCGCTAAGCTCGCAAGAGCTTCGGACATGGCGGTCTTTCCGCCTGGTTCAGCGAGATAGGAAGGACGCGTCGAGCATTGCTGGGCGCGTCCTTTTTATTCGTACGCGAGCTCACGGCGGTCCCGTGTTTGAAACTGCGGAAGGGAATGCTTTCACGAAAACCAGTTGGAAGAAAGCAGGCGGCTCGGGGTTATCTGTGAGGTATTGCACAGACAGAGTCCCAGCCAGTTGCTTGAGTTCCGGAATGGGAAAATGGGTCCATAGTCGTTGTCCCCACTGCGGGAACAAGATGGCGATCGCTCTCAAGGGCGGGAAGACGCAGTTGCTTTGCCCGAATTGCGACGCGGACCCGCTGAAATCACCAAAGATCTACCGGCTCATCAACGCGGCGCAGTTGCTGAAGGACAGCGGGAGAGATCGTGATTGAGAAATCTGCCTGCCAAGCCTGCAAGACCTTCGGTCGGCGGTCGTCCTTTCATAAATGTGCGCGTGCGCGCGCGCAGGACTCCGCGACACATTGGGCGGTTGCGCTGGCATAGACGCTTGGTCCGGGTGAACCCAGCCCGTCCATTTTGGCCGCTCAACCGCGCGTGTGAAGTGCCCAACGTGGACGGCTGTTTTAGGCAGGATCCAAGAACGCTCGTGGCGCCCTAGCGTGGCAGCGCTCCCATAAGTGGCCAGATACCGCTAGCGTTCTCGGCAGTAGTGTTGCCAAAAAAGCTCAACCCCGGTTAATCGGCCTGAAATATGGGCATCCACTTGAGCCACTTGACTAAACAATGCTCAGTGGAACCGTAAATTTGGAACCTTGGGGACTGGGAATGAAACTTAAGCTTATTGCACTGGGACTTCTTGCCACGACGTCGATCGCCTCTGCGGCCGATCTGCCAACGCGCACTTATACAAAGGCGCCAATCGTTTCTCCGGCCTACAACTGGACCGGCTTCTATATCGGCGCGATGGGCGGTTACGGTTGGTCGGACAGCCAGGGAATGGATCTGAAGGGCGGCTTCGCGGGCGGCACCCTCGGTTACAACTGGCAGGGCGTCGGCTCGCCTTGGGTTTTCGGTATCGAGGCTGAAGGTGCATGGTCCGACATCGGCCAGACCGCGGGTGTGGTCGGTCTGCTCACCGTCGGGACCAAGATTGAAGGCTTCGGCTCTGTGTCGGGTCGCATCGGCTACGCCTTCGACAACGTGCTGGTTTACGGTAAGGGCGGCGTCGGCTTCGCAAGCAATGAGGTGAACGTCGCCGTGCTTGGTGTCAATTTCAACGACAGCAAGACGCACGTTGGATATTCTGTGGGCGCGGGCGTGGAAGTCGGCTTTGCTCGAAACTGGTCTGTGAAGGCTGAGTATCTCTACGCCGGTTACGGCAGCGAAGATTACTTCGTCAGCACCGCGGGCTTCCTGCGCAGCGGCGATATCGAAGTGCAGACGGTCAAGGTCGGCCTGAACTATCGGTTCGGCGCTTACTAACCGTCGAATTCCTACTCCAGTTTGAACTTAGGCCCCGGGAAAACCGGGGCCTTTTTCGTCAAGCCGCAGATGAATGCCGCCGGCGGTGTCCGCAACGGGCGAAAAGCCAACCTCAGGCCGTGCCTTCTTAGTGTCAATTTTCACAACAAGAACGACCTATAATATATTGAAAATATTATGTATTTTCAATATATCGATTTTGACGCCTCCCCGATTTCTTGCCCAATGAGCGCTCCCTTAGCTCGTACGGAACTTAGCGGGGACGGTGGAGAGCTAAGGTTATCGGGAACATTTTCTTGCTTGGTTCCCTACAATTCGTCAAAAGTTAGACCTGCAGTGGAACCCCCCGCTTGGGTCCCGCCGCGCTCCATACGGAACGTGACGGCAAATTGGCGGTGGGTTGAAATGCTGGGCAGCGACGATACTGGTTTCGCGGAAATCCCCTCCTTTCTGAAGAGCAGAGGCGACACGTTTCCGGCGTGGACCTCGCAGCCGACAGACGATGTCAGCTCAAGCGCCAGCATTGCGATCGTTGATGCGCAGTTGCTGTTCCACGCTGATTTCAAACGCACCGGCGACGACCTCACGCTTATCGGTGGCGACGGCAGCGTTCACGTCGTTATGGGCTATTTCAAAACAAGCGCTCCCGCGACAATTCAATCGCCGAGCGGTGCAGCGCTGACAGGCGATGTGATCGCAGCTCTCGCCGGCCCGCGCGCCGCCGGGCAACACGCGTCCGCAACGACGCAAGAGGCCTCCGCACAAGCCATCGGGCAGGTGGCCAAGCTTGAAGGCCACGCGACCGTGATCCGTAACGGCGTTGCCATCGTGCTCAACGTCGGCGATGTAGTGCTGAAGGGCGACGTCGTTCAGACAGATTCCAGCGGAACGATTGGCATCCTGTTCAGGGATGGCAGCGTGTTTCAGATCACGCCGGATTCGCGTTTGGTGTTGACCGACTTCGCTTATGACGCGAACGGCTCCGCCAATATCGAAGAGTTCAATCTCGTCCAGGGCTCGTTCAGTTTTGTTTCGGGCGCGATCGCCAAGCTCGGCAACATGCGGATAGGCACGCCGGCCGCGACCATGAAGATCGATGGCACTGCAGGCGGCGGTGATGTCGGCTCGAATAACGGCGAGGTGACGCTGTATATCTTCCGTCAGGGCGACGGAGAGCACAGGGCATCCGTCCTCGACCAGAACGGCAATGTCATTGCGACGCTGACCAGCGAAGGCGGCAAGCTCATTCTCACGCCGACCGGCCCGTCGCAATTCGACAGTCAGTTGCAGGGCAAAACGCCCGCCGATCTTGCGGCCGAGTTGAGCGCGCTCGAGGCCTTGCTGAAATTCAAGAGTATCGCCGGCTCCGGCATGCTGGCCGATGCACAGCCGCAATCGACTACGAGGCACGGCTCATCGTCGCCCTTTGGCGATCCAACCACGCCGCTCCTGACGCCGAGCGATACGGCATCGCCACCGGTTGTCGTTCCGGTTACGATTGTCATTCCACCAGCAAGCGACAGCACCGGTAACACGACGACCGGCAACCCGGCTGTGACAACTGTCGCCGGCGTCAGCGCGGTCGATCATAAAACCTACGTGTCAGCGGATTCCTATACGCTGAATGAAGACGGCATTCTTGCCGTTCTGCCGAGCGGCGTACTCGCTAACGATTCCACGCGCGACGGCTCATCGCTGACTGCGATTGTTGATGTCGGCCCCCAGCACGGTTCGCTGACCTTCAATCCAGACGGCTCGTTCCTTTACACGCCGGCGGCGGATTTCAGCGGCACGGATACGTTTACCTATCACGCGACCAATGGCACCACGATATCCGACCCGGTGATTGTGACGCTCAACGTCAACTTGGTGAACGATGCACCTGTCGTAATTATCGGAACCAGCCCGGTCACCGCGCAGGAGCAGACGACTGTTTTCGTCGCTCCGTCGCTCACGCTCGCAGACATCGACAGCACAACACTGACGAAGACGACCGTCCAGATCACCGGCAATTATCACGCAGTTGAAGACGTGCTGTCGTTCACGGACACGACCAAGATTCACGGTGTGTTCGACGTGACCTCCGGTACGCTGACACTGACTGCTATTGCCGGGCAGTCACCGACGCTTGCGGATTTCCAGACTGCGTTACAATCGGTGACATACACCGACACATCCGATGCGCCATCGACATCGCCGCGCACGATCACCTTAACCGTGCAGGATCCCGATGGCACCGCCCACTTTGGCCAGAATTCGGCAAGCGCCATCGTCACGCTGAACGTTATGGCGGTCAACGACGCGCCGGTTATTACGGGTGTAACCGTGCCGCCGGACCAGACCGAAGCGCTGAACGCCTCGGCACAGGACATTGGGTCGATTACCGGAACCCTGACGGCTCACGACCTGGATGTCGGCGACACGCTGACGGCCTCGGTCGCAGGCGCCGCCGTCATCAAACTGAACGGTTCGACTGTATTACCGCCTGGCGTCAATCTGTCGGGGCTTGGCCTGGCCGGCAACATTCATATCGATGGTGCAACAAGCGATGGCGGGTCGAAAGATCTGACGTGGACCTATGATCCCGGTGCCGCGACCCTCGATTTCCTCAAAGAAAACGATGTCCTGACCATTACCTATACCGTGCACGTCAGCGACGGCGCGGTCGATTCCAACACGCAGACGCTCACTGTAACGATCAACGGCGTCAACGACGCGGCGGTGATTACATCAGCCGTCGTCAACCTGAACGAAACCGACGCGATGCAGACGGCAAGCGGAACGCTGGCGATTACGGACGTCGATAGCCCGGCGACATTTGTCGCGCAAACGGACGTCGCAGGGAGCGGCGGCTACGGACATTTCACGGTCGGCGTGGATGGCGCGTGGTCCTACGCGATGGATTCGGCGCACAATGAATTCAAGGCAGGGGTGACCTATACCGACGTGCTCACCGTGACGAGCGCGGATGGCACGACGTCGTCGATCACGGTCAACGTCGCCGGTACCGATGACATCGCGGTGATAGCGGCGGCGACCGTCAATCTGAATGAAGGCGACGCGGTCCTTACGACGGGTGGCACGATCGCTATTGTCGATCCCGACAACTCGCCGACTTTCGTTGCGCAAACCAATGTCGCAGGAAGCGGCGGCTATGGACATTTCACGCTCGGCGCAGATGGCGTGTGGAGCTATGCGACCGACAGCGTCCACAACGAGTTCGTCGCGGGCATAACCTATACCGACACGCTGAATGTTGCCGGCACCGATGGCACGACCTCGACGATCACCGTTAACATTGCCGGTACCAATGACGCGCCGAAACTTCTCGGCGATCTGACAGCCAGCGTGACACGAAACCAGGCTTACACGCTGACGACGAATGATCTCAACGCCAGCGATCCCGACGACGCAACGTCCAATTTCTTGGTTTCGAACCTTCAGCACGGCACGATCAAGGTCAACGGCACGGTAGCGACGACGTTTACACAGGCCGACGTGGCGGCCGGTCGTGTCACCTTCGCCCAGGACGGCTCGGCAAACACGTCAGCCTCATTTTCGGTGACCGTCGAAGACGGCAATGAGGATCTTTCGACACCCGTTGCCAGCACGTTCCATTTCAACGTTACCCTGCCGCCCGAGCCGCAGACGATTGCGCCGTCATCGGTCGCTGCGGGTACGGAAGACCAGACAACGGGCGTCGCCATCGTGTTGTCGGGTACGGACCCGACGGGCACGGTCTCCAGCTACAACATTACGTCGATATCGCATGGTCAGCTCTACAAGGACGCCGGATTATCGCAGTTGATCACCGGCAACGTGGCCGCGAGCGGGAATGCCGCCAACAATTTCGCAACAACTGTCTACTTCAAGCCTGCCGCAAACTTCGATGGTTCTGCGTCGTTCCAGTTCGCGGCCGTCAACAATTTCGGCAGCGACGACACGACGCCTGCGACGGTGGAGATCGATATTGCGCCGGTGGTGGATACCGCGACGTTCGCGTTCGGCCGCGGCAATGTGAGTCTGATTGTTAATGGCGGATTCGATACGGGTATGAGCGGCTGGTCCTTGGGGGCAAGCAATCTCAACTACGTATTCTTCGACACAACGATGGGGCAATACCAGAAGCAGGCGGGCCCCGTTACCAATGTTTACCATCTGCCCGGTGCTCCCACCGGCCCATACGCATTGGCTTACCCCGAGACCACCACCTACGACGCAATTCTCCAGCAGTCATTCAAGATTCCGTACGGCATCGAGAGCATAAGTATCTCGTATGACATGTTTATTCTGAATCGAAATTCGACTCACGACAATGTCGATGGCTCGCTTCATCGAACTCCGTACTCGCAATTTGGGCGGGTGGACCTCCTTAACGGCGTATCGGACCACTACGACGTAAGCAGTAATGCTGTTCTGGATAATCTGTTCATTGGCACAACGGCAGACCTGTTGGGCGGCAACGTTTCGGGTGGCTTCCGGCATTTTGGTGCCGACCAATGGCACCACTATGATTTCGCGACGGATACGGGAAGCCTGATCAGCTTCACCAGCGACCAGACTTACACTCTCCGGTTTGGCGTTGTGAACGGTTATCCCATTCCCCTGGACATGGGCGTCGACAATGTCGTGGTAACCGCCAAGATCGGCGCCGTAGGGTTTGAGAACGACGGTGACATTGTTATCGGAAGACTTTCAACAGGCGACACTGACGGCTCCGAGCACGTCACCAAACTGGTATTGAGCGGATTTGTTGCGGGCACCGTATTCAAGCTCAACGGAGTGCAGGTCGGAGCGCTTGTGCTTGGCGGTCCCGACATCGGCAAGTGGGTCATCACCGATCAGGCGTCGCTCGACGCGCTTGCGACAACGGATTTGAAGGCATCTCTTCCCGCGGATTATGTCGGCAGCTTCAACGTCACGAGCGTAGCGACTATAACCGACAGCGCAATTTATTCGGACGGCACCGTTCACACAGCCTCACAGACTTTTACCGATACGCTGAAAGTCGAAATCCTGCCGCCAAACCATGCGCCGACGTCTGCGGATGCGCGCATTGCTATCAGCGAAGATGTTCCGCGTACGTTCACTGCCAACGACTTTCCGTTCAGCGACGTCAACAGCGATGTTCTCCAGGCCATCAAAATCGTCAGTGTGCCACAGGCAGGCGGGTCACTGGCGCTGAACGGTGTTGCTGTGGCGGCCGGCCAGACTGTGTCCCTCGCGGATATCAATGCGGGCAAGCTGGTTTTCACGCCGGCCGACAATATGAGTGGTTCCTCGATCTCGTCGTTCACATTCCAGGTGCAGGACGACGGCGGCAGCGGCGGCTACGACAGCACGCATGTCGACACGGACTTGTCGCTGACTCACACCATCACGCTCGATGTGAATCCGGTGGCCGATATTCCGATCTTTCTTCCACCATCCGCCGGAGCGCGGGCAGGAGAAGAAGACACCACGATCAATCTCGGCACGCTGGATATTTCGACGTCAGATCCTTCCGAAACGATCAAAGTTGCGATCAGCGGTTTCCCGGCGGGCACCGTGTTTAAGATCGATGGTGTTCAGGTCGGTGCGCTCGACAGCACGCCGGGAAGCCCCACGTTCGGACAGTGGATCATCACCAGCGCGAGCGAGATCGCGTCGCTTCATGACCACGCGCTCCAGTTGGTGCCGCCTGCAGACGTCAACGGCAGCTACAGCCTGAGCATCGCGGCGACGACGATGGACAGCGCCGTCGTCAATGGCGTGACGGTCACGAATACAAGTGCTCCGGTCACGCAAACCCTCAGTGTCGCGATCAACGCAGTCAACGACGCGCCGGTCGCGCATGACGATCTGGTCACGGTAAATGAAGACACCGTTCTGACGCTCACGAGTGCAACGCTGCGCGCCAACGACACCGACGTCGATTCTTCCGCATCTAGCCTTCTCGTTTCGGCGGTGAGCGGAGCCGTGGGTGGTGCCGTTGCTCTCAATGGAACGAGCGCGGTATTCACACCTACCGCAGGATTCTCCGGTATCGCCGGCTTCGATTACGTCATCTCGGATGGCGCGGGCGGGACCTCAAGCGCCCACGTCACCATCGATGTCAAACCGATCGCGGATCATCCGGTTTTCACTTTCAACGGGACGGGTGCAGAAGATGCCGGCATTGTGGTCGGTAAGCTGTCAACCGGCGATACCGATGGCTCCGAGCAGATCACGAAACTTGTTCTGAGCGGTTTCGAACCCGGTACGGTCTTTATGATCAACGGCACGCAAGCTGGCGCGCTCACGGTCGGCGGCGCCGACAACGGTAAATGGGTCATCACCGATGCGGCGCAGATCGCATCGCTCGCGTCCAACAATCTGATCCTGCAGGCGCCGCAGAATTTCAACGGCAGCTTCGTGATCACGGCAGTCACGTCGGTCACCGATACCGCGACGTTGACGACGGGCGCCACCAGCAATTCCGTGACGTTCACGGATACGGTCCAGATCGTTATCGATCCGGTGAACGATGCACCGGTGGTCGCGCAGGCGCTGGTAAATCAGGCCACAGGGCAGGGCGCGCCGTTTTCCTACCAGTTCAACAGCAACACCTTCAGCGATGGCGACGGCGATGCGCTGGCCTATTCGGCCACACTCGCAAACGGCGATCCGCTCCCGGGCTGGCTGTCGTTCAATATTGCGACCCGCACGTTCTCGGGTTCGCCGCCCAACGCCGAAACCTTGCAGGTCAAGGTCGTCGCGAACGATGGCATCGCAAGCATCGCCAGCACGTTCAACATCGTGGTGGCCGTCAATCATTTGCCAACCGTGGCGCCTGTAACGTTCTCATTCTCATCCGGCGACGAGTCCGTGCTGACGCTGGCTGGTAGTGATCAGGACAGCGGGGATTCGCTGAGCTACAAGCTCACGCATATCCCCAACGACGTTCAGGTCTATCTCGACGAACAGCATCTGCATCCCGTGGTGGAGAACCAGGTCTTCACCACCGACACGCTTTATATCGTGTCGGCGAGCGCAGATTTTCCTGGTGACTTCACGTACGTCGCGATCGATTCCTATCTCACCGAGTCGGCTCCCGCGACCGCCTCGGCACGCGCGCCTGAAACCGCGACATTCACTGGCACCTCAGGCAACGACGTTGCCAATGCATCGGTAGGGACGCTGACGGGATTTACCGGCGGCTCCGTCGGCCAATTGCGTGACATCGCCGGCGACGTATTCCTGCCAGGCGATGGCGTCGATACGGTGATCGGCGGGCGAGGCGACGATACGATCAAGATCACCTCTTCCACCAACGTTGGCGCGGGCGACGTATTCCAGGGCGGGTCAGGCACCAACACCATCGACGTCGGCGAAACCACAGCCGTCGACCTTCGTGGCGCCAGCATCTCCAACTTTACGAATCTCACCGGTGGCGATGCCGACAACACGGTATCAATGACGTTTGACCAATTCCTGCAATTGGGCGCGATCGATCTCGGCGACGGCACAAACAAGATCGATCTCTATCTGCCTGATTTCGGTAGCGATCCGGATGCTGTTCCGGCGACACAGTACGACATTTCCAACCTGCCATTCCCGACCTTGACCGGCGTGGGAACGGTCAATCTCCATCCAACGGGTTCAGGCAGCAAATACCTCGTTCTGTCGCAGGCGCAGTTTGCGGCGCTCTCGCTTATCGATCTAGGCGCGGGAAATCATGACACGCTTGAGATTCACACCGGCCGAAACTTCTCTATGCCTGAGAGCGTCGTTCTCAACGCGGAAAAAGTGACCATTGTGGGTCAAGGCATCGTCCTAGGCCAAGGCAGCATTGGCGCCACGATTACCGGATCGAGTCACTCCGAAACGATCCGCGGCGGAGACGGAGACGATATTCTCATCGGCAGCGGCGGCAACGATTTCATAGACGGCGGCGGGCGTATCGATACGTACAAATTTTTCGGCACGAGCGGCGGCACGACGACAGTCACCGATACTGGCTCTATAGGGTCGGCCGATCAGTTTGATACGTTGGTTCTCGGCAACTCCAGTTCGATCCCTTCGTCAACGTCGCCTTACATGACATTCGATGTGACGCGAGATGGCTCGACACTGACGTTCACGTTCGGAAATGAAACGATCATCGATCAGGGCGGCATCGACTACATCGCGTCCTATCTGCCGACATATAATTTTTTCAATACCAATGGATACAGCATCGCGACCGGGCTATCGGGAACCAATTCCCTTATCGTGGGAACTGACGGCAACGACATTATATCCGGCAGCGGCGCTTTCTTTGGAGGAGACGGCAACGACACGCTGACACTGGTCAACTCGACTTCGGCCGACTTTCTCATCGGCGGGCGTGGCGATGACACGCTCAATGGAACCGACAGCTATGGCGTGACCTACGTTTTCCAGCCGGGCGACGGCAACGACACGATCAACGACACATCCAATTACGAGCACTTTATTGTTCTGGACACCGCAGGCGCCGCGTTCACGAGTCTGAGTTTTTACGACGACAATCCGGCGAGCATCACTGGAAATCTCGTTATCAAGTATGGCAGCGGCGGCAGTTCCGATCAGATCACGATTAACAACCAGTTCACAAATAACGGCATCGCTGGAGGCGACACAATTGATTTCAACGGCGCGTCGTTCGCCGGATACAATCTCGGGTTTGGATTTTACGACCTGTCTCACGACGACAATGTCACGCTGTCGCGCTATGCGATGAGCGCCACTAAAAATACGGTTCTTGTCGCGGAAAAAGACCAGCCCAGCATCCTGCGCGGTGATTATTTTGACGGCGCCAAACTCATGTTTGGTGGCGATCAGAACGATCAGCTTTACGGCGGCACCAAGAGCGATCTGATGGTCGGCGGCGGCGGCTCCGATCATTTCGTATTTTCGTTAGCCTCTTCAAGCACTGCTTCTGCAACCGATATCATCGCCGATTTTCAGGACGGCGTGGATTCGATCGATTTCTCTCTCCTCCCGAACATCACGTCGTTCAGCAATCTGTCGTTCGTCTACGACGCCGCTCGAAACATGACCGTCGTGACCGACAGTTTTACCGGCATCGTTGTCAATCTGTACGGATCGCACACGCTGACCGCCAATGATTTCGTTTTTGAAAACATCTCTGCCCATTTCGTCGGCACATCTGGCAACGACACGGCCGTTGCGACCCCGCGCGCGCTCGTCGGGTTCACGGGCGGCACGGCCGGGCAGGTCGGCGACATTGCGGGCGATCTTTACACTCCGGGCGATGGCGATGACATTATCCACGCCGGACCGGGCGCCGATACGCTTCAACTGCTCGACGGCAGCAATATCAGCGCGGGTGACGTCTTCGACGGTGGAACCGGAGAGAGCAATATCTACGATATCATATCCATCGAAACAGGTTACGTAGATCTGCGTCCCGCGACCATCGTGAACTTTGAATTTCTGTTCGGTGACAATAGCTCCAACACCGTTTTGATGTCCTACGATCAATACCGCACGCTGGCCGTATTCAATCTTGGAGGCGGTACGAACGAAGTCAACGTGTATCTGCCGAGCTCGATCAATTCCGCCGATCTTGCGACCGCTCCAACACAATTCGACATGACGTCATTCAATTACGTTAGCGCGAATTATGCTCAATCCATAAGGCTGATGACGACCGGTTCGGGCAATCAGTCGTTGAAAATGACCGGCACCGAAGTTGCGCAATTCGCGTCAATCGATCTGGGCGATGGTGCTCAGGATGCACTCACCATCGTCACGAGCAGTGATTTCACCATTACCCCAGGCCAAATCCTCAACGTCGAGTATCTGACAATTATCGACGGTAGCGGATCCGACACGATCGTCGGATCGAGCGGCACCGAGTCGATCTATGGCAACAATGGCGACGACGTCATCATGGGTGGCGGCGGTAACGATTATCTCGACGGCGGCACTGGCAACAACACATTCAAGTTCACCGCGAATGATGGCCACGACACCGTCGCCTATACCGACGGCGGCACCCGAACGATTTTGCTCAGCGGTTCTCCCAGCTATGCACCATACGATGCATTCAACATCACACATCTGGGCGCCGACGGGCTGCAACTGACGTACGGCAACACCGTCATCGATCTGCTGAACTACACCGACAACGATCATGTGAACATCGGCTTCACGTTCGATAACCCCATTCCATTCATCTACGGCACCGCATCATTTGGCTGGAACTGGAGTTTTCACCACGGAGTGGACGGCACCGATAGCAAGCAGATTCTTGTCGGCACCGATGGCGTAGATCACATCAACGCCGTCGGCTTCGGCAACCTCATGTTCGGCGGCGATGGCAACGATGTCATCACCGGCGGCAATGCCTTGGCAAATGTGGACCCCTATGCCTTGGGTGGCAGCGATATCTATGTCGGCGGGAAGGGCGACGACATGCTCATCAGCTATGGAGTTGGTGATCCGAACGCTGGCCCATTCTCGAATATTTATGCGACCGAAACTTACGTCTTCAACGTCGGCGATGGGCAGGACAGCATCGATGATCGGGGCGGCGGAAATCCGCAATCGAGTCTTTACGCCGACCGCATCATCATCGACACCAAGGGAGCCGCGCTGACTTCGTTTTCAGCGTCTCACGATCCATCCGCCGCGAGCGGGGGAAATGACCTTGTTATCAATTACAGCAGCACGGACTCGATCACGGTGCTCAACCAGTTCGATGGCCAGGGTCACAATATTGAAACCATCAACTTCAATGGCGGTTCCTACGCCGGATTTGATTTCGGAAACACTGATTACTCCCTCAACAAGGCCGGCGTTCCCGTGATCAACGTGCCTAACGGCGGCAGCGTGATTGTCGGCGACCTGAACATCGCCAATGACATCACCTACCGCTCGTACACCGGCGCAATCCTCATTGGCGGCAACGAGAATGACCGGCTCGATTTCGATGCCGGGGGCGGTCTCATGATTGGCGGCGGCGGCGCGGACACGTTCGTATTCGCGCGATCACAGGTCGGGGTGCCTGCTGTCATTGCCGATTTCCAGGATGGGCAAGACAAGATCGATATGAAGGGGCTGGCTTTGGATTTCAGTTCGCTGGCGATTACCCAGACGGCCGACGCAACGCTGGTGCATGCGGATGTGTTTGGTGGCACCATCGATTTCAAGCTCCACGGTCTTCACACCCTGACGTTTGGCGACTTCATTCTTGCTTGATTGCGCTAGGGTGGAATCGGGTTGCGTTTGGCAGGCTCCCAGGGCCAAGCGTACCGGCTTGAGGCAATCGCCTAGGGCGTCAGGCGCGAAAAGGAGAACAGGCACCTGCCGGTTCGCGCCGGCAGGTTCCTATTGTCACGGATCATTATTTCAGGCTTGCTGTCAGTCTTGATTAATCTGGGAGATATCAGCCGTGGCTATGGGTACCGTGAAGTGGTTCAACTCGACTAAAGGTTTCGGATTTATTCAGCCTGACGATGGCGGCAAAGACGTGTTCGTACACATCTCAGCAGTTGAAAAGGCGGGACTTTCTAACCTCAACGAGGGCGCAAAGGTCAGCTACGACGTGGTGCCAAACCGCGGCAAAGAATCTGCTGAGAATTTGCGCGTCGGCTGATTGCGCAATGGTTAGGGACAGGGGAGGCCGCCTCACTGGGCGGTCTACTTCTTTTCGTCGTGCAGGAGCGCATCCAGCAGGTTCTTAACCTGGGGCGACTTGATCGGGTCGGGCCGATCACAATGGATGCATTGATAAACGCGCGGACCTTTGCCGCCGGGTGGCAGCATCAGTTTCACAGGCTTTCCACACTCCGGACAAATCCGCTGATTGATGGGCATCGTGACCGCCCTGCCAAGGGTTCACCATTCTAGTTCCTGCGCCGAACGAGAATCGAGTCCATTTTTCGCATTAGGGCTGCGACCTAAATGACGCCACGCAGGGGGCGACCGGCACCCGGTCAAGCCACGTCACGGCGCGATCCACCCGTTCAGTACCGGCCAGATGGTCACCCATTGATAGTGACCATCGCGAGGATTGAGAGCGCATGCGACCATCTCCGTCCGCACCACACGCCATTTCGCTCGTGGGCAGAACCGTGGCTAGAAACAGGTGCCGGCGTTAGACGATTGAAAAAGTTCGGGAAAAACGCTGACATGGCGGAAGGGGTGGGATTCGAACCCACGGTGCCCTTGCAGGCACGCCGGTTTTCAAGACCGGTGCCTTAAACCACTCGGCCACCCTTCCTGCGCTTTGGAAACCAGCACTTAGCAAAGCGAACGGGGTAGCGAAAGAGGTGATTGCCTCCAAGACCGCTGCCCTGATGACCATTCGGCCTTGCCGCTGGCCGCAAACCACAAAACGGCGCATGGCCGGGCCTAAGTTCTAATGGCAGAAACTGAAGCTTTCAGTACTCAGTACTTGGCGACGACCGGGCCGCCCCAGTTGAAGTGATAGTTCACGCCAACTTTCACAGTGTGCAGGTCTTCCTTGTAGCTGAAGGCCACCGGCGTGGTCGATCCCGCTACGGTCGAGAAGTTGGTGCGGTCGAAATCATAGTACTGGTACTCGATCTTGGCCGACCAGTTCTGAGCGAACATGTATTCCAGGCCGCCGCCGACGGTCCAGCCAGTGGTCTCGCGGTTGATGATGAACGGAGTCGCCAGGTTCGCGACCGTGAAGCTGATGTCGCTGTCATCGCGGAATGCGACGCCGCCCTTGCCGTAGATCAGGAGCGGACCGGACACGTAACCGAGGCGGCCAGTCACAGAAGCGAGCCAGTCGCTGGAACGATCGTTGATGACGACACCGCCGCTGAACGTGCTGGTGAAGGTGCGGTCGCTGCTGGCCAGGCCGCTGATCTGGCCTTCGACACCGATCAGCCAATTCGGGGCGAACTGATAGTCGGCGCCGATCTGGCCACCGCCGAGGAACGTGGCGTCGCGGCTGCTTGCCGAGAGAGGGAAGAGGGCAGGTGCAGGAAGAACCTGTTCGACCGTGTCGCTTCCGCCGAAGGCTGCACCGATGTGCGCGCCGACGTAGAATCCGGTCCAGTTGTAGACTGGCGCGACATAGATAGGAGCCTTCGTGTAAGGGCGGCTCATGTCAGCGGCGGATGCGGAGGCGATGGCTGCGCCGAGAATTGTCGTGGCGAGAAGGAACTTTTTCATATCAAAATGTCCTGCGTTCGAAACAATTCAATTGCATCGTTTGTAACCTAGAATCACCGCTCCACCTGTCACGCCCCGGCAACATCGGCGGCAAAAAAGTGCGCCTGCCGAACGATCCCTCTCGGGCCGGTCAGGAATGGCTGATGGCCACAATCCACTTCACGATCAACAGGATGAGCGCCGAGACGACGAGCGGCAGCAGGAATGTGCTCGCGATGCTGGCGAGAATAATCTGGTCTTTTCCGTCGCTGCCGTCCGACCAGATGAACGCCGGCAGGTAACGCGACACGTCACCGCTGACGAGGTTGTAGAGGGGCCGAAACAGCAATCCGGCCAGCGCCAGGATCAGCAGATAGTCCCACCATCGCCGTGCGGCCCGACGGATCAGGACAACCGCTGCGGCGATCAGAAGCGCCCCGATAAGCAGGACCGAAAACCAGCCGTTCCATGTTGGATCTCAGACGCTTCCACCGCCCCAAGGCCGTCGCGGGCGCGAAGATCGCCTGCGCAACGGGTGGCGGCAAGCGCTAGGAAAATCAATCTCTGGTTTACCACCTCGCGTATCTCGCCGTTCCGGGCATGGAAGCAATGGGTTAAGGTAATCGCCGTATGAAGTGCGAGCGTCCGGCCACGGCGATGCCCGGTAGGCAAGACGGCGCGAAAAGTGCTATTTGGGGTTCTATGGGGATTAGCGTCAGGGAATCGGGCAAGGCGGGCCTGCGTGTCGCAGCGGCGGGAGCCGTGTGCCTGCTGGTCGCCAATTGCGGCGCGTCCAACAAACTCTCCAGTCGTGTCGATCCGAAATACGGCGTGTCCAGCAGCCCCAGGGTGGTCGATTTCGGCGAAGCCGTTCCCAAGGGCGGTGGCACCTATCGCGTCGGCAAACCCTATGTCGTTGCCGGCAAAACCTATGTGCCGGAAGAAGATCCAAACTATCGCGCCGAGGGCATGGCCTCCTGGTATGGCGATGCCTTCCATGGCCGCCTGACTGCCAACGGCGAGGTGTTCGACATGACGTCGCTCACTGCTGCCCATCCAACGCTGCCGCTGCCGAGCTACGCGCGCGTGACCAATATGGCCAACGGCAAGTCGGTGATCGTGCGTGTCAACGACCGTGGTCCTTACCACGGCAATCGCTTGATCGATGTCTCAAATACCGCGGCCAAGCTTTTGGAATTCCACGAGAATGGCGTTGGGCGCGTGCGTGTCGAGTATGTCGGACGCGCTCCGCTGGAGGGATCGGACGACCGCCAGTTGATGGCGACGCTGCGGACAGGGCAGCCGGCTCCGGCGCCTTCGGGCGTCAGGATCGCGTCGGCAAATGCCTTTGTCCCGGATATCGCGCCGACGCGCGGTGTCATGCGGGGAGATGTTCCGCTGCCGGCGGGGCGTCCCTATACGCTCGGCCATACCAAGGAAGATTTTGCGGCAGCCGGCGCGTCGGAAGTCTCGGCATCACGCGCCGCACGGCCGGGCGGACGTCGCTTCGAGCGCATCGTTCAGGCTGACGCTGAGGAGGGGGGCGAGGAGTCGGCGACGAAGCCTGTCGCTTCCTTTGCAGCGGCTCCGCGCACCAGCAACAACAACCTAATGTCGGGTCGCGGTCTCTACTGAGACCAGTCGCTGTCGACAGGCAAATCCCGTACGCCGTTCAGGAATTCCACCAGCGCCGCGTTGACCTCGTCGGGGCGCTCCTGCTGAATCCAGTGACCCGCACCCTCGATCAGCAGCTTTCGCCGCAGGTTAGGCAACACACGATCCATCTCGGTGACCCGCTTTCCGCCGATGATGCCGGTGACCACGGAATCGTTTGCGCCGGCGATGAAGATCGACGGTTGATAGATCTTTGCGCCATGCCACGGAGCGGTCAGCTCCCAGTTCCGGTCGATGTTGCGATACCAGTTCAGGCCGCCTCGAAACCCGGTGCGTGAATAGGTTTCAACGACGTGTGCCAGATCCTGCTCGCTCACCCAGGCCGGGCGGGGTCGCGCCTTTGCAGGATCGCCCAGAAAACCCTGTCCGTCTTTCAGGAACAGTGATGAGTCGACGCCGAAGGTGACCGCACGCATCGTGAAATCGACGTCGCGTTCGAACTCGGCTTCCGCCACACCCGGCGTCTGGAAATATTGCCAGTAGAAGTTGTTGACCCCACTCTTCGCCAGGGTCTCCAGCGGCCGCTCGCGCCCTCGCCATGGCGGCGGGACGCTCAGGCCGCCGACGGCGGTGAAGATATCGGGCCTGAACAGGGCGGCATGCCATGCGACCGGCGCGCCCCAATCGTGGCCGATGATGATCGCCTTGGTTTCACCCAGCGCTGCGACCAGCGCCACCATGTCGCCCACCAGATCGAAGATGGAGTAGGCCTCGACGTTCAGAGGGGCCGAGGTCCGACCGAAGCCGCGCATGTCGGGAGCGACGACATGGAAACCGGCTGCCGCGATGGCGGGAATCTGATGACGCCATGAATGCGACAATTCGGGCCAGCCGTGGCACAGCAGCACCAGCGGTCCTGAGCCTTGTTCGGTGACACTGATCTCGATGCCGTTGGCCGAGATCATTCGCGATGACGACATCGATTTGCTGCCTTTTTTCAAGAATTTGAAGGCTGTGTGAACACCGGGGTGGTCAGCCGCACGTTGTTTGGTATCAGCCCAACTGTTACAAGGCGATCCTCAGGAATCTCGACATGGCAGCCATTCTTACAGCATCCCGGATTCGTGGACGTCGGACTGGGCGGTTCTGGCCGCTCGTCGCCGCGGTCCTGACGGCCGGCGTGGCGCTGGGCGAGATGGCCTATGCCGCCAACAACAGCGTGCAGGGTGCCAAGAAAGAGGACGGGTACGAGGTCGATGCGCCGACCGCGATCCTGATCGAGGCGAAATCCGGCAGCATCCTGTTCGAGAAGAACGCAGACGAGTTGCGCGCGCCGTCCAGCATGATGAAGCTGATGACGGCCGAGGTGGTCTTCAGCGCGCTCAAGAAGGGTGAGATCAAGCCCACCGATGAATTCAGGATCAGCGAGAACACCTGGCGCAAGGGCGGTGCGCCGTCAGGCGGTTCAACCATGTTCGCGGCAATCAACAGCCGCGTCAGCGTCGATGACCTGCTCCGCGGCGCGGTGATCCAGAGCGGCAACGATTCCTGCATGGCGCTGGCTGAGGGCCTGTCGAACACCGAAGCCGCCTTCGCCGAACGGATGACCAAACGCGCACGTGAACTCGGGCTGACGAAATCGACCTTTGGGAATTCGAGCGGCCTGCCGGACCCCGGCAACAAGATGACCGTGCGCGAACTGGCAATGCTCGCGCGCCACATCGTTCTGACCTATCCGGATCAGTACAAGCTGTTCGGCGAGCGCGAATTCACCTGGAACAAGATCCGCCAGCAGAACCGCAACCCGCTGCTGACAATGCTCGAAGGCGCCGATGGTATGAAGACCGGCCATACCAAGGAGGGCGGCTACGGCATGGTCGGCTCCGCCGTGCAGAACGGCCTGCGATTGATCGTGGTCGTCAATGGCCTGACGGATTCCGACGATCGAGCGACGGAGGCCAAGAAGTTGCTCGAATGGGGGTTCCGCAATTTTGAGGCGCGGACGCTGTTCTCCGCGAACCAAGCTGTCGGTTTCGCGCGCGTGTTCGGCGGTGAAAACCGTTCGGTCAAACTGGCCAGTCCCGAACCCATCAAGGTCATGGTGCAGCGAAACGGAACCGACAAGCTGGTGGCGCGTATCGTTTACACCGGCCCGGTGCGTGCGCCGGTCGCGCCCGGCCAGCGGATCGGCGTGTTGAAAGTCTGGCGCGGCAGCAACATCGCGATGGAAGCTCCGCTGGTTGCGGCAGAACCGGTCGCGACAGGTTCAACCACCCGCCGCGCGATCGACGGCGCCAGCGAACTGGTCATCGGCCTGTTCCGCGCCGGCGCGGAGAAGCTGTAATATGGCTGACACCGTTAAACCGAAACAGCCGCCGCGCGGGCGCTTCATTACCTTTGAAGGCGGCGAGGGCTCCGGCAAATCAACGCAGATCCAGTTGCTGGCGGATCGTCTCAACGCCGCCAAGTTGCGGACGATCACGACGCGCGAGCCCGGCGGCTCGGCCGGCGCGGAAATTATCCGGCATCTGTTGCTCTCGGGCATGGCGAAGGCGTTCGGTCCCGAGACGGAGTCCCTGCTGTTCGCTGCTGCGCGCGATGATCATGTCAGTCAGGTGATCGAACCGGCGCTGGCGCAGGGAACGTGGGTGTTGTGCGACCGCTTCACGGATTCCACGCGAGTCTATCAGGGCGAATTGGGGAAGGTCGATCCGAAGCTGATCCGGGCGATGGAGCGCGTCACCATCGGCAATCTCAAACCTGACCTCACGATCATTCTGGACGTGCCCGTCGCAATCGGCATGGAGCGCGCGCTGAAGCGGCGCGGGACGGCTGTGCCGGATCGGTTCGAGGGCGAGGGCGTGAGCTTTCACGAGAAGCTGCGCGACGCCTATCGCAAGATCGCTGAAAGCGATCCGCAGCGCTGCGCGCTGGTGGACGCCGATGCCGATGCCAAGACCGTCGCCGAGCGGGTCTGGAAAGCTTTGCGCGATCATCTGTTCACAGTGGCCACGGTTCGCGAGACCACCAAGGCATGAGCGCGAAGTCATCCGAACCAGAAGTAGCTATCCCGGCGCCGCGTGAAACAACCGCGCTGTTCGGTCATCGTGACGCCGAGCAGACGTTGCTGACGGCCTATCGCAGCGGACGCATTCCGCACGCGTGGCTGATTGGCGGCGCGCAGGGCATCGGAAAGGCGACTCTGGCCTATCGCATGGCGCGGTTTGTGCTGGCCCATTCCGATCCTGCTGCGCAAGCCGTTCAGGGGGCGGACAGTCTTTACGTCGATCAGGATCATCCTGTGGCGCGACAGGTCGCAAACGGAAGTCACGGCGGGTTGCTCACGCTGGAGCGCACCGCCAATGAGAAGGGCACGATGCGCACCGTCATCACGGTGGACGAGTCGCGCGAGACCATCGGATTTTTCGGTTCGACCGCCGCATCCGTCGGGGGCTGGCGCGTTTGCGTGGTCGATACCGTGGATGAACTCAACGCCAACGCCTCCAACGCGCTGCTGAAGATTCTTGAAGAGCCGCCGGCACGTTCGCTGTTCCTGCTGATCAGTCACGCACCGGCGCGCGTGCTCGCCACCATCCAGTCGCGGTGCCGGAAGCTGCCGTTGCGGCCGCTGGAGACAGACGAGGTTATTCAGGCTGTAGCTGAGGCAGGCGGGTTAACTCGCCGCGATCCGGCGCTGGCTGAGGCGGCAGATGCAGCGGAGGGAAGCGTTGCCCGCGCCCTCACGTTGCTCGGTGGGCAATCGCTCGGGCTTCACCAACGTACGCTTGAACTCCTCAATCGGTTGCCGCAGCTCGATCAGCGCGCACTTCATGCTCTCGGCGATGCGCTTCCGCTCAACGACCGTGTCGGATTGAAAGCGTTTGTCGACACCATCGACCGCTGGCTGACGGGGCACCTTCATGCGCCTGATGTTGGCGCAAACCTGCCGCGCCTTGCACGGCTGGCCGAGGTATGGGAAAAGATCAACAGTGCCGCGCGCGACACGGAAAGCTTCAATCTGGAGCGGAAACCGTTGGTTTTCTCGGTATTTGGCATGCTCGCCGAAGCCACCGCGGCCCGCCCGCAGGCTCGCTAACTGGATAATCGCAGCGGTTTGGCAGCACCCCATTTGAGTGATCGCGCACACGTCGGCGCCGTAAGAAATTCTAAGGAAGCGTAATGGCCAAAGCCAAGAAAACCGCCGCGAAGAAGAAAAAGAAAGCAGTCAAACCGGCTGGCAAAGTAGCGTCCCGGCGCGCGACGGTTTCCTCGAAGAAGAAGGGACGCAAGGCGGCCACCAAAAAGGCGGAAAAAAAAGCTGTCAAGAAAGCCGCAAAGAAAGTCGTCGGAAAAACAGCCAAGAAGGTTGCAAAGAAAGCGGCTGCAAAGCGTGCCGGCAAGAAGGCCGTAGCCAAAAAGACCGGCGCCAAAAAGAGCGCCATCAAAAAGTCCGTTACAAAGAAGCCTGCTGAGAAAGTTACCGCGAAAACTGCGCAGCCCGCAAAGCAGGTGACAAAGAAAGCACCGGCAAAACCAGTGAAGCCCAAAGCGTCGGCTGCTCCGCAGAGCGCCGCAAGCGCTCGCGCGAAAAATTCTTTCTACATCACGACCGCGATCGCTTATCCGAATGGCGAACCTCACATCGGCCACGCCTATGAAGCGATTGCGACCGATGCGCTCGCGCGCTTTCAGCGGCTCGACGGCAAGGATGTGTTTTTCCTGACCGGCACCGACGAGCACGGCCAGAAGATGGTCCAGACGGCGCAGAAGGAAAACATGACGCCGATGGATCTTGCGACGCGCAACGCCGCGCGTTTCATGGAGATGGATCAGCGCCTGAATGTTTCCTACGACCGTTTCATCCGCACCTCGGAGTCCGTGCATCATCAAGCGACGCAGGAAATCTGGAAGCGGATGACGACGAACGACGACATCTATCTCGACAGCTACGCCGGCTGGTATTCCGTGCGCGACGAGGCTTATTACGCCGAGGACGAAACCGTCGTCGGCGAAGACCAGGTTCGGCGCGGCCCACAGGGAACGCCGGTCGAGTGGGTCGAGGAGAAGAGCTATTTCTTCAAGCTCTCCGCCTATCAGGACAAACTGCTGGCGCTTTACGAAAACCAGCCGGACTTCATCGGCCCGGACTCCCGCAAGAATGAAGTCATCAGCTTCGTAAAAAGCGGGTTGAAGGACCTGTCGATTTCGCGCACCACGTTCGACTGGGGCGTGAAGGTGCCGGACGACGAAGGCCACGTGATGTATGTCTGGGTCGATGCGCTGACCAACTACATCACCGGCGTCGGGTTTCCGGACGAGGGCGACGCAAACTGGAATTACTGGCCGGCGGATGTTCACATCATCGGCAAGGACATCATCCGCTTTCACGCGGTGTACTGGCCGGCATTCCTGATGTCGGCGGGTATTCCTGTGCAGAAGCGCGTGTTCGCACACGGCTTCCTGTTCAACCGCGGCGAGAAAATGTCGAAGTCGGTCGGCAACGTGGTCGATCCGTTCAGTCTCGCCGATGCGTACGGCGTCGATCAGCTTCGCTACTTTTTCCTCCGCGAAGTGCCGTTCGGTCAGGACGGCAACTACAATCACGAAGCCATCGTCGCGCGCACCAATGCGGATCTCGCCAACGATCTCGGCAATCTGGCGCAGCGCTCGCTGTCGATGATCGGCAAGCAGTATCAGGGCGTGCTGCCGGTACCGGGCGCATTCAGCGACAACGACAATGCCATTCTCGCGATGTCCGACGGCATGCTCGAGCAGGCGCGCACTGCCATGAGCACGCAGCAGATTCATCAAGCGCTGAATGCGATCTGGGCTGTGGTGGCGGAAGCCAACCGCTACTTCGCGGGAGAGGCACCGTGGGCGCTCGCCAAGACCGATCCCTCGCGTCAGCAAACGGTGCTGTATGTCACGGCCGAGGTTGTGCGGCAGATTGCGATCCTCGCGCAGCCTGCGATGCCGGATGCGTGCGCCAAGCTGCTCGATATTCTCGGTATCGCACCGGACGCGCGCGACTTCGCGGCACTCGGGACGCGGATCAAGGGCGGCACGCAATTGCCGCCGCCTGCACCGATTTTTCCGCGTTACGTCGAACCCAAAGAAGATTCGCCGGGTTAAGCCTGATGCTTGTCGATAGCCATTGCCACCTCGATTTCCCCGACTTCGCGGACGATCTCGACGCCATTGTCGCGCGCGCCGAAGCGGCGGGAGTCGGACGTATTGTCACGATCTCGACGCGCGTGCGCCGGATCGAATCGTTGCTGGCGATCACCGCGCGGTTTCCGAACGTCTATTGTTCGGTCGGTACGCATCCGCATAACGCCGATGAAGAAGACGGCATCACCTCGAGTGAGCTGATCGCGCTGACGCAACATCCGAAGGTGGTGGCGCTGGGCGAGGCGGGGCTGGACAACTTCTACAAGGACGGATCGCCGGAGGCGCAGGAGCGGGGCTTTCGTGCGCACATCGCGGCGGCGCGGGTGACCGGCCTGCCGCTGGTGATTCACACGCGCGAAGCTGATGAAGCCTGCGGCCGGATTCTTGAGGACGAAATCGCAAAGGGCCCGTTCAAGGCTGTGCTGCATTGCTACACCGGCGGCCGCGAACTTGCGATGAAGGCTGTCTCGCTCGGACTGTCGGTTTCTTTCACCGGCATCCTGACGTTCAAGAATTCGCAGGCGATCCGCGACATCGCCGCCGAATTGCCGGCAGACCGGATCATGGTCGAGACCGACGCGCCATATCTCGCGCCGGGGAAATTCCGCGGCAAGCGCAATGAACCGTCCTTCGTGACCGAGACCGCCAGGGTGCTGGCGGAAACGCGCGGCGTTTCGCAGGACGAGATCGCGCAGCAGACCACGGAAAATTTCTTCCGGCTGTTTGACAAGGTGCCGCGACCGGACGCAAAAGCTGCATGACGGTGATCCTGACAATCCTTGGCTCCGGATCGTCCGCCGGCGTGCCGCGCCCCGCGCTGGGGTGGGGCGCGTGCGATCCCAACAATCCAAAAAATCGCCGCCGCCGCTGTTCGCTGCTGGCCGAGAAGGGGCGCGCGACCGGTCTGACGCGGGTGCTGATCGATACGTCGCCGGACCTGCGCGAGCAGTTGATCGACGCCAATGTGGATCATCTTGAAGCGACATTCCTTACCCATGAGCATGCCGACCAGACCCACGGCATCGACGATCTGCGCTCCGTGGTGCTGCATCAGCGCAAGCGGATTCCGGTCTATCTCAACACGTCGACAGGCAAGGACATCCTGCTGCGCTTCTCATACTGCTTTGAGCAGGCGCCCGGCAGCGACTATCCGGCGATCCTCGAAAAGCGCTCGATTGAGGCCGGAGAAACCGAGACTATCGACGGGAAGGGCGGCTCCCTCGCCTTGACCGCATTTCTGGTCCAGCACGGAAATATTCCGGCGCTTGGTTATCGGATCGGCGATGCTGCCTACACACCGGATCTTCACGATATTCCGCCCGAGAGTTTTCATGCACTGGAGAATCTCGATCTGTGGATCATCGATGCGCTGCGCTACGCGCCGCATCCGAGCCACTTCAGCCTTGACGATGCGCTCTCATGGATCGCGAAGTTCAAGCCGCGCCGCGCGGTGCTGACGAACCTGCATTCCGACCTCGACTATGACGTGCTGCAAGCGAAATTGCCGCCGGGTATCGAGGTGGGCTACGACGGCATGCGGCTGGCGATCGACGCCTGAGAACTATTTTGCGCTTGTTCTGATCGCAAGACCGGTCCCGGCTTTCGCGAATAAGCGCTAGGCCGAAATCGCCTTCGCGGAATTCGCCTGTTCACGCAGCATGAACTTCTGGATCTTGCCGGTCGATGTCTTCGGGATCGCGCCGAACACCACGGATTTCGGCGATTTGAATCCCGGCAAGATGTTTTTGCAGTAAGCCAGAATCTCCGCTTCGGTCGCGGTCGCGCCCTCTTTCAGTTCGACGAAGGCGCAGGGCACCTCGCCCCATTTGGGGTCCGGCTTGGCGACAACGGCGGCAAAGAGAATCGCCGGGTGCTTGTACAGAACGTCTTCGACCTCGACCGACGAGATGTTCTCGCCGCCCGAGATGATGATGTCCTTGGACCGGTCCTTGATGATGACGTAGCCGAACTCATCGAGCACGCCGAGATCGCCGGTGTGAAACCAGCCGCCTTCGAACGCTTCCTTGGTGGCCTTTTCGTTCTTCAGGTAGCCCTTCATGACGATGTTGCCGCGGAACATGACCTCGCCGATGGTTTCGCCATCGCGCGGCACCGGCTGCATGGTTTCGGGATCGAGCACCGTGACGGCTTCCTGGAGCGGATAGGGCACGCCCTGACGGCGCTTGAGCTGCGCGCGCTGGTCCGCCGGCAGGTCGTCCCAGCCGGGCTGTTCGGCGCATACGGAGGCGGGGCCGTAAACCTCGGTCAGGCCGTAGACGTGGGTGAGCTTGATCCCGATGTTTTCCGCGCCCTCGAGCACGGCCACGGGCGGCGCAGCGCCCGCGATCAGTCCCACGACCGGCTTCTCGGACTTGCCCTCTGACGATTTCTTGGGCGCGCCGGGTGCGTTGATCAGTGTGTTGTAGACAATCGGCGCGCCGCACATGTGGGTCACGCCGTGGGCCTTGATCAGTTCGAAAATCCTGGTGGGATCGACCTTGCGCAGGCAGACATTGATCCCGGCCGATGCCGCGATGGTCCACGGGAAGCACCAGCCGTTGCAATGGAACATCGGCAGCGTCCAGAGATAGATCGGATGCGTGCCGAGATTGCCCGCAAGGATGTTGCTGACGGCGTTGAGATACGCGCCGCGATAATGCGTCACGACACCCTTGGGATTGCCGGTGGTGCCCGACGTGTAACCGAGTGCAATGGCGTCCCATTCGTCCTGCGGCTGGAGCCACGCAAACTCAGGGTCGCCGGACGCGACCGCGGCTTCGTATTCCAGTTCGCCGATCCGCTTGCCACCGGCAAACGCTGGGTCATCGACATCGATCATCAGCGGCTTCGGGCCTTTCATGAGATCGAGCGCGTCGGAGATCACGCCGGTAAATTCGGGATCGACCAGAATGATCTTTGCGCCGCCGTGGTCGAGCTGGAACGCGATGGAAGCCGCATCCAGCCGGATATTGAGCGCGTTGAGCACGCCGCCGGCCATCGGCACGGCGAAATGGACTTCGTTCATCGCCGGAATGTTCGGCAGCATGGCCGCGACGGTATCGCCGCGCTGGATGCCGCGCTTGGCGAGGAACGACGCGAAGCGCTTGCAGCGCTCATAGGTCTGCGTCCAGGTGAAGCTGCGGCCTTCGTAGACGGCGCTGGTGTGGTCCGGATAGACGCTGGCGCTGCGGACAAGGAAGCTCAACGGCGACAGCGGGACGTAATTGGCGGCGTTCTTGTCCAGACCGATGCTGTATTGGCCTTGGCTGCTCATGGTTCGGACCTCTCGGTGCTGCTGCCGTTCCCAACGCGCAAGTCCGGCGAGCATTTGCATCTGGTTCTACAGCGGCGGCATTTCCGGTCAATGATCGCGCCGGGCCGCGCTTGTGGTGGATGGCGGCGTGCAGATCGGACGTTGCAGCAACGAGGCAAGGGCTTCTTATAAATTACTTGAACTATCTAAGATTCAAATTGGATGAAAATCAATAAGATATTGAATTATATCGTATTTATCCATCACGCATCCTTTGGCACACGGGGTTAGATTTCAAGCCCTTCCACAAATCGGGACGTTCCGGCCCTCGCGGCGCTCTCGCTGCGTGCTGGGTGACGGCTTGACCCAAATCCAGATCGAGAACGGCGACGAACGCTCGTTTCATGCGCGGGTCGCTCATCCGGTCCAGATGACAGCGCAAGACGTCCGTACTGGCGCGACTAGGGCTTGCCATCGCTTCGCAAAGCCTAGCGCTGGTGCGATGAAAGAACCGAAAGTCACCGGATTGCCGTGTGCCCGATTTGTCGATCTCGGAGGCTGCAGCCAGCGCTACAAGCCGGTCTTCGTCGTCCAGCGTGATCGCGTACCGCAGCAGCGCCAACAACCATGCCCTGATTGTCCTGTCGTAACGATCGTCGATAGGAAGACACGCGGCAGTCACGACGTTCACCGGACGGCATTGGCGGGCTGCGCATCAGACGTTGCAATGCACTTCAAGGCATGCGGGGCAGGACTTTCGTCTGTGGTGCGGATCGCTTCCGCAATCGCGACCTTGGCAGTATCCGTGAGCTCTAGAAGCGGCAGGCGGACATGGGGCGCCATCAGGCCGAACAGGCTGAGAGCGTATTTGATGGACACGGATGGAGGCTCGCGCAGCAACGTCGCGGTGAGGCGGCCGATCCTGATCGCCAAGGCTCTGGCGGTCTGCAGATCGTCTTCCTTGCAGCAGCGATACAGGTACTGGCACAGATCCGGAATCAGGTTCGATGTGACGGATATGCAGCCGTCGCCACCGTGCACCAGAAAAGCTGGCGCGGTCGCGTCATCGCCTGACAGCAGTCGAAACTCCGGCCGGATCAATGACCGCAGCCGCTGCGGGCGGGAAATATCGCCCGTTGCGTCTCTCAAACCAACGAACTGCGCCGATTGCGACAGCTGCGCAACCGTGTCGTCGGACAATTCGCGAACCGTGCGGGAAGGGACGTCATGCAGGACAATGGGCAGGCGTGTGGCTTCGGCGATCGCGCAGAAATGTGCGTAGAGCCCCGCTTGTGTCGGCTTGTTATAGTACGGCACCACAGACAGGACGGCATCGGCGCCGTCCGCTTCGGCCCGTTGAGAGAGTTCAATGGCAGCACTTGTGGAGTTTGAACCTGCCCCGGCGATCACCGCCGCGCGGCCACGCGACGTGCGAACAGCAATGCGCGTGAGCGCCGAATGCTCCGCATCGCTCAGCGTTGAATCCTCGCCTGTGAGTTCGCCGACCACCAGTGCGGTCGCGCCGGCCGCGATCTGCCGTTCACAGAGCCGCCGAAAGGCCGCAAGGTCGAGTTCGCCGGCGTTGTCAAAGGGTGTTGGAAGATCAGGAATATAGCCCGCCAGCCAGGTCGCGGGATGGTTCATCGCATATGTCATGAGATGCCGTCACGCTGCCTTGGTCATGTGGCTGAAATTTCGCCGCCGCCCCGACAGCAAAAATTGCTCGTGGCATCTCAGGCCGACTTCGCTCTCCGAGCCCGAATAGCTCTCCAGGCCGCGCGAAGCGCTGCCGCCCATATCGAGCTCAAGCGTGCTGGTCGCGGCTATGATGGTTTCGGGATGATGGCCGTTCTCAAAGAG